>NZ_JAJCIC010000018.1 GCF_020554865.1 Lacrimispora sp. 210928-DFI.3.58
CCGGAGGCTGGCGTAAGGGCCTGGTGTGTGTCCGGCGCTACATCCAGGATGATCCCCACAAGTCCGGCTGGCAGCAGGAAGACGGGGGTTGGAGGTTCTACCTGGGCAATACCGGGGAATACGTCCGTAATTCCTGGTACCTGGATGAGGATGGCAAATGGTACTGGTTCCGCGGGGACGGCCTTATGGTTCATGATACCTGGTATCAGTACAAGGGCGCCTGGTACTACCTGGGCAGTGATGGAGCCATGGTGACAGGCCAGCTCACCGTGGATGGCAAGTGGTATGTTATGGACGCTGAGGGCCGGATAGTAACGGAGCCAGTGACACTCACGCCCGATCAGGATGGGGCGCTGCAGTGGCCGGGACTGGGAGAATAGAAAAATGTCCTGCCTTATTATTACTTGACAAGATAAATTATCTACTATATACTTAACATAGTCTCCTACGGTGGATGCTCCGCAGGACGGTCCCAACAGCAAACCCGTTGGGCGCGAATTGAAATATTTATCGTTTTGTTCCAGTGATAGCGGTCATGGTATTACTCCATGGCCGCTTTTCCGTCTCCATAGCATTCAAAAAATGCTTCCGCTAGCTTTGCCAGCTCATCGGGAGTCAGTTTGGACTTAAGCTCATCCGGAATCCTCTCATAATTGGCCTGGAAGGTTTCTGGATATCGACCAAGGCTGCATGCCTTCTTAACGAGCTCCAGCTTGTACATGCTGGCCAGCTCTTCTGCGGTAATTTCCCCGTTCTTCACCGCCGCTTTTCCGGCAGCGGTCAGAATGGACATAACCTCTTTTTTGCTAACAATTCCTACTCCATTGATTTTCATGTTGTTTACCTCCCGATATACTCTTTTTTGAGTGCGTCTACATCATCATATCTACCACATACATACTGGTTTGTGGCCATATCAACATAGCCGCATTTGTACTGGCCTTTGTATCTTCCTGCCATGGTATAGCACCGAATGGACAGGTATGTGCGGCCCTTGTCTTCTCTGGTATAAACCTCACGGTCAATACCGAGGTGGATGTACTTGCAGTTGTACATCATATCCTCAAGATTCTTTTTCAACTCTTCGATCATATTCTTTGCTTCCCTCCATGCTTCCTTGAGGCCAACTGAAATGGTCATTCCAAACTTTTTAACCAGTTCCCATGCCCTTTTCATGATCTTGCTAAGATTGTATTTCTTCATTTCACTGACCTCCATCTCTTTGTTATGTATATATAATAGCATAAATTAGGCACTAATGCAATATGTAATATTACACAAAATTAAGCACTAATAAGACAAAAGGATTGTGAATTTTTATTAAGCACAAATGTTATTGACAATTAAGCACAAATACAATATAATGTCATTAAAAAATGGAGGTGTTGCTATGTCTGGATTGACAGCAGAGGAAAAAGCGAGGAAGAATAGAGAAGCAGTAAAAAAATGTATGAAAAACAAGGATAGGATAAACGTTATTTTGCCAAAAGGAACGCTTGACAGAATAAACGCATACGGGTTAAAAACGAATGCTTTTGCAAAAGAGCTGATTCTTGCTGAGCTTGATCGCATGGATAGAATGAAAAAATCATAGAATTAAGCACAAAACTATTAAATGTTAAGCACTAATATACTATAATAAAGACTGGAACAGACAATAATGAAAATAGATTTCTTAAAATATAAGAATTTGGATAGGCCGTTAGAATAGCACAAGAAGGGCGGGGATTACTCCCCGCCCAATATTATTCCTCCAAACACTCAACCATAAAAGCGATCCCGGCTTTAAAGCCCATTATCCATCCATACTCCTGGCCGCAGCTGCTGACCTCCAGGCAGATCTCCTGCAGCTAAATGTATATCGTGTATCTTGCAATTATTTTACTGATATCCAAAAAGTATTTATGACTTAAAGCAGAAGGAAGTCATCAATGTGAAGGACTGTAAACGGCTGGGGTTTGTGGGAGATGTGGATTTTGATATAAAGACGGGCTGCATGCTGGCCCTGATCGTCCCAGGACCTGGCTGTATATGCGGATTTCTGGGGCGGGAGAAGGAGTATGTGATCCCCTTCTGCGATATCTGCCAGGTGGGAAATGACATCATACTGGTGGACCTCAAGGAGAAGGAAAATACCGAAAAGGTGAAATGCTGAAGGGCAGCAGGCTGTACATAAAAAGGAGTACCGGACGCGGATGGGGGATGGACCGGTACTCCATGAGGAAGATAATGGTATAATATCGATAGATATTATACCGCGCCGGTTCGGTTCCGACCAAAGGGAGGAAACACACCGCCCGAACCGTGTGCATCCCCCGGAAGGGTATCATGACCGAAGGACATGGTACAATATCGGCAGATATTATACTGTGCCGGTTCGGTTCCAACCAACGGGAGGAAGAATACTGACCGAACCGCGTGCATCCCCCGGAAGGATAGCAGGTCCAGAGGACATGTTGATATTATACCACAGGCAGGGTGGGGGGAAAAGGTGGTTTACTGAAACAGGAATATATTTACAAACTTTTATGTATGATCTCCAAAACCGTCTTTAGCTCCCCTGCATCGATCTGGCCGGGAGCAGATGCAGCCCCGGCAGTGCCAAAAGTGCCGCAGGAGCCGAATACCTCGCCGCAGAGCCTGCTGATAAGGCCTGAGCCCTTCATGGACATGGTGATGATGGGACAGGACAGGCTCTTTTTGGCCTCCAGGGTGGTCTCCAAAAGGGCCAGCACGTCCTCCGGGCAGCCGGGCATCACGGCGATCTTTGCGATATCAGTGCCCAGCTCCTCCATACGGCGGAGGCGTCCGATCATCTCCTCCTTGGAGGGAGTTGCATAGAAATCGTGATTTGACATGATGACCTTTACGTCTCGCTCCTTTGCCAGGGAGATGAGCTCCTTTACTGTCTCCTCTCCGGCAGACAGTTCGATATCGACCATATCCACCAAGCCGGAGGTGATGGCTGTGGCTGTCAGGGATTTATACTGTTCCCCTGTGGCTTCCATATTCCCGCCCTCCGGAAAGGTGCGGAAGGTGAAAAGGAGGGGCATTTCTCCCAGCTGCTCTCGCAGGCTCCGGAGGATGTTAAGAACACGGCCTTCCTCGAAAATAGACTCCTGCCAGTCAGCTCTCCACTCCACAATGTCGGCTGCTGTCCGGGCGATAGCGGCCGCATCAGCAAAAAGCTCCTCTGGTGTTTTCGATACCAGGGGAACAAATATTTTGGGTATGCCCACTCCGAGGGTGGTCTTTCTGATCGTTACATGATTCATAGGGATCCTGCCTTTCCGTTGCTTGTTTGTAACTGTTCCGTACCCTTACAGTTACGAGCAAAAATCCATTTAAAATCGGCTTCAACCATGGGATTTTTGCCTTCTGGCCCAGGTTATCGTACGGTCAGCGCAGCAAGTGCGCAGACCTACTGAACAGTTAGCTTGTTTTTACTATTATAAGCAAAAAAACATGGTTCGTCTATAGGATTATGGAAGAAATCCAATGGACAGGCCATAAAGTTCTTGCACTGAAATAGGGATTAAGTTAAAATAAATGCAGCATAAACTCGTGAAAAGAAAGGAAGTACAGCCATATGAAATGCCCATACTGCAATGAAGTGGACACAAAGGTGATCGATTCCCGGCCGGCAGACGACAACAGCTCCATCCGCAGAAGGCGCCAGTGCGAGCGCTGCGGCAAGCGTTTCACCACGTACGAAAAGTTGGAGACCATGCCCCTTATGGTCATCAAAAAGGACAACTCCAGGGAGGCCTATGACCGCTCTAAGATCGAGTCAGGCATTATCCATTCCTGCCATAAACGCCCTGTGTCCCCCCAGCAGATCAGCGCTATGATCGATGAGATCGAAAACCAGATCTTCAACAAGGAGGAGAAGGAAATTCCCACCTCTGCCATCGGTGAGCTGGTGATGGAGAAGATCAAGGACATGGACGAGGTGGCTTATGTGCGTTTTGCTTCCGTTTACAGGGAGTTTAAGGATGTAAACACCTTTATGGAGGAGCTTGGAAAGCTGCTGAAAAAGTAGGAAGGACGAGTAAGAAATATGCTGGAAGCATTTTATCCGAGCTGCAGGTCGGAGTCCATATACAAGATCCCTTTTGCAGCCTATTACTCCAAAGGGATCAGGGGAGTCATTTTTGACATTGATAATACCCTGGTTCCCCATGATTTCCCGGCGGATGAGAGGATCATTGGATTTTTTAAGGAACTCCACAGCCTGGGGCTTAAGACCTGCCTGCTCTCCAATAACAAGGAGCCCAGGGTCAGATCCTTTGCCGGGAAGGTGGAAAGCAGCTACATCTATAAGGCAGGAAAGCCGGGGAAAAAGGGATATGAGAAGGCCATGGAGCGCATGGGTACGGGCAGGGAGGAGACCATTTTTGTGGGGGACCAGCTGTTTACCGATGTGTACGGCGCCAACAGGGCGGGCATTTTCAGTATTCTCGTAAATCCCATCAATCCCAAGGAGGAGATCCAGATCGTGCTGAAACGCTACCTGGAGCGCCCGGTGCTGTACGCCTATAAGCGAAAATGCGACAAAAAGAAATGACAGATTAGGAAAAGAGGAAAAGACAATGGAAATTAGCGGACATACAAGGATGCTTTGCCTGATCGGAAGCCCGGTGGGACATTCCGGTTCCCCGGCAATGTACAACTACAGCTTCCGGAAATTGGGGATCGATTATGCCTACCTGGCATACGACATCAAGGAGGAGGAGACGGCGGAGGCCGTGAAGGCCTTAAGGCTTCTTAATGTCAGAGGCTTTAACATCACAATGCCCTGCAAGACAGCTGCTCTTGCCTGCTGTGACGAGCTCTCAAAGGCAGCTGAGCTGATCGGTGCCGTGAATACAGTGGTCAATGAAAATGGAAGGCTCATCGGACACAATACGGACGGACTGGGCTGGGTGCGCAACTGCCGGGAAAATGGCTTTGAGATCAAGGGAAAGAAGATGACCATCGCAGGCTCCGGCGGAGCGGCTACTGCCATTGAGATCACCTGCGCCTTAGAGGGGATCAGAGAGATGTCCATCTTTGCCTTGAAGGATTCCTTTTTTGCAAATGCAGAGGCAACTGTGGAGAAGATACGGGCCCACGTGCCTGGCTGCAGAGTGAACCTGTATGATCTGGCAGATAAAGAGACATTCTATAAAGAGATTGGAAGCAGCGACATTTTCACAAATGCCACAAGAGTGGGCATGAAACCGATGGATGACCAGAGCTTGGTAGAGGACACCGGCATGTTCCGCAAGGATCTCGTGGTATCGGATGTGGTGTATAACCCCAGGACAACAAAGCTTCTGGCAGATGCAAAGGCTGCAGGCTGCAGGACGATCCCCGGCATCGGAATGCTGCTCTGGCAGGGCGCAGAGGCTTTTAAGCTCTACACAGGCCAGGAGATGCCGGCAAAAGAAGTGATGGAGAAGTATTTTTCGGAATAAGGGAAAAGACGCTCCGCAGAGATGCACACGCCGCGCGAAGAAAAATGTGCTCTAAAAAGCAGAGCACGCGCGGCGGCGTGCAAAGCGGTGGGATCCCTCATGAGTGAGGAGGGTGGGGTGCTGAGGCGGGCTTGCCCGCTTTGTTCCTTTATTCTGCGTTGTCTAAGGCCAGGAGCTTGGAGATGATCTCCTCGCATATCTGGTCTGCGCTCTTGCCGTCTGTGGCAATGGAAATATCAGCGGCGGCTTCATAGAATGCCCTGCGCTTTTCAAGAAGGCCGCTTATGTATTCCACGTTCATATTGTTGTTTAAAATGGGCCTGGAATCGCTGTCCTTTACACGCTCATAGATGGTTTCCGGCTTGGCGGTGAGCAGCACCACATGTCCGCTTTTTTTCATGTGCTCCGTATTTTCACTGCGGATCACCACGCCGCCTCCGCAGGATACGATGGTCCTGCGCTGATTTTGAAGCTCGATGAGCGTATTGCTTTCCAGGTCACGGAAGTAAGCTTCCCCATATTTTGCAAAGATGTCCGTAATGGGCATCCCCTGCTTCTGGACGATCATGTCGTCCATCTCCATCCGCTCCATGCCCAGCTTCTTTTTTAATTCCCCTGCAATGGTACTCTTTCCCGTACCCATGAAGCCGATGAGGAAAATATTGTAATCAAAGAGTTTGTTTGATGAGTCCATACCTTTTCTCCTTTGGAGACCAGCCAGGCGTGTCTGCCATGGCCGGGTCATTTTCTACTTTGGCTATTATAGCAGGAAGAGGGGTATTTTGCAATTAAATTGTATCTTGAGCTTCCGCTGGCTGCCGGGGTGCAGCATGCGGAAGCCCAAAATTGTATCAGTACGTTAAAGCGCTGGAAGGGAAAAAGCGCGGATGATGGAGAAATGACAGAAGAAATTTTACAGAGGGACAAAAAAGAACTTGAAAATGGCGCTTACATAGTATAGAATATAGAAGATTAGAGACTTAGCGGGCGCGAATAGCATCTTGTCTCGCCAAGATGCTAAGTGTCCTGAACGAACTTAAGGAGGAATATCTTTATGATATCAGCAGGCGATTTTAGAAACGGTGTGACACTGGAGATTGACGGACAGGTTGTCCAGATCCTTGAATTCCAGCACGTTAAGCCAGGCAAGGGCGCTGCATTCGTACGTACCAAACTGAAAAATGTTATCAATGGAGGCGTAGTAGAGCGCACCTTCCGTCCAACTGAGAAGTTCCCACAGGCAAGGATCGACCGTGTGGACATGCAGTATCTGTATGCAGACGGCGACCTTTACAACTTCATGAATACAGAGAACTATGAGCAGTTAGCTCTGAATCAGGATATCATCGGCGATGCCCTGAAATTCGTTAAGGAGAATGAGATCTGTAAGGTATGTTCTTACAATGGCAACGTATTCTCCGTTGAGCCGCCTCTGTTCGTAGAGCTGGAGATCACAGACACAGAGCCAGGCTTCAAGGGTGATACCGCAACAGGCGCAAGCAAGCCTGCAACGGTTGAGACAGGTGCAACTGTGAGCGTGCCTTTATTCGTAGAGATTGGTGACAAGATCAAGATCGATACCAGAACCGGTGAGTATCTGTCCCGCGTATAATCATCAGACAGAGGAAATTGGAAGCTAAGGATGGAATTGCTCCGGCTATGTATGGCCGGGGCAGTTTTTCGATTACATGGAATGAAGGAGAATTAGGACTGTGAAGAAGATTCTGGAAATGATGGAGCAGGAGCTGAAAAGTGCCTTTGAGGCCTGCGGCTACGAGGGAAGGTTTGCAAAGGTCGTTCTGTCTAACCGCCCGGATTTGTGCGAGTACCAGTGCAATGGGGCCATGGCAGCGGCAAAGGCCTATAAAAAGAAACCGATCGACATTGCAACAGCAGTGGTGGAGAAGCTGGCAGGCGGGGAGGAGCACCCTGTATTCTCGGAGGCAGCAGCTGTGATGCCGGGCTTTATCAACCTAAAGCTTTCACCAGTATTTCTGGCTGATTACATGGCCGGCATGGCAGAGGCTGATAAGCTGGGGCTGGAGGCTCCTGAGAAGAAGGAAACGATCATTGTGGATTACGGCGGGGCTAATGTGGCAAAGCCTCTTCATGTGGGCCATCTGCGCGCTGCCATTATCGGCGAGAGCATTAAGCGCATGGGACGTTTCCTGGGCCATAACATGATCGGCGACGTGCATCTGGGAGACTGGGGCCTGCAGATGGGCCTGATCATCGAGGAGCTGCGGGATAGAAAGCCGGAGCTGGTGTATTTTGATGAGAGCTTTTCCGGGGAGTATCCAAAGGAGGCCCCCTTTACCATCAGTGAGCTGGAGGAAATCTATCCGGCTGCCAGCGCCAAGTCAAAGGTGGACGAGGCATTTAAAGAAAGAGCCCATGAGGCGACCCTGAGGCTTCAGAAGGGTTATGCTCCCTTCAGGGCGATCTGGAAGCATATCATGGAGGTCTCCGTAGCGGATTTAAAGAAGAATTATTCTAACTTAAATGTGGACTTTGACCTGTGGAAGGGCGAGAGTGATGCAGAGCCCTACATTGAGGACATGATACAGATGCTGATCGACAAAGGACTGGCCTATGAGAGCCAGGGAGCTCTTGTGGTGGATGTGGCAGAGGAGACAGACACAAAGGAGATCCCTCCCTGCCTGGTACGCAAATCAGACGGAGCTTCCCTCTATGCAACCTCTGACCTGGCGACCATTGTGGAGCGTGAGGAGGATTTTCAGCCTGACCGCTATATCTATGTGGTGGATAAGCGCCAGGGAATGCATTTTGAGCAGGTATTCCGCGTGGCAAAGAAGGCAGGGATCGTAAAGCAGGATACCCCCATGATCTTCCTCGGCTTTGGCACCATGAACGGAAAGGACGGAAAGCCCTTTAAGACGCGTGAGGGCGGCGTTATGCGCCTGGAAAAGCTGATCGCTGAGATCGACGAGGCGGTGTTCAACCGGATCATGGAAAACCGTACCGTGTCTGAGGAGGAAGCAAGGGAGACGGCAAAGAAGGTGGGCCTTGCGGCCTTAAAGTACGGCGACCTGTCTAATCAGGCCTCCAAGGATTATGTATTTGACGTTGACCGGTTTATTTCCTTTGAGGGAAATACCGGGCCCTATATCCTTTATACCATTGTCCGCATTAAATCCATTCTCGCAAAGTATAAGGAGAACGGCGGCCGGATAAGTGCGGAGGGCACGGAAAAGCACATCCTTCCTGCAAAGGGAGAGTCTGAGAAGGCCCTGATGCTCCTCCTGGCAAAATACAACGAGGTGCTGGAGAACAGCTTTGCGGAGACAGCTCCCCACAAGATCTGCCAGTATATCTACGAGCTTGCCAATGGCTTTAACAGCTTTTACCATGACACGAAGATCCTCTCTGAGGAAAATGAGGAGCAGAAGGACAGCTATATCGGCCTGATCACATTGACAAAGCGCGTTCTGGAGGCCTGCATTGACCTCTTAGGCATTGAGGCTCCGGAGCGTATGTAGTCTTCCTGGCGCGGAAATATGCGCAGTGCCTGAGGAGTCCCAGCCCTGCGGCTGCAGAAGCTTGACTGGGAGACACCGAAAGGATGGGGCAGGTAAATGAAGATCGCTAAGATGAATACGACCAGCTTCTGGAAGGGAGAGGTCAGAGTAAGGGGCCTGGTGGAGGACCAGGCCCAGAGCTATGAGGTAAGCCTTTATCTGAAGGAGCGTCAGGTAAGGGATTATTCCTGTACCTGTGAAAAAGGGAATTCTTATAAGGGCATGTGTGCCCATGAGGAGGCCCTTTTTGCGTATTATGAAGAATACCGGAGCCAGGCATCAAAGCCGCCCGTCCACACCTCCTCCCAGGTGCATACGATGATACGGGAGTATACCAACAGGGAAGTGGCAAAGATCCTGGCAGAGGAGGAGGCCGGGCAGGTGACGCTTGCGCCGGTGATCCTCCTTGAGGGCCATGCAGTGCGCCTGGAGCTTAAGGTGGGGAAGGTATCCGGCAGCCGCCTCTATGTAGTAAAGGACCTTCGGGCCTTTCGGGATGCCGTGGAGCAGGGAGCCTATGTGGAATATGGGCGGGAACTGGCATTTCACCACCAGAAGCAGGCCTTTGAGGAGGGAAGCAGGGAGCTTCTTTCCTTTGTGCTGGAGATGGCGGAGAGCCAGAATACGGCAAGAGAGCTGGAGATAAGCAGGATGAACAGGGACCGTCTGTTTGAACTGCTGGAGAGAATGCCGGACCTGGGGATTGAGGTGCAGCTCCCCACAGGGATACGCAGCCGGCTGGAGCTTGTGAAAGAGGATCCGAAGCCGGCCATTGAGATCAACAGCTTTGGCAGGGACGGGATCCAGGTGCAGCTTGCCGGGGTTTCCGGAGGAAGGCCTGTCCAGGCCAGTTTCCGGGGAGAGCGGAGACTGTACCTGGTATCAGGTTCTCTGCTGTACCGCTGCAGTGAGGAGTTCACGGCCGCTTTTTGTCCTTTTTTAGAGCAGATGACGAAGGAACGGGATCAGTGCGTCTATGTGGGTGAGAAGGATATCCCCCTGTTTTATGAGCGTGTGGTCAAAGCGCTGCAGCCCTATTGTAGCATAGCTGCAGGGGAGGTGGAGCTGGAGGCCTACAGGCCAATGCCCTTAAAGGCAGAATTCCGTTTCGATGCAGGGAATGAGGGGGAGCTTTACATGGAGCCTGTCCTCTCCTATGGGGATCACTCCTTTCATCCGGTGGAGGATGAGAACCTTCCCAGGACCATCTGCAGGGATGTGCCGGGAGAATTCCGCATCAGTCAGATCATTAACAAATATTTTAAGTATAAGACGGCAGATGGGAACCGCCTTGTCATAAAGGGGGATGAGGATGGGCTGTTTCGCCTGCTGGACTCCGGACTGGAGGCTTTCCGGGCAGTGGGAGAGGTGTATCTGTCGGAAGGAATGAAAAAATGGAAGGTGCTTCCGACGCCAAAGGTTTCGGTGGGCGTGGGACTTTCCGCAGGCTGGCTGGATCTGACGGTGGACACAGGCGATCTGGGAGGACAGGAGCTGCCCGCGATCCTTGCTGCCTACCGTGAGAAGAAGAAATATTACCGGCTGAAGGACGGGCAGTTTGTGATGCTGGGAGAGGGCGGCCTCTTTACGGTGATGGATCTGGCCCAGCAGCTGGGAGTTGGAAAAAAGGAGCTGCTTTCCGGCCATATACGCCTCCCTGCCTACAGGGCCCTCTATCTGGACTCCGCGCTGAAGGAGGGAACCGGAGTGGCCTACTACCGGGAACAGCTGTTTAAGGCAGTTGTCCGCGGTATGAAGTCGGTGGAGGACAGCAGCTATCCTGTGCCTGCTTCCATGAGTGAGGTGCTGCGGGAGTACCAGAAAACGGGCTTTCGCTGGCTTAAGACCCTGGAACAGTGCGGATTCGGAGGCATACTGGCAGATGACATGGGGCTGGGAAAGACCATACAGGTGATCGCCCTTTTGGAGGATGCCTATGAAAATGGGGAAATGCTTCCTTCCCTGATCGTATGTCCGGCATCCCTTGTGTTTAACTGGGAGCATGAGGTGAGAAGATTTGTGCCGGGGAGAAGGGTGCTTTCTCTGGTGGGAAATGGAAGCCAGAGGGAGGAACTTTTGCAGGCGTTAAAGGAGAAGCCTGGGGAGTTTGAGATCATCGTTACCTCTTATGATCTGCTGAAGCGGGATATTGCATTGTATGCGGGAATGGAGTTCCGGTTTCAGATAATCGATGAGGCACAGTATATTAAGAATGCGGCTACCCAGAGCGCAAAGGCTGTGAAGTCTGTGAGAGCGCGGGCCAGATTTGCGCTGACGGGGACTCCTGTGGAGAATCATCTGGGTGAGCTGTGGAGCATTTTTGATTTCCTCATGCCTGGTTTTTTGTTTGGAAGCCAGTTTTTTCGGAAGGAGTATGAGGCTCCGATCGTGAAGGATGGGGATAAGGAGCGGCTGGAGCGTTTGAGACGTCTGATCGCCCCCTTTGTGCTGCGCAGAGTGAAGCGGGATGTATTAAAGGAGCTGCCGGATAAGCTGGAGCAGGTAGTGTATTCCGGCTTTGGGGAGGAGCAGAGGGCGCTTTATGCGGCCAATGCCCTGGTGCTGAAGGAAAAGCTGGAAAATGGCAGTCTGGGGACAGCCGGAAGTGAGAAGCTCCAGATCTTGTCAGAGCTTATGAGACTGCGCCAGCTCTGCTGTGATCCGCGCCTTTGCTATGGGAATTATAAGGGGGAGTCAGCAAAGCTGGAGACCTGCATGGATCTGCTGAAGAGAGGCGTGGAGGGCGGACACAGGATTTTGCTGTTTTCCCAGTTTACATCTATGCTGGAGCTGATCGAGAAGCGGTTGAAAAAGGAGGGGATCGCCAGCATAAAGCTGACCGGGACTACGCCGAAGGAGCAGCGGATGGAGATGGTGTCCGAGTTCCATCAGGGCGGGATACCGGTGTTCCTCATCAGCCTGAAGGCCGGAGGGACAGGGCTTAACCTGACGGAGGCGGATATCGTGATCCATTATGATCCCTGGTGGAACGTGGCTGCCCAGAATCAGGCTACGGACAGGACACACCGGATCGGTCAGGAGAAGCAGGTTACGGTATATAAGCTGATCGCGAAGAATACGATTGAAGAGAATATCCTGCGGCTTCAGGATATGAAGCAGGAGCTGGCAGAGCAGGTGGTGACAGAGGGAAATGTATCGCTGGCTTCTCTGAGCAGGGAGGATATTTTGGAAATGCTGTCGTGATGAGGCGGCAGCAGAATGCAGCTGGGTGCGGCGGCAGGCTGTGCCCGAAAACGGTTTGAGAATGAAAGGAGAGAATAAGATGAAGGTTTTGATGCTGAATGGAAGTCCCCATGAGAAGGGATGTACGTATACGGCGCTGTGCGAGGTGGCTGGTGAGCTGAATAAGGCAGGGATCGAGACGGAGATCCTGCATGTGGGCGGAGGGGCTGTCCATGGGTGTATGGGATGCGGCGGCTGCGGAAAGCTGGGAAGGTGCGTGTATGGGGATGATCTGGTGAATGCGGCGGCAGAGAAAATGAAGGAGGCGGATGGGCTGATCGTTGGATCTCCGGTGCATTATGCGGCGGCCAGCGGGGCTATTACCTCTTTTCTTGACAGGCTGTTTTATTCCGCAGGGAAGTATATGGCTTATAAGCCGGGGGCTTGTGTGGTTTCGGCCAGGAGAGCGGGGACTACGGCAACGCTGGATCAGCTGAATAAGTATTTTATGATCTCTCAGATGCCGGTGGTGTCTTCCCAGTATTGGAATATGGTCCATGGGAGCTGTCCGGAGGATGTGAGGAAGGATGAGGAGGGGCTGCAGATCATGCGGACTCTTGGGAGGAATATGGCTTGGATGCTGAAATGCTTTGAGGCGGGGAGAAATGCGGGTGTCTGTCTGCCGGAGAGGGAGAGCGAGCGTAAGAGGACGAATTTTATTCCTGCGAAGCAATGAGCCAAGCAGACGTGCCTGCACGGATATTTGGTGGTGCTGTGTGACGGCGGCGCACGTTTAGCATTGAACGAAGTGAAACGTAGACCTGCCGCGAGGGTCGAATGCCCTGCAGCTTGATGCGGGGTATTTGACCGGTGATATTGGTCCGTAAGGTACGCGGGAGCCGGGCCAGGCCATGGGCTTCGGGGGCTGCATATCGCGGAAGGAAATTCTGCGCTTTTTCCAGCCAAGAATTTCTGCTTCCGCTCTATGATGCCCCCGAAGCCCATGGCCTGGCCCGGCTCCCGCTGGGATACTCCGGAATAATTGGCCTGATTCGTTTAATTTTATCGATTTTCTGCAAATGAGTTAGCCGGTTCCGGTGCACAGAGCACCACGGCGGCGCGCAAAGCCCTTGGGGATTGAAGGGTTGGGGAGCTGCGGCGGATAGGAATATGTCGCTTGCGCGATCCGCCGCAGGCGGAGAATCCTGCGGAGCAGGATTCTTTTTTATCAAAGCTCCTTATTATTGTCCTTATTCGGAGTGGTTACGATGATGCGCTCCGGGGTGATGATGAGTGCGCCTTTGGCGGTTAAAGCGCCTTTGAAGAGGTCGGCGGCCATTTTTTTGTATTTGTCCACAACTGGGCCTTCTGTGACGTACTGGGCAGAGCCTTTGATCTGGTAGCCCTCCATGGTCTTCATGTTGCAGGCAGAGACAGCCACCCGGCCGTTTGCCAGGACGTTGTTTAAGGTGGTCTTCAGGAACACATCGCCCACTGTCAGCTTTCCATCTTCTGTTACGTCTTTAAAGCCCACCGGCACAGCGTTGGGCTCATCAGAGCAGGTTGCCAGATACCACATGTTTTCCTTCAGTACCTTGATCACATTTTCGTTCATTGCATTTTCCTCCATTCTTTTTGGCTCTTGAGCTTATCCTTATTTTACCGCAGCAGGCTTTGAGAAGAAAGACAGCAGCGAATTAATAAGTTACTATGAAATTTCATAGCAGCTTGCGATAGAAAAGTATGTTGCGTATAATAACAGATAGGGAATAGCATAGAGGAGGAAACGGGATGTATCAGCATAAATTGGAAAAGGATATCCGCTGTCCGTTGGAATATGGACTGGCAGTTTTTGGGGGAAAATGGAAATCCAGGATCATATGTGTTCTGGCAAGGAAGAAAGTGCTCAGGTACAGCGGCCTGCGGGGGGAAATGGGAAATATCACGGATGCGGTATTGGCTTCCGCTTTAAAGGAGCTGATCGCGGACGGGATGGTAGAACGCCGCTCCTACGATGAAATACCGCCGCGGGTGGAATACCGCCTGACAGAAAGAGGAAGGACTGCGGTCCCTATCCTTTTAAGCGTCTGCAAATGGTCTGTGGAACTGTTAAAGGAAAATGGAGGAAAGGGGGCTGCCCCGTGCAGAAAATGCTACTATGATTTTTCAGACAGGGCCTAGTGTACTGACACATTTATATATTGGCGAATTATAGCACGACTATTACAAAACCGTCACATAAATATGTTTAAAAAACAAGAAAAAATAAGCTCTCAAGCTTATTCAGAGTGGCGGCTTTTCCGACACTCTGACGGTTCGGGGAATAGGGTTCCCTGAACCGTTTTTTTATAAAGAAGTTGACAGATCATAGGAACAACTGTATAATATAGACATTAAGATAATATCAAATTGATAATATCAAAATGATCTAAACAAAGAAACGGTTTTGACGCAGGTACAGGGAAGGAGGAACAGCCGTGAAGATTTATCATCTGGATGATCTGAAGAAAGCATATCATGCTGGTGAACAGGTAAAATTTCTGTTTTTCTGGGGACATACGCCCAGGCCGGACGGGCGTATCAGCGAGGCCTGCCTGAGCCAATGGTGGAGCTGCCGGTTTGAGGTGGAGGGGGTTTTCTACAGCTGCGCAGAGCAGTTTATGATGGCGGAGAAAGCCAGGATGTTTGGTGACAGGGAGATGCTCGGGAAAATTATGGAGGCGGTTCACCCCAAGGAGATGAAGGGATATGGACGGGCTGTGAGAGGGTTTGATAAGGAGAGGTGGGACAGCTCCTGCTTTGAGATCGTAAAGCGGGGGAATATGGCGAAGTTCTCCCAGAACCCAGAGCTTTGGGCCTTTTTGAAAGGGACGAAAAAGCGGATCCTGGTGGAGGCGAGTCCCAGGGACAGGATATGGGGGATCGGGATGGGAAAGGATCATCCAGATGCCCTTTGTCCTCTGAAATGGAGGGGAAGGAATTTGTTGGGCTTTGCGCTGACGGAGGTAAGAGATCGGCTGCTGGAAAAGGAGGAGGGCTGCTGTGAGTGATGAGATCAGGGATAAAAATGGTTTGACGGAAAGGGAATTTTTGGCGGCCTACAGGCCGGGAGATTATGCCAGGCCTTCGGTGGCGGCGGATCTTGTGATCTTTACGGTTACGGATGAGGATGAGGAGAATTACAGGAAGCTGCCTGAAAAGGAGCTTCGGGTGCTGCTGATCAGGAGAGGAGGCCATCCCTATCTGGGCTGCTGGGCCTTGCCGGGGGGCTTTGTGCGCCCTACGGAGACAACGGAGCAGGCGGCCAGAAGGGAGCTTTTGGAGGAGGCTGGAGTGGATCAGCCTTATCTGGAGCAGCTCTACACCTTCAGCCAGCCGGGGCGTGATCCCAGGATGTGGGTGATGAGCTGCTCCTATATGGCGCTGATCGACTCCAGCAAGGTGACACTTCAGGCAGGAGACGATGCGGATGAGGCAGCCTGGTTTCGCCTGACCTGCAAAAAAAGGCAGGTGGAAAAAGGCCGGGAGAGATGGGAGCTGGCGCTGTCCCACGGCGATATCCGCCTGACAGCTGCCCTTGAAAAAGAGGAGGGCATGACCCTTGCAGCATGCAGCATTTCCGAAAATGAGGGCCTCGCCTTTGACCATGCCAGGATCATTGCCTATGCGCTGGAGCGGCTGCGGGGAAAGCTAAAGTATACGGATCTGGCTCTTCACCTTATGCCGGAGTATTTTACATTAACGCAGCTTCAGCAGGTGTATGAGGTGGTGCTGGATGAGGAGCTTGCCACAGCGGCCTTCCGCCGCAGGGCCGCGTCCATGGTGAAGGAAACAGAGCGTTATACGCAGAATGAGGGACACCGTCCCTCCAGGCTCTATCAGAGGAATGGAAAGGGAAAGGAGGTTTAACATGGATCGCAAAGCAGTTGCAAGAGAGACCCTGGGTATTATGGAGCGGGGATATTATGAGTTTGAGGGGAAACGGGTGGACGTGAAGGTACAGATGGAGCAGTCCATAAGCGGCAGCCTTCTCTTTTCTCCGGAGCAGGGAAAGAAGATACTGGAAAAATATGGAAAGAGTACGGAGGATCCTGGCTTTTCCGGGAAGACGAGGGTAGAAAATATTTCTGCGGTAGATGCGGTCCGAAGACTGACGGAGGAAGGACGCCACAGGATAGGCGTGCTGAACTTTGCCAGCGCGAAGAATCCGGGAGGCGGCTTCCTGAACGGGGCAATGGCCCAGGAGGAAAGCTTGGCGGCTTCCAGCACGCTGTACCGGACGCTGACAGCCCATGAGGAATACTACCGCGCAAACAGAGGACAGAGTTCCATGATGTATACGGATCACGCGATCTACTCCCCGGATGTGGCATTTTTCCGGGACGGGGGCTTTCGGATGGTGGAGCGGCCGGTCACGGCCTCTGTGCTGACGCTGCCTGCGGTGAATATGGGGCAGGTGCTGCGAAAGGGAGAGGACGAGAGCCTGGCAGAGCAGGTGATGTACCGGAGAATGAAACTGGCACTGGCGATCTTTGCCCGTCAGGGGGCGAAAAATCTGATCCTGGGAGCCTATGGCTGCGGCGTATTCGGAAATGATCCGGTAAAGATCGCGGCCTGGTGGAAGGAGCTTCTTGAGGGAGGAATGGGACAGTATTTCGATTCTGTTTTCCATGCAGTGCTGGATAAGTCCCGGGATCAGCGCTGTCTGAAGGCATTTCTGAAATAGGCATATCAAAAAAGGCAGAAAAAACACAAATTATTCCTTGCATTTTCGCAATAAAGCCATTATACTCTCATATAGTTAATTAGCTAATTATAAACTGGCTAATTATTTTTTGGAAAGGAGGACAGAAAAATGGATGTTATAAGGTGTCACAAACGGCTGGATTCTCCCGAACACCAGCTGATACATAAATTCATCCATATCGGAAGGTATCACCGCGGCTTTATGGAGAATATGCTGAATAAGACCGGGGTTTACAGGAGCCAGCACCAGATCCTCATGTATGTGGCGGAGAATCCCAATGTGTCCCAGAAGGAGCTGGCCGGGATGTATGGGGTGTCCGGCGCTACCATTGCGGTTTCTCTGAAAAAACTGGAGAAGGGCGGTTATATCAGCCGTGCGGCCGACGAGAAGGACAGCAGGCTGAACCATATCACGGTCACAGAGAAGGGAAGACAGGTGGTGGAGGACAGCCTTCACCTGTTCCGCAGGATGGAGCAGTGCATGTTTGCAGGCTTTTCGGAGAATGATATGACCATTCTGGGGCAGTATTTTGACAGGATGTATGAAAATCTGAAACAGAGCCAGGAGCTTTTGGCAGGGAAGGAGGACCGCTAAGTGAAACGGTACGGAAAATACGTAAGGCCCTATCTCAGTGCGTTTATCATAGGGCCTATTTTAATGCTGACAGAGGTATTTGGCG
The DNA here is from genome assembly GCF_020554865.1 of Lacrimispora sp. 210928-DFI.3.58. GTDB lineage: Bacteria > Bacillota > Clostridia > Lachnospirales > Lachnospiraceae > Enterocloster. Next base: position 17,608 of record NZ_JAJCIC010000018.1, read on the forward strand.
AGATCATGCTGCCAAAGCTCATGTCGCTGATCATCAACAATGGTGTGGCAAGCAGAGATATCCGCTACATCATTTCCATGGGCATTGTCATGGTGCTCACCTCCTTCGTGATGGCGGCGGGAGGCATTGGCGGAGCCTATTTTTCTGCAAAGGCGTCCATCTGCTTTACCAGTGATCTGAGAGATGACATGTTCGCAAAGGTACAGGAATTTTCCTTCAAAAACATTGACTCCTACAGCACCGGCTCTTTGGTGACAAGGCTTACCAATGACATCCAGCAGATGCAGAATGTGCTCATGATGGGGCTGAGAATGCTCCTTCGGGCGCCGGGTATGCTCATAGGCGCCCTGATCATGGCATTTATGATGAATTCTTCCCTGGCGGTGATCATCCTGATCGTGATCCCTGTGCTGACGTTGTCCATCGTCCTCATTCTAAGGACCGCCTTTCCGCGTTTTACTGCCATGCAGGAAAAGCTTGACAGGCTGAATTCTGGTATCCAGGAGGCTCTCACCAATGTGCGTGTCATCAAGTCCTTTGTCCGTGAGGGGTATGAGGAGGAGAAGTTTAAGGGAATGAATCAGGATCTAAAAGACAGCAGCCTCCACGCCATGAAGGTAGTGATCGTCACCATGCCGGTGATGATGCTGGCGATGAACATCACAACCCTGGCGGTTGTGTGGTACGGAGGAAACCTGATCATAGGCGGTTCTATGCCGGTAGGAGACCTGACGGCATTTACCACCTACATTGTCCAGATACTGATGTCCCTTATGATGCTGTCCATGGTGCTCCTTATGACCTCCAGGGCCATTGCCTCAGTGAAGCGTGTGAACGAGGTGATGGATACGAAGATCGACCTGACAGACCATGAGGCGCAGAGAAAGGAGCTTCTTGTAAAGGAAGGACGGGTAGAGTTTGAAAATGTGAGCTTCAGCTACTCTGGAAGGGAGGATGAGCTGGAGCTTGCGGATATCAGCTTCCAGGTGGAGCCGGGCCGGACACTGGGCATCATAGGCAGCACAGGAAGCGGAAAGACCACCCTTGTCCAGCTGATCCCCCGGCTGTACGATGCCACAAAGGGCCGGATACTGGTGGACGGCGTGGATGTGAGGGATTATTCCCTTCTGCACCTTCGGGAGGGCGTCGGCATGGTACTTCAGAAAAATGTGCTCTTTTCAGGCACCATTGAGGAGAACCTTAAGTGGGGCAGGGAGGACGCCACAGAGGAGGAGCTGCGGCAGGCAGCAGAAAATGCCCAGGCAGACGGCTTTGTGACAGCATTTTCAGAGGGGTATCAGACAGAACTGGGCCAGGGAGGCTCCAATGTATCAGGAGGCCAGAAACAGAGGCTCTGTATTGCCCGCGCCCTGTTAAAAAAGCCGAAGATACTGATCCTGGATGACAGCGCCAGCGCAGTGGATACGGCCACAGAGGCCAGGATCCGGGAGACCTTTGGCACGGAGCTGAAAAGTACCACAAAGATCATCATTGCCCAGCGGATTGGTTCCGTGGAAGGGGCGGACAATATCCTGGTACTGGATGAGGGCCGCATCATTGGACAGGGAAGCCATGAGGAGCTTTTGAAGAGCTGCAGCGCCTACCAGGAGATCTATTATTCCCAGAGAGACAAGGAAGAGACCGTGCCGCCAGGCCAGGCGGTCTGTCCCGGGGAGGACGGCAGGCCAAGCCTCAGCAAAGAAGACAGAGAAAAAACAGCAGGAGAGGAGGCAGGAAAGGTATGACGGAGGAACAGAAGCTGATAAGCTTAAAACGCCGGTATGGCCGCAGAAAGGCCGCAGGAGGTCCGGGAGGCATAGGAGGGCCCGGAGGGCCCGGAGGTCCAGGGGGTCCGGGAGGTCCTGGCGGCCCCAGGCGGAAGATGGGAGCGGGCGGCAGGCCAAAGGACAGCAGAAAAACCGTAAAACGGCTGATGAGCTATGTAAATGAAGACAGGCCCAAGATGCTGCTGGCATTTTTCTGTGTGATCCTCAACACGGCAGCCACCCTGCTGGGCTCCTATATGCTGCGGCCGATCATCAACCGCTACATTGCGCCTACAGATGGAAGCCGGGGCGATGCCGCAGGACTTTTACGGGCCTTGCTGCTTTTAGCCTGTGTGTATATCATCGGAGTGATTGCCAATTATGCCCAGGCAAAGGTAATGCTGACCGTTGCGCAGAATGCACTGCAGAAGATGAGAAACGAGCTGTTCTGTAAGCTTCAGGAACTGCCTGTGCGTTTTTATGATACAAACCCCAACGGTGACCTGATGAGCCGTTTTACAAATGATGTGGATACCATCGGGCAGATGCTGAGCAATACGCTGGTCCAGCTGTTCTCCGGGGCCTTGAGCATTGTGGGAACCCTGGCCCTCATGCTTTATACCAATATCATCCTGACCCTTGTGACGGTCATCCTGATCCCTCTTATGATGAAAGCGGGAGGGGCAGTGGCAGGCCGGAGCCAGAAATATTTTACTGCCCAGCAGGCTGCCCTGGGAGCGCTCAACGGCTATATTGAGGAGACTGTCACAGGACAGAAGGTGGTAAAGGTCTTCTGCCACGAGGAGACGGCAAAGGAGGAATTTAAGCTCCTCAATAAGGAGCTTCGCAACAACCAGATCAAGGCCCAGTTCTTCGGAGGCATCATGGGGCCTGTGATGGGCAATTTAAGCCAGGTGAACTATTCCCTGACAGCCTGTATCGGCGGCCTCCTGTGTGTGCTGCGGGGCTTTGACGTAGGTGGCCTTACCGTATTCCTCAATTTTTCCCGGCAGTTTTCCCGTCCTATCAACGAGATATCCATGCAGGTGAGCAATGTCTTTTCTGCCCTGGCAGGTGCGGAGCGCGTGTTTGCCGTGATGGACGAGGAGCCGGAGGCTGCGGATGAGAAGGATGCCGCAGCTCCTGAGCACATTGAGGGCCATGTGGTGCTGGATCACGTAACCTTTGGCTACGACCCGGATAAGGTGATCTTAAAGGATATCAGCCTATATGCAAAGCCGGGCCAGAAGATCGCCTTTGTGGGTTCCACAGGAGCAGGAAAGACCACCATTACCAACCTGATCAACCGCTTTTACGATATCCAGTCAGGTTCTATCACCATGGACGGGACCGACATCCGTTCCATGAAGCGTGATGTGCTGCGGGAGAACATTGCCATGGTGCTCCAGGACACCCATCTGTTCACAGGCACGATCATGGAAAATATCCGCTACGGCAGGCTGGATGCCACAGATGAGGAGGTCATCCAGGCAGCAAAGACAGCCTCGGCCCACTCCTTTATCATGAGGCTTCCCCACGGCTATGATACAGTGCTGGAGGGAGATGGAGCGAACTTAAGCCAGGGGCAGAGACAGCTCTTAAACATTGCCCGCGCCGCTATTTCCAAGGCTCCGGTGCTCATCCTTGACGAAGCTACCAGCTCCGTGGATACCAGGACAGAAAAGCACATTGAGCACGGCATGGACCGGCTCATGGCGGACAGAACGACGTTTGTTATTGCCCACCGGCTTTCTACTGTGCGCCGGGCCAATGCGATCATGGTTTTAGAGCACGGAAGGATCATTGAGCGGGGCGATCATGAGGAGCTTTTGGCACTGAAGGGCCGTTACTATGAATTGTATACAGGAATGAAAGAACTGGATTGATTGGCAGGAAATTAACAATCAAATTAAAAAAATAACGATAGAATTCTGTATTGTATACAAGGTTGTTTTATGTTATACTGAAAAAGTTGTAAGAGGGAACTAGGCAGATCCGTACGACAAAAGCTGACAAAATGCAGCAGGCCGTTCCGAGGCATTGGTCCGCCCGGAGCGCCCTTTGACTGTACAAAGCAGCGCAACGCAATATTTAAAGAAAGAGGGGAAGAATCCATGGGTTTGGCGACTTTTAAAGGCGGCATCCATCCATATGAGGGGAAAGAGCTGTCAGAGAACAAACCGGTAGAGGTTCTGCTGCCGAAGGGCGATTTGGTTTATCCAATGTCACAGCACATTGGTGCTCCGGCAAAACCGCTTGTAGCAGTAGGCGACCACGTACTGGCAGGCCAGAAGATTGGAGAAGCAGGCGGCTTCATTTCCGCCAATGTCATTGCTTCCGTGTCAGGAACAGTGAAGGCGATCGAGCCGAGACGCGTGGCAAACGGCGCAATGGTAAACTCCATCATCGTACAGAATGACGGGGAATACAAGACCGTAGAAGGATTAGGCGAGGACCGCGATCCATCAACGCTGTCAAAGGAAGAGATCAGAAACATCGTGAAAGAGGCTGGTATTGTAGGTCTCGGCGGTGCCGGCTTCCCGACCCACGTAAAGCTGACACCAAAGGATGAGAATGCCATCGAGTATATCCTTGTAAACGGCGCAGAGTGCGAGCCGTATCTGACAAGTGACTACCGTCTCATGATCGATGAGCCGGAGAAGTTAGTAGGAGGACTTAAAGTTATCCTGCAGCTCTTTGACAACGCAAAGGGCGTGATCGGAATTGAAAATAATAAGCCGGAAGCGATCAAAAAGCTTACCGAGCTTACAAAGGACGAGCCGAGGATCAGTGTATGTCCGCTTCTCACAAAGTATCCTCAGGGCGGTGAGCGTTCTCTGATCTATGCGATCACAGGCCGCAAGGTCAATTCCTCCATGCTTCCTGCTGATGCAGGCTGCATCGTTGACAACGTTGACACGGTTATTTCTATTTATATGGCAGTCTGCAAGTCCACTCCGCTTATGCGCAGGGTTGTGACGATCACAGGCGATGCCGTTACAGATCCAAAGAACTTCAATGTAAAGATCGGTACGGATTTTTCAGAGCTGGTAGAAGCAGCAGGCGGCTTTAAGACACAGCCGGAGAAGATCATCGCCGGAGGCCCTATGATGGGTATGGCTGTCTTTAGCCTGAACATACCAGTGACAAAGACCAATTCCGCTCTGTTATGCATGACAAAGGATGAGGTTGCGGCCAATGAGCCCACTCCCTGTATCCGCTGCGGACGCTGCGTAAGCGTATGTCCCAGCCATATCATCCCTGTGATGATGATGGATGCAGCGCTTCGCAATGACTGTGAGCAGTTTGAGAAGATCAATGGCATGGAATGTATGGAGTGCGGAAGCTGTACCTTCATCTGCCCGGCCAAACGTCCGCTGACACAGGCATTTAAGGAAATGCGTAAGACAGTTGCGGCTAACCGCAGGAAGAAAGGGTAGGAGGGGACAAACGCTATGGAGAAATTATTAAATGTATCATCATCCCCGCATGTGAGAAGCAAAGATACCACCCACAGCATCATGCTTGACGTGGCAATTGCAATGCTGCCTGCCAGCGCCTTCGGCGTGTATCATTTTGGCTTACATGCATTATTGGTAATTATCGTAACAGTAGCGGCCTGTGTGCTCAGTGAGTATGTTTATGAAAAGCTGATGCACAAGCCATGCACCATCAGCGACTGCAGTGCCCTGGTAACAGGTATGATCCTGGCGCTGAACATGCCTCCGGAAATCCCTGTATGGATCCCGGCTCTGGGCGGCATATTTGCCATCATCGTTGTAAAGCAGGTCTACGGCGGTCTGGGCCAGAACTTCATGAACCCGGCTCTGGCAGCAAGATGCTTCCTGCTGATCTCCTTTGCAGGCAAGATGACAAACTTCAGCTACAGCGGCTTTGACGGTGTATCCGGTGCAACTCCTATGGCAGTGTTAAAGAGCGGCGGCGCAGTGGATGTGCCTGCGATGTTCATCGGCCTGATTCCAGGAACCATCGGTGAGGTTTCCGTGATCGCCCTTCTTATCGGAGCAGCATACCTGCTGGCGAAGAAGGTCATTTCCATCCGCATTCCCGGTACATATATCCTGACAGTGGCAGTATTCGCCATCCTGTTCGGCGGACATGGCTTTGACATGAACTATGTACTGGCTCACCTGTGCGGCGGCGGCCTGATCTTCGGCGCCTTCTTTATGGCAACCGACTATGTTACCAGCCCTATCACTCCCAATGGCCAGATCGTATTCGGTATCCTGTTGGGCGTTCTGACCGGACTGTTCCGTATCTTCGGCGGTTCCGCAGAGGGCGTTTCCTATGCGATCATTATCAGCAACATCTTAGTTCCGCTGATCGAGAAGGCAACCCTTCCAAAGGCATTTGGAAAGGAGGGCAAGAAAGCATGAATACAAAGGCATTTATGAAGGATGCAGTCATCCTGTTCATCATTACACTGGTTTCCGGCTGCCTCTTAGGAGCAGTTTACCAGATCACAAAGGAACCCATTGCCCAGGCAACGATCGCTGCCAACAATGCGGCATACAAGTCCGTATTTGCAGAGGCTGAGACCTTTGAGGCAGACGAGGCCATGACAGCTGCCATTGAGGGCTGCAACGCAGATCTGGCAGGCATGAGCTTCGGCGGCGTTTCCGTGGAAGGCGCATTAAAGGCAGTGGATGCTTCCGGCAATCAGCTGGGATATGTTATCACCTCTGTGTCCAACGACAGCTACGGCGGTGCAGTAAGGATCTCCGTAGGCCTGAAGGAGGATGGCACGATCACAGGCATTGAGTTCCTGGAGATCAGCGATACCCCAGGTCTTGGCTTAAAGGCAAAGGAGCCTGATTTCAAGGATCAGTACGTTGGTAAGACAGCTGCAGAGCTGACAGTCACAAAGTCAGGCAATGCCGGCGATACTGAGATCAACGCCATCAGCGGCGCTACCATTACATCCAATGCAACAACCAATGCAGTGAATGCAGCTCTTTACTATATGCACAACTGCATTAACCAGTAGGAGGTGGGAACATGAACAAATGTACAGAACGTTTATATAACGGTATTGTGAAAGAAAATCCTACCTTCGTCCTGATGCTTGGTATGTGTCCGACACTGGCTGTTACCACATCTGCCATCAATGGACTGGGCATGGGCCTTTCCACAACCGTAGTTTTGCTTTTTTCCAACATGATCATTTCCGCCATGCGTAAGATCATCCCGGACCGCGTGCGTATTCCGGCATACATCGTTATCGTGGCATCCTTAGTTACCATTGTTCAGCTGCTCATGCAGGCATATGTGCCCAGCTTATATTCTGCTCTGGGTATCTATATCCCGCTGATCGTGGTAAACTGTATCATCCTGGGCCGCGCAGAGTCCTATGCGTCTAAGAACGGCCCCCTGGAGTCCACCTTCGACGGCATCGGCATGGGCCTTGGCTTCACCATCGCTCTTACCTGCATCGGCCTTGTGCGTGAGATCTTAGGCTCCGGCGCTGTGTTCGGTCATGTGATCATCCCTGAGGATTACCACATCTCCATCTTTGTGCTGGCTCCCGGCGCATTCTTTGTACTGTCCATCCTGACAGCACTGCAGAACAAGTTCAAGGCTCCTTCTGCAACAAACGGCTCTGCTCCGAAGTCAGAGCTTGCCTGCGGCGGCAACTGCTTAAGCTGTAATGGCTGCGCGAGCATGGAGAACCACATGAAGCTGGCTGAGAAGAAGGCAGAGGAAGCGTTAAAGGCAGCAGAGGCAAAGAAAACAGCGGCCTTAAAGGCAGCAGAAGCAAAGAAGGCGGCAGAGGCAAAGAAAGCAGCAGAGGCCGCAGCAGCCAACAAGGCAGAGTAGGAGGGTGGATAAATGAAAGAGTTATTATTGATTGCCATTGGATCCGCTCTGGTTAATAACGTAGTCTTAAGCCAGTTCTTAGGACTTTGTCCGTTCCTCGGTGTTTCCAAAAAGGTAGAGACTTCAGCAGGCATGGGTGCGGCAGTTATCTTCGTTATCACCATTGCATCTGCTGTAACAAGCCTGATTTATACAGGAATCCTTGTAACCCTGCATCTGGAATACCTGCAGACCATCGTATTCATCCTGGTGATCGCAGCCCTGGTGCAGTTCGTAGAAATGTTTTTAAAGAAATCCATGCCGTCACTGTATGAGGCTCTGGGCGTATACCTGCCTCTGATCACTACCAACTGTGCGGTTCTTGGTGTGGCACTTACAAACGTACAGAAGTCCTATAACTTCGTGCAGAGCGTTGTCAACGGTATCGGTATCTCCGTAGGATTTACCATTGCTATCATCATGTTAGCCGGTGTCAGGGAAAAGATCGAACACAATGACGTGCCTTATTCATTCCAGGGTTCCCCCATTGTTCTGATCACCGCAGGACTTATGGCAATCGCATTTTTCGGATTTTCCGGATTAATTTAGAAGGGGGAGATGGAAAATGGTAACAGGAATTATTTTCGCGGCAGTGGTAGTTGGTATCCTGGGTATTCTGATCGGTGTCTTCTTAGGCGTTGCCAGCGAGAAATTTAAAGTAGAAGTAGATGAGAAGGAGATCCTGGTAAGAGCAGAGCTTCCCGGTAATAACTGCGGCGGCTGCGGCTTTGCAGGATGTGACGCCCTGGCAAAGGCCATTGCAGCCGGCCAGGCAGATGTAGGAGCCTGCCCCGTAGGCGGCGCTCCTGTAGCAGAAAAGATCAGCGCTATCATGGGCGTTGCAGGCGGAGCTTCCGAGAAGAAGGTTGCTTTCGTAAGGTGTAAGGGAACCTGCGATAAGACAAAGGTGCAGTACAACTACTACGGCATTGATGACTGTAAGAAGGTATCCGTTGTTCCGGGCTCAGGCGAGAAGGCCTGTGCCGTGGGATGTATGGGCTATGGCTCCTGCGTCAAGGCCTGTGCATTTGACGCTATCCATGTGGTAGACGGCGTAGCTGTTGTGGATAAGGAAAAATGCGTTGCCTGCGGCAAGTGCGTGGCCTCCTGTCCAAACAACCTGATCGAGCTTGTTCCTTACAAGGCAGAGCATCTTGTACGCTGCTCCAACCACCAGAAGGGCAAGGACGTAAAGGCAGTCTGCGATTCCGGCTGTATCGCATGTACCATGTGTACAAAGCAGTGTGAGTTTGACGCCATCCACATGGTGAACAACCTGGCTGTGATCGACTATGAGAAATGTACAAATTGCGGCAAGTGTGCTGCAAAGTGTCCGGTGAAGGTCATTGTTTAAGCTGTGACACTGGAATAATAGGATGAAAAAGAAGGGGACTGGCAGGTTCAATCTGTCAGTCCCTTTTTTGGCTGCCGGGAAGCAGCTGTTAATATCGGATATTCTTCTGGCGTATCATATTAAATTTGACAATGGCTGTGTTGATATATTCGTTGGCAAGAATGAGAGGGGCGTCGTTGGAGCTGTAATTGACGCTCCTTAAATACAGGAAGGGTCTTGTTCCCAGCTTCTCTAAATCCGTATATTGGGAGAGACCGGGGACCTCGGTGGTCAGAATGGTGTCGATCTCTACTTTGTCCCATTGGATCCTCTGGCCGGAAAGGCTGTAGATGTATTCGTAAATGGAATTTTCATAGCTGCTGAACTCTGCAAAGGAGTCTTCTCCGCCAATAAGGGAAAGACTGAAATAATCCCGGCAGAAGGCGCATAGAGTATTGTCTGCAAAGAAAAATTTCTCTGCAAGGATCAGCTGCTCCTCCGGGCTCATGTGCAGGGCCTGACAGACAGCCTCCTCTCTGGGAACCCTGGCAATGCTAAGAAGCTTTACTGAGGGCTGATAGCCGCTGTTCTGGATCATCTGGGTAAAGTCCATGCAGGGGTTGAAGGTGACCTTTACATTAAGAGAATCCACATTGACAAAGGTTCCCTTTCCCTGACGGCGAAAGACAATGCCTTCCGCTGCCAGATCGTTCAATGCCTGCCGGATGGTTATGCGGCTTACGCCGATGATCTCTGCCAGGCTTTCTTCTCTGGGAAGTTTATTTTTTTTCGAAATCCATATTGCGGATATAGGTAAGTATCTCACGTTTTGCCTGTTCTGAAAGAGTCAGGGCATTGAGTCTGCGGTATTCCAATTTAGTAGCCCCCTTGCATTGTGATATTACCATTATAAAGGGTGGTTTGGGCATTCATCCCCGAAGTAGTGGTCAGGAGATCATTCCATCAATCCCAATAACCCTCATGTACTTTTGCTGCTTCGGCTTCCACCTCAGCCACAGGCCCGATCACCTGGATGTCCTTCTGTCCTCTGGCAAATACTTCGCGGCACGGCAGGTCAAAAGTGGGATTTTGTTCATGGCTGCCTGTTAATTCCAGAAGACGGCGCTCTGTCATGCCGTACACCACCCGGCCGATATTTGCCCAGTAGATAGCTCCGGCACACATAGCACATGGCTCCGCTGTGGTATACAGGGTACAATCCCAGAGATAATCCTTCGAGTATTCATGTGAAGCCCTTGCAGCCAGAGTGGCCTCCGCATGGCCAGTACAGATTCTTTCCGTGATCTCAATATTTCCCTGTTCCATGATAATATCGCCCTCTTTGTTGACCAGAAGGGCTCCGAAAGGGGTATTTCCGTTGGCTCTGGCCTCCCTGGAGATTTCGATGGCCCTTCTTAAGTAGAAAGCATGGCTTTGGTAACTCATAGTAGTTTTCCTCCTAGTTTATTAAGAGATATTAGGTAATAGGTATTACCTTTATAAAAACTATCCTATCATAGGAAAAGGCGTATTGTAAATATGAAATATAAACAAGGTTTGCCGGTGTTTTATACAAGAAAACCAGCCTTTGGATATTTTGCATAATCCGTTTTTGGATAATACTGGAGAGAAATTGTGAAAAATGGAAAAAGTGGGGGATAAACCCTATTTTCCGCCATTATTCGACGGAAGATGCGGAAAGTAAAAAATAGGAAGAAATCCCATAAAATCGTGGATTTTAGTTAACATAAAGCAAAGGACAGAAATCGTGAGATTGAAAATGAAAATTAATAATTAACAATAATGTAACAAAAACGTAAAATAGTAGACGGCATTATGCACAATAAATTCCATAAAATAAAGATAAATATGGACTAAACGAATAAGATAAATTACAAATATTTCAAAACGAATAAAAATTGTAACAAAGATGTTAAAACTCTGTTGACTCTAAATGAGAAATCCCATATAATTAGCCCAATATCCCAGAAAAACATGCATAAAGTGGGAGAAGAGAGAGGAATTTGTATGCTTACATTACATTCATTCCTTCATGCGGTGTTCCTTTTTGTGAAGTCCCTGACTGTAAAGGTGACAAAGGAAATGCACCGCACCTCATCCGTTCTTATGACAGGTATGATGGTAGTTGCAGTGGTTGCATTTTCTGCAAACGGTTTTGGCGGGAGCGGAAAGAATGCGCTGGCAGCTCCGATCATAGAGGAGATGGAAGAAGAAGCGGAGGAAGAGGAGACAGAAGGAAGCAGTCTTGTTACGGAAGCAAAAATACAATTCGGACTTTTCGATACAGACAGCGAGGGCCAGCAGTTTGCAGGCGCGCTGCTGGAAAAGAGTGTCCGTGAGAAGCAAAAGAGGCAGGCAGCCGCGCAGACAGAGATCGAGGCACTGCAGAAACAAATATTAAAGGAAAAACAGGAAGAAGAGAGACGCAGGAAGGAAGAAGAGGAGCGGAAAGCCGCCAGAAGGATATCCGTGTCTGATGAAGATTATCAGATATTGCTCCGCATTGTCCAGGCAGAGGCCGGGGGCTGCGATGCAAAGGGAAAGATCCTGGTAGCCAACGTGGTGATAAACAGGGTGCTTTCCCAGAAATTCCCAGGAACAGTCAAGGCTGTGGTGTATCAGCCATCCCAGTTCCAGCCGGTATCCACGGGCGTGATCAATTCCGTTAAGGTGTCGTCTGAGACGATTTCATGCGTGGACAGGGCCTTGTCCGGTGAGGACTACTCCTCCGGCGCTCTCTATTTTATGAACAGAAGGGGCTCAGGAAGCGCTGCATCCTGGTTTGACAGCCGGCTCACCTATTTATTTGCCCATGACGGCCATGAATTTTTTAAATAGGGATTGAGTTTCCCCTGCCTTTTGGTGTATACTGAAGGGGCAGATAAGCAAGAAGCTGCCGGGAAGCAGGGGCGTGAGCAGCCTGTTCATTCCCAGCGGACTTTAGGGACAAAGGAGAATGGGAACATGATTTTTGATGAGAAGAAAAATCTGGATTTTTACAGAAATTTAGGCATCGAGGGAAGATATGCCAAGGCAGTGGATTTTTTACAGAACACCGATCTGGCAGCACTGGAGCCAGGCAAGTATGAGATCGATGGCAAGAATGTGTATGCCAATGTCAGCGCTTATACCACCATCCCGTGGGAGGAGGCCAAATACGAGGCTCATGAGCATTACACTGACATCCAGTATGTGATCGAGGGCAGCGAGATCATGACCTATGCTCCTGTACACGAGATGACAGTCAGGACGCCTTATAATCCTGATAAGGATGTGGTGATCTTTGAGAATACCACCCAGGGCCTTCAGATCGTCACTGGTCCGAACCAGTACCTGATCTTCCATCCATGGGATGCCCACAAGCCAAAGGCAGCCAATGGCGAGCCGGCGCCGATCAAGAAGGTTATTGTGAAGATTAAGGAAGATTAATCGTTTTGCCATATTTGACAGATCATAGAAATGCCGCGTTGCTGTTTGATTTCAGCAGGGCGGCATTTTTGCGCCCAAAAGCGGACACTGTTTTTTCACTTTTCTTAAGAAAATCTTCTATTGTGTGCCATGTCAATATATGGTATCCTAATAAAAGAAAAGTGTATTAGTATGATTAATACAGATAAATAGTACACGAAAGGAGAGGGGGATGGCAGATGATTGTACTGGATTACAGGGACCGCAGGCCGATTTATGAGCAGGTGATCGAGCGGTTTGAAGAGCTGATGTTCAAGGGCGTGCTGGTACAGGATGCGAAGCTTCCGTCTGTGCGGAGCCTTGCCACAGAGCTTTCCATTAATCCGAATACTATTCAGAGGGCATATACAGAGCTGGAGCGCCAGGGCTATATCTATTCCGTGAAGGGAAAGGGCAGCTTTGTGGCGGACTGGAGCCGTGTCAGGACGGGCATGGTAAAGGAATGGGAAAAGGCCTTTGATGAAGCAGTGATGGAAGGCCTGCGCATTGGCATGACAGAGGAGGAAATGGAGGCGCGGTTAAAGCGGATGGCCAAGCAGGCAGCTGAGAGCGGCAGGATGCAGGACGCCAAAGAGAGAGGCCGCTTTGAGGCAGCCGCAGAAGGAAGCCCTGGGCCGGCAGATGGGCAAATGACAACAGAAAGGGGAGAAAGCCATGATTGAAGCAGTGAACCTGACAAAACGCTTTGACGATATACTGGCAGTGGATCACATCAATGCAACCATAAGGGACGGCAGCGTATTTGGCCTCATTGGTACAAACGGCGCCGGCAAGTCCACCTTCCTGCGCCTGGCAAGCGGAGTATTGAAGCCGGACGAGGGACACATCACCATAGACGGACACGAGGTGTTTGAGAATCCGTCAGCAAAAAAGCGTTTTTTCTATATCTCAGATGAGCAGTTCTTTTTCAGCAATGCAACGCCTCTTGAGATGATGGTATATTATAGGAAGGTATACCCTGAATTTGATGCAGAGCGGTTTCACAAGCTTATGAAGAATTTCGGGCTGGATGAGAAGCGGAAAATCCACACATTTTCCAAGGGAATGAAAAAGCAGGTGTCTGTCATCTGCGGTGTCTGCGCAAACACGGACTATCTGTTCTGCGATGAGACCTTTGACGGCCTGGATCCTGTGATGCGCCAGACGGTCAAGAGTATTTTTGCAGCGGATATGGAGGACAGGAATCTGACGCCTATCATTGCCTCCCACAATTTGCGGGAGCTGGAGGATATCTGCGATCATGTGGGACTGCTCCACAAGGGCGGCATTCTGCTGTCCAGGGATCTTGACGACATGAAGCTGAATATCCACAAGATCCAATGCGTCCTTCAGCCGGGAATGGAGCCGGAGGATCTGGTGGCCCTTGACAAGATATCCGTCGAAAAGAGGGGAAGGCTCAACACGCTGACCGTGCGGGGCACCAGAGAGGAAATCGAGGCAGTGCTGTCCTCCTATTCCCCGGTATTTTATGAGTGTATCCCTCTTTCCCTTGAGGAGATCTTTATCAGTGAAACGGAGGTGGCTGGTTATGACATCAGGAAGCTTGTTCTTTAAGTTGCAGAGGGAGGACCTGAAGCGCCGCGTGTGGGCCATTGCCCTTTTGCTGCTGGCCTTCTTTTTTGCAATGCCTGTGAACCTGGCGCTTAACATGGAAAATGCAGAAAACACCCATTATTTCCGGCACAATAACTATGAGCCTTTCATACAGGACGGCAGTATGCCCCAGCAGCAGTATCAGGAAAGGCTGCAGGCCTTGAAAACCATGTTAGTGGAAGACCAGGCCGGATTTGGGAATGGCCTTCTGATATTTTTGATGCTGACAGCCGCAGTGGTGATCGGTGTCTCCAGCTTTTCTTATCTTCATAATAAGAAAAAGGTGGATTTCTACCACAGCATTCCTGTGAGGAGGGAGCTGCTGTTTGGAGTGCAGTTTGCGGACGGCATTCTGATCACGGGAGCAGCATTTCTGATCAATGCCTGCCTGCTGGCAGGAGTATCCCGGGCTTACGGCGTGCCTGTTTCCTCCATTATGGGGTGCATATCCAGAAGCTTTGGACTGAATATGCTCTATTACTGCCTGAATTATGTGGTAGTGACTGTGGCTATGATGATGACGGGAAATATGATTGTAGGCCTGCTGGGCACGGGAGTTTTCTTCTTTTTTATGCCTGGGCTTATGCTTCTGCTTATGGGGTACTGCGAGACCTTTTTCATCACAACGCCCCATTCCGCCTGGAGTTCTGACGGATCCCTCCTTTTGTGGGGGATGAAGTACTTATCGCCCTTCAGCGCCTATATTATGGCTGTGTCACAGGAGTTCCAGAAGGGAGAAGGCTATACTCTGGCACTGATCAATACGGTATTTGTATTTTGTGCGCTGACAGTGCTGTCACTGGAGCTTTACCGAAAACGTCCATCCGAGGCAGCAGGAAAAGCCATGGCATTTAAGAGGAGCATGGCTCCTATCCGTATTATTCTGGTGCTGGGAGCGGGCCTTGCCGGGGGAATGTTCTTCTGGGCACTTCAGAGCAGCTTAAAATGGGGGCTCTTCGGAATGATAGCAGCCGTAGTGCTGTCCCATTGTATTATTGAGATCATCTATCATTTTGATTTTAAGAAGCTGTTTTCCCACTGGATCCAGCTGTCCGTCTGCCTGGCGGCAGGAGTTCTGTTTTTCTTAAGCTTCCGCTACGACTGGTATGGCTATGATTCCTATATGCCCGGCAAGGAGGACATTGCCTCTGTGAGCGTGGATATTGGAGAGGACAGTGACTGGGTCTGGGGAAATCCGGCTGTGCAGGAGGGACAGAGAGGCAGCCTATCCTTTGAATATCCAGTCCGGTATAAGCGCCTGGAGCAGGAAATGAGGGTAACAGACGTGGATACCGCCCTGATTCTGGCAGAGGAGGGCCGCAGGTATGTGCTGGAGGACAGGGAATACCGCCTGGGCAAGGAGAGGGAGGAGAACTATGCAGAAGGAGAGGCCGCGCTGTTAGATCCCGACAGTGCATCCAGTGTCTCCGTTATCGGCGGGGCAGACGGTCCGACCTCAGTGTTTGTGGCAGGAAAGCTGTCAGAAAAATACTATACCCAGATGACCATCACCTATCAGATGAAGAATGGGCGCAGCGTAAGCCGGAGCTACTATTTCTATCTGTCCGAGGTAATGGACGCCTACAGAAAGCTGTATGAGAATGAGGAGTATAAAAACGGACTCTACTATATCTTAAATGAGACGCCGGAGAAATATGCCCTGGCCCGGTATGAGGAGGGCACTTTCAGCAGCATGGTACAGGATGGCGCTGACCTGGGACGCCTGTTTGATGCCTATAAGAAGGATCTGGCAGCTCTGACCCTGGATCAGAGAATAGAAGAAAGCCCTGCAGGCAGTCTTAACTTTGTGAGCAGGGAGGTCTATGACTATGTAAACCAGAGGAAGGAGGCCTTGCTATCATACTATGGGTCAAGGAAGAGCCATTCTGATGCCGCAGTGGAATATATGCTGGATAATACCCAGTCATGGCCGGTATATCCTTCCTTTACAAATACCATAGAGGTATTAAAGAGCCTGGGAATCGAGCTGGGAAGCTCTTTCAGAGCGGAGCACGTGAAGCGCATCGAGGTGAACGTTTGGAACAGCCGCTACAATGGAGAGGGGAACGGCACCCTTATGTTTGATGGGGAAGAGGAGATCCGCCTTCTCATGGAGCATATGGTAGAAAGCGAAATGTGGCAGCTGGATGGATTTAAGGACGCGCTTCCGGTATCCAACGTGGAGATCTTTATGGACGATGGCAGCACCATGCAGGGAGTATTGGTGGCAGACAATATGACCCCGGAGGTTCTGCAGCTGTTTGCAGGAATTTCCTTTGAATAGCAAATTCTATCTTGAAAAGCCGGAAAAAAAGAAATATAATAGGAGGAGGTAAAAGGGCTCGTAGCTTAGCTGGGAAAGCGCTGCGTTCGCAACGCAGAGACCGTGGGTTCGAATCCCATCGGGTCCATTTACTATCTGACAGAATGGAAAAGGGTTGACATTTTTCCGGAAAAAACTATAATCAAAGAAGCAACGGAGCATTTATCAGGCGGGCAGTCTGGTATGTGCTCCGTTGTTTTTGGTTTACAGAATGCAGAAAGGAATATTACAGAGGGAAGAGACATGTCAAAGATTGCGATGAAAAGGGAGAGAAATACAGCGGACTTTATGGTCCAGTGCCTGGAGGAAGAAGGAGTAGAATATATCTTCGGTATTCCAGGGGAGGAAAATCTGGCGGTGATGAATGCCATTGAAGAATCCGATATCCGTTTTATCACGGTGCGCCATGAGCAGGGGGCGGCATTTATGGCAGATGTATACGGAAGGCTCACCGGAAAGGCAGGCGTATGCCTGGCAACATTGGGGCCTGGGGCTACCAACCTGATCACAGGCGTGGCGGATGCTGACAGCGATGGTGCGCCTTTGGTGGCGATCACGGGACAGGTGGGAACGGAGCGCATGCATATTACCTCTCACCAGTTCCTTGATCTGACAAAGCTGTTTGAACCAATTACCAAGAGGACGAAGATGGTGGTGCGGCCTGATACCATGGGCGAGATCGTCCGTCTGGCCTTCAAATATGCAGAGAGCGAAAAGCCGGGGGCAGCCCACATTGACCTGCCGGTAAATATCGGAAAAATGCCCGTTGCGGATACAGAGAAGCCCTTAAAGAAGAAGATCGCGCCCAGGGAGCTGGCAGAGCTGGAGTTTATACAGGACGCAGCCGGCCTGATCTTCCAGGCCAAATCTCCGGTGATCCTGGCTGGAAGCGGCGCAGTGAGGGCAAGGGCGGCAAAAGAGCTGACAAAGTTTGCCCAGAAGCTGAAAATCCCGGTGATCAATACCATGATGGCAAAGGGCATTATCCCATTTGACAATCCCTATTCCATGTGGACCATCGGCATCCCTCAGGCGGACTATCAGAATAAGATCATGGAAAAGGCAGACCTTGTCATTGCCGTGGGATATGATATTGTGGAATACGCTCCGGCCAAATGGAACGGGGACGGAAAGCACTCCATCATCCATATCGATGCCAGGCCTGCCCACATCAACAAGCTGTACCAGCCGGAGGTCGAGGTGGTGGGAGACATCTCCGATTCCCTGGCCCAGATAGCCAGAAGGACAGCCAGGAATGCAGAACCCCAGGAGGCGTTGGAGATCAAGAAGGCTATGGTGGAGGAATACCGCCAGTATCAGGAGGATCCCTCCTTCCCCATGAAGCCCCAGAGAATATTGAGCGATATCAGGAAGGTAATGGGGCGGGATGATATCCTGATCTCCGACGTGGGCGCCCATAAAATGTGGATCGCCAGGGATTACCAGTGCTATGAGCCCAATACCTGCATCATCTCCAACGGCTTTGCCACCATGGGGATCTCTGTTCCCGGAGCCATGGCGGCAAAGCTGGTAAACCCGGATAAAAAGGTGCTGGCAGTCAGTGGAGACGGCGGCTTCATGATGAACTGCCAGGAGCTGGAGACAGCCAGGAGAGAGGGGATCCCCTTTGTCACCCTGATCTTCAATGACTCCAGCTACGGCCTGATCAAATGGAAGCAGATGGACCAGTATGGGAAGAGCTGTTTTGTGGACTTTACCAATCCCAATTTTGTGAAGCTGGCAGAGAGCATGCACATGATCGGCTACAGGATCGAAAAGGCCGAGGACCTGGTGCCTACCCTGGAGAAAGCCTTCCGGCAGACAGTGCCCGTGCTCATTGACTGTCCGGTGGATTATTCGGAGAATACGAAGCTGACGGAGCATTTGAGGGAGCTTATGGGGAAGCTGTAAAGAGAACTATGATAAGGTTTTATGGCCTTAGGAGGAGCACCCGCTGCATCCGGAGCACCCGCCTCCCTGCCGGGGAGTACCAAACACAAGCTCATGGAGCTTCCTTCCGGTGGGAGTGGCTGCCAGGCCGCCTTCTGCTGTCTCCTTCAGCGCAGAGGACATGGACTCTCCGACCTTTTTCATGGTCCAGATGACCTCATCGGCGGGAATAGCGCTTTCGATGCCTGCCAGAGCCAGCTCTGCAGCCACAAAGGCGCCTGCCACGCCGGAAGCATTCCTTTTGATACAGGGGATCTCCACCAGTCCGGCAACGGGATCACATACAAGGCCCAGGATATTTTTCAGGGCGATGGCAATGGCGTGTTCCACCATCCCTGGTGTGCCGCCTGCCAGCTCTACGATAGCAGCAGCTGCCATGGCAGCCGCGGAGCCGCACTCCGCTTGGCAGCCGCCCTCAGCGCCAGCCAGGGAAGCATTGTTGGCGATCACCATGCCCACGGCAGAGGCAGTAAACAGGGACATGACACAGTCCCGCCTGGAGCAGCCCTTTTCCTGCTCCATGGTGAGAAGGGCCGCCGGAAGGATGCCGCAGCTTCCGGCAGTTGGGGCAGCCACAATACGCCCCATGGAGGCATTGAGCTCTGAGACGGCCAGAGCGCGGTAGAGAGCGCCGGACAGGAAGGAACCGGTCAGACTCCTTCCGCTTTCTGAAACCTGGCGCATTTTAAAAGCACTGCCGCCGGTGAGTCCGCTGGTACTTTTTAAATGCTCATCACAGCCAGGGGCAATGCATTCTGCCATAACCTGGTAGTTTGCCTCCATTTGACGGTAGATGGTTTCCTCCGGCAGCTCCATCTGCTCCGCCTGCTGCTTTAATACGATAGCAGAAATGGGAAGGCCCCATGTTTTGGCTGCCCCTGTGATGGAGGCAACGGAAGAATAATGAAAGTCTAATTCCATAAGTGTTTTCCTCGTCTTTCTTCACTGTTCAGTAAATTCATTCCCGCGGCAGCGGGCAAAGCGGAATTACGCCGCGCAAGCAGCCAGCCGCCGGAAAACCTGGCTATATGGGCTGCAGCATGGTGCTGGAGTACACATTGTCCAGAGTTTTGATTTTTTCATTCAGCTCCTCGCCGAACAGGCCGTCCACCTCAATTGTCATGACAGCCTCGCCGCCCCGTTTCTGGCGGGACAGCCGGAAATTGCAGATATTGGCCCCGGCCTCTGCCATCACCTCTGTCACGGAAGCGATCGTACCAGGCGCGTCTCTGTGCAGCACGATCAGGGTGGTCTGCTGCCCTGTAATGGAGACTGCCATGCCGTTGACCTCTGTCACGAGGATATTTCCGCCGCCTACGCTGCTTCCAAGCAGGGAAACCTGCCGCCCGGTGGAATCTGTCAGGGTGACTCTGGCTGTATTGGGATGGGCTCCGTCAATGTCTCCAGTGGAAATATTCACCTGAAGCCCCTGTTCCCTGGCAAGCTCCGGCGCCTGGCGGATGCGGCTGTCGTCCGTTTCCATGCCCATGATACCGGCGATCAAAGCTTTATCCGTACCATGCCCTTTATAGGTTTTGGCAAAGGAGCCGTGGAGCAGAATATCCGCCTTTACAGCAGGAGCGCCGAGAAGCGCCCTGGTAATACGTCCGATCCTCGCTGCCCCTGCTGTATGGGAGCTGGAAGGCCCGATCATAACCGGCCCCAGAATATCAAATACGTTCATAAGAAGTATTCCACCTTTCTGTCGATACATGTATAGATATACTTCCCTATATTATAAATGAAAAAACGGGGATAGGGAAGAAAAAACGTTCTCCTCTTAAAAAATTTGGAATTCGCTGTCATACTATAAAATAGGAAAGAGCATATTCGGAAGGTATCCGTCATTCGGGCGTGAACCTTTTCTTTTTGATGAAAATACAAAAAATTACGTATTTGAACAGAAAATACAGTCGGGAAAAGAGCTGGAATTAGAATAGTTACCTGGGCAGACGGTTACAAAGGCCCTGACCAGCTATAGGTGTATCGGCATTTGCATGCTGGCCAGCATAAGGGCTTGTAGGGATTCTGTTTTTGAGGTATTATAAAAAAGTATTTTGTGGATATGATTGAAAATATTATATGTTAGCAGATGATAGAAGGAGCCTATGGATTTTGTAACTGACTTATACAACTACTATCCGGAAAGCCTGTCTGATTTTTGGAAGGGCGCTGTTATTGCTGTTATGATTCTTACAGGGGCGGCGGTCTGGAGAATGTATTGCGTGAAGCTGGCGAGCAAGGGCCAGGCGATTGCGTTGACATTGCTTATTACTTATTTATTTTCCGTATACGCCGCTACGGTGTTTTCAAGGCCTGTGCATGCGGATTATTCCTATGAGCTGCTGCCCTTTTGGTCGTACCGGGCGATCCGGGGGGGCGAGAAGAGCCTGATAAAGGAGAATTTTTATAATGTGTTAATGCTTATGCCGGTGGGACTTCTGCTTCCTGCGGGCGGCGTATTTGAGTTTACCATGAAGTGCAGGCATAAGCGCAGTGCACTATCTGCCGGATATGAGAAAAAGAATGCTTTCTATACAATATTAGCTGGCTTTCTTGTCTCCTTATCTATTGAACTGATGCAGCTGATCTTTAAACGCGGCTTGTTTGAATTTGATGATATGCTGCATAACACGATAGGGACGGCGATAGGCTATGGGATTTATCTGGGGATCAGATGTCTGTGGTATTAGGAAAAGTGTATCAACGGTATGGTCAGGCTTAGAAGGAAATATTTGGAAATAATGTGTCAGTGATAATCTCGGTGTGTAATTTGCTATTATAGGCTTTTAATGATAAAATCGAAGTATGCTGGGTGGATCATCGATGATGAGGTTCGGGAGATGCTTCATTATTACGGGCAGGATGAGCATTATGAAACGGTAAAAGAGTGGTATGCTGGCTACCGGTTCGGAAATGCGGATGTTGGCATTGTGATCGAGGGAAAGTATGCAAAAAGTGGGAAAGAGGAAGCGGAGTGCAGGGAAGCTCTGAAACAGATCATTAATAAGCGGTATATGGATTCACTGCACCAGGCTGGGATCCATAGGATACTGAAGTATGGAATTGCCTGCAACACAAAGAAATGCCGGGTTATGCTGGAAATAGAATAGTTATCTGAGCGGACGGTTATATGGAAGGTAGGCAGCGGCGGCTTCAAAAAAGCCCGGAAATCGGCGGTGTTCTTAAGAACATTTTGCAGGATTTCCGGGCTTTTTGCAGATTATGGGTGTAACACAGAAGGAATATCCTCATATTTTGAAAGAAATGTTGTTCTTTGTCGATCCAGACAGTATAATAAGGAAGGGGGGAGAGGGGGATTTCTTCTCTTGTATGGAAGTACTGGAGGTTATGGCATGGAATTTGAAAAATCAGAGAATGGTTCCGTTGATAGAGAGGATAATGTTCTTTATTATAGTGGAAGGATGAAGAAGCGGATGCTGTTTATCCCTGTGGCTCTGACCTTTGGGGGAATTTTCTTTCTTTATCATATGAATAATACGATTGAAATCTTTGGTCCTGCATATTTTGCGGAAAGACAGGGGGCTGGTATGGTATTGGGACTGTTCCTTGCTCTTCTGATATCCAGAATCGATTATCATTTGGTTGCAAAAATATCTCCCTGGATCCTGCTGGCCTGCATCTGCTTGATCCGGGCCGGGGAGTACGGTTTCGCTCCCGTACATACCGGACGAGATAACATGTGGCTTCAGATCGGTCAGATCGACCAGCTTCGCGTCAGCTTTCGGGAGCTTATAATGACAACGGCGTGCGCCATGACAGCAAAGCTGGCAGTCCGCAAGAAGGGGGAGCGGGTTGGCTGGGATTTCCTTATACAGTATATGCTGGTGGCTTATGCATTTGTACTTCTCCACAGTCTTTACGGGTTTATGATGTATACTTTTATGGTATGCGCGATCCTTTTTATAAAATGCCCAAAGCTTGCAGGGGCTGTTTTCACGGGAATACTGATACTAGGTGTGATGATAATATTGGATTCATACGAGATGAGGGAGGATTCTTTTCTTGGCATGGCCCAGGAGTCCGTCTATGCCATGGCTTCAGGAGGCTGGTTTGGGATAGGCCTGGGCTCTCAGACAGCGGCCTTTCATATGGATGAGATGCAGAGCAGCTTTATTATGTCTGGGATCGTCCGGGAGATCGGCTGGTTGGGAGTAAGCTCGGTACTTCTTATATATCTCGCTTTCTTTTGGGATGGGGTAATGATCGCTTTTAAGGCCGCCGACAGGCTTGGATTTTATCTGGCCGCTGCTATAATGGTAACATACATGATCAGACTTGGACTGAATCTGCTGATATCCGTTGATCTTATTCCATATACGCCGGTAAGCATTCCTTTTATAAGCTACGGCGCTTCGGTCCTGTTAAATGATTTTATTCTGGTGGGAATCCTGCTGAGCATTTCCAGAAACAGCCCGGAACCAGCAGGGAGGTAAGGAACATGATGATATTTGTTATTGCAGGTATAGCAGGCCTGATACTTTTCGCTCTGCTGCTGGTAGTTGTCCTTCGGGCAAGAAGCGGGAAGGAAGAAAATACAAGGGAATACTATGCCTTCAAATGCATCGCCCTTCTGATCGGTCTGGCAGGGGATGCGATCGCAACGATCATGGCTCCCAGTTCAGTCTGGGATTTTCTGGCAGCATTGTTCCATGTTCGATCTCAGGACTCGGAGCTCATTGCCCTTATCAGCAGAATTTTGATCGTGTTCATATTCCTGCTGTGCTGGCTGCTTGTTTACAAAACGTATGCGCATTGGAACGGTCCAGTCAGCCGCCGTCAGCATCAAAGAGACACCCAGGAGATGGAAAGCGGTAGCATGCTGGAGGATTTTCTTTTGGTTGCCTCAGGGGGAGTGAAAAGGGACTTTGATTTGAAGGTTTACCGGCCGGCAGCGGATTTTGAGGAATATCAGGAAAATGAGATTACGAAGGAGCTGCCCTGGCATATTGAATTTGCAAAAATTTATATGCTGATGTCAAATCAGGCTCATATTGATGTGAAGCAGGACTGGCATTCGCAGGAGCACTGCTTTATCTCTTCCTATTCTGCAGAGCATAAGATTGCCATATATTGTTCCAGCAGGGTTCCGTCTGATGAACAGGTGGAAGCCTATATTGCCTATATCCATCAATTACATAAAACATATTTCCGCATTGTGGTCGCAATAAAGGAAGGCGGAGGGAAGGATTATGTCAGATCCGTAGGAGGAGAACAGATAGAATATATATTCAAGGAAAATGCCTTGGACCGCCTGGTTGATTTCTCTGAATATTTCAGGGCAGTGGAGGCGCTGTACAATCAGCCCCTGATGGGAAGCACCCAATTTACAATCGAGGATGTTTATGTGGAGCCTGTCTGCGCGGAGGGAATGAACGGCGCGGATCATAAGCTGAATGGATATGTGGAGGAGTGGCTTAAGGAGGATGGAAACAGACAGCTGGCTTTGCTGGGTGATTTTGGTCAGGGAAAGACATTGTATTCCATTTATCTGACATACCATATGATCCGAAGCCAGTCAGAGAGGATCCCTATTTTGATCCCTCTCCGCAATAAATCGCCCCGGAATTCAAATCAAGCAGAGATTTTATCCTATTTTGCGGTTCAGTATGGAATCAGCGCAGAAGCATTGCTCCTTCTGAATGCCAATGGGCGTTTGCTGCTGCTTTTTGACGGCTTTGACGAGATGGATCTGATCGGTAATGATGATATTCGGAAGCGCCATTTCAAGAGTCTGTGGTCGCTGGTCATGCCCAAAAGCAAGGTGCTGATTACCGGACGGCCCAACTATTTTCTTGATCCGCAGGAAATGAAAAGCGCGCTGGGGCTGCGGGCAGGTACAGAGGAGCTTCCATATTGTCAGGAGCTTTTTCTGCAGCCATTCAATCAAGATCAGATTTTGGAAGCGCTGCGGAATGCAAAGGAATCCGTACAGAAGGGTATTCAATATATTTTGCAGAATAACATTTCCAGATCCTTTTTGGATTTGATCAGCCGTCCGTCACACCTGTTTTTGGTCAGCCTGATCTGGGAGGAAAGGGAGCTGGAAAAGAAGTATCATAATCTTTCCTCTGCTACCATTATCAACGAATTTCTGCAGAATTCCTTTGAACGGCAGGCTGCAAAGGGCGGATCTGCGCCATATTTCTACCTGTCTCCAGCTGAGCGGGAATATTATATGACTGGCATTGCCGTTAAGATGTACAAGATGGGAGAGACGGCGATCACTTATGAGTCCTTCAATGATGCCATTGTGGACTTGACAGATATGTTTCCGGAGCAGTTAAGCCTGGAAAATCCGGTGTTTATGGACCTGCGCAACGGTAAGTCTGTAAGCGATTTTGCACAGGAAGATATCAATTCCATGCGTGCTATTATGAATGATGTGAGAACCTGCGGCATTTTGGTGAATGATTATGTGAACAACGGATTGGCATTTGCTCATAAATCTTTTTTCGATCTGCTTGTGGCTAAGTTCTATATGGGGAAGGTTCTCCGGCTTCATGACTCGTCAATGATAATATCAGATACACTGTCCTCTGTCAGTGCATACAATCTGAAATCCAGAGGGGATTTTGCCGTAAGGAAATTGCTGGCAGAATTAATTGCCTCCAGGATCACTATGAATATGAAAAGCACCAGTGAGAGTATAAGATGTAAAAAAATGTTTGAGCAATGTCAGAAAACCATTATGCATTTTCCCATAAGGTTTTCCACTCAAAGGCTTTTTGATATGTGTCTGAAAAAGCATAAAAGGATGAGGCCGATCGGTTATCACGAACGCAGGAGCCTGCGCGAAGCCAGAAGGCTTTCGATGGTATTTTTGATGGCTCCTTTGATGATGGTCCTATATCTTGGACGAGGAATCCAATTAACGATGCAGTACAGGGAAGAGGCTCTTAAGTTTTACCGCATGATCAGGCTGACGAAGGGTGCTGCGGTCGGTGGATCGCTGACAGCTTCTTATAAGATCATAGCCTTTGTTTTCCTTGGTGTTTTTGTAGGATGGCTGGCGGCCTGCCGCGTTGGTGAGATCATGATGGTTTCTTTCCGGAATAAAGCGGACATTGTCCTGCTGACCTGGTATTATACCTGTTTGGAAAATCACGTGTCATACAGAACACTCAGCAAATATTTTTCGCAGGAGGATTGGCATGTGTTTTTGAAATACGCTGAGGGGAGGAATCTGGAGAAGGTTTTAAATGAATTCTGAAACATACAATGCTTTGGGAGAGCTTGAGTTTCCGCGGTGCAGCTTGCGGAAACTCAAGTTTGGGAGAGGGATTGACAATCCCTCCAATGAAAGCTACAATCATACATATCATTAGGCCGGCAGCTGCAAAAGTCATGATACCAGATTTTCCAGCCCGCCGTTACAGATGGAAGGAGCATGGAAGCATGAGACCATGGGAAAATAATATACGACAGGTAGTGCCCTATGTGCCGGGAGACCAGCCGAAGGGGGATAAATTGATCAAGCTGAATACAAATGAGAATCCATACCCTCCGGCTCCGGGAGTGGCAAGGGCGCTGGCGGAAATGGATATCGACCGCTTTAGAAAGTATCCGGATCCGGCGGTTACCGGATTGACGGAGGCTCTGGCAGAGCGCTATGGGCTTAAGCCGGAGCAGGTGTTTGTGGGAGTGGGTTCGGATGATGTGATAGCGATGGCATTTTTGACATTTTTTAACTCGGAAAAGCCTGTTCTCTTTCCGGATGTTACCTATTCTTTTTATAAGGTATGGGCAGACCTTTTCCGTATCCCTTATGAGACGCCAAAGCTGGATGCTGCTTTCTGCATCAGGCCGGAGGATTACAAGAAGGAGAATGGAGGCGTGATCTTCCCGAATCCCAATGCACCGACCGGAGTTTATATGCCCCTGGACCAGGTGGAGGAGATCATAAAGAGCAATCAGGATGTGATAGTTATTGTGGATGAGGCATATATTGATTTTGCAGGTGCCTCAGCACTGGAGCTGTTAGACCGCTATGAAAACCTGCTGGTGGTGCAGACCTTCAGCAAGTCACGGTCTATGGCTGGTATGCGTATCGGCTTTGCCATGGGACATCCTGACCTGATCAGGGCGTTGAATGATGTGAAGTATTCCTACAATTCTTATACCATGAATATGCCTTCCCAGATCCTGGGAGTTGAGGCTGTGAAGGATGAGGCCTATTTCCAGGAGACAAGGCAGAAGATCATTGATACCAGAGAGCGGGCAAAGGTGCGCCTTAGGGAGCTTGGCTTTACATTCCCGGATTCCCAGGCCAACTTTATTTTTGCCTCCCATTCCCTGGTACCTGCAGAGCAGATCTTTGAGGCTCTGAAAAAGAATCAGATTTATGTGCGCTATTTTCACGCTCCCAGATTGGACAACAGCCTGCGTATCTCCATAGGTACGGATGAGGAGATGGAGCAGCTCTTTACCTTTTTGGAAGGATATTTGAAGGAGGCTGCCTCCGGGCAGTAGGCGACAGCAGATCATTGCCGGGAGCGCAGTTTGACGGGTGATCGTATGGACAGAAATGATAGACAGGAAGAGGGATGGAAGCATTACCTGCGCCTTCTCATCAATATTGGGATACCTGGGGCGGGATGGCTTCTTTTGTGCCTGCTGGGACCAAAGCTTTTGGCATTTTTCATGCCCTTTGTGATCGGGTGGGTGCTTGCCATGATCGCGAATCCGCTGGTCCGTTTTCTGGAGAGGCGGCTCAGGCTTGTGAGAAAGCACAGCTCCCTGCTCATTGTGGCAGGAGCCCTGGCTCTTGTGATAGGGGTGATCTATCTTCTGGTATCCAGGAGCATTTCCATGCTGGGTGCATTTATCAGAGATCTGCCGGAGCTTTATGCCAGTATGGAGGCGGATGTGATGAGGAGTATGGAACAGGCAGACCGCCTGCTCCTCTTTCTGCCGGATGATATTCAGAAGACCTGGTCGGATATGGGGAGCAATCTGGGCTCCTATCTGAGCATGGCAGTGGAAAAGGCGGCTTCCCCGACAATGGAGGCGGCCGGGACAGTGGCAAAAAGTATTCCGGCCATGCTGGTATACTCCGTGGTGACGATCCTGTCTGCCTATTTCTTTATTGTGGACAGAGAACCCATCATGGAATTTATCAGAGGACATATGCCGCAGTGGGCCCAGGGATATCAGCTTTACCTGAAACGGGAGGTCTGCCGTCTGGTCAGCGGCTATTTTATGGCCCAGTTTAAGATCATGGGCGTGGTGTGGTTCATTCTCACAGCAGGCTTTCTGGTGCTGGGAGTGGGGTATGCGCCCTTGTGGGGCCTGCTGATCGCATTTCTGGATTTCCTGCCTGTGTTTGGGACGGGGACGGTACTGGTTCCATGGGGGATCATCAAGCTGTTGGGAGGAGAATACGCCTTTGCCGCAGGACTCCTGCTGCTCTATGTGCTGACCCAGGTGATCCGTCAGGTGGTGCAGCCGAAGCTGGTGGGGGATTCCATGGGCTTAAATCCGCTGCTGACCCTTTTTCTGCTTTACCTTGGCTTTAAAATGAACGGGATCGCAGGTATGATCCTGGCAGTGCCTTTGGGCATGTTTTTTATGAACCTGTACCACTATGGGGCATTTCGGAATATAACGGAGAATTTCCGGACCCTGGTCCGGGATATCAATGAGTTCCGCAGAAGGTAGAGAAAATCAGGCGCATATAGGTTTTAGGAGAAGTGTACGATGAAATTGGAAAATAACCTGGATACGGACCAGGTAAGAGGGCTGGTATGGAGGCTGGCATTTCCCTCCATGCTGGCTCAATTTGTCAGTGTGTTATATAGTATTGTGGATCGTATGTATATTGGAAATATCCCGGATACGGGGGCTTTGGCTCTGGCCGGGGCCGGAGTCTGCGGTCCGATCGTCACCCTGATTTCTTCCTTTGCAAGCTGGGTGGGAGTGGGAGGCGCGCCTCTCATGAGCATCCGACTGGGACAGAAAAATGAGAGGGCGGCTTACCAGATCGTGGCTAACTGCTTTGCACTCCTTGCAGGAATGGCAGTGTGCATCATGGCGGCAGCATATCTGTTCAAGGATCAGCTGCTTCGGTGGTTTGGTGCAAGCCAGTCCATTTTCCCCTATGCAGATGCGTATTTGAGCTGGTATCTTGTGGGGACGGTGTTTGCCCTTTTGTCAACAGGTATGAACCAGTTTATCATCTGCCAGGGATATGCAAAAATGGGAATGCTGTCGGTGGTGATCGGGGCCGTATGCAATATTGCCCTTGATCCTGTGTTTATTTTTTATTTTCATATGGGAGTTAAGGGGGCAGCGGTTGCCACGGTGATCTCCCAGGCAGCTTCCTGTGCCTGCGTTCTGGGCTTCCTCTTTGGAAAGAGGCCCATTGTGCCAATTACCTTTGGGGGCTACAGGCGGAGGATCATGCTCCAGGTGCTTATGGTGGGGCTTTCCCCCTTTTTGATCATTGCATCTGACAGTGCGCTGATCATTGTGATGAATATGGTGATCCGGCACTATGGCAGCACATCGAGAGGTGATATGCTGTTGGCCTGCAATACCATTGTCCAGAGCTTTATGCTGATGATCACCATGCCGCTGGGAGGAATTACCGGAGGCACGCAGACTGTTCTGGGGTATAATTATGGTGCAAACAGGCCTGACAGGATACGGAAGGCGGAGAAGCACATTGTTTTTCTGGGCCTTGGGTTTACGGCGGTCATGTTCCTGATCGCCAGATATGGTTCTGGGATGTTTGTGGGCCTGTTTACAAGGGATGAGGCCTATAGGGATATCAGTATGTGGGCGATCCGGGTGTGTACTCTGTGCATTGTGCCCCTGGCTGTCCAGTATACGATCGTAGACGGCTTTACGGGCATGGGGATCGCGAAGGTGGCAGTGAGCCTGTCCATGTTCCGTAAGCTTATCTATTTTATGGGAATGCTGGTGCTCCCGGCTGTGTTTGGCGTGGAGGCGGTATTTTTTGCGGAGCCTGTTTCCGATGGGATCGCCTGTATTTCTTCGTCGTTGACCTTTCTTCTGCTGAGCGGAAGGATATTGGGAGACGGAAGACGGCTTTAACTTTGATACATAATAATGAAGGAGCGGAATATGAATATATTGGTTAGCGCCTGCCTGTTGGGCGTGGAGTGCAGATACAGCGGGGATGGAGCAGTGGCTCCTGGGATAAAGGAACTTCTGGGCCATTACAGCCTGATCCCTGTGTGCCCTGAGATCATGGGAGGTCTGGCTACCCCCAGGACGCCTGCGGAGAGACAGGGGAACCGAGTGGTTACAAGGGATGGCGAGGATGTGACGGCTGCCTATGAAAGGGGAGCGAGGGAGGTCCTGAAGCTGGCAAGGCTTCTTGGCTGTCAGGCAGCCATTTTGAAGGAGCGCAGTCCATCCTGCGGCCGGGGACGGATCTATGACGGGACATTTTCCGGGATCCTGACAGATGGGAACGGAGTGTGCGCAGAATTGTTGGAATCAGAGGGCGTAAAGGTATATGGAGAGAGCCGGATCGCACAGCTTCTGGAGGAAGCGGAAAGGCAGAAAGCATGAGTGAGAACGAGAAGCAGCGTGTACCCAGGAGCAGAAGCCGTTTGGCATTCCAGGAGCGGAAGCAGGAGCAGAAAAAGAGGGCGCAGGCGGCCGCAGTAATCGGACTGTTTGCAGCGGCCCTGTGTATCGGTCTTTATGTGTATAAGGCTCAGGGCTTTTCCGATACCTACCTTCCCCACACAGTAGTCAATGGAATCGAGGTGTCGGGAAAGACGGCAGAGGAGGTAAAGTCCCTGATCGGCCAGGGGGTGAAGGAGTACCGCCTGGAGCTTGCTTTAAGAGGCGGGGAGAAGGAAACGCTGACAGGAGAGGAGATCGGGCTTCACACGGTATTTGACGGGAGCCTGGAGGAGATCATCCACCAGCAGAATCCCTATGCCTGGCCCAGATATCTCCTAAAAGGGCCGGATTATGATATCCGGACCATGATCGACTATGATGGGGAAATGTTAAGGGAGCGGATCAAAAATCTGTCCTGTATGGATGGGGAGACGGCTGTGCCTCCTGCAGATGCCTATCTGTCCGATTATATCCAGGGCCAAGGCTATGTCATTGTCCCTGAGGAGGAAGGAAATACGCTCAATGAAGGGCTGGTAGAGCAGGCTGTGGTCAGGGGAGTAAAGGATCTTTCAGCGACTGTGGATCTGGAGCAGGAGGGCTGCTATCTGGAGCCCGCTGTCCGGTCTGAGGACGAAGGGCTGAGGGCGGCAAGAGACGCCAGAAACCATTATGTAAATGCCGTCATCACTTATATATTTGGAAGCAGCAGGGAGGTGCTGGACGGAAGCAGGATCCACCAGTGGCTGATAACAGAGGGAGGACAGGTGAGCCTGGATGATTCCCGGATTTCAGAATATGTGAAGGAGCTTGCTGCAAAGTACAACACGGCGTACAAAAAAAGGAGCTTTCGGACCAGCTATGGGCAGAGCGTTGAGGTCAGCGGAGTTTACGGCTGGCGCATCGATCAGGCAGAGGAGGCAAAGGCTCTAAAAGCAGCCCTGGAGGCAGGAGAGAGCAGTGAGCGTGAGCCTGTATATGCCCAGAAGGCAGCCAGCCATGACGGGAATGACTACGGGACCACCTATGCGGAGGTGAATCTGACTGCCCAACACCTGTTTTTCTATAAAGACGGAGAGAAGATACTGGAATCTGATTTTGTATCAGGTAATGTATCAAGGGGGCACACAACGCCGCCTGGCCTTTTCAGCCTTACATATAAACAGAGGGATGCAGTTCTGAGGGGAGAGGGCTACGCCACTCCTGTCAAGTTTTGGATGCCCTTTAACGGCGGTATCGGATTCCATGATGCCAGCTGGCGTTCCTCCTTTGGAGGCTCGATCTATAAGACCAGTGGTTCCCATGGCTGCATCAATATGCCCTATGAGGCCGCAAAAACCCTGTTTGAACATGTATACGCAGGAATGCCTGTTATCTGCTATAATCTGTCCGGGACAGAAAGCGGAAAGGCAAGCCAGGCATCGGGAAAGGCCTCTGCGGGTACAGGGGCAGGAAAAACATCCCAGAGCGGGGCACAGCCCGCTTCTTCCGTGCCGCAGCCCGCGGCTCCTCAGGGAGGCCAGGCAGCACAGCCCACAGCGCCTGCCGCGCAGCCTGCAGTGCCGGAGGGAGGCCAGCAGGTCCAGCCGGCAGCTCCGGTAGTCCAGCCGGCAGGTTCAGGCGGTCAGACAGGAGCTTTGGGAACCCAGCCTGGGGCTGCTGAGGGAGGACAGGCGGCCGGACCAGGCGTGACAGGTGCTGTACAGGGAAGCCAGCAGGTTGAACCTGCTAAGCCGGAGGAGACCCAGCCATCATCGCAGCCATCAGAAGGCTCCGGGGGCCAGGCTTCCGGTGTGCTGACTCCCGGTGTGACCATTGCTCCTGTGGATAATTCAAAGGCTTCCAATGGACCTGGCAGCTACGGTCCGGCCTTCCAAAATTCCGGTCCAACGGAAAAAGCAGGTCCCGGAGTACCGTAAAAAAGCCGCCGTTTTTGGAGAAAAATGGAATATTAGGAAGGAAAAAGGCTGGTTTTTGCTGTGATTTTGTTGACAAACCGGGAAAAGCATCATATAATGCCTTTATTGCATCTGGGGATTTACATAAAGTTTAGAT
This sequence comes from Lacrimispora sp. 210928-DFI.3.58, assembly GCF_020554865.1. GTDB lineage: Bacteria > Bacillota > Clostridia > Lachnospirales > Lachnospiraceae > Enterocloster. Next base: position 49,613 of record NZ_JAJCIC010000018.1, read on the forward strand.
ACATATATTTATAGTAAGAATGTCAGGGAGGACATGGATTATGACAGAAGTGAAAAAGGAAGCGGAGGCAGTTGTCCAGGCTGAAGTAAAGGCAGCTGCACCAGTGGAAAAAGAGACAAAGACAGCAAAGAAGACAACAGCGAAGAAGACCACAGCAAAGAAGGCTGCAGAGCCAAAGGAAGCTGCGGAGAAGAAGCCAGCGGCAAGGAAGACCACAGCAAAGAAGGCCGCAGAGCCAAAGGAAGCTGCAGAGAAGAAGCCAGCAGCAAAGAAGGCTGCAGAGCCAAAGGCAGCAGCAGAAAAGAAGCCGGCAGCAAAGAGGACTACAGCAAAGAAGGCTGCGGAGCCGAAGGCAGCTGTGCATTTCCAGTTTGAGGGAAAGGACATTGTTGCAAGGGATGTGCTTGATAAGGCTGTAAAGGCATATCAGGAGGCACATGAAGGTGCAGAGGTGAAGGAGATCGAGCTGTACATTGTAGCCAGCGAGGGAGCCGCTTATTACGTAGTAAACGGCGAGGCATCTGATGACTACAAGATCATCCTGTAAGGCTGTAGGTGCCCTGTCTCACGAAACATGAACGAGACAAGACACTCGCATCTGCCGGAAAGAGATTTTCAAACATGTTTTAAAAAAGGAAGCACATGGGGCTGCTGTATCGGATGGATGCAGCAGCCTTCCTTTTCTCTGTCATGTAACAAGGTAAAAGAGCGCAAGGAGGAAGGTATGACACAGCTGCCGGAGGGCTTTAAGAAGCGGATGAGAGAACTGCTGGGGGAGGAATATGAGGCATTTGCCGCCAGCTATGAAAAGGAGCGTGTCCAGGGACTGCGGTTTAACAGCCTGAAGACGGCAAAGGGCCGTGAGGAAGGCTGGGAGACGGGGCTGGGAGCAGATATGGCGGACGTTGTCCGTGAGCGGGAAGGGCTGACCCTAAAGCATATTCCGTGGGTAAAGGAAGGGTATTATTACGGATCAGGCAGCAGGCCGGGCAAGCATCCCTTTCATGAGGCAGGCTTGTATTATATCCAGGAGCCCAGCGCGATGGCAGTGGCAGAGCTTTTAGATCCTGTGCCGGGAGAGCTGGTCCTGGATCTCTGCGCAGCTCCCGGCGGCAAGTCCAGCCATATTGCATCCAGGCTAAAGGGCAGAGGACTTCTCGTCTCCAACGAGATCCATCCCACCAGGGCTAAGATATTGTCTCAGAACATGGAGCGTATGGGTGCCGTTAATGTGGTTGTGACAAATGAGGATCCCCGGCGTCTTTCCGGGCGCTTTGAGGAGTTTTTCCACAAGATCATTGTTGACGCTCCCTGTTCCGGCGAAGGGATGTTCCGCAAGGATGAGGAGGCCAGAAATGAGTGGAGCGAAGAGCATGTGAGGATGTGCGCTGACAGACAGACGGAGATCCTGGATCGTGCAGCCCGGATGCTGCGGCCGGGAGGGAGGCTGGTATATTCTACATGCACCTTTGCCCCGGAGGAGAATGAGGGGACGATCCTAACATTTTTAATGGAGCACAAAGATTTTTATCTGGAGAAGGTACCTGCATATGAGGGATTTCTGGAGGGACGGCCGGACTGGGCCTCCTACAAAAGGCAGCTTCCCTGCAGCACAGAGGAGATCCGGGACTTCCATCTGGAGCATACTCTGCGCATCATGCCTCACAGGCTGGAGGGAGAAGGGCATTTTATTGCAGTGTTAAGAAAAAAGGAAGGGGATGTCAGGGAGCAGAAGAGAAAGGAACCCGCCTATCTTGACAAGAAAAAGGAGAAGGAATGCATGAAGTCTCTGGAACAGTTCCTGAGCGATACCTTACAGTCCCCGGAGAACTACCGGAAGCGGAAGGAATATGTGATGTTCGGAGATCAGTTATATCTTCTTCCAGCCCAGATGCCGGATATGAAAGGTCTTAAGGTACTGCGGCCCGGCCTCCACATGGGAACTCTCCTGAAAAACAGGTTTGAGCCCTCCCACGCCCTGGCCCTGGCACTGCTGCCGGGAGAGGCAAAGGGATCTTATGAAATGTCTGCAGATTCAGAAGCTGTCATCCGCTATCTGAAGGGAGAAGCTCTTCCCTGTGAGCCTGAAAGGCTTCACGGCAAGGAAAAGGGCTGGGTGCTGGTGTGCGTGGATGGAATCAGCCTGGGCTGGTGTAAGCTGGCAGGAGGCATTTTAAAGAACCACTATCCCAAGGGACTGCGGTGGAAGGGATAGAGGTACTGTTCACGGCCGATATCCCGCGAGGTGTTTTTTGTGAGTGAAGCGCAGCAAAAGTCACAAAAAACCCGAGGGTTGCGGCGCCAAACCGCGTTTTTTGCGGTTTGTGTGCATCGCGGAGCGCGTTATTGCTCACAGAACGGCTGCTTTTTAGCCGGGCTGTGAACAGTAACGGGATAGGAGGAAAGGCAGAGCCGTTCCATATCCTCAGGCAGCCGGGCGGTGAAAACCAAAGGCAGTCCGGTGAGCGGATGGACAAACTCCAGCTTATAAGAGTGAAGCGGCTGCCTTCCGATCAGGCGGTAGTCGGGATTGTATAAGAAATCGCCGGGCAGGGGGTAACCGATGGAGGCCATATGGACGCGTATCTGGTGTGTGCGTCCTGTCTCCAGGCGCAGGCTTACCAGTGAAAGGTCATTTTCCGGGTGATAGGAAAGGCGTTTATAGTGAGTCACAGCCCTTTCTCCATGCTCCTCATCCACGTGGCGCTCGATGGTGGAGCCCTCCACCCGCCCGATAGGGCGGTCAATGGTCCCGGCTTCCGGGATCCTGCCGCAGACAAGGGCCAGGTATTCGCGCCTGATCAGCCGCTTCACCATCTGGTCGGAGAGAATACAGGCGCTGAGCATATGCTTTGCCAGGACAAGGAGGCCTGTGGTGTCACGGTCAAGGCGGTTGATGGCCCTGTAGACAAAGGGCTCCCCCTTCTGCCGGTAATACCAGGCAACGGCATTGGCCAGCGTGTTGTCAAAATGGCCCTGGGAGGGATGAATGGGAACTCCGGCATCCTTGTTGATCACCAGGATGTCTTCGTCCTCATAGACGATCGAGAGGGGAAGGGGCACCGGAAGGATCGTTTGGGAGTCCCCGTCCTCTGTGAGAAGGACAGTTAAGACCTCCCCTTCTATCAGGCGTCGGTTGGAGAAAATGGGCTCTCCGCCCATGGTAAGGCCGAAGGGGGTATTCTTTAGATGGATCAGGAGGCGGTGGGAATATCCCTTGCTTTTTAAAAACTGCAGGGCCGTCATACCTGCCTCCTGCCCGGTAATGGTATAGTTGATCTGTCGTTTGATCATGGGTTGATATCCTCGTTCCTGTTGAGATGCTTTTTCTTGCTGGCAGCATGGTCTGCCACGGCATCCTTTTGAAGGAAGCTGGCCCGCTTGATGATATCCACGCCGTAGCGGCTGCGGATGGAGTCAACGGCCTTCTCAAATTCTTTCTTTTTCCTGGCCTTGGGGTCATCAAAGAGGCTCATCTGCTGAAATTCTTCATCGGAAATCTTTCCGGCCCTTACGCCCATCAGGCGCAGAGGCGTCCTATCCCAGAATTCCTTTAGCAGCTGGCAGGAGTACTGATACAGCTCGGATGTGGAATCAGTGGGCTCGGAGAGAGCCATCTGGTGGGACCTTGTCCGGAATTCCCAATCCCGCAGCTCCACGCAGACATTGCTGCACAGTACGTGATCCGCCCGCAGCCTGGCTCCCACGGTCTCGCAGAGGGAGAGGAGCACCTGGCAGGCGCTGTTGTAATCGGAGATATCCTGGGACAGGGTAATGCTGTTGCCGTAGGCCTTGTTGATGGGATCCCTCTCTGCCACCGGGGAGTCGTCTATGCCATTGGCATATTGATGGATAAGAACTGCGTATTTTTCACCCAGATGGGCCTTTAGGAGGTCAAGGTCACAGGCGGCAAGCTGGCCAATGGTGTGCAGCCCCAGATTTTCCATTTTCTTCTGGGCGGCACCGCCCACGAAAAACAGCTCCCGAATGGGAAGAGGCCACATTTTAGCAGGGATCTCCTCCCTGAACAGTGTATGGCATTTGTCCGGCTTTTCAAAGTCAGAGGCCATTTTGGCCAGAAGCTTATTGGGAGCGATGCCGATATTTACGGTGAAGCCCAGTTCGTGTTTGATGCGTTCACGTATCTCATTTGCCACGTTGAGAGGACTGCCGAACAGATGGATGGTTCCCGTCATATCAAGAAAGGTCTCGTCAATGCTGAATTTCTCGTGGTCCGGCGTGTATTCGTCCAGCAGCTTCATCATCCGCCGGGAGCATTTGATATAGAAATCGAAGCGGGAGGGGACCACTACCAGATCGGGACATTTGCGCAGGGCCTGGGAAAGGGGCTCGCCGGTGACAACGCCGCAGCGCTTGGCAAGAGGTGACTTCGCCAGCACGATCCCATGGCGAGTAGAGGCATCTCCCCCTACGGCAGAGGCAATGGTGCGCAGGTCCAGGGCCTCAGGGTCCTGGCTCAGCCGGTAGACACATTCCCAGCTCAAAAAAGCGGAATTTACATCAATATGAAATATCAGTCGGTTCTGTGGTGATCCTTCCATAAGACCTGGCAGCGGCTCCTTTCTTCTGCATCATAATAGCTTCATTATAACAGAATGTGTGTTCGGTTTCAAGCGATCTGCCTGTAATAAATCGGTATTCTATGGAATAGGATGCAATAAAGGCAAAAAGGTGGCGGCTTGTTTGAAGCGTTGTTTTCTATTTTTATTGATCTGCTGTATCCTGTTTCCGGGCCTGGGAGAAGCATGGGCGGTGGAGGAAGGCTCTGACAGCAAGGAGCCGCAGGCTCTTACTCTCTATGCCCAGTCAGCTGTCCTTATGGATGGGGACAGCGGGCGTATCCTCTATGGAAAGGGGCAGGAGATCGTGCGCCCCATGGCAAGCACAACAAAGATCATGACATGTATCCTGGCGCTGGAGCTGGGCAGTCTGGATGATAAAGTGACAGCGTCTGCCGAGGCAGCATCCCAGCCAAAGGTCCATCTGGGGGTCAGAAAGGGGGAAGAATACAGGTTGAAGGACCTGCTCTATGCCCTGATGCTGGAATCCTATAACGATGCTGCTGTTATGATCGCGGAGAGTGTTGGCGGCAGTGTGGAGGGCTTTGCTGGTCTGATGAATGAGAAGGCAGAGGAACTGGGCTGTACGGATACCTATTTTATTACGCCGAATGGCCTGGACGGAGTTAAGACGGATGAGAATGGCGAGGAACACATCCATTCTACCACGGCAGCCGATCTGGCAAGGATCATGCGTTATTGCGTCAGCCAGTCTCCTAAGAGAAAAGAATTTTTAGAGATTACGGGAACCCAGAATTACAGCTTTACAGATACCGAAAAAAAACGCTCCTTCCAGTGCACCAACCACAATGCACTGCTCCATTCCATGGAGGGAGTGATATCCGGAAAAACCGGATTTACCGGAGGAGCGGGCTATTCTTATGTAGGGGCATTGAGGAGTGAGGGGCGGACATATATCATTTCCCTTCTGGGCTGCGGCTGGCCGCCTCACAAGACCTACAAATGGTCGGATGCAAGGCAGCTCTACCGCTACGGAATGGAGCACTACAGGCTGGTGGATGTATTTGAACCGAAAATATTAAGTCCTGTGCCTGTGAGAGGGGGCATCTGCTGGGAGGAAGGGGAACATGCGTCCCAGGTGGAGCTTTCCTGGGGAAAGGATGGAGAGGAAACAGGCCTTCCCGTCCTTCTGAGAGAGGGGGAGCAGGTGGAGGTGACAGAAAGGATCCCTTCCTTTTTAAATGCGCCGGTGGAAGCGGGACAACAGGTGGGAAGTGTGACCTACAGCCTGGATGGCCTGGTCTTAAAAACATATCCTCTTTATGCAAAGGGAGCCGTGGAGCAGATGACCTGGAGGAAGGCGGGAGTGCATATTTTGGAATGTTTTCTGATCATGCCTAATTATTTAAGCTTTTCTTACAAATAAGTGGAAACTGTGAACTTTCCTGCGTTTCAGTTGACATGGGGCGGCTTTTGTCATTATAATAGGATTAATGTCATAAATTTACATGTCGAATTCTACAGGAGAACCATACATAATGAAGGGAAAAATATATAAAAGAGGTCTGGCGCTGATGCTGGGCCTTGTGCTTGCGGCACAGGGAACAGGGCTGGGCTTTCGGCCTTTTCATGAGATATTTGATTCCTATGCATATACAGGGGCGGCCACAGTAAAGGCCTCCTCTCTTAATGTCCGCAGCGGAGCCGGAACGAACTACTCCTCCGTAGGCAGGCTGGCAGCAGGGACATCGGTAAATGTGATCGGAGAGCAGAGAGGTACGGACGGCAATGTCTGGTACCAGATCCAGTACACAGGAACAGGCGGTGCGGTGAATACTGGCTTTGTTTCGTCTGCTTATGTGCGTCTCCCTGTCTCTTATTCTGCTGATTCCAATTTTGAGGCATATCTGACTTCGCAGGGATTCCCGGAAAGCTATAAAAATGGTCTAAGGCAGCTCCATGCCCAGTATCCCACCTGGGTGTTTAAGGCAAAGAATACAGGCCTGGACTGGAATACAGTGATCGAAAATGAATCTCTGCTGGGACGCAACCTTGTGTCCTCAGGCAGCGTCTCCTCATGGAAATCAGTTGCAGACGGCGCCTACAACTGGGATAACAGTACATGGACAGGCTTTGACGGGAGCAACTGGGTGGCGGCCTCTGAGGATATTATCCGTTATTACATGGACCCCAGGAATTTTTTAGATGAGACCTATGTGTTCCAGTTTCTGTCACACGGATATAATTCCGCTACTCAGACAAGAGAAGGCTTAAGCAGCATGGTAGCCGGTACATTCTTATCCGGCACCACCACCTCTACAGGCACAGGCGGAAGCGATTTTTCGGCAGGTTCGGGAGGCAGCTCCAGCAGGACTTCCACGAAGGGACCGGGAAAAAGCAGCTCCTATGATGACAGCCAGCATGGCCCTGGAGTATCGGGAAGCAGCGGTTCCTCCGGCAGCCAGAGCAGCGGCTCCTATAGCGTGAGCCTGTCCGGGCCCAGCGGGACAAGCACCGGCAGCGCAAACGGTGCGGGCCAGGGGAGCCCGACCAGCGGCAGCCAGGGGAGCCCGTCCGGCGGCAGCCAGGGAAGCACAAACGGAGCCAGCCAGGGAGGCGTGAGCGTCAGCCTGGAAGGCCCCCAGGCCTCTGTCACACCAAGACAGCATAATTTTGTAGCAGTCAGCGTCAGCCTGACGCCGCCAGGGGCAGACAGCTCCCAGAGCGGTCCTGTGGGGACTGCAGGAACCGTGACAACGGGAAATGCACCAGGCTCCTCAAATACAAGTGCGCCAGGAAGCCCTAACGGAAGCGGGACAAATGCAAGCGCAGGCAGTGCACCCGGAGGCTCCGGCTCTCCCGGCACAGCAGGCACGGTCCCGGCAGGAAGCGAAGCTACCTATATTGATATTCTGATGAATGCGGCCGCCCAGTCAGGGGTAAGCCCCTATGTGCTGGCAGCCATGATCCTTCAGGAGCAGAGTACGGACGGCTCCAGTCCGTTGATCTCCGGCAATTATTCCGGTTATGAGGGATATTATAACTTTTTCAATGTGGAGGCATACCAGTCAGGCTCCATGTCAGCTATCCAGATGGGACTGCGCTATGCGTCCCAGTCAGGCTCCTACGGACGTCCGTGGAATACGGTGGAGAAATCCATACTGGGCGGCGCCCAGAACTATGGCGACAACTATGTAAAGGCAGGCCAGAATACATTTTACTTAAAGAAATTCAATGTCCAGGGCCAAAACCTTTATAAGCATCAGTATATGAGCAATGTCCAGGGAGCAGCCTCGGAGGCGTCAAAGCTGGCCCGGGCCTATACATCCAGCTTAAAGCAGTCTGCCCTGGAATTTGAGATCCCGGTATACCAGAATATGCCGGAGGCTCCCTGCGTTGCACCTACAGGAGACGGAAGTCCCAACAACAAGCTGAACAGCCTGGGTGTGGACGGCTTTGGACTGACACCGAGCTTTAACAGGGATACAGAAAGCTATCAGCTGATCGTGGATTCCTCTGTTACACAGGTTTATGTAACAGCAAATCCGGCAGACGGCAATGCTTCCGTATCAGGAACTGGAAATATTGCGCTGCAAAATGGAACAAATGATATTACCATATCTGTGACAGCAAAGAACGGCAGCATAAGGTACTACACCATCCACGTAGTAAAACAGGATGGAGGACCGACGGCAGGCAGCGGCGGAGGTGTTTATACCTCGCCGGGAGGCGGTCCGGGAGGCTCTAATGGGCCAGGCGCTTCGGATTCCGGGGCATCGGGCCCGGGCGGAAGCAATGTGACCATTGTGGAGATACAGCCCTGATATGCAGCCGTATGTCTGTGCGGATGATCGGCCACCGTTCACAGACAGTCATTGCGAAGGATTAATATACAGAAGGTAGGAAATGATGATGACAAGAAAGATAAAATATTGGGCGGCCGCCCTGGTACTTGCGTGTATGATTGCCGTGATGCCGTCCCAGCTTATGACAGCATTTGCAGCCACTGCCAGGATCGCCTTTTCCGATCCCTCCGGCAGCGTGGGAAGCCAGATCAGTGTAAATATGAAGATCACCAGCAGCGATAATCTTGCCAGTGCGGATATCATGCTGGCCTACGATGCCTCAGCTCTGGAATTTGTAAGCGGAACCAGCGCCGAGGGCGGAAACGGGGCAGTACGCGTCCATGGGGACGGAGGTACGCCAAATACCGGGACACTTGCTTTTTCACTGAAGTTTAAGGCATTGACAGCGGGAAGCAGTAAGATCACTGTTACAAGCCAGGAGATCTATGACTCCAATTCCCAGCTGGTAACAGTTGACCGGCAGGGGGATTCCACCATAACGGTGAGTGCCCTCCAGACAGCATCAAAGGATGCCAGCCTTTCCTCCCTCCAGGTTTCACCGGGAACTTTGACACCGGAGTTCTCCCCGGAGGTGGACACCTATGGGGTGACTGTTGGCACCGATGTGGATAAGCTGATCGTCAATGCCCAGTGCACAGACGGGAATGCCACCCATGTGGTATCGGGCAATGAAAACCTGCAGATGGGCGAGAACCGTGTTGTCTGCAAGGTAGTAGCACAGGATGGAGAGACCTCCAAAGAGTATGTGATCGTAGTGACAAAGGCCGAAGGCGGAGCAAGCGCTGCTTCCGGTGAGGGCGGAGCCCAGTTTAAGATGCGCGTGTCGGAGCGCGTGATCACAGTGCTCGATCCCGATGATTCCGTGGAGATCCCGGAGGGCTTTAAGGAACGCACCATCAAGATGGATGGAAATCAGGTAAAAGGCTGGGTTTGGGGAGCTGACGCCGAGCCACAGTACTGTGTGATCTATGGTATGAATGAGGCGGGAGAGAAGGACTTCTACCGCTACGATATGAAGGATACGGAGCGGACCCTGCAGCGTTACTTCAGAGATCCGGCTGCAGCTGACAGCGTTTCACAGGAGGTATACGACCAGCTGGCAGTGCAGTACGATTCCCTCAGAAAAGACTTTAGCCTGTTCAAGATTCTGCTGATCGCTGCGATTGTGATCGCCCTGATCCTTCTGGTACTGCTGATCGTAGCGGTAGCAGGAAAGGGCGGAAAGAGCAGAGGAGCGGATTCCGGCTCCTCCAGAAGACGGGGACACGATGAGCTGGAAGAAGAGGACGAGTCCTATGATGAGGAGGAATATGAGGACGAGGAAGGCTATGAGGAGGATTCCGAAGGCCTTTACGAGGAGGATTCCTATCCTGAGGAAGAGGACGAAGAGCCCTATGAAGCAGAGGAAGACGGAGATACATATGAGGAGGATGCCTACGAGGATGAGGCGGAGGACGAGAGGGTAAGCACAGGAAATGCAAGGCCGTCCTCCAGGCCGGCGTCAGAACCGGCAGGCCGTGTACAGAGGCCGTCATCCAGGACCTCCGCAAGGGTTTCCGCAGAGGAAAGGGAAGCAGCCCCGGCAAGGCGTCCGGCACGTCAGACCGCAGCAGTCCAGTCCGGAGAAACAGCGTCTTTGCAGGCACCAGCATCCCAGTCCAGGGGAACCGCAGCCCACGGGACTTCCGCGTCCCGGCAGGCCGGAGCATCCCAGTCCAGAGGGACCGCAGCCCAGCAGGCATCAGCATCCCAGTCCAGAGGGACTGCAGCCCGGCAGGCATCAGCATCCCAGTCCAGAGGGACAGCAGCCCAGCAGGCATCAGTATCCCAGTCCAGAGAGACCGCAGTCCGGCAGGCATCAGCATCCCAGTCCAGGGGAACCGCAGCCCACGGGACTTCCGCGTCCCAGCAGGCCGCAGCACCTGGGTCCAGAGGCTCTGCAGCTCAGAGGAACGCAGCGTCTAAGCCTGCACCGGCTGTACCCCAGGCAGCAGCCCAGCCGGATGATGACGATTTTGAGATCTTTGATCTATAATTAGAGCAATTGCCTTTCCGCTAATAAGCCCCCTGAGGGCAGCAGGTGATCCTGTATAGCGGAAGGGCATTTTGCATATTTTAATGACAATATCATTTGCGAAAAGTTCTCAAGAAACTTTGTATTCCAAATAATACAGTGACATTTGCCACAAACTGTAGTATACTTCTAAGGAAAAAGAATATTGTGGATTATTTAACGAAAGGAAGTTTGGATATGTACTGTGTAAAGAAGATCAAAGAGGATCTTTTCTGGGTTGGCGGCACGGACCGGAGGCTTGCATTATTTGAAAATGCATACCCAATTCCCAGAGGAATATCCTATAATGCCTATGTATTGACGGACGAGAAGACCGTTCTCTTTGATACGGTCGACCGGGCTGTTACGGACCAGTTTTTTGAGAATGTGGAGGCTGTTTTAGGCGGACGTCCTCTGGATTATGTGGTAGTGAACCACATGGAGCCGGATCACTGCGCTACTCTGGGAGAGATCGTGAGAAGATATCCGGAGGCACAGGTGGTCTGCAATGCAAAGACCATACCGATCATCAAGCAGTTCTATAATTTTGACATTGACTCCAGAGCGATCGTGGTAAAGGAAAAAGAGACCCTTTCCACGGGAAAGCATACCCTGACCTTTATGATGGCTCCTATGGTGCACTGGCCGGAGGTTATGGTGACATATGACATGACGGACAAGATCCTCTTCTCCGCAGATGCTTTCGGCACCTTTGGCGCTATGAATGGCAATCTGTTTGCGGATGAGGTAAACTTTGAGCGTGACTGGCTGGATGATGCCAGAAGATACTATACCAACATTGTGGGAAAATACGGCCCCTCTGTCCAGACCCTGTTAAAGAAGGCTTCTGCCCTGGAGATCTCCATGGTATGCCCTCTCCACGGGCCTGTGTGGCGCGAGAACATTGAATGGTATGTTGACAAGTATAAGACATGGAGCAGCTATCAGCCGGAGGAAAAGGCCGTGATGATCGTCTATGGCTCCATTTACGGCAATACGGAAAATGCGGCCAATATCCTAGCCTGCAAGCTGGCTGACCGCGGAGTGAAGAACATTGCCGTGTACGATGTGTCCGGAACCCATCCTTCCACGATGATCTCCGAGGCCTTCCGCTGCAGCAACCTGGTATTTGCTTCCGCCACCTATAATGGAGGTATTTTCAGCAGCATGGAGCATCTTCTCACGGATATGAAGGCTCACAATCTGCAGAACAGGACAGTGGCCCTTCTGGAAAATGGCTCCTGGGGTGTTCTGGCCGGAAAGCTGATGAAGGAGATCATCTTGGGCATGAAGAACATGAACATATTAGAGCAGACTGTGACAGTCAAGTCCTCCTTAAAGGAATCACAGATGGCAGAGCTGGATGCCCTGGCAGACGCCATTGCAGAGTCCATGAAATAAGACAAGAACCGAATATAATATCAGACCAATAGCCAGCCCGGTGATATGGGCTGGTTATTTTGTGATCACATTGATCTGATACTTCCTGAGCCAGAAATCGATCTGCAGAACATAGGCAAGCATCTGGGGCCCGGCCATGAGCTGACCGTACCAGGGCTTTCCGTAATCAGACGGATCTTTCAGGAAACGCTCTATTTTCCCAGGATCCAGAAATTCCATCACTGGAGAAGAGCTGTCGTCCATGAGCTCCCGGACACGGGCTGCCAAAAGCGCCTCATAGTTTCTGTCATATGTTTTTGGATAAGGAGACTTACGGCGGAAGAGGATGCCTTCAGGCAGAAGTCCCTTGGCGGACTGGCGCAGAAGGCTTTTTACCACCCCGTCCTTTGTCTTCATATCCCAGGGCACATTCCACAGATATTCAATGATCCTGTGGTCTGCAAAGGGAACCCTGGCCTCCAGACCGGAATACATGCTGGCCCGGTCCATTCTGTTTAAGAGGGTCTGCATGAACCAGCGCAGATTCAGCCATGCGATCTCACGGCGGCGGGCCTCTGTGGCAGTGTCCTCAGGGAGCCTGGGAGTCTCAGCCAGGGACTGGTCATAGGCATGCTGTACATAGCTCTCCATATCGAGATATGCAGCAAAATCATCCTTTAGAAGAACCTTTCTGGCGGACAGATCCATGGTCCACGGGAAGGTGTGTGCCTGGAAGCATTCCTCTCTGTGGAACCAGGGATAGCCTCCAAAGATCTCATCTGCGCATTCGCCTGTAAGAGCCACCTTGTTGTGCTCCTTTACCATGGAGCAGAAATGGAGCATGGAGGAGTCGATATCGCCCATGGCAGGCAGATCATGGGCCAGCACGGAGTCATAGAGGCGGTCTGCCTGAACAAGGCTGCTGCATTCCAGATAGTGGTGATCTGACTGGAGAAAGGCCGCCATTTCCTCCACAAAGGGCCGATCCTGGGAGGGCTGGAAGGAGCTGGCCTTAAAATACCGGTCATTGTCAATAAAATCAAAGGAGTAGGTAGTGAGCCTTTTCCCCTGCTTTCGCAGTGCATTGGCACAGACAGCGGACACCAGGCTGGAGTCAACGCCTCCTGACAGGAAGGTACAGATGGGAACGTCAGATACCATCTGGCGCTCAATGGAATCTGTCACAAGAAAGGAGGTCTTCTCCACCGTTTCACGGTAGCTGTCCATGTGGGGACGGCTCTCTAATTTCCAATAACCGGAAAGCCTTATCCCATCTCTGGAGCAGCACAGCAGATGGCCCGGCAGGAGCTCCTTCACATCCTTAAATACTCCGCAGCCTGGGGTTCTGGCAGGTCCAAGGGAGAATATCTCATTTAACCCCTGCTTATCAAGTTCGGGCCTTATGCCCGGAAATGCAAACAGGCCCTTGGGTTCTGATGCAAAGATGATCTCATTTTCCCGCACCGTATAAAATAATGGTTTCACTCCGGCCCTGTCCCGGAACAGGCAGAGCTGGTCCCTGGCAGTATCCGCAATGGCAAAGGCAAAGATCCCGTTAAGCTTTGTTACAAAATCAGGCCCATACTCCATGTAGCCGGTTAAGATGACTTCCGTGTCACTGGAGGTCTGGAAGGTCTGGCCGCAGCTTATGAGTTCACGGCGCAGCTCCTCTGTGTTGTAGAGCTCGCCGTTGTAGGCAATGGCAAAGGTCTGTCCTTCCCTTGCTTTGAGCATGGGCTGCCTGCCGCCGGCGAGATCGATGATGGACAGGCGGGCGTGGGACAGCCCGGTGTGCTCCCCAAGCCACAGCCCCTGGTCATCCGGCCCCCGGTGGCTCTGCACCCCGGCCATGGATGCCAGAATGCTGCTGTGGTAGTCCTTATTGGTAAGATAATGTTCATAGGGATTAAAAAAACCGGCAATTCCGCACATAGAAGGCTCCTCCTGGGTGGGTATCTAGGGTATTGTATGAGAAAAGGGAGGGAAAGGTTCCTGCCAGAAATTTGCAAAAATATTACTTTTTTTAGGGTTGATTTTATCTGCCAGGACTGCTATGCTATAAAAGAATAAAATAGAAAAAGGAAAGGAAGTGAACCGGAGTGGAAGGTCGAAGTCGAAAGATGGAAGCAGACAATTATCATGAGCGCATGGTAGTGGGGGCAGTTTTTCAGGCTTTGCATCCGCTTTGTTCTCACTGCCGTTAAAATTCCGTTAATTACAACGCCCTGTTTATGGGCAAATTGGGATGCGTTTATGATAATAGCCATGGACCGCAGGAGAAGTCTGCGGTTATGGCTATTTTTCATCGCGGGAGGTTCTATGAAAGGCGCCCCCGTTGATTACGAAGTGTCCAGCAAAACGCGCCAGTGACGTGATTTGCCGGATCTGGTCTGCTTTCATGGATAACACCGTTCATGAAAGGAAAAAGATGCAGGAGAATTTTGAGTTAAAGGTATTAGTGGAGCTTTTGGAGGAAAAGAAGCTCCGGGCATTGAAGGAAATGCTGGTTGAGATGAACGAGATGGACATCGCCTCCTTTATGGAGGAGCTGGATTCAGAGAAAAAGGTGGTGGTCTACCGCATGCTGCCGAAGGATCTGGCCTCTGATGTATTTGCCTGCCTGTCTGTGGAGACACAGCAGCACATCATCAACAGCATTACGGACAATGAGCTGAGCGCCATTGTCAACGACCTGTTTGTGGATGACGCGGTAGACATGCTGGAGGAGCTGCCTGCCAATGTCGTAAAGAGGGTACTGAAAAATTCCACCCCGGATACCAGACAGCTGATCAACCAGTTTTTAAAATATCCGGAAAACAGTGCAGGAAGCATTATGACAGCGGAGTATGTAGGGCTTAGGAAGACCATGACCGTGGAGCAGGCCTTTGCCTATATCCGCAAGCACGGTGTGGATAAGGAGACTATTTATACCTGCTATGTGATGGATGCCAGGAGAACCCTTGAAGGTGTGGTGACGGTAAAGGACCTGCTGATGAACCCCTATGAGGAGGTCATCGAGAATATCATGGATACCCATGTTATCAAGGCTGTTACCACAGATGACCAGGAGGAGGTAGCGGACAGCTTCCAGAAGTACGACCTGTTAAGCCTTCCGGTGGTGGATCATGAGAATAAGCTGGTGGGGATCGTCACAGTAGACGACGTGGTGGACGTTATGGAAGAGGAGGCCACAGAGGACTTTGAAAAAATGGCCGCTATGCTTCCCAGCGAAAAGCCTTACCTGAAGACAAGCGTGCTGGAGCTGGCAAAGAACCGCCTGCCGTGGCTGCTGGTACTGATGGTGAGCAGTATGATCACAGGAGGCATTCTGGGAAAATATGAGCAGGCCTTTGCAGTCATCCCTCTTCTTGTGACCTTTGTCCCAATGCTGACGGACACCGGAGGCAATGCCGGAAGCCAGAGCAGCACCATGATCATCCGAGGCATGGCTGTGGGCGAGGTGGATCCAAAGGACGTTTTGAAAGTCGTTTGGAAGGAAATGCAGGTGGGACTGATCGTAGGACTTTTGCTGGGCCTTGTGAATTTCGCCCGCCTGATGATCCAGTTTCCGGGACACACCTTGATCTGTCTGACGGTTATGCTGAGTCTGATGATCACTGTGATCGTGGCGAAGACCATCGGCTGTACCCTGCCTATCCTGGCTGAGGTGCTCCATTTCGATCCGGCTATCATGGCAGCGCCGCTGATCACCACCATAGTGGATGCCGTGAGTCTGGTGATTTATTTCCAGCTGGCCTGCAAGCTCTTGCAGCTGTGATGGCAGGAGCACTGGGAAGAGATAGGAAATGAAAACAAGGGGAAAGGAAATGCGTTTATGGGCAAAAGGAGCGGCTGTGTGATCCTGTCAGGAGGCAGGGGAAGGCGTATGGGCTTTGTGGACAAGGGAGAACTCACATACAGGGGGAGATCCTTTCGCGCTTTGATCGGAAGCCAGCTGGAGGAGCTGGGGCTTCCCTGTTTCCTTTCCGCAGCAGAATATGAGCTGCAGGCCGGGATGGCAGAGGAAGAAAACGGTTCTGTATGGCAGGTGATACAGGATGATATCACGGATGTGAATGGGCAGTATATCGGGCCCATGGGAGGTATTTTCTCCTGTCTGACTAAGACAGGTCTGGACGGCATCCTTGTGGTGTCCTGTGATATGCCCTTTTTCCGCAGAGAGATGGCGGATGCCCTCCTGAGGGAGGCGGAGGATGGCCGGTACGATGCCGTCATCTGGAAGACCAGGGATGGCCGCCTCCATCCGGTCTGTGCCTATTATTCCAACACCTGCCTTCCGGCGTTTAGGGAGGCGATTGAAGAAAAGGATTACAGGATGATGCATTTCCTGTCCCATACAGTATATAAGGAGCTGGAGACAGCCGATACCCATATCCCGGACAGCTGGTTTACCAATGTCAACCGTCCTGAGGTATATAGCCGTCTGGAAAGCGTCAGGATCCCAGTTCTGGCTGTCAGCGGAAGGAAGAACACGGGAAAGACCACCCTCCTTGAAAGACTGGTGAGAGAGCTCACAAAGAGAGGCGTCCGCACGGCGGTCATTAAGCACGACGGCCATGATTTCGTGCCGGACACTCCGGGTACAGACAGCTTCCGCATGAAGCAGGCAGGGGCTGTTGGGACAGTGGTTTATTCCGGCAACCGTTTTTCCCTTGTGAAGGACAGGATGCCGGAGGAAAAAATGTGGGAGGCAGAGGATTTTATTGCCTGCTTTCCCGACGCAGACCTGATCCTTTTAGAGGGGCAGAAGGCTTCCTCTTATCCAAAGATCGAGGTCCTGCGCCGGGAAACCGCCATGGAGCCGGTCTGCCGCCGCGATACGGTGCTGGCCTATGTGGCCGACTGGGAGCTGGAGCAGGGTACAGAGGAGGGCCTGCCGCCGGTATATTCCTTTGAGGATATGGATGAGATATTAGAGGTTGTGATTTCATGCATGGACAGAGGAAAACTATAATTTTCGATGGACTGCCATCATTCAAGGATACTGCCGGCTTTTAAAGCCAGCCGGCAGTATCCTTTTTCCGTAACAGTTCAGTCGGTATTTTTCCTAAAAGCCAGAGCAGCATCAAAGCAACTCGCTGCGCTCAAACAATCATTGATGCTGCTCTGAACGGAAAAACCAGCTGCCTAAGTGCTTCTAATGTCCTGCAAAGCCGCTCCGGCCGCCCTCCCGGCAGCCGACTGAACGGTTGCTTTTTTCCAGCATAAATGCCGGATTTACCGCAATAATCCACTTGACGGATCTTTGCCTAATTGCTATAGTAATAACAGTAAATGTTATACTGCGTGTAGAACAGATATAACGTTTACCTACAAAACGAAAGATGGTGTGTTTTATGGTATTGAAGATTGATTTCAACAGTGATGAGGCAATCTATATACAGCTTCGCAATCAGATCATTATGGGTATTGCCACTGAGATGATACATGAAGGGGATACACTGCCTTCCGTGCGCCAAATGGCTGATTATATCGGCATCAACATGCATACAGTAAATAAGGCATATTCTGTTCTGCGCCAGGAAGGGTTTGTGAAGCTTGACCGCCGGAAGGGAGCGGTCGTCAGCCTGGACATTGACAAGATACAGGCGATGAGCGAGATCCGGCAGAGCCTGGACGTGCTTTTGGCCTGCGGTATCTGCAGGAATATCACGCGCGGCGAGGTGCACCAGCTGGTGGATGAGATCTATGACAGATATACCAGGGCATCCATGGATACAGAACAGGAAGAAGACGAAGAATAGGCTCCGGAGGAGGATTCGTATGTTATGTGAAAAATGTAAGATTCGTGAAGCCAACATTAAATATACAGAGATCATTAACGGAATAAAGACAGAGCACAACCTTTGCTCCCACTGTGCAAAGGAAATGGATTTTGGACAGTACACAGCTATGCTGGACGGGGAGTTCCCTCTGGGAAAGCTTCTCTCAGGCCTTTTGGGACTGGAGGATGACGAGGAGGAGACCGATGTGCGGGGCAGGGTGGTATGCCCCACCTGCGGCACCAGCTTTGATGATTTTGTGGAGAACAGCCGGTTTGGCTGCCCGGACTGCTATGGTGTATTTGACCTGTTTATCAATGACAAGATCAAGCAGCTCCAGGGAAGCGAAAGCCACAAGGGCAAACGCCCCAGATACAGGAGCAAATTTGAGAAGGAGCACCCGGATTCCATCTCCGCCAGGCCGGCGGGCGCTGCGGAGGGAAAGGGAGCCCTGCAGGAAGGCCTTCCGGACAGCCGGAAGGGACAGAAGGCCCCCGGCTCTGAGCAGGCAGAGGTCCCGGACGCCTCCCGCCAGATACGCGCATTGGAGCTTAAGCTGAAGGAGGCCTTAAAGCAGGAGGATTACGAGCTGGCAGCCAGATGCAGGGATGAGATCAAGGCCCTGAAGGCAGGTGTAAAGGAGGAGGCAAAGGCAGATGAGTAAATGGTTTGAGAAAATGGACCGGGGACACACCAATGTGATCTACAGTCGCATCCGCCTTGCCAGGAACTGGGATGAATATGCATTTCCGTCCAGGCTCACAAGAAGCCAGTGCGGGGAAATGGTAACCCGCTTAAAGGATGGCCTAAAGGATATCAGCCAGATGGATGGCCACAAGTACCAGTGCTTCCAGCTGGATACCATGAAGGGGCTGGAGCGCCAGGCGCTGCGGGAGCGGCGGATCATCAACCGGGCAGCAGTGGAGCGCACAGAGCCGGCAGCCCTCTATCTTTCAGAGGATGAGAGCAACAGCCTGGTATTAGGCGGGGATGACCACATCCGTATACAGATGCTGGCTCCGGGCTTGGTGTTAGATGAGCTGTGGCAGAAGGCAGATGCAGCGGACGACTATGTGAATGAGCGTTTTTCCTATGCCTTTGATGAGAAGTACGGCTATCTGACCTCGTTTCCGACCAATGTAGGAACGGGACTTCGGGCCTGTGTGGTGCTCCATCTGCCGACACTCTCAAAAGTGAGAAAGTTTCAGAGCATTGTGGGGGATATGAGCCGTTTCGGCACCACCATCAGAGGCCTCTACGGAGAGGGCAGCGACAACCACGGCAGCCTCTATGAGCTCTCCAACCAGCGCACACTGGGACAGTCGGAGAAGGAGATCGTGGAGATGGTGACAAAGGCTGCCTCCCAGCTCAACAACCAGGAGATGCGTGTGAGAAATGCAGCCCTGGGGACCCAGCGCCTGGAGCGGGAGGATGAGACCTGGAAGTCCTACGGCGTGCTCAAATACGCCAGGAAGATATCGGAGAAGGATGCCAGGATCTTCCTGTCCCAGCTGATGGCAGGGGAGGAGGATAAGCTGATCTCCTTTGACAGGCCCTACAGCCTGTACAGCCTGATGGTCGGTATCCAGCCGGCCAACTTAAACCTCTGGGCCAGCCGCCCGCTGGACAAAGAGGAGATCGACCCCGTCAGGGCGGCTTATATCAGGCAGAACCTGCCGGAGATCGCGAAGAAGAAAGAACAGTGAGTGCGGCGCATACACCGCATATAAGCGTCTGAAAGACGGGCGCTCAATAAGGAGGAAATATATCAATGGAACGTTATACACCACAGGCCCAGGAAGCCTTAAGCCTGGCAGTCGAGGTAGCCGAGACTTTGGACCATGGTTATGTGGGCACAGAGCATTTGCTGATCGGGCTTTTGAAAGAGGGCACAGGCGTGGCAGCGAAGGTGCTGGAGGATAACGGTGTGGAGGAGGACCGGGTGATCGATCTGGTAAGGCAGCTGATCGCTCCCAATCCCGCCATCCAGACAGCAGACCAGACAGCTTACACCCCAAGAGCCCGCCGGGTAATAGAAAACAGCTACCGGGAGGCTGTGCGCTTCAAGGCAGCCCAGATCGGAACAGAGCATATCCTGATCGCCATTTTGAGGGAGGGGGACTGCGTTGCCAGCCGCCTGCTCAACACCATCGGCGTCAGCATCCAGAAGCTCTACATTGATCTTCTGGCAGCTATGGGAGAGGATGCCCCGGTATCCAGGGACGAGGTCCAGAACACAAAGGGGGGGAAAAAGGGCAATGCCACTCCCACTCTGGACAGCTACAGCAGGAACCTGACCCAGCTGGCAGCAGAGGGCAAGCTTGATCCTGTGATCGGCAGGGAACAGGAGATCCAGCGCGTGATCCAGATCTTAAGCCGCCGCACCAAGAACAATCCCTGCCTGATCGGCGAGCCCGGCGTTGGAAAGACCGCCGTGGTGGAGGGCCTTGCCCAGATGGTAGCCTCCGGGGATGTGCCGGAGACCATTTCCGGAAAGCGGGTGATGACACTGGATCTGTCCGGCATGGTGGCCGGCTCCAAATACCGGGGTGAATTTGAGGAGCGCATCAAAAATGTCATCGCTGAGGTGACGGGGGCAGGAGACGTACTGCTGTTTATTGATGAGATACACACCATCATCGGAGCCGGAGGTGCGGAGGGCGCATTGGACGCCTCCAACATTTTAAAGCCATCCCTTGCAAGGGGGGAGATCCAGCTGATCGGCGCCACCACCATCAATGAATACAGGAAATATATTGAAAAGGACTCTGCCTTAGAGCGCCGTTTCCAGCCGGTTACCGTGGATGAGCCCACAGAGGAGGAATCCATTGCCATCTTAAAGGGCCTGAGGAGCCGTTATGAGGAGCATCACCGGGTGGAGATCACGGATCCTGCCCTGGATGCCGCTGTAAAGCTCTCCAGCCGCTACATTAATGACCGTTTCCTGCCGGATAAGGCCATTGACCTGATTGACGAGGCAGCCTCCAGAGTGCGTCTTATGAACTACACAAAGCCTGTTAAGATCAAGGAATATGAGGCTGAGATCGATGCCCTGGAGGAGGATAAGGAGGAGGCCATCAAGAAGGAGGCCTACGAAAAAGCCGGGGAGATCAAGAAAAAGCAGGAGGCCCTTCGGGGAAAGATTGCGAAGACCCTGGAGAAATGGGAGAAGGAAAAGGAGACGAAGAAGCTCATTGTCAGCGAGAATGAGATCGCAGACGTGGTCTCCGGCTGGACAAAGATCCCGGTGCGCAAGCTGGCAGAGGAGGAATCGGAGCGGTTAAAGAACTTAGAGGCCATTCTTCACGAGCGCGTGGTGGGTCAGGAGGAGGCCGTGACGGCCATATCAAAGGCCATCCGCCGCGGCCGTGTGGGCTTAAAGGACCCCAGACGCCCCATTGGCTCTTTCCTGTTCTTAGGTCCTACAGGCGTGGGCAAGACAGAGCTTTCCAAAGCTCTCTCTGAGGCAATGTTCGGCACGGAAAATGCCCTGATCCGCGTGGATATGTCTGAGTACATGGAGAAACACAGCGTATCAAAAATGATCGGATCCCCGCCAGGCTATGTGGGCTATGACGAGGGCGGCCAGCTCAGCGAGAAGGTGCGCCGCAATCCCTATTCCGTGATCCTGTTTGATGAGATCGAAAAGGCCCACCCGGATGTATTCAACATCCTGCTCCAGGTTCTGGATGACGGTCACATCACAGATGCCCAGGGGCGCAAGATTGATTTTAAGAACACCATTATCATCATGACCTCCAACGCAGGTGCGGAAAACATCATTTCCCCGAAACGCCTTGGCTTTGGAGTGGCGAGCGATGCAAAGGCAGACTATACCTTCATGAAGGACCGTGTCATGGATGAGGTGAAGCGCCTGTTCAAGCCGGAGTTCTTAAACAGGATCGACGAGATCATTGTGTTCCACCAGCTCACCAGGGAGCACATGAAGGGCATTGCCGAGATCATGCTGAAGGGTATCGGAAAGAGGAGCAGGGAGCAGCTGGGCATCCAGCTGGCTGTGGACGAGGCTGCCAGGGACTTCCTCATTGACAAGGGCTATGATGACAAGTACGGAGCCCGCCCTCTGCGCAGGACCATTCAGAGCCTGCTGGAGGATAAGATGGCAGAGGAAATGCTGGAGGGCCGGATCAAGGCAGGCTCCCATGTGGAAGTGGGCTGCAGGGATGGTAAGCTGACATTTTCCGTGAAGCAGAAGCGCACGGCCAGCCGGAGGAAGAAGGCAGAAGAGAAGGCAGTGACTTCATAATAATTTAACTGGTCATTTTTAGGGGATTGTTGTATAATTTTAGTAACAGTTCAGGTATAGGACTGAGCTTACGAAAGAACTCACGTAACTGTGAGGGTACGGAACAGTTACGAACTCACTTTAACAGATAGCAGGAGGATAAGAAAATGCCGGTCATTGAAGAATTGATCTGCACAGAGCAGGATGGCACCATTAGTTTTGGCAATTACAGGTTAGGGCAGAAGGCAAAGAAGTCCGATTTTGAATATCAGGGAGACCTTTATAAGGTCAAGACCTACAATGAGATCACGAAGCTGGAGCGCAATGACATGTTTGTTTATGAGTCCGTTCCGGGAACAGCAGCAGAGCATTTTAGGGTGACAGATGAAGGTGTTGAATTTACCGTGGAGGGAAGCAAGGATGCCCAGATCACCGTACAGCTGGAAGATGACACGGAGTATGAGGTGTTCGTTGACGGCACAGCAGTTGGCAGCATGACCACCAATATGAGCGGAAAGCTGAGCGTCAGCGTGGAGCTGGAGGAAGGCGTTGCTGTGAAAGTCAGCGCCATGAAGAGAGCATAGCTCCCACAGCGAAACAGCATCGGGATACACAGAACACGAACTACAGGCGGCACTCGCACAGGCCAATCGCGATTGAGCACTGTGCCGGGCCGCTTTTCTTATATCATAGGAAACTCTTCTGGAGCTTCCTATGATACAAAAAGCCCGACATGCAAGATGCACACGCCGCGCGAAGGAAAATGTGCTCTAAAAAGCAGAGCACGCGCGGCGGCGGAACGGAAGACGTCGCTTACGCGGCCCGCCGCAGGCGGAGAATCCCGCGGAGCAGGATTCTTTTTATAAAGGAGAAACCTATGGCAAAAGCAAGATCAACTGCCTTTTTTTGTAAGGAATGCGGCTATGAATCCGCAAAATGGATGGGCCAGTGTCCGGCCTGCCGGGCCTGGAATTCCATGGTGGAGGAGCCGGTGGCAAAGAAAACAGCTGCTGGCGCTGTCCCATCCCTGGGACGCACCGGTATTTCCGGCAGCGGGGCTGCCGGGACACGGATCCGCCCATCCCTTCTGTCTGAGATCAGCCTGGAGGAGGAGGACAGGATCGACACCGGCTTTGGGGAGCTGAACCGGGTGCTGGGAGACGGGATCGTGGCAGGCTCCCTGGTGCTGGTGGGAGGAGATCCCGGCATCGGAAAATCCACCATCCTTCTCCAGGTGTGCCGTAATCTGGCAGGCTCCGGCCTGAAAGTGCTCTACATTTCAGGAGAGGAGTCCCTAAAGCAGATCAAAATGCGGGCAAACCGCATCGGCCCTGTGGAGGGCGACCTGAAATTCCTGTGTGAGACCAACTTAGAGCAGATCGAGCAGGCCATTGAGGCAGAGCAGCCAAAGGTGGCTGTCATTGACTCCATCCAGACCATGTACCGGGAGGATATCTCCTCGGCCCCCGGAAGCGTCAGCCAGGTGAGGGAGTCCACAGGGATCCTGATGCAGATCGCCAAAAGCCGCGGGATCACCATCTTCATTGTGGGACACGTCACAAAGGAAGGCGTAGTGGCAGGCCCCAGGGTATTGGAGCATATGGTTGATACAGTCCTCTACTTTGAGGGAGACCGGAATGCCTCCTACCGCATCCTGCGCAGCGTCAAGAACCGTTTTGGCTCCACCAATGAGATCGGAGTCTTTGAGATGGAGGAGGAGGGCCTTGTGGAGGTGGAAAACCCCTCGGAATACATGCTGGATGGCCGCCCGGAGGAGGCATCAGGGGCAGTGGTATCCTGCTCCATGGAGGGCACCAGGCCCATCCTGCTGGAGGTCCAGGCCCTGGTGGCAGAGACCAACTTCGGTATGCCCAGGCGGACTGCTGCGGGAACAGACTACAACCGCGTGAACCTCCTCATGGCAGTGCTGGAAAAACGCTGCCGCTACCAGCTGTCCCGCTTTGACGCCTATGTGAACATTGCAGGGGGAATGCGCATGAATGAGCCTGCACTGGACCTGGCCATCGTCATGGCCCTCATGTCCAGCTACAAGGACCGCCCGGTGGATCCGGGCATGCTGATATTCGGCGAGGTGGGCCTGTCCGGCGAGGTCCGTGCCGTATCCCAGGCAGCCCAGCGGGTAAACGAGGCTTTGAAAATGGGCTTCACCTCCTGCGTTCTTCCGAAGGTGTGCTTGGGCAAGCTGAAGCCGGTGGAGGGTATACGCCTGATCGGGGTGTCAAATGTGAGGGAGGCCATTGGGCTATTATAGTAACCGTTCAGACGGCCGCCGGGAGGGCGGCTGGCGCTCCGGTTTCGGACATAAGAAGCACTAAGCCACCTGATTTTTCCGAAAAGCCAGAGCAGCATCAAAGCAACTCGCTGCGCTCAGACAATCATTGATGCTGCTCTGAACGGTTACGGAAAATATGAAAAAAAATTGTTGACACATTTCAAATCATATGCTATTATAACAAAGGTTCGGAAATGCTTCCGATACAGGGGATTAGTTCAATGGTAGAGCAGCGGTCTCCAAAACCGTAGATGGGGGTTCGAGCCCCTCATCCCCTGCTGACTATTTAAAAGAATAGCCCAACCCAGTGAGGTCAGATTTCCTTGAGTGTACAAGGTGATCTGGCTTTTTTATTTTTCCGCACTTTCCTTATTTTTACAATTTCCGGCAGCAGCCGGAGCAGAAGTTGGACATTGATTTGTGAGGTCGTCGGTTGTATAATAGGTCTGTTATCATTCGGAATATAGGTAACAGTTCAGATTTCCACATCGGATGGACATCCGATGCTTTTTGTCCGGTCTAGCCGGGCAAGAAGATACCCGTCTGAACTGTTACGAATATAGAGATATGGAGGCAGGTCCATTGAGTATACGGGAAACGATTTTAGAGAAGATCGATACAGGTTATTCTTACCAGCTGGCAAAGCGGATGGAAACCTATAAGTCAAACCAGGTACTGGGCTATCGGACAGCGGGATCGGAGGCAGAATACAAAACGGGAGAAATGCTCCGGAAGGAGATGGTGAGGATCGGCCTATCCCAGGTGGAAAAGGACAGGGTGACAGTGGACGGCTGGGAATTTAAGAAGGCAGTTCTCACCTTTGTGTCAAAGGACGGCATGGAGAAGCAGGTGCAGCTGGGGGCTTATCAGACGACCCTGGTGACAGACGGGCAGGAGGAATGCTCCCTTATGTACCTGGGAAAAGGTACGGAACAAGATTATGAGGGAAAGGATGTGTCCGGAAAGCTGGTGCTGGTGGATATCAACCAGAGGGATGAGTGGTGGATCAATTATCCGGTCTATCAGGCACATTTAAAGGGAGCAAAGGCTCTGATCGCGGTCCAGTGCGGAGGCTATGGGGAGATCGGGGATGAGGCCCTGAATGCCCAGGACATTGCAGGCCCGGAGGACGCGCCGGCATTTTCCATATCCAGAAAAGATGCGGCTGAGCTGAAGGCGCTTTTGGAAGAACAGGAGGAGATCAGGGTACGGCTGGATGCGGACACCCGCGTCACGAGGAACTGCACCACCTACAACGTAAGAGGCTGCATCCCCGGAAGGCATCCTGACAGGATCGTGCTCCTGTCAGCCCACTACGACTCCTATTTCAGCGGCTTTCAGGATGACAATACGGCGGTGTCCATGATGCTCGGCATTGCAAAGGCGCTGATCGACAGCGGTTTTCAGCCAAATAACACCATTATGTTCTGTGCCATGGCGGCAGAGGAGTGGGGCGTGGCGGATTCCTGGTTCGACTGGTCGGCAGGGGCCTATGAGCAGGTGTTTACCGCGCATCCGGAATGGGCAGGGAAGGTGATCGCAGACCTGAACTTTGAGCTTCCGGCTCTGGCCCATGGGACAAGGGCAAGGATACGCAGCTGCTATGAATATACAAGGTTTCTGGAGGAGTTCCTTTCCGGGCTTCCCGACCTGACCCACGCTTATCCTGAGGAGGCCCAGGTGGTGGCTCCCATTGAGACCTGGTCCGATGATTTTTCCATGGCCATTGCCGGGATCCCCTCTATGGTGAATGATTTTACGGGCGGAAGCTTTATGGAGACCCATTACCACTCCCAGTTTGACAATGACGATTACTACGATGAGAAGGTATACAAACTCCATCACGAAATGTTTGCCCTGCTGATCGAAGCCCTGGACAGGACAGCAGTGGTTCCCTTAAGCTTTGGCCCGGTGATGCACAGGGCGGCGGAGATGGCAGAGGAAGGCATCCGACTCACAGCGTCCCGGGAGGGGAAGACAGCTCCAGAGAAAGGTCTGGGAGGTGCAGAGACAGAGGAAGCTCAGGGGCTTGAGGCAGCTCTTCGGAATTTAAAGGAGCAGCTCCTTTTGGCCCGGGAACGGGAGGAGCAGGCCTACCTAAGGCTGAAGGAGCAGAACAGCCGTTATGACAGGCTTTTATCAGAGGGCCGCTGTGAGGAGGCAGAGGAGCTGTTTTCCTCCTTAAGGGAGCTTGAGGCAGACTGCCTTCGGAAGTTTAAGGCAGAGCAGGATGCTTTTGTGCGCATTGACTGGTATGGAAATGTGCTCTATCCCCATGAGCTTTTGATCCAAAAGCTCAGCCTCCTCACAGGAGCTGCAATGGATCTGAAGGAGGGCAGGCTTTCACAGGCCTTAAAAAAGCTTTACCAGGTGGATAA
Organism: Lacrimispora sp. 210928-DFI.3.58; assembly: GCF_020554865.1. Lineage (GTDB taxonomy): Bacteria > Bacillota > Clostridia > Lachnospirales > Lachnospiraceae > Enterocloster. The sequence goes on from NZ_JAJCIC010000018.1 coordinate 76,153, forward strand.
CAATGCCTATGCCTTTATGTTTGGCCCCGAAGTGTACCGCCATTTTACAGACTATGTGCTGAGACAGCCAAAAGAGAGGCTGAAATGGGGCTACGGGAGGCTCATGGAGCATGCAGACCTGTACGAGCTGGTGAGAAGCCTTTTAAAGAAGCAGGAAAAGGGAGAGAAGGAGTACCGGGAGGAAGCCGTCTATCTGGAGAAGGTCTGTGGGGAAGAGAGGAAGCAGGCCCTGTGCGCAGTGGAGGAGCTCTGCCGGACGGTAAAGAAAAGCTTCTGAGAGTACCGATTACGAATCTGGAGGAAATGTTTGTAACCATGGAAAGTGATAAATTATACCGCGTGCAGAAAACGGATCTGCCGAAGCTGGAAAAGCTGCTGTACAAATGCTTTGAGCACGATCCTCTCTATGAGACTCTGATACCGGACGAAGAGGTGAGAAAACGTCTGATGCCGGAGCTGTTCCACTGCGATATGGATGAATTCTACGAGACCTGTGAGATCTTTTCTGACAGTGAGGACTTAAACGGTATCCTGGTGGTCTCTGATGAGGCGGAGCCCTACAATATGTTCCGGTTCTATTTTTCCGAGGCAAAGGCTGCTCTGCAGACAGACACCTATCTGATCAAGGAGGATCCGTCCCTTAGGACCTTTTCTAATTTTTTAAAGGGCGAGGACTACTTAAATTCCCGGTGGACAGCCCAGCTCCACCAAAACAAAAGGCTGCATATCATCTACCTGGCAGTGGACCCTGAGATGCAGCACCACGGGATCGCGGCAGAGCTTATGAATGAGACGATCGGATATGCCAGCCGCAACAGGATGATGATCTCCCTGGAGACCCATAATGAGAAGAACCTTGATTTTTACCGTCATTTCGGCTTCAAGGTGTATGGAATAATGAAAAAAGGCTTCCCTCTTGAGCAATACTGCCTGATACGGGAAGTGCAGTAAACCTTCATGCCGTCTATCGGCGGCAGGCGCTTTATAGGAAAAGAGGAGAGCAGAGCATGAATAAAAAAGAATGTAACGAGATCAAAAAGCTGTTTACCCCGGCAAACTGCGCCATCAGCCGTATCTGCGGCTGCTATGTGGACTCGGAGAAGAATAAGAGAACAGAGCTTAAGGAAGCATTCCTGTCCCTTCCGGAGGAGGAGGCCTTCAAATATTTCACTATTTTCAGAAACGGGCTGTCAGGAACCGTGGGAAAGAATCTGATCAATATGGAATTTCCTTTACATACAGAGGCAGAGGGGGGCACCCAGGAGTTCCTTCTAAAGCTCAGGGACAGCAGGCTGACGGATGATGAGCTGCTGGAGGCGTTTTATGACAAGGTGATCGCAAATTATGATTACGGGGAGAATTATTACATTATCTTGATCCACTGCGCCTACGATATCCCTGCAAAGGCCACAGACGGTTCAGAAATGTTTGACGCCTCAGACTACGTATATGAGTTCATCCAGTGCACCATATGCCCTGTAAAGCTCTCAAAGGCCGGACTCTGCTACAACTCCGTCACAAACGCCATTGAGAACCGCACCAGGGACTGGCTGGTGGAAGCGCCGCAGCAGGGCTTTTTGTTCCCTGCCTTTAATGACAGGAATACCGATATCCACAGCCTTCTCTACTATGCAAAGAACCCGGAGGAGCTGCCGGAGACACTGATTGACGAGCTGCTGGGCTGTGTGATCCCTATGTCGGCGAAAAACCAGAAGGAGACCTTCCAGGCCATTGTGGAGGAAACCCTGGGGGAAAACTGTGATTTTGAGACAGTGAAAAATATCCATGAGAATTTAAACGAGCTTCTGGAGGAGACAAAGGACGAGCCGGTACCTTTGACACTGGATAAGTACCAGGTAAAGCGTCTTTTGGAAAATAATGGGGCTGCTCCTGAAAAGCTGGAGGAATTGGAGCAGCGCTATGCTGAGGCCGGAGACGAGGCAGAGACCAGCTTTGTGGCCGCCAATGTGGTGAATACAAGGAGCATGGAGATCAAGACGCCGGATGTGAGTATCAAGGTAGCCCCTGACAAGGCTTACTTAGTGGAAAACAGGCTGGTGGACGGACGTCCCTGCATTGTCATTGCCATCAATGAGCATGTGGAGATCAACGGCATCACCGTGCGGCCGGTGGCTGCGCCGAAGACAGAAGAAGCGTAAAGAAGCAAAGCCGGTATATCGAGGCAGGGCTTTGGAAGAAAAAACACCGGCGGGACAGACAAAGGCTGTTCCGCCGGTGAAGTCATATCCGGACGTTGACAGGAAGAAACCGGCTTCCATATCAGATGAGGTTTGCATTGCCGCGCATATGCTTGTATTCTGCAACAGAGCGGTCAAAGGTCTGAATATGATAGTAGAGCCAGTCCCTTACTTTATCATTGACCTTCTGAACAAAGGCCTCTGAGGGTCCTTCCTCCTCTGTCAGCATGTCGTGGAGCTGCTGGACAGTATCGCGAAGCTCCTGGTGCTTTGCAAGATGCTCCTTTAAGCCCGGATAACCGATCTCCTTCTGGAGAGCTTCCTCTGCATTAAAATGAAAATCTGTGTAATCTGCCAGGTAATTTAACATTTTGGCAGCTCCGCTTAAATTGGAGCGCTCCTCGCAGCTTGCTAACAGATCATTGATCTTTCCGATCAGTTCCTTATGCTGGGAATCAATGAGCTCATTTCCCGTAACTAGATCATCCGTAAATTCTGCGTACATGGTGAATACCTCCTGCTTGTGTTTGATATAGATAATGTTACCACAGAATGGAATTTTTTTCTATGGTATTTGCAACAGTTATGGAAAAACCAGATAACATGCACACAAACATGGGCGTTCTATACATATTTCAAGTTGTCTGGACAAAAGTGTCAATAGTTGATATAATGACTATGTTGCGCGTGAATGATAACAACTTGATGGGAGGATAGGACGAATGAGTCGGACGATTAAAGCAGGGCACGTATACCGCCAGTATACAAAGGATGGCGTGTATATTGCAGATTACAAAAGCTCCAGAGAGGCATCTGCAGCTACCGGAGTTTCCATTGGTTCCATTGCCAGAGCCGCCCACGGTGAGAGAAAGACAGGCGGAGGTTTCCTGTGGAGGGTGGTCCTGGAAGAGTCAGAGAAAACTCCTATTGAAGTGGATCTTACCAGCAGGATCGGCAACCATGAGAAGCGCCCTCTGGTGCAGATGACCCTGGATGGTCAGGTGGTAGGAGAATATCTTTCCATTGCTCACGCAAGCCGGGTACTTAGGATCAGCCGCAGAAGCCTTTCCTGTGCTTTAAGCGGTGCACAGAAAACGGCAGGAGGTTTTGCCTGGGTAGAAAAGCAGGCGGAAGAGGAGTAACAGGGGGACGCAGGGGGCAAGCGAAATTTCTGATATAGAGCTGCAGCTTTCAGATGGAAAGCTGAGTGAGAGTCCGATGAATCGGGCTCTTTTTGATTTCCGGGGATATTTTTGAGTGAATATTGCCAATAGAAGCTTCGGCTCTCTTCAGGAACACGGGGAAAAACGCAGAAAATTGATATAATTTGCAAGATTTTTGTGGTAATTTGCATGAATTTATAGTACAATGGTAAAAGCAATAGGGAGAACAGGAGGAGGTCATATGAAGCGGGAAGATTTGCTTTGGACGGACCGGAAGCGCAATTGGCTGGGGCTTCCGTGGTCCTTTACCGTATATGGGCTTACAGAGAACCGCCTTTTTATAAAAACGGGAATGCTGAGCATCCATGAGGACGAGGTAAGGCTGTACCGCATACTGGATGTATCTCTGCGCAGGTCCTTCTGGCAGAGGATCACCGGGACGGGCACCATCCATGTGGACAGCAGCGACAAGACCATGAAGTGTTTTGATATCCAGAATATCAAGGGCTGTGAGGAGGTCAAGGAGCAGCTCTCTGAGCTGGTGGAAAAGGAGCGTGACAACAAGCGTGTCTCCTCCAGAGAATTTATCGGCGGCTGTGAGGGCCACGATGAAGAGGATGAATTTGATGAGCCGTAAGGCATCAAGATATAAGAATGAAAAGATACTGAGAAAGGGGTAGTCATATGGCAAAGAAACGCAATATCATCGTAGGTCAGTCAGGAGGGCCGACAGCAGTTATCAATTCCAGCCTGGCAGGGGTTTACAAGACAGCAAAGGAGAGGGGCTTCCACAAGGTATATGGAATGCTTCACGGCATCGAGGGATTTTTAGATGAGATGTATGTGGATCTTTCTACCCAGATCCATTCTGATATGGATATTGAGCTGTTAAAGAGGACGCCTTCCGCATTTTTGGGCTCCTGCCGCTATAAGCTGCCGGATATACATGAGAACCCGGAGATCTATGAGAAGATATTCTCCATCTTAGATAAGCTGGATATTGAGGTGTTCATCTACATAGGAGGCAACGACTCCATGGATACCATCAAGAAGCTGTCCGATTATGCCATTGTCAAGGGGCACAACCAGAAATTCTTAGGCGTGCCGAAGACCATTGACAACGATCTGGCTCTGACAGACCACACCCCAGGCTTCGGAAGTGCTGCCAAATACATTGCAGCATCCACAAAGGAGGTCATCCGCGATGCCATGGGCTTATCCTACAAGAGGAATATGATCACTATCATGGAGATCATGGGACGGAATGCAGGATGGCTCACAGGAGCAACCGCCCTGGCAAAGACAGAGGACTGCTGCGGACCGGACCTGATCTATCTGCCGGAGGTGGCCTTTGACACAGAGAAGTTCCTGAAAAAATGTACGGACCTGTTAAAGAAAAAGCCATCCATCGTGATCGCCGTATCAGAGGGTATTAAAGTGGCAGACGGACGCTACGTGTGCCAGCTGGCAGGGGGAAGTGACTATGTGGACGCCTTTGGGCACAAGCAGCTGGCAGGCACAGCCGCTTATCTGGCCTCCTTCCTGGCTGAGAAGACTGGCTGCAAGACAAGGGCAGTGGAGCTCTCCACTCTCCAGAGGAGCGCATCCCACATGGCATCCAGAGTGGATATCAACGAGGCCTTCATGGTAGGCGGTGCAGCAGTGAAGGCAGCGGACGAGGGAGACACAGGCAAGATGGTGGTGATCGACCGCGTATCAGATGACCCATACATGAGCGCAGCCGGCATTTACGATGTGCACAAGATCGCCAACAATGAAAAGCTGGTTCCAAGGAATTGGGTAACAAAGGACGGCAGCTACGTGACCGAGGAATTTGTAAACTACGTAGAGCCTCTGATCCAGGGAGACTATCAGCCATTTATGGTAAACGGACTTCCGCAGCATCTTGTCTTAAAGCGCTGAACCAGGCTGAAATTTCTGTGAAAAGGATAAAAATTCGATAAATAATCGAGGGTAAAACAAAAAGATTGAAAGCGGTTCCTGTAAAAAATCGGAACCGCTTTTTGATTTTTTGATAAAAAAGCAGCAAAAGGGACAACGGAACCGTGCACATTTCACATAGGAAATGAGTATTTTGGACGGAACCGGGGGATGAAAGAAAATTTGACAATGTCATATAATAGTGCTATAAATATTCCAACAAACAAACATATCATCAAACGCAGGTTCCCATAAATGGGGATCTCCAATAAAAAGGAGTCTTGAAAATGAAAGAAAAGAAAATTATGTTGCCAACCATTGACGAGGCAAAGAAGTTCGTGGAAAAGGCTGCCAGATGTGACTTTGATATTGACGTATTTTACAACAGGGTGACAATCGATGCAAAGTCCATTCTCGGCGTACTGAGCCTGGATCTTACACGTGTGCTGACCGTGCAGTACAGCGGAGAGGATGAGGCATTTGAGGAGTATCTGGATACCATCACACCGGAGGCAGCAACCGTAGCAGCCTAAGTGCAGGAGATTTTAAAGCCGGATATTTGTGACAGTATATAGATGGACAGGACAGAAGAGAGGACGGATCGCGAACATAAGTTTGCAATCCGCCCTCTTTTATGCTATGCTGTCTGCAGAAGATATGGAACACTAGGAAGGCAGGAGACGTGATTTGGACAGCCAGGCACAGGTCAGGATATCCGTGCGTAATCTGGTGGAGTTTGTTATGCGGTCAGGAGATCTGGACAACCGCAGGACAGCAGGAGCAAAAAAGGAGGCCATGCAGGCCGGAAGCAGGCTCCACCGGAAGATTCAAAAGCGTATGGGCAGCAATTATCAGGCAGAGGTGAGCTTAAAGCACAGGGTGCAGGAGGACCAGTTTACCATATTGGTGGAGGGACGGGCAGACGGCATCCTCACAGAGCCGGGAGGCGTCACCATTGACGAGATCAAATGTATCTACATGGACGTGAACAGGCTGGAGGAGGCAGACAGTGTCCATATGGCCCAGGCATTGTGCTACGGCTATATCTACTGCTTTGACAAGGGGCTTGATTCGATCGGCATACAGCTGACCTACTGCAACATAGAGACAGAGGAGATACGGAGGTTTAAGGAGAGCCGGAGCTTTGAGGAGCTTACAGAGTGGTTTCAGGGCCTAATACACGAGTACGTGAAATGGGCCAGATATCTCTACAGCCACGGCCAAAGGCGCCAGGCCTGCCTAAAGGAGCTGACCTTTCCATATGATTACCGGGAGGGGCAGAAGGAGCTGGCTGTCAATGTCTACAGGAGCATTGCCAGGGGACGGAACCTGTTTATCCAGGCTCCTACAGGGGTGGGAAAGACGCTCTCCACCATCTTTCCCAGCCTGAAGGCCATGGGGGAGGGCTATGGGGATAAGCTGTTTTATCTCACGGCAAAGACCATCACCCGCAGCGTGGCGGAGGAGGCATTTTCCATTTTAAGGGAGAAACGCTCCCTCTATTTTAACACAGTCACCATAACGGCAAAGGAAAAGCTCTGTGTCATGGAAAAGCCGGAATGTAATCCCCAGGCCTGCCCCAGGGCAAAGGGACATTTTGACCGGGTAAATGATGCTGTCTATGAGATCCTCCACGAGGAGCAGGGGATCACCAGGGAAAAGGTGCTTCAGTACGCGGCCAGATATGAGGTCTGTCCCTTTGAATTCTGCCTGGATATCAGCAGCTGGGTGGATGGGATCATCTGCGACTACAATTATGTGTTTGATCCGAATGTCCGTCTGAAGCGCTATTTCTCCGAGGGGGAGCCCTCAAGGGGATATCTCTTTCTGGTGGACGAGGCCCACAATTTGGTGCCGAGGGCCAGGGAGATGTACAGCGCAAGCCTGTTAAAGGAAGATGTCCTGCTGGCAAAGCGCGTACTGAAGGGACAGCCCGGTACGGGAAAGCTTTTAACGCTTTTAGACCAGTGCAACCGCCGCTTTCTGGAGATCAAGCGGGCCTATGGGACAGAGACGTTAGATGGCCCGCGTCTGAATCATGTGTTGGATGAAGGGTATGAGATCCTCACAGAGGTCAATCTTCTGGCCTTAAGCCTCATGTCCATGTTTGGGGAGCTGGAGACCTTTATGAATGAGCATGTGGAGTTTGAGGACAGGGATCTGGTTCTGGATTTCTACTTTAAGGTCAGGGATTTCCTCTATGTGCATGACCGGGCAGATGATAATTACAGGATCTACGCCATGGTCCGCCCGGACAACAGCTTCTTTTTAAAGCTCATGTGCATCAACCCGGCAGCAAACCTGAGGGAAAGCCTGGATAAGGGGATCAGCACCTTGTTTTTCTCGGCCACTCTTCTGCCCATCCAGTATTACAAGGAGCTTTTGAGCGGAAGCCAGGAGGAGTATGCCGTCTATGCAAAGTCTCCCTTCCCTCAGGAGAACAGGCTTATCCTTGCGGCCAGCGATGTGAGCAGCCGCTACAGCAGGAGGAGCAGGCGGGAATTTGAGAAGATCGCAGATTACATTGAACGGATCGTAGAGGGAAGAAAGGGAAATTATATGGTGTTCTGTCCCTCCTACCAGTACCTGTCCCAGGTGGGAGAGATCCTGAGGGAACGTGAGGAAGGGGGAAGACTTTCCTTTACCTGCCTGTTTCAGAGCAGTCACATGGCAGAGGAGGAGCGGGAAGCATTTTTAGAGGAATTTGAGAAGGAGAAGGAGCGTTCCATGGCGGCCCTGTGCGTGATGGGAGGCATTTTCTCTGAGGGGATCGACCTAAAAGAAGAGCGCCTCATCGGCGCTGTAATCATAGGAACGGGACTGCCCCAGGTAAATGTAGAGCAGGAGATCCTGAGGGATTATTTTGATGAACATGGCGGTCAGGGCTTTGACTATGCCTACCAGTATCCTGGCATGAACAAGGTTATGCAGGCGGCAGGGCGGGTGATACGCACCATCCAGGACAAGGGTGTGATCGCGCTGTTGGACGACCGTTTCCTCCGGCCTGAGTATGTAGCGCTGTTTCCCTGGGAGTGGGGCAGCTATACGGTGGTAAACCGCCATAATGTATCCCAGGCCCTGGCAGAGTTCTGGGAGGGGCACAGGACAGATTGAGCGGCTGCTCCCGCACCCTACAGCATGTCCATAAACTGCTTGGCTGCCTGGGAGACTGGCAGGCTTTCATTGTAGGCCACCACCATCTGGCGCAGGGGAAGCTGCTCTGTGAGTTCCAGGACAAAGAGATCCCTATCCTTTGGCGGGATGCAGAAATCCGGCACAAAGGCGATTCCTAAGCCGATGCGGGCCAGGTCGATCAGCAGGTCATTGCTGGAGAGCTCGATCTCCGGTACAAGATCCAGCTGGTTTTTCTGGAATATCTGGTGGAGAAATTCGCTGGTGGTGCTCTTGCGGTCCAGCATCATGATGGGATACTGCAGGAGCTCCTCCAGAGTATGGGCTTTGCCCTCCAGGTCAAAGGCCTGGCGGCTGGCAGTGAACACATCCCGGAATTCATTGATCACCCTGGTATTCATACTGCCGGAAAGGGCGGAGTTGGGATAGTTGGTGATGATAAAATCGGCCTGTCCGCTTTCTAACAGGCTGGCGCACTGGATGGAGGTCATATTGGTGACCTTGATATGGATGCCCGGATACTCCTTGTGGAAGCGGTTCAGATAGGGTACCAGGTAGTAGCGGCAGATGGTGTCGCTGGCGCCGATGCGCAGCTGCCCGCCATTTAAGGTGTGGGCCTCCAGAAGCTGGTTTTCCCCCTTCTTTATCAGGTTCATGGCAGGTTCGATATGCTTCAAGAGGATCTCACCCTCCGGGGTCAGCTGCACCTTCTTCGTGCTGCGGATGAAAAGAGGCTGGTTCAGCTTCTTTTCCAGGACTTTAATGGACTGGCTCACAGCCGATTGAGAAATAAATAGCTGCTTTGACGCCTCAGAAAAGCTTAAGGTCACAGCCACATGATAGAATACTTTATATAATTCATAATTAATGTCCATTATGAAGTCCTCCTTATAAACTAATCCTATCTTATCACGGAGGGAAAGGCTTTGTAAAGACCGGGGGCTTTCGATTATTAAAAAAAATTTCCCACTTTATTACAGTTATTGATTGGCAAAAGTGAAACCAGGCGGTATAGTATTTATTAAGTAAAGGCGCTGAAGCTAGTTATTCAGCGCCTTTTTCTTTGTTACACGGGAAGCTTCATTCCCTGTGCAACAAAAAATGCTTTGCATGGACCGCACTGCGGCGGAAAGGAAGATGCCGCTTATGCGGCCCGCCGCAGGCGGAGAATCCTGCAGAGCAGGATTCTTTTTACAAATCAGGCGGTCTGCCTGGGACAGGAGTGCGATGTAATGAAGGAATTGGTAAACCATACCGAAGGGATCAACCGCTTGCTTGCAAGATATGGGGTGAAATTCGGTATCTACAAAAACGGAACCTTCCATGAACAGCTGTTTCCCTTTGATCCACTTGCCAGAGTGATCGAGGCTTCCGAGTTTGCTTATCTGGAAAAGGGCCTGATCCAGCGGGTGAACGCTCTGAATGCGTTCTTAGGGGATGTTTACGGAGAACAGAAGATCATAAAAGACGGTGTGATACCGGAGGATTTCATCTACTCCTCCAAAGGGTATCTGATCCAGTGCCGCGGGATCATGCCGCCAAAGGGGATCTACAGCCATATTTCAGGCATTGACCTGGTACAGGCAAAGGATAAGACCTGGTACATACTGGAGGACAACTTAAGGATCCCCTCCGGCGCCTCTTATCCCCTGATCGCAAGGGAGCTGACCCGCCAGGCCTCCCCCAGGACCTTTGCCGACAAGCGTATCATTGACAACCGCAATTACGCCTCCATGCTGAAGGAGGTCATGGATCATGTGAATACAGGAGGCATTAACGTTGTCCTGACACCGGGACGGTACAATGCAGCCTTCTTTGAGCATTCCTATCTGGCTGAGCGCAGCGGCGCAGTTCTGGCAATGCCGCAGGATCTGTTTGTGGAGGATGGATATGTATATTACCGCCACTACAGCGGGCGGGAGAAGGTGGGAGCTGTATACCGCCGGATCTCCGATGAATATCTGGATCCGCTGACCTTTGAACCGGAATCCCTCATCGGCGTTCCTGGGATCGTGGATGTATACCGGGAGGGAAAGGTAGCGCTTCTCAATGCGCCGGGCAACGGCGTGGCAGATGACAAGGGCAGCTATTACTTTGTACCCCATATGATACGGTATTATCTGGGAGAGGAGCCGATCCTGCACAATGCACCCACGTATCTGGCCTTTTATGAAAAGGACAGGAACTATATCCTGGAGCATTTGTCAACGCTTGTGATCAAGGATGTATCCGAGGCAGGAGGCTACGGAGTCGCCTTTGGAAGCGACATGACCGGGGAAGAGTTAAAGCACATGGCAGAGGTCATTACCAATGAGCCCAGGCGCTTCATCGCCCAGGAGGTCATTGATTTTATTGACCTGGATATCATGGAGGGCGATGAGCAGGTGCCCAGGAAAGCTGACTTAAGAGCCTTTGTACTCACAGGAGAGACCACAAAGGTATGGGCCAGCGGCCTTACCAGGTTTTCCAGGAACCCGGATTCGTTCGTAGTAAATTCATCACAGGGAGGAGGATTTAAAGACACATGGGTATTATCTCGTTAGAAAAAGCAGACCACCTGTTCTGGCTGGGCAGGTACACGGAGAGGGTATTTACCACCCTGGATTCCTTTTTTAAATACTATGACAAAATGCTGGATGTGGACGACCAGGCCTATAAGAACTTTTGTGAGAGCATTGCCATTCCATCTGACATTTACACGGATAAGGAGGATTTTATCCGCAGGTATCTCTTTGACAGCACGGATTACAACTCCATTTACAGCAACATGCTGCGGGCCTTTGACAATGGTGTGATCCTGAGGGATGAGCTTTCCAGCACGACCCTGTCCTACCTCCAGATGGCCTTAGACTGCATGGAGCAGAAGGGAAGCACCGGGGCAGTCATCTATGACCTGCAGCCTGTGCTGGATGATATCTTTGCCTTCTGGGGATGTCTGGATGACAAGGTGGAGGATGAGGAGTGCCGCAACCTGATCAAATGCGGTAAATATCTGGAACGGCTTGACTTATATATGAGGATGGATTATCCTTATAAATACATTGAAAAAGAATTCAGTAAGTTCCAGAACAGGCTTCACAAGGTCAAGATCGGCTACTCCTTAGGAGAGCTTGACAGGCTGGCCGGGATCATCAGCCTGGGAGAGAGCTGGAGGGATAAGTACTACGAAGCCCTCAATGCTCTCTGGAATATTTTTTAGGAGTGATACAGATTGAAGAAACTGCATTTCCACTATGAGATGCAGCTGCAGCTTGCAGGACCTGCCATCGACCATTATTTCCGGTTCCGCTGCCTGCCATATAAGGAGGATGTCCAGCAGGATATGGATACCTCCTTCTATGTGGAGCCGGCAGGCTTCCTCAGGGAGATCACAGACGGGTTCGGGAGCCGCTGCCTCACAGGAGAGGCCCTTGCCCCTCATGAGGGGCTTCACGTGGTATCCCGCGGAAATGTGCTTGTGGACCATTCTAAGCGGAAAATGGCAGAGGCGGATCCGGTATTCCGGTATCCGTCCCATTTTACGGAACCGGAGGAAAATATCAGGCAGCTGTATGAGAACGTAATGGGAGAATATGTCCGGTCGGGGGATTCCGGCCGCGGCATCTTTTTTGTGCGCCGTCTCATGGAGGCGGTATACCGCCATATGTCCTATGTGCCCGGGGCGACGGACATCCATACCACAGCCGCCCAGGCCTTAAGGGGAGGAAAGGGAGTGTGCCAGGATTACACCCACATCCTTCTTTCCATGTGCCGCATGGCGGGGATCCCGGCCAGGTACGCGGCAGGCGCCATGATCGGCGAGGGCGCTACCCATGCCTGGGCAGAGGTATGGCTGGAGGGCATGTGGCTGGGAGCGGACCCCACCAACTGCTGTATGACAGATGAAACGTACATCAAATTTTCCCATGGAAGGGATTACGGTGACTGTACCGTAGACCGGGGCTGCTTTCGGGGGGCCGCCGGCCAGCAACAGAGAATCTATGTAAAGGTGGAAGAAACGACATGGTAGAAACGGTGGTATCCGTAGGGCTGCCAGTGGGCGAGAAGCTGAATGTCAAGAAAAATGTGATAAAGCCCATGGTCCTGACGGGAAAGGAAAAGCGGGTCTGCATCGTTACAGGCACCCACGGTGATGAGCTGGAGGGACAGTATGTCTGCTACGAGCTGAACCGCCTGATCGAAGAGCATTTGGAGTACCTGACAGGTATTGTGGAAATTTATCCTGCTCTGAATCCTCTGGGAGTGGATTCCATTACCAGGGGAGTGCCGGGCTTTGACCTGGATATGAACCGTATTTTTCCGGGAGGAGAGGGCATATCAGCCCCGGAATACGTGGCTCATAAGATCGTTGAAAGCATCAAAGGGGCAGATCTCTGCATTGATATCCATGCCAGCAATATTTTCCTTCGGGAGATCCCGCAGGTGCGCGTCAGCGAGGGAACGGCAGATAGGCTCCTTCCCTATGCAAAACGCCTGAATGTGGATTACATATGGGTCCATGCGGCTGCTACCGTGCTGGAGTCCACCCTTGCCCACAGCCTGAACACCATAGGAGTTCCCACCCTGGTGGTGGAGATGGGTGTGGGAATGCGCATCACAGAGGGCTTCTGCCATCAGCTGGTGGACGGGATATTTGCCTTGATGAAGGATCTGGATGTGTGGGCCGGCGAGGTCATCACCCCAAAGCAGCCCATCGTGTCCAGGGACAGGGAGGTCGGCTTTGTAAATGCAGGCCGTCCCGGCATTTTCCTGCCCTGCGTTCCTCACTGGAATGATGTGAAAAAGGGAGAAATGATCGGCAGGATCTTAAATCCTCTGGAGGGAAAGGTGGAGGAGGAGGTATATGCGCCCATCGATGGGCTGCTTTTTACCTTGAGAGAGTACCCGGTAGTATCTCCGGGCTCCCTTCTCGCCAGAGTTCTGGGAGGTGACAGGTCATGAGAAAGGAATTGATCTTTTCCCTGCCCAGCTTGTACAGGGAGGATATGGACGTTTACGGCTACTATTTCGGAAAGGGCGAAAAGTCAGCCTGCATTATCGGAGCCTTAAGGGGCAATGAGATCCAGCAGATGTACATCTGCTCCCAGCTGGTGAAGTCCTTAAAGGAGCTGGAGTCAAGAGGAGCGATCGTAGGAAACAATGAGATCCTGGTGATCCCCCATGTAAACCATTACTCCATGAATATCGGGAAGCGGTTCTGGCCTGGGGACAATACGGATATCAACCGCATGTTTCCCGGTTATAACCTGGGTGAGACCACCCAGAGGATCGCCGACGGCGTGTTTGCCAAGGTACAGGCCTACAGCTACGGCATCCAGCTGGCAAGCTTCTATATGCCGGGAGAGTTCGTGCCTCATGTGCGCATGATGGAGACAGGCTTCCAGAATGCAAGCCTGGCAAACCTGTTCGGCCTGCCCTATGTGGTGATACGAAAGCCCCAGCCCTATGATACCACTACCTTGAACTACAATTGGCAGGTATGGGATACAAGTGCTTTTTCGCTGTATACAAGCGCTACGGATACCATTGACGAGGTATCAGCAAAGCAGGCTGTGGCCTCCATTCTCCGTTTCCTCACAAGAATGGGCATACTGCGCTATACGAGCCACAGCGGCTACATTGCAAGCGTGCTCCAGGAGGGAGATATGACAAATGTGTGCGCAGATGGCGCAGGCATTTTCAGACGGTGCTTTAAGCCCGGGGATGAGGTAAGACGGGGAGATGTGCTGGCAGAGATCGTGAGCCCGGATGACGGAGAGCTGGTAAGCAGTGTCAAGTCCCCCACGGACGGCATCGTGTTCTTTGCGCACAGCCAGCCCCTTGTGATGGAGGGGACGATGATCTATAAAATTATCAGGCGGCTGCACCAATGATGAAGGCGGATGGCCTATGCGGTAAGAGCCTGGATAAGAGCCTGAAGTGACAGGCGCTTATTACGCAGTATCCGGCAAAACACGCCAGCGACGCGTTTTGCCGGATTGTGCGTGAATAGAAAAAGAAGGAATTGGAAGAGAAAATGGCAGAAAATTTTTATGAAATGTATCTGGAGGAAATGGGGCAGGTAGCTCCTGTGACAGAGGCGGAGAGGGCGGTGCTGTTAGCAGCCGTGGCCCAGGGAGACGAAAGAGCCAGGAACCGCCTGGTGGAGGGAAGCCTGCACCGTGCCCTGGAGCTTGCAAAGGAGTATGAGGGAAGGGAGCTTCCCATATCAGACCTGGTCCAGGAGGCCAACACCGCCCTTATGCTGGCGGCTGTGGAATATGACGGCAGCGCTGACTGGGAGGAACTCATGGAAGGCCGCATCCGCGAGGCGGTGGAGCTGGCCTTAAGTGAGCAGAGGACAGAGCTGGATATTGAGGAAAATATGGCTGCCAGGGTCAATGTGCTCCAGACAGTATCCCAGGTTCTTGCAAAGGAGCTGGGCCGTGAGGCCACAGTGGAGGAGCTGGCTGCCAAGATGAAGATGACAGAGGATGAGATCAAGGACATCATGAAGCTGGCCCTGGATGCTTTGACGGTGAACGGGGAAGGTCAGGTGGCTGAAGGCCGGGATGAGAGCGGGGACATGGCATCCGGCTATGAAGAGGCTGATCCTGGTACGGAGAATACCTCCTCCACAGGCAATCCCATCAGGGACGGCTGGAGCCTGGAAGACCTCTTGTAGAGGGAGGGGATATGAAGCTTTATATCATACGCCATGGACAGACGGACTGGAACGTTGCCCAGAGAATACAGGGAAGCCAGGATATTCCCTTAAATGAACAGGGACGCCGCCAGGCAAGCCTCCTGGCAAAAGCCATGGAGGAGCGTCCTGTGGAAAAAATCTTTGCCAGCCCCCAGCTGCGGGCCTATGAGACAGCCAGAATGGTCGGGGAGAGGCAGCATGTTCCGGTGGTAACCGTTCCCTGGCTGATGGAGATCAATTACGGTGTCTGGGAGGGCAGGACCTCGGAGGAGATCCTGTCAGAGGATGGAGCGCTTTACTCGGCGTGGCTTTCCCATCCCTCATCTGTGGCTCCCAGGGGCGGAGAGACCCTAAAGCAGGTGGATGACCGCTGTGAAAAGGCCTGGGAGCAGATAAAAAGCCAGGCTGCAGGCGATATAGCCATCGTATCCCACGGAGGGACCTTGGCGCATCTGATCGCCCTTTTGCTGAAGAAAGACAGGACCAAGGAGGAGATGGTGGTGGGGAATGCCTCCATTACGACCATTGACTATGATCCTGAGGCCAGGGTATGCCGGCTGTTGGAGCTCGATGATTGCAGTCATCTTCTGTAGGAGATGACTCAGAGTGTCGACAAAGTCGCCACTCTGTTGGAATTCATGGCTGCGCCATAAAT
>NZ_JAJCIC010000019.1 GCF_020554865.1 Lacrimispora sp. 210928-DFI.3.58
AGCCAGCCAGCCAGCCAGCCAGCCAGCCAGCCAGCCAGCCAGCCAGCCAGCCAGCTGGCCAGGAATACGAATATAGAAGTGGTGTGAATTATTGCAATGATTATGATAATTTTGTATCATGATGCATTGCATGGCTATAGTCTGCTACAGACAACGGGATTTCATGAAATTTATTTGGATGTTATAGCTCTCGGGGGAAAACTGGGGGTTAATCTATTTGTTCTGATTATAGGATGGTACTGTATTGATAATACACCAGGATATATAAAATGTATAAAAAAGGTATTAGCATTTGACAGAAGGATCCTTTTTTGCACAATTACATGCTTTGTATTTTTTGGCATTTTAGGGGCAGATCTGACTTGGGAAAGGCTGCTAAAAAGTATTTTCCCATTGCTGTTCAATACATATTGGTTTATGACTGCAATAGCGGTTTTATATTTGTTAATTCCAACATTAAATAAACTTATCTATTCGTTAAATAAAAAAGAATTTACGGCTTTTATTATTTTAATGTTTGTTCTTTGGAGCATAATACCAAGCATTACATTCCAGCAATACTCAGGAATGAATTGGAACCAGCAATTGCAGGTTATTATGATGTATTTTTTAGGAACATATTTAAAAAAGTATGGCTGTAAGCATGACAAGAAATTGGCCTGGGGAAAAATCGCTTTTTTAATCGGAGGATTTCACATTTTCGCAGTGATTATATTGGGACTGCTGGGACACCACAGAATACCCGGATATCTGAGATCCGGTAATTATCCAACAACATTGTTATGCTCTGTCTGTATTTTTATGTCATTTGTCCAGAGAGAAAGAACAGTGATACCTGCCGTTAATGGAATAGCAGGATATATGCTGGATGTATATCTTTGGCATGAAAACATTTTTGTTGAAAGCTGGTTATGGTTATTTTTTTATAAACTTCCTGTAATCTTGCCGGTACATTCATTGATTGCTCTGGTGTGTATTATGGCAATAGGGATATCTGCAGGGATGGTAAGGGGGCTTTTTGAGAATATAATCATACGGAAAATCTATTATATAGAAGACTGCTTCATAAGCAGGATGATGATAATGGGGGATATTATTTTAAGAAAAATATAGGGTTAGTTGGAAGAGTAGAGATTTTATGGATAGTCTAAAACATGAAAATTGGATAAATGTGTGCAGAGGAATTGGGATTCTTATCGTAATGTTAGGGCATTCCGGCCCATCGCCATGGCTTAATAAAGCAATCGATAGTTTTCATATGCCATTGTTTTTTATACTTTCGGGATATTTGTTTAAAGTGAATCAGAGCCTTGGTACGAGAGAATGCATATATAAGAATTGGAAGAGATATATCGTACCTTATTTTGGCTATGTATCGATTAATCTGATGATACAAATGGTCAGATTATGGATAGGAAAAGAAGAGCAATTATTAAAAAGCTTCTTTGTATATGTAGGGGGGGGTGTATATTCGAGGGGATCAATGCTTTGTATGCCTAACTGTAGTCCCTTATGGTATTTAACATGTATATTTTGTGCAGTAGTAATGTTGAATGCGATAACTCAAAAGCTTAGGGAGAAGGCCTATATTGCGGTAATTGGATTTTCGGTTGTTACAGCGGTTCTTTCATTTGCCGAAGCGCCCAAATTGCCCTGGAATATTGATACGGCTATGGCGGGTGTGACATTTATGTATATGGGGATACTATTAAAAAAGTATAGTCTTATTTCCCGGTATAATAATGTCAAATACGTTAAAAAAATAGGATTGTCCCTGCTTCTGCTTATTATATGGGGATTAGCGGCATTTTTAAATCCCATTGCTGCAGTAAGCTTTAATAATAACAGATATGGAAATTACTTTTTAATGCTGATTGCAGCAGCCGCTGCGAGTTTCTTACTCATTGCAGTATGCAGGGAAGTATGCAATAGATTTGAAAATATGGGGAAATTAAAGCCGTTTTTCAAATTAATTGCGCTTTTCGGCACGAATACAATTTTCATAATGGCATTTGACTATTTATCCGGAGACATTGCGAGGAGCATCTTAAGCAGCTATAATGGTTATAAAGCGTACTGGCTGAAAAAGGTTATTATTATGTTTGTGGCCCTTGTTATTTTCTGCGGTATAAAAAAATATATAGGAGTAATAAAAGATGAGAAGAATAAAATATCTTGTCATGGATGTTGATGGTACATTGACAGACGGAAAAATTTATATGGGAAATAACGGCGAAATGTGTAAAGCGTTTAACATTAAGGATGGCTGTGGGATCCATGATTTGGCGATACCAGCAGGAATGGTGCCTGTAATTATTACCGGACGGACATCGAAGATATTAGAAAACCGCTGTAATGAATTAGGAATTACATTTTTGTATCAGGGTGTTACAGACAAAGTGGAAAAGCTGTTTTTGCTTACAGATGATATGACAGAAGTAGCGTATATTGGTGATGACATTAATGATCTTCCATGCATGTCTATTATTAAAGAGAAAGGCGGCCTGGTCGGCTGTCCGGCTGATGCATCGGAAACAGTATTAAATATCTCTGATTTTGTAAGCAGAAAAAATGGCGGTGATGGAGCTGTTCGGGAATTTATAGAGTGGCTATTATACGGAGGTACTAGTTCAAAATGACAAAAGTGTTGGAATATAAATCAGGGGGGAGGGGAGGAATCGCAACAGAGCGGGCAGAAAACATCGAAAAACTGTATGTTTTAAAACAGCCTGGTAGTAATCAGAAATTGCTGCAAAGAGCATTAAAGCTGCAGTCTTTAACGAAGGAAGCAGCTATGGCAATCCATAGGGATGCAGATAGCCTGCTTGTGGTTGATGAAAATATATCTGAACAACAGCTTTTGGATTACGGGATGATAGAGTTTGAAGATTACATATATGAGCGGTTCCTGGGAAAAAGGATTGTTGTTATATATGGAAACTGCCATACATCAATTATTGCAGAAATTTTAAATCAATGTGTGGAGTTTAACCAGGAATACAAAGTATATGCGATAAAACCTATCCACACAATAGATTCCGTATCGTATTTTGATAAGCCGATTTTCAGATATTGCGATGTTTTTATTCATCAGAGTATTCAAAAGGAAAACCGCTATGGAGCAGAGTTCTCTTCACAAAATATTATTTTACGATTAAACGCAAAGTGCCAGGTGATTGCTGTTCCTAATGTATATAGATTACCAGTGTGCTTTTTTCCACAATACACACGAGAAGCAGAATTCGTTAAAAGAGATGGGGACTCTGTCTTTTTTAGAGATTCCGTTCTTGATGATGCGGCAGAAAGAGGACTTTCGTATAAAGATACTCTTGATGATTATTGGAATAACATACATTTTACAGATGAGCACCTGGACAGGCTTTTGGAACTATTTTTTGCTAAAGTAGAAGAGAGAGAAAAAGATTGGGATATCAAATGTCTTGATTTTATAAAGAGGAGTTATAAAGAGAGCCAGCTTTTTTATGACCCGAATCACCCTACAAATGAATTCCTATTTTATGTGACAATGGAGCTGCTTTCATTACTGGGAATACAGACAAAGAGAAATACGTTGTTAGATTATGATTTACCTGTCTTGTCTGGTTATGAAATGCCAATCCTTCCTGAAGTAAAAGCATATTTTGGCATGAGCTTTCCAGATCCCCAGATTATGCGTCATCGGAGCTATAATAAGGTTAGAATGGGAAATATGAAGGGCTACAGGGATTATGTAAAACAATATCTTAGCTGTGAATGGCAGAATAAGAAGGTGAAAACATTATATGCAGTGAAATGGCGTGGAGTGTATTACTTAATGAAAGTTTATAACAGAATATATAAGCTGATTAGTTTAACGCGGCCATAAAGGCGTTTATAGTATAGGAGAAACAATATTTGGAAGAGTGAAGATAATATGATAAAGAAGAGAGTAGCAATGGTAGACTTTTGGTCTGTATGTGATGAAAAAGGTAAGCCAATAGGTCATGGCAGAAAGGTTGGGAATGAATATTACAATTATATAGCAGATTCATTTGATGTGGTTCAGTATGCAAATGAAGGTATGCTGCAGCATTTGGTAAACCCCAGAAGGTGTACATTTGCTCATTCGCTGCAGAATGGCTTTCCTAAATGGAAAAGAATTTTAACAACCTTTCAATGCCTGCGCGAGGTATACCGCAAAGAGGCTGAGTCTGTTATATGGTTTTATGTACCGAATATCTATTTATTTCTCTTTCTTTTATTATCGGTCAAAGGAAAGCGCAGAATTGTAGTGAATGTATATGAGGATTATGGCAACAGTAAAATAAAGAGATGGATATTTCGTAAGGCATTAAAAAAGGTTGATGCAGTATTTGCAACAAATAAAAGATTATTACAGTCAATTCCTAATGGTATGTTCATTCCTGATTATGCATATAGGGAGGAGGAGTATGGCAGGTATACTGGATTAGAAAAAAAAGAGAGAGCAGTTTGCTTGGGAACCATGAATGAGAAAAAAAAGCTGCTGGATGCCGTGGAGGCATTTTCTAAGAATGGATATCCTCTTTACATTGCCGGACAGTTTTCCTCTGTTGAAACTTATAAACGCTTGTGTTCGATTAAGGGAAATAATATTGTGATTGAAAACCGGTATATAGATTCAGAAGAGTATTATCAGATATTGGCTTCAAGTAAGCTTTGCCTGATACCATATGATGAAGAATTTTATAGAAACAGGACATCCGGGGTCCTTCAGGAATGCCTGTTTACAGATACGATACCGATTTCACATAAGAGCATACTGGAGTTTTCTGACATTCCTGGTATTGGATATGCGGATATTCGCGAGCTTGCCGGAATGGATTTAAAGGATATTGATGCTGTTAAACTGAAAAATGAATATAAGGAAAAACGCTGTCAGTTTTACAGCTATCATACGGTAAAAGAAACCGTGATAGAAACGATCATAAAGTCTCTGTACGGTTTTCATGAATGAGCAGCCCTCTTTCTGAGGTGATTTAACAAGCTGCCGGCTTCCTTTCTGTATAGGAAAACAATACATCCGGTGAGAGCCGCCAATATAACGTAAAGTCCGATACTGTCGTCAAAAGCGAGTATCAGAATGGATTGCAGCAGAAGTATAATATAGGTTAAATAATCATGCAATAGGGATAACTGCATTTTTATATGCCGCCTGACTAATAAAATACGTATTTGCCAGACGAGAAAGTAGGAGAATACAGTCGCAATAGCAGCTCCTAAAGGGCCGAAGGCGGAAACCAGAATAAAATTCAGCAAAAGGTTAACAACAGCGCCAATGGATGTGGAAAGGCTGAAAGCCTTTGTATCCTTTACCGCAGTAAAAATTCCGCCGATATGGCCGGATAATGCTCCGAATACGATTGATATTGTCAGAAAAGGAACATATGCCCATGCCTGATAAAAGTCCTTGGCATATAGGATTGCTGCAATCAGCCGGGTAAAAACGATAATCAGCGAACAGATGATGGACATGCCAAAATGATACAGCTTATACGTTTGGGTGAAGAACCCGGATTTATCCTTGGAATCAAATTCCCTGACAGTTGATAGGGCCCATGCCTGATTAAAAATCGTTTGGAATATATTAAGGATTCCTGGGATTTTGTAGCCTACGGAATAAATTCCATTGGCAGCCATTCCGCATAGTGCAGTGATGACATAGCGGTCAGAAGCGCCGTTGATCCACCAGCTGACGGAATTAAAAATTAAAGGAATACTGTATGAAAGCATTTGCCGCTTTAAGTCAGATGCCACATTTGTGAAACAGATGTAATTCCATATTTTCAGCCGGATGGCTAAGTAGCATAACGCTGCAGCCGGACCGGCTATATTTGCATAAAAATATCCCTTAAGTCCCCATTTTGCAGCAACCAGCAAAAGGACACTTAATGTCAACGATACTGCAGAGCTTAGTACACCGGCAACGGAAACCGCAAATACGTCATCGATGCCGCGTGAAAAGTTGCTGATAATCTGATAAAGCCCTGTCACAAGAAACATCCAAACTAAAACAGGGATATAATGATTGATAACTGGAATGATATGGAAGAATCGGTTTATTATAAGCAGGAAAATAAAAAATAAGATGCCTTTAAAAAATACCTGCAGGGAAATCGATAAAATACATGCTGGATCTGAGTCCTTATCTAAAGCAAAGCGGATGACAGAATCCATGATGTTTAAGGTTAAAATAGGTATCAGCAGCGCGATCGTAGTGTTAAAGAGATCGAAAATGCCATATTCTTCTGTTGTTAAAATACTGGTATATAATGGAACCAGAAAAAAAACAAGCAGTTTTGTTCCAAATTGGCTGATCGTCAGCAAACCAATATTCTTGAACAGATACTTATAATCGGTTTTCATATCTTTTATTGAAGCTCCTGTTAAGATTTCTGTTGAAGAACATCATTTAATGATACGCGGGGCAAAGCCTCAAGAAGGCCTCCTTCTGTAGCATTAAATAATTTTACATGATGTTTTTGGCAGTATTTATTCAATAATTCATACGTATCAAAAATATCAGCATACCAGGCCAATTCATCACGAATACTGGTAAGTTTTGATACTTTTTCCATGCGTTTTTTTTCGTTTTCAGAGATTTTATATGCATACTGCGATTCTTTTGCATTTTTTAATTTTGCCTGGGCAGTATTAATAAAGCCTGTACAGTCACAGCCCAGCAGATATATCTCCGAAAATCCCATATAAACAGCAATGCAGACAATATAATGGATTACAGTGGGAAAATCCGGCATAAGCATTGTGAGCTCAACATCTTTTTTCATGATAAGCTGTTTATCGATATCAAGTCCCGCATAATACCGGATATCCAATTCCTGATCCAGATCATAGTGATGAACCATATCGTAAGCACTGTATTTGTAAAAGATAATGGGATGGTTATCGGAGGTATTTACATTCTTCATAATCTGAAGAAGCTCCATATCCTCTTCTTTTGTCTCATCAAGATGAAAAAACCTGTCATCGGCCCAGAAATGATAGGTGGTATGCAGCTTTTCAAAATTGTTATTTCTTGGAAGCTGATTAACTGTGAAAGTACATTCATTTTTTAATAATGAAAAATCAATGTCGTTTAACGATGGCCCATTGCCAAATATAAAGCAACGCTGTCCTTTGTGTTTGTTTTTAAATTCGCTATTCAATGAAAGCAGCCTTTTACATTGAGGGTTTAAGGATGAGAACCTTATTTCTTTTATCTTTGCAAGCTGTCCTGGAGTGAGAATTTTTTTGATAAATTTTTTGGGAGTAAGGTACATGGCATTCTTCCTTTGGCACAATTATAATTATTGGTATTATACTACTACTTTTTCTATATAGCAATTCAGGATTTTCTTAGTTTATTTTTGCCATATGGAGTTTTGGTTTATTCTTTAAAGAAAGAGTTGCAATTTAGTAAATACACTTTGACGAAACTCCCCCTCCTGCTGTACAATAAAAGAAAATAAGCCCATAAAACCGGCAACAGAGTATAGAATTTAGAGGAGGTAAGCCTATGTCAGAAAGCACTGCTATCCATACTTACAACATGCCGCTGACCCTGGAGCAGCATTTTAAAATGCTGGCAGAGAGTTATCCGTCTGTTCAGGAATTGCATGGATTGTGGACGATTCTCAGAGGGCGTATTGAAGATGAGCTGATTTCTTCACGTCATAACTTTGTGAATTACAGTCTTCATGACGCCAGTCATAGCCGTTCGGTGATACAATCCATCGAGCGGTTCCTGGGAGAGGGGAGAATCCGGCAGTTATCAGCTACTGATACATTCATGCTTCTCATATGCGCTTACGCTCATGACTATGGGATGGCCCAGTCCTTCAGGAAAATATATAACATACTGGGAAGCCGTGAATTTGAAAGCTTTCTGAGAAAAATGGACGAGAATAAAAATATGCTGGAAAAGGAAGATGCGTGGGCTATACATAATCTGTTATGCTACCTGGATAAGGCGAAGCCCAGCCTTGCGCTGAATGATATGTACTTTTCCATTATGCTGGTAATACAGATGTACCTTAGGCCGAATCACTGGAAGGGGGCAGCGGATGTTGTTGAGGATTTTGATAAGCTGCTTCAGGGAGGGCTTAAGCGCCGGTTTATCTGGGGCTCTGAGGGTGTAGTGGAAATCTGCAAGTCTCATGGGCAGCCTATCCAGACAATTTTATCTTTTTCCCAGCGGGCAGGAGGGATTGTAGGGGATGAATTTCATCCGCGGTTTGTTGCGGCCATGCTTAGGCTGGGGGATCTGCTGGATCTGGATAACGGAAGGTTCCCCTACTGGTTTATCAAGGAGGTTTCCCAAAATGCGACTATTATTCCTGAGCTTTCTGCCATGCATTACAGGAAGCATGAAGCGATTTCCCATTTATTGATTACACATAAAAAAATTGAAATCATTGCCAGATGCAGTGACGGGCCTGACGGATATAAGGTGGCTGGTTTGGTAAGTGATTGGGCAGACCTTCTGCAGGAAGAATGCAGATATATGGTAAATCATTGGTCTGAAATCTCACAGCCGGATTTTGGTTTTCCTCCTAATATGGTAAACGTTGACATTTATGTGGGAGATCGGTCATATCTGGCGTTTGAACGAAAGCTTCAGATGAAAATGCCTCATGAACGTGTTATGAAGCTGTTGGAAGGTACCAGTATTTATAAAGATAAATATGTAGGGATCCGGGAATTGCTTCAAAATGCGGTGGACGCATCTCTTCTGCAGCTTTGGTATGATATTGTCCAAAATCGTTATCTTGCATACGGCCTCTCTAAGAATGCGGTAAAGGATGGTCTGGATCTACTATATTTTGCGGATAAGAAAAAAGCGGCTCTTTTCAGAAATTATGATATCTCGGTAGAGGTAATACAGGACAGGACTGTGGGAAAGGTTTACCTGGTGGTAAAGGACAAGGGAGTGGGGATTACACCGGAGGACGCCCGCTACATGTCGGAAATTGGAGCCAGCAAGGAGAAGAATACACGTCTTAAGAAGATTAGGGAGAATATGCCGGATTGGTTGAAGCCGGCAGGAGTTTTTGGGATTGGACTTCAATCGGTATTTCAGCTTACAGATTGTATTCATTTTTATTCCAGGCAGCATAATTCGCCGGAATGGGAGATTTTGCTTCATTCCTATGGAAAAAATAAGGGAAGGATTGAGATAAGGGAAGTTCCGCCGAATGAGGACGGCCTCTATTTTGAAAATGGCGTCCCTGGAACAAATGTAAAAATAGCAATAGATCCTGAGAGACTGAAGGACAGGGATGGGAAAGATCATTTTATTTATTATGATCCCGAATTTGACCATGGAGACGAGCTGGATATGCTGTTTGCGGAGATGTGCCGTGTCTGCATGGAGCGGATAAAGGAGGGGGCAAAATGCGATTATTTTAATGTGTATTTCCAATCCATGGTGATTGACAGCGAAGGAGGATTAACAAAGGGGAAACGGACATGTCTCCGCAGAAGCTATTTTCAAACAGAAAAGGAGCCGGAGATGGCTGGCTATGCGATGAAGTCATTTGCAAAAACAATTCAGCCATTTATTGCAAGTAAGGGAGAATCCTTAAGCTTCATTGATAATATGGCATGCTTCTGGGATAAAGAAGCAAGCAGATGCTATAGCTTGACGGTGAGGCCATGTACAATTGAAGTAAAGGAAGGGAAAAAACGGTTGTTTTTGCCGGATCCTGTACCCAATCTATATCATGTCAATTATAAGTTTTGCGCTGTAAATGATACAGAAACGATTTACTCCAAAAGAAACCGGCAGGAGCGTCTTCATGCAGGCTTTTTGAATTGGGATATCACGATTCTGGATGGGGAAGCAGAAAGATACCTTAATATTGACAGGGACAGGCTGCGTGAAGATGCCATAGAGGAAGAGGAGCTGCTGAATGTACGCAATAAAATCGTGAAAAATTGGTGTGATTATTTTATAAAACAGGATAAAGAAGAGCCAGGGAAACAAAATATCAAAGGACAGAGATTTGAAAAAATCCCGGAGATCCTCCTTTCTCTCATTCTTTTATTTTATCAGACGGTAGATATGGAACATTTTCGGAAATTTATAGAGCCATATCAGGCTTTTGTGGAGTCTAAGGAACTGATGCTGGGTGATGAGGAGATCCCTGTTACATATCTGTGGGATTCTGAAAAATTATTTAAGGCGAATGCGGCTCTTCCTGCAAGATTTATGGCAATCTCCCAGGAGATCGGAGATAAAGAGGCTACTGGTATTGGTATCAAAACAGTCAGACATCTTCCGCATAGGCTGGTACATATTGAGGAGATTCGGCATAACCGCGATCAGGGACTTGAATACTTTTTTGGCCTTCGCACTGTGGGGCCAGAGGCTGGTTCTATTATTATGAGTGAGGCAGCAAGGCTTTATGATTATATGAAGGCCTTTGAACCATATGCGAATCAGCCCACTCATGTGGATTACTACTCTATCCAGAAAAAAGTATTTAAGCCGGACAGCCGTTATAAGCATCTTCTTTTACCAGTTTATCCTCATACGTTCAGCAGAGGAGATAATTTTTCCTCTGCCCTTGATTATTGCATCCAATGGTATATTTTGTCTCCATTTGACAGAGACTCTGCTAAGATCCTGAAAAAGGGGATTGAGAAAACCATTGAGATTACAACAGAGCTGAAGGAATACGTTATGGAGAGCCGACAGCTGGATAAATGTGTCCGTTATATCCTGAATTATCATTGCCCTGATCCTTTGGGGCGGGAGGTTTTTGAAAAGGAAATCAGAAAGGAATATGCAGAATTTGTTGAGAATTTTGGAAGGCTGCTGTATAGGAACTGCGTTATGGTAAGAGAGCAGTTTCAGGAGAAGAGATGGTAAGCCGGTAGGAGATGCCATATGGGAGAACATTATGAATTTTTTGGCCCCTGTTCCTTTGCGGATGAGCAGGAGTATTGTGAATTAGTGGAAAAAATGGTTCTTTATTATGACAGGAGAGGGAAGCATTATAAGCGCTTATATCTCGTATTATCAGGTGTGAGGCTCACGCTGGTGGCATTGATTCCGCTGCTGGCGCTGTCAGAATGCCGTCTTTTGAATCCTTATACCCTGACGGCAATAAGCTCTTTTGCATTAATAGCAGAAGGCTTTCTCAACCTTACAGCCTGCCATGATAAATGGAAATCGTACCGCCGTACCTGCGACAAGCTGTGTATGGAGCACCGTCTGTACATTGCAGGCGTTGGAAATTATCAGCAAAAGAAAAATAAGCTGGGCGAATTTGCGGCCCGGTGTGAAAGTATTATGAACGATGAGGGCATTCGCTGGGAAGACTTTATCGACAAGGTCGCATCGAAACAAAAAGAGGGAGATTGAGCCCCTTCCTGCGTAATCTCCCCCTATTCACATCAGTAAAATGCGGCAGCTCTTTTGCACAGGTGATCTGCTTGTGTATATAAAAAGAAAGTTTTTCAGGGAACTGGACAGAGGTTTCTTGTCTTTTGTTTGAAAATGATTTATAGTATGAATACATATACAGATTTCATTCGTGCTTTTATAAATGTAAAGGAGCCTTCATGACACAGAGCGGAAAGAAAATCAGACTGGATAATATAGGAATTATTAAAGATTCCACCATTGAACTCAAAGGATTGACAGTGGTGACTGGTCATAACAATTCAGGAAAGACAACAGTGGGAAAAACATTATTTGCCATATTGTCGGCAGTGGAGGATCTCCAGCAGAAAGCACTGAAGGATAAGGTCGATTTTGCCAGAAGTAAGGAAAATGAGATCCGGGATATGCTGGGAATGAACAGACTTTTCCATTTTGAGTCTATGAGTCCAATGATCCGAATTGGAAAAGCAGGGACTGATATCGGAACAAAGGAAGGCCAGTATCTGGGAGATTATTTAAGCGGAAATGGCCGCAGCGATTTTGGGGACTTTGCGGATCTTGCTGCTTATGTCCGCCAGCTGCGGGAGTCGGCCATGAATATTTCTGACGAGGCTTTAAAGGATATTTTATCTGAATGGGGAAACGGTAAGAGGATGACCAAAAGATCCCTTGACAGTAAGAGAAACCAGCTTGTCAAGTCATTGGATAATCTCTTTGAGAGCCTATGCAGCGATCCGGAGCTGACGCAATATGCAAATAAAAGGATCATCCGAAGCCTGCAGAAGGAATTCAATGGGCAGATACTTCCGGTCAGATATCCTGATGTCAAAGGTACGATTGAATTTTACAGCGATGATACAAAATGCTTTTTAATCCATGTATTGAAAAATGAATTGGCGGATAATGCAAAAACCTATTTTTCAGATGCATACAGGGATGTTATTTTTATTGATGATGTGTTCGCCTTAGATAAGCTTGGTGAGGCCGGACGCAATTACATGGATGTATATAGATTTCTGAATAACAGGCAGGAACGCCAATGGTCAGAGCGGTTCGAATCACAGGGGCATAATCAGATATTGGTGGAAAAATTAAAAAACAGGTCAGATAACCTCTTCGAGGAAATGATCAATCAGAATAAGGCCGAAAAACTTTTAAGAAAGATGGATGAGGTGTTTCCTGATAAGATTATTTTGTCAGATGATCAATATATTTGCAGTCAGAGCAAGCTGGATGTGAGAAACTTGGCAGCTGGTTCAAAACTATTTGCTATTATCAAGAAGTTGTTGGAGAATGGAGAGTTGACTGCGGATACCCTGTTGATCTTAGATGAGCCTGAGTCCCATCTGCATCCGGCTTGGCAGAACAGATTTGCAGAGATCATTGTTTTACTGGTGAAGTATCTTGAGATGCATGTCCTCCTTACTACCCATAGCCCCAATTTCCTTATGGCGCTGGATGTATATGCAAAGGAATATGAAATATGGGATGGAACCACTATGTATTGTACGGAGCAGAGTGAGAATGCTTATATGGTTCGTTACAGTAATGTAAAAAATGATTTGAAAACAGCATACAATAAGCTGGCAACTCCCCTGTTTGAATTGCAGAGCAGAAAGCTGCGCAATTCCGATGATTGAAGCGGAAGGCGGCATACATGGTAAATACAAAAGATATTTATAATGAGCTGGAGAAAAAATATAATCATAAAGGAGCCTTTGCAGAGCTTTCTAATAATGCAGCGATAAAAAGCATAGAAACAGCATACGATTATGATGAGATCAAACAACAGCTTGCCGGGCAGAAATGTACTTCGGCAGATGCATTATTAGTGAGACGGCATATTTATTTTATCGAGTTTAAAACAGGCTTTGCCAGTAAAAAAGAAGATATCAATACAACGACTCATAAAGACAATCTGCGTTTGAATATAAGGCTCAAAGCATATGAATCGCTGGCTTTATTTGAAAAGATTATTCTTGAGGGGATTGGAGATGGAAAATTAGCGCCTAATGTCAAAAAGGTCTATATTGCAGTAATTGACACATCCGCCGATCCAATGATGGGCTATTTGGATATTCTTCAAGGTGAGAGCGGGCAGCTGCAGGAGCGCCAAAAGGAACATAAGAAGATATTTGAAAACAGCCTCCTTAATTACAGAAAAACCGTTATGGGAGGCAGAGCCCTCTTTTATGACTGCCTGGAGATATGGTATGATTTTGAATTTGACGCAAGAGTCAGTAAGCTGAAATAATAGGCTTCCATGGGAGACAAAAGAAAAATGAGTACAATAATAATGGATAAGCAAGATCTCACTTACGCAGTGGCAGGCATGTATAATATGAAAAATGTTACAGAATATTATCTGCTTTATATAGCCCGCTTCTACCACCGCCTCCGATACTCGGAGGCGGTGCATCCTTCGATTTTCCGAAACACCTTATTAAAATAATTCAAGTCTTTTATCCCGCACCTCTGTGCGATCTCTCCAATATTCATATCTGTAAAACGCAGCAACTCTTTTGCACAGGTGATCCGTTTGTTTAATAAATATTGTACGATCGTCTGGTTATATTCTTTTTTAAATTCCCTTGCAAGATGATACTTGCTTATATAAAACTGCCCGGATAGGGTATCCAGGGTGATGGACTCATTGAAATGCTCATTGATATAGGTCAGTACCTGATACAGCTTTTCCTTGATCCCGGCTTGGCTGCCGCTGTGTTTCTGGCAGCCGGTTACGCTCAGGGTGAGGATCTGGGTGATCAGATAGGAGGAGGACAGATCGCTGTATTCTGATACATCGGAATTGAGGGCGATCAGCTCGTGAACAGCATCTGTGATGGCAGGCAGATTGTTGACGCGGAAGCAGTGGCCGTTTTTCTGGATAACGTATTGGTAGAGCAGCGGCGCCTGCTCGCCGTTGAAATGCAGCCACAGCAGCTCCCAGGGATCCTGCTCCGTGCTGATATGGCTGTAGGCTTCCCGGCAGTCGAGAAGGAAGCAGTCCTGGGCAGAGACCTCGTGTTGAACGCCCTTGTAGGTGATGGAACCGCTGCCGGAGAGCACGATCAGGAAAAGGTAGGAGCTCAGCCCGGAACGCCTGCCTAAGTGGGGCTTTAAGCTTTTTAAATAGCCGGCCTCCTGGATGTAAAGGAAGGTCCGTTTGGCGGTATCGCTGGGGGTGTGGATGATGCGG
This sequence comes from Lacrimispora sp. 210928-DFI.3.58, assembly GCF_020554865.1. Taxonomy (GTDB): domain Bacteria; phylum Bacillota; class Clostridia; order Lachnospirales; family Lachnospiraceae; genus Enterocloster. The sequence goes on from NZ_JAJCIC010000019.1 coordinate 14,607, forward strand.
TGAGTTTCGGTGACTTCTGATTTTCTGTACTGTTCGAAAAAATGGGGCATAGCGGCTCCTCCGATGCAATGTTTTCCATAGCAATATAATACTATTTTTCCGCAATTATATCAATTGAATTTTAGGTCTGTCTGTATTATGATTAGGCAGACTGATCTATGACATCGTGCATCAGGCTGAAAAATGGGAAGAATACATGTAATATACAGTGAAAAGTGAGAGAGGTAGTATATGAGCAAAATAGCATTAATTACAGGCATTACAGGTCAGGATGGTTCCTATTTGGCGGAGTTTCTGCTGAGCAAGGGTTATGAGGTCCATGGCCTTATCCGCCGCCACAGCATTTCCAATACGGAGCGGATCGACCATATTATCCATTCTGATTATAACCGGATCAAATTTTTCCTGCACTATGCAGATATGACAGATTCCAGCAATTTAATGCGTCTTATTGCGGAGATCCGCCCATCAGAGGTGTATAATCTTGCCGCCCAGTCCCATGTGGGGGTATCCTTTGAGGTTCCTGAGTATACAGCTGAGGCAACAGGAGTTTCTACCTTGAAGCTTCTGGAGGCGATCCGCGTGAACGGAGGCAACTGCCGTTATTATCAGGCATCCACCTCCGAGCTGTTTGGCGGTCTGCCGGAGACAGCTCCTCAGAGTGAGGCAACGCCCTTCTATCCGAAGAGCCCTTATGGCGCCGCAAAGCTGTATGCATACTGGATCACAGTGAATTACCGGGAGTCCTACAATATGTTTGCCTGCAATGGCATCCTGTTTAATCATGAGTCTCCCCGCCGCGGGGAAAATTTCGTTACCCGCAAGATCACCCTTGCATTGGCAAATATCATTGCCGGCAAGCAGGAAAAGCTTTCCCTGGGCAACATGAATGCAAAGCGCGACTGGGGCTTTGCAGGTGATTATGTAGAGGGCATGTGGAGAATGCTCCAGCATGAGGTGCCGGGTGATTTTGTCCTTGCCACCAACGAGACCCATACCGTAAGGCAGTTTGTGGAAGCTGCCCTTGAGGAGCTTGGTATCCGTATCCGCTGGGAGGGAACCGGTGTGGAGGAAAAGGGCTACGATGAGGAGACAGGCAGGCTGTTAGTGGATGTGAATCCGGAGTTCTACCGTCCAGCCGAGGTGGAGTACCTTTGGGGAAATCCTGCAAAGGCGGAAAAGGAACTGGGCTGGAAGAGAAAGGTTGATTTCAAGCAGCTTGTGGCCATGATGATGGACGCAGATCTTCGGAAGATAGCTGGAATGAGTTGTGAGGAATACAGAAACAGGCATTAGAGAAAAGAGGTATTTGAAAAATGATGGAAAAGAGTGGAAAGATCTATGTGGCAGGCCACCGGGGAATGGTGGGTTCAGCGATCGTGCGCTGCCTTAAGAAACAGGGATATGATAATCTGGTCCTGAGAACGTCAAAGGAGCTGGATCTTCGCAGGCAGGATCAGGTGGAGCAGTTTTTTGCAGAGGAGAAGCCGGAGTATGTATTCCTGGCAGCCGCCAAAGTGGGAGGGATCATTGCAAACAGCAAGCATCCCGCTGATTTTATGTATGAAAATATGATCCTGGAAATGAACGTGATCCACAGTGCATTTGTGAACCAGGTAAAAAAGCTGATGTTTTTGGGAAGCTCCTGCATCTACCCCAGACTGGCTCCCCAGCCCATGCCGGAGAGCTGCCTTTTGACCAGCTCCCTGGAGCAGACAAATGAGGCCTATGCCCTGGCAAAAATTTCCGGTCTGAAGTACTGCGAATATCTGAACCGCCAGTATGGGACAGATTATATCAGCGTGATGCCCACAAACCTGTATGGGCCCAATGACAACTACCATCCGGAACATTCCCACGTGCTTCCGGCATTAATCCGCAGATTCCATGAGGCAAAGGAGCAGAAGCTTCCTGAGGTGGTGATCTGGGGAACGGGTACGCCTCTCAGGGAGTTCCTGTATGTGGATGATCTGGCAGATGCCTGTGTTTTCCTCATGAATACCTATTCCGGCAATGAGACCGTGAATCTGGGAACAGGAAAGGAGCTTACGATCGCTGAACTGGCAGAGCTGGTGAAAAAGGCAGTAGGCTACGAGGGCAGGATCACCTTTGATACTTCCAGACCGGATGGGACCCCCAGAAAGCTTTTGAATGTGGATAAGCTTACCAGTCTGGGCTGGACCTATAAGACGGAGCTGGAGGATGGCATTGCCATGGCATATGATGACTTTTTACACAGTGAGGTGCGTGCAGAGCGATGAATATTGTATTATTATCCGGGGGTTCAGGGAAACGCCTGTGGCCTCTTTCCAATGATTCGAGATCAAAGCAGTTTTTAAAGCTGTTAAAAAATGAAGAGGGCCAGTATGAGTCCATGGTACAGCGAGTGTACGGACAGATACGCAAGGCCGGGATCGACGCTCATATCGTGGTGGCTACCGGAGCCTCCCAGGTGGACTCCATCCGCAGCCAGCTGGGCAAAAATGTGGATGTGGTGGTGGAGCCGGAACGCAGGGATACCTTTCCGGCCATTGCCCTGGCCTCTGTGTATCTGGCTCTGGAGAAGGGGATGGATGAGAATGAAGTGGTTCTTGTGCTTCCTGTGGATCCCTATGCAGACATCGAATATTTCCATGCAATGATCGAGATGGAGAAGGCAGTTCAGGCCGGGATCGCAGATATGGTCCTCATGGGGATCCGGCCCACCTATCCGTCAGAGAAGTATGGCTACATTGTGCCGGAGTCCCAGCCGGTAGAGGCAGAGGGCGTTACCGCCTGGCCTGTGAAGCGGTTCCAGGAGAAGCCGTCCTATGAGAAGGCAAAAATGCTTCTGGAGGACGGCGCTCTCTGGAACGGCGGTGTGTTTGCTTTTAAGCTGGGATATCTTCTTGAGACAGTTCGGAAGTATCAGAGCTTTGGAGAGAAGGGGAAGAATTCCTTTGAGGAGTTCAGAAGCCATTACGGATGCCTTAAGAAGATCAGCTTTGACTATGAGGTGGTGGAGAAGACAGAGTCCATAGCCATGATACCTTACGAGGGGAAATGGAAGGATCTGGGAACCTGGAATACTCTGGCAGAGGAGATCGCGGAGCCTGCCATGGGCCATGTGCTGCTGGGAGAGGGGACGAAGGATACCACGGTTATCAATGAGACCTCCCTGCCGGTGATCGGACTGGGGTTGAACAATCTGATCGTGGCGGCAAGTCCGGACGGTATTCTTATTTCTGACAAGGGAGCCAGCTCTTATTTAAAGCCCTATGCAGAAAAGGTAAGCGAGCGCCCCATGTATGAGGAATTGATATGGGGAGATTACAGGGTGACAGATTATGTGCAGTATGCAGATAAGAGCTGCTCCCTCACAAAACACACCTTTATCCAGAAGGGCAGATATATCGGCTATCAGTGCCATAAAAAACGCGATGAGATATGGACCATTGTGGACGGTGACGGCGAAGTGATCATAGACGGGCACAGCCGGAATGTCAGGAGAGGTGATGTGGTATATCTGACTGCCGGACAGAAGCATGCCCTTCGTGCCCTGAGTGATGTTCACCTGATCGAGGTACAGATCGGCAGAGAGCTGGAAGAGAATGACATAGAAGAATTTACTTGGACATGGTGAGAAAAATGACACAGGAAGTATACAGACAGTGGAAACGGTGGGAGGAGAAGGCCGTAAAAGACGCGGATACCGCGAAAGAACTTCTGGGGTGGAAACAAGAGACGGAAAAAATCGGAGAATGGAAGAATCCGGAGCCGGAAGAGGAAAGTCCGGGCAGTCCGAAGGCCAGTGAGCTGGAAGCGCAGATCACAGAATGCTTCTATAAGGATCTGGAGTTTGGAACCGGAGGACTCAGAGGGATCATTGGCGCTGGGACAAACCGTATGAATGTGTACACAGTAGCCCGCGCTTCCGGAGGATACGCCCGTTATCTGGAAGGGCTCTATAGCGGAAGGGAAGGCATAGAAGTGGTCATTGCCTATGACAGCCGCAGAAAGTCCACTGAGTTTGCAAAGGCGGCTGCAGAAGTATTTGCAGCCGCCGGGATCCGTGTCCACTTGTTTAGGGAGCTGATGCCAACGCCTGTTTTGTCCTATGCAGTGCCCTATCTGGGCTGCAGCGGAGGTGTTGTGATCACTGCCAGCCATAATCCTGCTGAGTACAATGGCTACAAGGTTTATGGCAGAGATGGAGGACAGATCACGGGGGAGGCAGCAGAAAGTATATTTGCTGAGATACAGAAGCTGGATATCTTTGATGATGTAAAACGTCTTCCTTTTGAGGAGGCAGTGGAGCAGGGAAAGATTTCCTTTGTGCCTGACAGCCTTCTGGATGCCTTTATCAAAGATGTTTCCCATGAGGCATTTGGGGGAGAGATCGACAGAAATATTAAAATTGTATATTCACCCTTAAATGGTACTGGCTTGAAGCCGGTATGTCGTGTGCTGAAGGAAAATGGATTTTCCGATGTCCACGTGGTAGAGGAACAAAAGGATCCGGATGGGAATTTCCCAACCTGTCCTGTTCCGAATCCGGAGAAGAAGGAAGCGCTGACTCTGGCCTTAAGAGACGCAGAGCGTCTGGATGCGGATCTGGTGTTGTCTACGGATCCTGATTGTGACCGTGTGGGAATTGCAGTGAAAAGTGCGAAGGGGTACTGTCTGCTTTCCGGAAATGAAACAGGGATACTTCTGTTGGATTACATCTGCCGGAGGCGCCGGGAGACAGGGAAAATGCCCGATGATCCGCTGGCATTTAAGACCATTGTCACAACAGACCTGGCAGCAGAGATCGCGGAAGGCTATGATGTTGAGATGAGAAATGTTCTCACGGGCTTTAAATATATCGGAGAGCAGATCAGCCTTTTGGAATCAGCAGATGAGAAGGGGCGCTTTATCCTGGGGATCGAGGAGAGCTATGGGTATCTGACCGGTACCTATGTGAGGGATAAGGACGGAGTGGATGCTTCTCTTATGATATGCGAAATGGCTGGATACCATAAGGCAAAGGGGCATTCTCTTTTAGAGGTGCTGGATGGGATCTATGAGAAGTATGGTTATTATCTTAACACCCAGCATACCTATTCCTTTCCGGGAAAAGACGGTATTGAAAAGATGAGAGAGTTGATGGAGTCCTACCGCGGCAATATGAGGACCTTCCCCGCCTGCTGCGGCTTGAACATGATCCAGGCGGATGATTATAAGACTTCAAAGAGATGGCTGCCGGACGGAAGGATTCTTCCTATTGACCTTCCGCCTTCCAATGTAGTAAAATTTATCTGGGAGGATGGGACCTCGATCGCTGTCCGCCCCTCCGGCACAGAGCCAAAGCTGAAGGTTTATATCCAGGCGGTTGGCAAAAGCAGGGAGAAAGCGGAGGAGAAAGAGCGTGTATTAAAGGAATGGCTTAAGGTTTTGTAACACGTTGGATAAAAGTGAGGTATATACAAATGTATCAAAAGAAAGAGACGATCGAAAATGCCATTTTACTGGTATTGGATGTCCTGTGCCTCCTGGTAAGCGTTGCCGCTGCCTTTGCGATCCGTTATGGACTGTTTTATGGAAGGGATAAACATGGCGATCAGATATGGCAGGTGAGTTTTATATGCCTTCTTCTGATCGTGATCAATGTACTGATCAATTTTAATCATCATTTTTTCAGACGCGGGTTTTTTGAAGAACTGATAGCGGTCATAAAAATGCAGGCAGCATTTTCCATATGCTGGGTAGTACTGCTTTATATCATGCACAGGACGGACGAGCTGTCACGAATCGTATTCGGCGTATGTTTGGCAGTGAATATACCATTGAGCTACTTGGCGCGTTTGCTGTTTAAACAGTACATGGTCAAGATTTATAAGAAGAGTAAATACAGCAACAGAACGCTTCTCGTGACCAGAGAGGACAGGGCAGACGATGTTATCCGGAACCTGCTGGCTTACAATGAATGGAACCGCGTCCTGACTGGGCTTGTGCTTTTGGACAAAGATGCTGTTGGCGAGGAGATCTGCGGATATCCTGTGGTAGCAGACAGAGAGACCTTCCTTGATTATGTCATCCATCATGACATTGATGAGGTCTTTATCCTGGATTCGAATGTAAGGAATGAGCCGCTGATCCAGGAGTGGATATCAGAAATGGAAATGATGGGCATTATTGTGGATGTGAACATTGATATTTTTGATATCAGCAGCTCAGGAAAACGGTCTCTGAACCGGGTAGGAAAGTATGCGGTAGTGACATTTGCCAGAAATATTTTTTCCACAAGGGATATGGTGCTAAAGCGGGCGCTGGATATTGCCGGAAGTCTGGTAGGCCTGCTGATCCTGGGTGCTGCAGCGGTTTTTGTTGCCCCTGCCATTAAGCTGGAATCGCCGGGACCAGTATTTTTCGGACAGACCAGGATTGGAAGGAATGGAAGACGTTTTACCTTTTATAAATTCCGCTCCATGTACCAGGATGCGGAGCAGCGCAAGAAGGAACTGATGGCATCGAATGAGGTCACCGGACTGATGTTTAAAATGGAAAATGATCCCAGGATCACAAAGGTGGGAAGATTCCTGCGCAAGACCAGTATTGATGAGCTGCCCCAGTTTTGGAATGTACTAAAGGGTGATATGAGTCTGGTAGGCACACGTCCTCCAACGGTAGATGAGTTTGAACACTATGAAGCAAAGCATAAATGCCGCCTCAGTATGACTCCGGGGATGACAGGGCTGTGGCAGATAAGCGGACGCAGTGATATCAAAGACTTTGAGGAAGTCGTCAAGCTGGATATGGAGTATATCGATCATTGGTCGATCCTCAAGGATGTGAAGATCATCCTGCTGACAGTGAAGGTGGTTCTGACCGGGAAAGGCTCCAGATAGAATAGAAAAATAAAAGACCTGCTGCAAATAACTGCCAATACAATAAGGCATTGTTTGCAGCAGGTCTTTTTGTCATGAAGTATCCGGCAAAACGCACCATTGAGTTTGTTTGCCGGGATGGCTTGGTAATTAATAAGTTTTATACGTCCTCACATCCGGACTCTGCGTATCCCACTGTGTATCCCACACACCGTCTCCACCGATCCAATAGTAAACACCAGATGCGGCGGATTTCACGTAGCAGTTGGATACCATGTAGCCATTGCTGTCAAAGTAGTACCATTTTTCATTGATCAGGCGCCAGCTGTTTGTGGGATAGGCGCCGTTGCCGTATACAAAGCGCCATTTGGAGCCGGATTGCTTCCAGGCGCCGTTGTCGATGGTCCAGGCGTCCTCGCGGGTCAGGATGCGTCCTTCGGATTCCGTGGTCCAGGAGCTGTCCTGGGTACTGTTGGAACCGGTGGCCTGGACGGCGAAGGTGTAGGTGCCTTCTGTATTGATGTAAGCACTGAAGTCGTAGGAGTTATTTGCTGTGGTGACAGTTGTCAGAAGGCGGTTATCGCAGTACAGCCGTACCTCATATCGGCTGGAGCCCTCTACGGCATCCCAGGCGGCAATATTGCCGTTCCAGGAGGTGGCAGTGGTGCGGGGCAGGCTGCCGCTGATCTTGGAGAGGAAGACCTGCAGGGTCAGGGAGCTGCCGTCAGAGTCAATCTCAGCTGTTTTGTACTGGGCATTGCAGCCGGAAAGGGTGAAACGGCTCCGGCTTGTGTCGCTGAAGTAATAGCCGTCCTCGGCCGACAGCTCTACCTCAACAATGGGCTGTTCCCCGTAGACCCAGGTATCATCCTTCTTCGCATATTCTGCGCCCTCCACGATAAACTGGCGGCTGCTGGTGTTTGCATAGACTTCACCTACCAGCTCCCCGCCCTTTGGAGCTCTGTCCCAGGAAAAGGAGAGGGAAATGGAAGTGGTGGCCTTGGCCTCCGGCTCTTCTGCTTGGGCGGAACAAGCCATTCCGACGGATAAAAGGGCTGCTAAAAGTAAAAGCTTCATTGGTTTTTTCATGTGAATGTGTTCCTCCTTATTTTTTATAGATTGTCTTAATAGATTTCATACAACGCCCTGTTAGGACGCTCCGTATCCTTTTCTTTCTCCCAGCTTCCGTTTTCTCCTATAAAACGGTATGTATTCGGGTCGTCCGGCGACTGGACGTAGCAGTCAGAGACCATGCAGCCGTCCTTGTCAAAGTAATACCATTTGCCGTCTATGGAGCGCCAGGTGCTCACCGGATAGCTGTTGTCTTTGTAAATGTATCTGCGTTCATCTCCGGTCTGCTTCCAGGTACCGTTATCACAGAGCCAGGCATCCTCCTCTGAAAGGCTGATGATGTCATCGCATGTGACCCATGGGCCAGCCTGATCATTGTAGTAGCCGGTTGCCCGGACTGCGAAGGTATAGGTGCCTTTCGAGGTGATGTAGGGGCTTAAGTCATAGCTGATGTCTTTGGTGGTGGCAGAGGTAACGGGGATGCCATTCCGGTAAAGCTTTACCTCATATCCTCTGGCACCGCCTACCGCATCCCAGGAGGCGGAATGCCCCTCCCAGCTGGTGGCAGTGGTTTTGGGAAGAGTGCCGTCAATTTTGGGAAGGCGGACCCGGAGGGTCAAATAGCTTCCGTCCTCATCGATCTCGACAGACTGGTATGTCACGCTGCAGCCGGAGAGCGTGAAGGCACTGCTTGTGAGGTCATCGAAATAATAGCCCTCCTTGGCAGACAGATCCACTTCCACAAGGGGACGTTCGCCGAATATCCAGGTATCATCCTTTTTGGCATATTCAGAGCCCTCGATGATAAGCTGTTTATTTTTAGAGTCTGCCCGTATCTGTCCGACCAGCTCCCCGCCCTTTGGCGCTTTGTCCCAGGAGAAATCCAGGTCGATCTCTGTGATAGGTTTCTCCTCTCCATAGACAATGCCGCAGGTGCCGGCAGATAAAAGTGTTGTAAGGATCAAAAGCTTTACAGTATGACTGATCATAATATACCCCCTTATAGAAAGCAAGTGCCATCACAGTGCAATAATCCTATCTTCATTATAACAGATGAAAAAGTCAGCGGCAATGAAGAGAATCTTAAATTATTCATACAATTTGGAGCCCTGCTGCTTTAATTCACGACAATGGGCAATACTCTCCCTGTAAGGAGGGAGAAAGCTTATGAGAATACCTAGACACATAGGGATCATACCGGATGGAAACCGAAGATGGGCAGAGGGACAAGGGATGGGAAAGGAGATGGGGTACGGACACGGGATTTCACCGGGAATGGAGCTTTTTTACATGTGCCGTGATCTGGGCGTAGAGGAGATGACCTTTTATGGATTTACGGTGGACAATACAAAGCGTCCTTCTGTCCAGCGGAAGGCGTTTACAGCAGCCTGTGTGGCGGCGGTAAGGGAGCTTTCTAAGGAGGATGCAGAGCTTCTGGTGCTGGGCAATACAGACTCCTCCAGCTTCCCGGAGGAGCTGCTTCCATATACGGTCAGGCAGACCTTTGGAAGAGGTGGAATGAAGATCAATTTTCTGGTGAATTACAGCTGGGAGTGGGATCTGGGGCTTAAGGGAAGAGGCCCTGGAAAGGGGCCGTGTCTCATCGGACCCGGACTTAAGACGGCAGAGGTTTCCAGGATCGACCTGATCATCCGGTGGGGCGGCAGGAGAAGGCTGTCAGGTTTCCCGCCGGTGCAGTCCGTGTATGCGGATATGTATGTGGTAGATGAGCTTTGGCCGGACTTTCGGACAGCTCATGTGGAGGAGGCGCTGGCCTGGTATTCCAGGCAGGATGTTACCCTGGGAGGATAAAGGCATGCCGCCTATCCGGCGGCAGGACCTTTATAGTAATTTTCTACGACAAACAAACTGTTTTCTACATTTATAGACAGAACATGCCAGGGGGGTGTAAAATAGGAAGGATTAAATTGCACTACACTATGGGGAAATGTTTATGATACGAATTGCAGTTTGTGATGATAATTACCAGGTGTGCGAGCAACTGGAAAAGTATATAGAGTGTTTGGGAAAGGGCAGGGATATCGAGCAGGATATCTTTACATCTGGAATAGAGTTTGATGAAGCATTGCGGGAAAACCATTATGATCTGATATTTCTTGACGTGGTGATGCGTGATAAGAATGGCATTGAGCTGGGAAGGGTCATACGGGAGGAGCTGCACGATGATTCCAGTCTGATCATCTATATATCTTCCTACGGACAAACATATGCCATGGAGCTGTTCCAGTTCCAGCCATTCTATTTTCTGAAAAAGCCGATTGATTCCGAAGCCTTCCAACACATTTTTTATAAAGCCTGTGAGAAAATTGAAGGAAATGCAGGGATTTTTGAATTTAAATCAGGACGCACCATATACCGGATACCCCTAAAGGATATCCGGTATTTTGAGGGCGATAACCGGAGAGTCCGGATCGTCGTGGAAAATAATGTTTACCACTGTTACTCTACGATCGAAAAGCTCTTTTCAAAAATCCATATGGAGGAGGCCGGCTTTCTCCGCCTGCATAAATCCTATGCAGTCAATTTGAGATATGTAGCCTCCTTCAGTGTCAGGAATGTGACTCTGTTTGGCGGTGAGAAATTTACCATCAGCGCCCCTTTTAAGGAAAATGCCTTAAGGCAGTATGATGCTTACTGCGAAAAGCTGGGGGCTGTCAGGCGGACTCAGCTCTCGTAGAGGCCTTTGATGATGTCGACCGTTTTTTCCATACCGAGGCGGCTGACATTGAGGAGCATCTGGTGGGATTCAATGGATCCCCATTTGTTTTGGGTATAATTTTCATAATATTTTTTGCGCTGCCGGTCCGTGGACTTGATAGCGTTCACTGCATCCTTTTCTGAAAAGCCGTACCGCTCCATGATGCGTTTGATCCGGTCCTCCATGGAGGCACAGAGGAAGACATCGATCAGTCCGGGATGATTTTGGAGCACGTAGTTTCCGCAGCGCCCCACGATGATACAAGGCCCCTTCGCGGCAAGGGCATCTATGATGATGGTCTGCGTCACATAGGTGCTGTCATTCAGTGAAAGGCCATAGCCGGTTACAGAGTTGGGCTCCTGGGAGATCTGGTAATTGGCAAGAAAACGGGACAGGGCAGTCTCATCTACTTTTTCTACGCTGACAGCAGATTGGCCCATTTTTTCGGCAGCCATTTCCACCAGGCTTCTGTCATAAAGGGGGATGCCCAGCTGTTTCGACAGACGCTCTGCGGCCTCATGCCCTCCGCTTCCAAATTGGCGGGCAATGGTTATGATCTTGTTACTCATAGTTTCACTCCTTTCTAAATGGTATAAGATATGAAAAGTGCACAAATTTATTTTCTTATATTTTATTATATCGCACTATCTGCACAAAAGAAAGGGATAAAATTACGCATTTTCTTTTAATCTTCCAAGGGCTCTTTGGAAGCCGCGGCTTCCGCCGAAAGAGCCTGTCCGGCCTGGCGTTTTTCGCGCAGAAGCTCCCAGATGGTGTCATGCATCCAGTTTACGGTGTCGCTTAGGATTTTATTCTCCGTGTCCAGATTCATGATAACATTGTTCATTTCTGCGATCAGCTCACGGCTGTTGTATTTCTCATGGGGTATATTCAAACGTTTCAGCAAAGAAGGATTGGAATTCAGGATCTCCTGGGTCAGATATTCATCCCGTTCCTCACATGACAGCTGCATAAATTCCAGATAATGCATTCTTACCATGAGCATGGCGCCAGGCGCCCCGCATTTGGGACACTGGGGATGACGGGACGTGTGATAATAGGCATAGTGCCCGCATTTCGGGCAGTAAAACACAGCAAGCTCTCTCATAACTTCCTCCCACATTTTATCATCACTATAATAAATAGCGTATGAACTTCCAAATTATACCATTTTTTTCGGATTTTGAGTAAAAATCAGCAAAATACACAAAAAAGCAGCAGACTGTTTAGCTAGTCTGCCGCGAAAAATACCGTGCCATCCGCACCGCTGCCTGTGGAAAGATGAACGGATGAGCCACAGGCGCTGGTGGGAGGTATCGCATTGTTTGAAAGGTTATAGTGGGTGCCGCCGGATATTACTGGATGATACCCTCCGTATTTACGGTCCAGATGGTTTCATTGGTATCCTTGAAATCCTTAAAGCCATTGCCTAACTCAGGCCTCTCACTGGATTTGGAGGTGGAGCCGGCCTTCTGCACAGCGCCGTTGGCGTTTACAAGATAGCGGTTTCCTTCAAATTCAGCAGGGGCAAAGCGCAGATCCTTGTCTGCATCCTGGCGCAGGCCGTAGATGTAGAGTGTGTTGTCCTTAATGCCGTGGTAGCCCTGGCCCTTCTTGGAGCCGTCTGTGTGGAAGAACCAGTTCTGAGTCTCGCCCAGATCCTCATCGTAGATCGTCTGCTTTCCGGTCTTCATCACGCCATTTTCATCAAAGAAGTAATTGGCAGAGAGGCCCTCGCCTGTATTGACGACCTGCTTTCCGGTCTGCATTTCTCCCTTTGTATTGAAAGCATACTTCTTGGAATCAACGGTAAAGAGCTCTAAGCCGCTTTCGGCATGGTAGGGAGCGCCGTTTTTGAAGTAGAAATTGTAGAGCTCTCCGTCCTCGCTGAGATTCTCCACGCCCTCGATGGTCCTCCATCCGGATGCGCGTTTTCCGTCCTCATCATAGTACTGATAGCCGGCAACGGTTGGCTCTGCGGACACGGCAGGAGCTGCCTCGGAAGGAGTTGCCTCAGAAGGAGTTGCGGCCTGGTCCTGGGCAGGGGCAGCTGCTGCAGGAAGCTTGAACCAGCCTGTCTGCATGCGGCCGTCTACAAAGGTGTAGTAGGCGCCGTCGATCTTTCTGTCGACCTCATTTTCAACGCGCTTTCCGCTGTTGTCAAAGTAGTACCAGTATTCCAGAGTCTCAGGATCGTCTGTCTCTTCCTCCAGAAGGATCCATCCGGTCTTGCGGCTTCCGTCCTCGCCGAGATAGTAGTTGCAGCCGTCTACTGCGATGGAGCCTGTTTCCATGATGCTGTCCTCATTGAAATAGTACCACTGTCCGTTTATGGATGCCCAGGTGGATGTCAGCGCTTTTCCGTCTCTGCCGTAATAGTAGTATAAGAATTCCGGCGCGTCCTCCTCGGACCAGTAATCTTCGTTTTCTACGGAAACCCATTTCATAGAAACGCGTTTTCCGTCTTCTCCTACGTAATACTCATCAATCTGCATGTTGGAGGCGCGGATGCCATCGGAATCCAGGTAATACCAGTCGCTTCCGTTTTTCTTCCAGGTATCAGTCAGCGGATCGCCGTAGGAATCATAGTAGTACCAGTTGCCGTTCTCCTCTGTCCAGCCAACGTTTTTTGCGTAGACAGTGGACACATTTGGGAACAGGGAAGGGGTTACTGCTGCCATAAACATTGCAGTGGATAATACAGCCAGGGCTTTCATCTGTTTTTTCATAATTGATAATCTCTCCTTTTGAATATGTGTGGTTGGTTGTGGCCGAAAATCCGTTGTTGCATTACGTGGTTCATTATAGCGGACAGGATACGCAAAAACTAGTGAAGGTTAATGGCAGTTTTGGAAGGCTATGGAGGGCGGGGGGAAGCCCCTGAAACACGGGAAAACGTAAGAAGCCAGGTTTTGTTAAGAGAAAAGACAGTATTATTTTTATATTTTTTATGCTATACTCACCATATGATGTTGGGGTCTAAAGGTACTTTGACCCCTATGATACCGGATTTCTGGCCTTTTGACCCTGGTATCACCATATCGATCAAGAAGATGGGAGAGCGGGTTTATGAAAATGAAAATTTCCAACTATATTGCTTCCAGATTAGTCCAGGCAGGTATCTGCCAGGCATTTATGGTGACTGGCGGAGGTGCGATGCATCTGGATGATGCTCTGGGACACCAGGAGGGGCTCTGCTGTATTTACAATCACCATGAGCAGGCCTGCGCCATTGCCGCGGAGAGCTACGCCAGGATACACGGACGCATTGCGGCACTGTGTGTCACCACCGGACCCGGCGGGACCAATGCCATCACAGGCGTATTGGGAGGATGGCTGGATTCGATCCCCATGCTGGTGCTTTCCGGCCAGGTGCGCTACGACACCACAGCCCGCTGGTCCGGTATCAGGATCCGCGCCATGGGAGATCAGGAGTTTGACATCTGCAAGTCCATTGACTGTATGACAAAGTATTCGGAAATGGTGATCGATCCCATGCGCATCCGCTATTGCCTGGAGAAGGCTCTTTACCTGGCACAGTCCGGACGTCCGGGCCCGTGCTGGCTGGATATTCCCTTAAATGTTCAGGGCGCCTTTGTGGAGGCAGAGGAATTGGCGGGCTTTGATGCGGCTGATTATGAAAATGGCGGCGATGGCTGGGCAGGCCGGGGTGACGGGCATAAGATACCGGAGGATGAGGCAGGCCGCGGCGAATACCGCCAGGTGCTTCCAGGCAAGGTAAGCAGGGAGACGGCAGAGGAAGTGATCGCGAAGGTGCGGGCTGCGAAGCGCCCTGTGATCAATGCAGGCAACGGCATCCGCATTGCAGGGGCACATGAGGTGTTCATGGAAGTGACTGAGAAGCTGGGAATTCCTGTGATCACAGGCTGGGACAGCGAGGACTGCATGTACGATGAGCATCCCCTGTATATAGGCCGGGCAGGCAATATGGGAGACAGGCCAGGCAATTTTGCCATTCAGAACAGCGACCTTGTGCTGTCTGTGGGCAGCCGCTTAAGCATCCGCCAGGTAGGCTATAATTATCAGACATGGGCCAGGGAGGCCTATGTGATCGTGAATGATATTGACGAGGAGGAGCTTAAGAAGCCTTCTGTGCACAGCGATATGAGGATCCATGCAGATGCAAAGGATCTGCTGGAGCGGCTGGATGAGGTGCTGGATGATATCCTTGCAGAGGAAGGGGAGGCCCTCCCCGGCAGCCTGAGCCGTCCCGGCAGGAAGCAGGTGTTTGATGGCGGAGTGGGCCTTGGCGATATGAGCTGGAGTGAGACCTGCATCATGTGGAAGGAGGTCTACCCCGTAGTCCTTCCAAAGCATTATGCGGCGGGAGACGGGGAGCCGGCTAATGTGTATGCGTTTATAAAAGAGGTGAGCAGCCGCCTGAAGGAGGGACAGATCACCGTGGTGGGCAATGGCTCTGCCTGTGTGGTGGGAGGACATGCCTATGTTATCAAAAAGGGCCAGCGTTTTATCACCAACTCCGCGGTGGCAGCCATGGGCTATGATCTTCCGGCAGCCATCGGCGCCTGGGCTGCCTCCAGAAAACATGAGTGCTACAGCCAGAATGGGGACAGGAGCGGCGGGGATCTGATCTTAGTTACAGGGGACGGCAGCATCCAGATGAACCTTCAGGAGCTGCAGACCATTATCCACCACAAAATGGGGATCAAGATCTTTGTGATCAATAATGGCGGCTATCATTCCATCCGCCAGACACAGAAGAATTTCTTTGGGGAGCCTCTGATCGGCATTGGTGTGGACAGCGGCGACTTGAGCTTTCCGGATATGGAAAAGCTTGCATGGGCTTATGGATATCCTTACGTATGCGCCCGCCACAACAGCGAGCTTTCAGAGGCAGTGGAGAAGACTCTGGCAGCAGAGGGGCCTGTGATCTGTGAGGTATTCGTTTCCATGGATCAGAACTTTGAGCCGAAGTCCTCAGCCAAAAGGCTGCCGGACGGTACGCTGGTATCGCCGCCCCTTGAGGATCTGTCACCCTTCCTGCCGGAGGAGGAGATGGACCGCAATATGATCATTCCCAGGATAAAATAGGCTCTCGGAATCTCCCTTGCAAATCCAGGCACAAAGAGATTCCAAGAGCCTATTAAGGGATAGAGAGGCATCCCGCAGGGTGAGAAAGCCGGAAGGCAGACAGCAAACCTGCATGCGCCCGGCGGGCGGACGCGCCACCACACCGTGAAAGTCCGGCGGGCGCACTTGGCGTACCTGAATACATGCCACCTGTCGGCGACGGGACTTTCAGAGTAATAAAATCAAGAGGTGCAGTTTTATGCATGTGATCATGACCGGGGCCACGAGCTTTATCGGAAAGGCCGTGACAAAGGAGTTTTTAGAAGCAGGCTGCCAGGTGACAGCTGTGGTGCGGCCTGACTCCCCTGGGCGGGAGCAGCTGGAGAGAGAAGGGAAGGTCAGGGTGATCCCCTGCAGCCTGGATAGGATAAAGGAACTGGAAAATATTGGAATATCAGAAAAGCTCGGAAACACAAGAGCAGCAGATGCCTGGCTCCACCTTGGCTGGGAAGGGGCAGGCAGTGCCAACCGCCAGAATCCGGAGCTTCAGGCGAAAAATATCGGCTATGCCATGGATGCCTTAAGGACGGCAGCCCGCTTAGGCTGCAGCCGCTTCCTGTTCTGCGGCTCCCAGGCAGAGTACGGCATCTGCCGGGGGCCTATGAGGGAAGATATGGAGTGCCATCCGGTCTCCGAGTACGGAAAAGACAAGCTGAAGGTCTGCGAGGAGGCATCAGCAGAGGGAAAACGGCTGGGGATCTCTTATATCCATGCCAGGGTGTTCAGTGTCTACGGGCCTGGGGATCATCCCTGGTCCTTGGTTTCTACCTGTGTGGATACCTTTTTAAAGGGGGGCCACATGGAGCTGGGACCCTGTACGCAGATGTGGAATTTCCTCTATATAAAAGATGCAGCAAGGGCACTTGCAAAGCTGCTGCTTGCGAAAGTGCCTGCCGGTGTGTATAATGTGGCAGGGGAAGATACCCGTCCCTTAAGAAACTATATCGAAGAGCTCTATGGTCTCTGCGGCAGCAGAGGCTCCTATGAGTTTGGAAACAGGCCCCCCAATGCAGAGGGGGTGGTATCCCTGATCCCGGACCTGACAAGGCTGCGGGACACGGTAGGCTTTCGCCAGGAGATATCCTTTGAGGAGGGGATCCTGGAAATGATACAAGGGCTGAAGAAAGAGAGGAAGACAGATTCATGAAGCGATGCATTGCCTGCGGTGCACCTCTATGGGAGACACCGCTGCTTACACTTGATAATATGCCGTCTTCGGCGCAGCATATGCCGGATGCGGATAATGTTGCGGAGGATAAGGGGCTTACATTGGATCTATGCCAGTGCATGGGCTGCGGGCTTGTCCAGTTTGACTGTGAGCCCGTGGACTATTACAGGGATGTGATCCGGGCAGGCGGATTTTCAAAGACCATGGTGGAGCTGCGCAGATACCAGTATAAGCACCTGATCGAGACCTACCACCTGGAGGGAAAGAAATTCCTGGAGGTTGGCTGCGGCCAGGGCGAGTTTTTAAAGGTTCTGGAGGAGTTTCCGGTAAAGGCTTACGGAGTGGAGCATGATCCGGCTCTGGTGGAGCTGGCAAAGGCCCAGGGCCTGCATGTGGACCAGGGCTTTACAGAGACAGAGGATACGGTCTTTGCAGGAGGCCTTTTTGATGTGTTCCTGTCCTTTAATTTCCTTGAGCACCAGCCGGAGCCCAATACCATGCTCCAGGCCATTTACAGAAACTTAGAGGATGACGCTATGGGGCTGATCACAGTTCCCAGCTTTGAATATATCATGGACCACAACAGCTACTATGAGCTGATACGGGACCATATTGCGTACTATACCTTTGATACCTTGATGCCCCTTCTGGAGCGGAATGGCTTTCAGGTGCTGGAGTGCGAGGTGATCAACAGGGATACCCTGTCTGTGATCGTGAAGAAGCGTCCACAGACAGACACGGAGAATCTGTTAAAGTGCTATGTGAACCTGAAAAAGGAAATGGATGGTTATATGAAGTATTTAAAGGCCTGGAATAAGAAGGTGGCGCTCTGGGGAGCCAGCCACCAGGGCTTTACCTTGGCAGCTACCACAAAGCTGGGAGAGCGGGCAGAGTATATCATTGATTCCGCTCCCTTTAAGCAGGGGAAATTTGCTCCGTCCTCCCATCTTCCGATTGTGGCGCCTGCCCATTTCCATGAGAATCCGGTAGATGCCATCGTGATCACAGCGCCGGGCTATACGGATGAGATCGCAGCCTGCATACGGGAGCAGTTTGGAGAGCAGGTAGAGATCAGGGCCATGCGTTCCAATCATCTTGAGATGATATAACCGGCCAGAACCATTAGAGAAGGAGCAGAAAGCGGATGGATATGGACCATAAAAGAATTGTCATAACAGGAGCTACAGGCTTTATCGGAAGCAATCTTGCCAGATTGTTCCTGGAAAAGGGGACAGAGGTGGTGGTGCTGGTGCGTCCTGGCTCTGTTCATATGGAAGCGCTCCCTTCCCATGAGCGGCTTCGCATCGTGCCCTGTGCCCTGGAGCATGTGCTGGACTATGTGAAGGAGCATAAGGAGGAGATCGGACCGGCGGAAGGATTTTTCCATCTGGCCTGGGGCGGCGTGAACCGGGAGGAGATCGATTCCCCGGAGGTGCAGGCCCGCAATGTGGCGGCTTCCCTGGACTGCGTAAGGGCGGCCCATCTCCTGCAATGCTCTGTTTTTATGGATGCCGGCTCCAGGGTAGAGTATGGGGCAGTGGACGGACAGATGAAGGAGGAGCTGGAGTGCCATCCCATAAACCAGTACGGGAAAGCGAAACTGGAATTTTACCAGAAGGCCGTGCCCTTATGCAAAACCCTTGGGATGGCCTACTGCCATCTGCGTTTTTTCAGCGTATACGGCTATGGCGACCACCCATGGTCCATTATCTCCACCCTGGTCCGTGAGCTGCGCCGGGATCATACCGTATCCTTAAGTGCCTGCCTCCACCAGTGGAATTTTATGTATATTGAGGATGCTGTGCAGGCAGTATATGAATTATACCAGCGCTTTATCGGGGAAAAGGCCTGGGGCCCGGAAGCAAAACCGGAGGACGGCATTATTGTCAATCTGGCAGGAAGGGACACCCGGACTCTCCGCTCCTTTGTGGAGGAGATCCATGAGATCGTGGGAAAGAAGGGAAGCCTGGAATATGGAACCTTCAAGCAGGGCAAGGAGGGAGCGCTCTCTGTCTGCCCTGATATCACAAGGCTGGAAGCCCTGACCGGGGGCTGGCATGAGAAATACTCCTTCCGTCAGGGGATCCTGGAGATGATAGAGAGGGAGGAGCAGTCTATGGCTCCCAAGCCGGAGGGCCATGATAACATACAGAAAGAAGCAGAAAGAATATGAAAAAGATCAGCGTATTGATTCCCTGTTATAATGAAGAGGAAAATGTAGGGCCCATCAGCCAGGCCGTGACGGAGATATTGGAGCGGGAGCTGCCCCGGTATGACTATGAGCTGGTATTTATTGACAACGATTCCACGGATAAAACCAGGGAGATCATAAGAGACCTCTGTGCCGCAAACCCTAAGATCAAGGCCATTTTCAATGCCAGGAACTTCGGGCAGTTCAACTCGCCCTATTACGGTATCCTGCAGGTGACCGGTGACTGCGTGATCGAGATGGTGGCAGATTTCCAGGATCCGGTGGACATGATCCCCAAATATGTCCATGAGTGGGAGAATGGCTACAAGATCGTCATTGGAATTAAGACCAGCAGCAAGGAAAATAAGCTGATGTACTGGCTGCGCAGCTGCTATTACAGGACCATCAAGAAGCTGTCAGATGTGGAGCAGATCGAACATTTCACCGGCTCCGGCCTCTATGACAGGGAATTTATCGAGGTGTTGAGAAGGCTTGACGATCCGACGCCGTTCCTTCGCGGGATCGTGGCAGAGCTGGGGTATAAGAGGAAGGAAATCCCCTACGAACAGCCTCTGCGCCGCGCAGGGAAGACACACAACAATTTCTACCGCCTTTATGACGCTGCCATGTTAAGCGTCACCTCCTACACAAAGGCAGGACTCCGCCTTGCCACCATGTTCGGCAGTATCTGTGCCCTGTTCAGTATGGCCATTGCGCTGGTATATCTGGTCATGAAGCTGATCTGGTGGGACCGCTTCCCGGCAGGGACTGCTCCCATGCTGATCGGCATGCTGTTTTTGGGCTCTGTGCAGCTGTTTTTTATCGGCTTTCTGGGAGAATACATTATGAGCATCAACCAGCGTGTGATGAAGCGGCCTCTGGTGATCGAGGAGGAGCGGATCAATTTTGAGGAAAAGGCGGTAGAGAAGGATGAAATATAAGATCGATGTGGTGCGCATCCGGGAAAATTCCATTACGCTGAACGGCTGGGTGATCGGAAGGTCACCGGAGAGCAGGGCCACCTTCCGGGTGGAGGACGACCATCACCGTCCTGTGAAATTTAAGCATGTCTCCACCCGCAGGGATGATGTGAGCCAGATTTATTTTAAGAGGACCTGTGACAGAGAGTTTGGCTTTGATATCCAGTTCCCCTATGAGAGAGGGAAGGATTACTGGCTCCTCATACGCTGTGAGGGGCGTCAGGCAAAGATCAAATACAATGAGAGCCTGATCGCAAAGAGGGCCAGTGTTGCCCACAAGCGCATGGAGAAGATCAAGGACCTGATGAACATGGAGACCGTCCATGTGGCTCTTGACTTCTGGAAGGAGCATGGCCTCCGCGCCCTGGTGTTAAAGTCGCGCCATAAGCTGGCAGGACTTGACAATGACTATGATTACGGGGAGTGGTATGACCTGATAAAACCCACGGAGGAAGAACTGGAAAACCAGAGAAATACCCATTTTGCATATGAGCCCCTGCTGTCTGTGGTGATCCCGGCCTATAAGACACCGGAGCGGTACTTAAGAGAGATGCTGGATTCGATCCTGGCTCAGACCTACACCAACTGGGAGGTGTGCATTGCAGACGGAAGTCCCAGGGGCCAGAGCTTAGAGCGCATTCTACAGAGATATGCAGAGAAGGATTCGCGGATCCGCTTCCAGATATTGGGAGGCAACAGGGGGATTGCCGGCAATACCAATGCTGCCCTTGAAATGGCCCGGGGAGATTATGTGATCCTGGCAGATCACGATGATACCCTGCCGTCCCATGCATTTTACGAGGTGGCAAAGGCAGTGAATGAGCATCCTGACTGCGATGTGATCTATTCGGATGAGGATAAGCTGGATATGGATGGGAAGGCACTGTTTGACCCTCATTTTAAGCCTGACTTTAATGGGGATCTGCTTACCAGTGTGAATTATATCTGCCATCTGTTTATTGTAAAGAAGGAGCTTCTGAAGCAGGTGGGGGGCTTCCGGCAGGAGTTTGACGGAGCCCAGGATTATGATTTTATCTTCCGGTGCACGGAGGCTGCAAAGGGGATCCATCATATTCCGAAGGTGCTCTACCATTGGCGCTGCCACCAGGATTCCACGGCCAGCAATCCGGAGAGCAAGATGTATGCCTTTGAGGCCGGCTCCAGAGCCATTATGGCCCACTATGAGCGGATGGGGATCCGGGCGGAGAAGGTGGAAAAGGGTGTGGACTACGGCATTTACCATACCACCTTCCGGATCCAGGGAGAGCCTCTTATATCGGTGATCATTCCCAACAAGGACCACAGAGATGACCTGGACGTGTGCGTGCGCTCCCTGCTGGAACGCTCCTCCTACCGGAATCTGGAATTTATTGTGGTGGAGAACAACAGCACAGAGCCAGCCACCTTTGCATACTACGAGAAAATGCAGGCGGAGCATCCGAATTTCCATGTGGTGACATGGGAGAAGGGCTTTAATTATTCTGCCATCAACAACTTCGGCACATCCTTTGCAAAGGGCGAATATCTTCTGCTGTTAAACAATGACACAGAGCTCATAGAGCCGGACAGCATAAAGGAGATGCTGGGCTTCTGCCAGCGGGAGGATGTGGGCATTGCGGGGGCAAGGCTCCTCTATGGAGATGATACCATCCAGCATGCGGGAGTGGTGATCGGCTTTGGAGGCATTGCAGGACATACCTTTATCGGGCTTCACAAGGCGGAGAACAGCTACTTCCACAGGGCGATGTGCGCTCAGGATTACAGTGCCGTGACGGCTGCCTGCCTGATGACAAAGAAGTCCGTATTTGAGGCTGTGGGAGGCTTGAGTGAGGAGCTGGCCGTTGCCTTCAATGACATTGATTACTGCATGAAAGTGCGGGCCCTGGGGAAACTGGTAGTATATGCACCATATGCCTGCCTGTACCATTATGAATCCAAATCCAGGGGCCTGGAGGATACGCCCCAAAAGGTGGAGCGGTTTAACCGCGAGGTGGCTATTTTTATTAAGAAATGGCCGGATATCATCAGAGAGGGCGACCCTTATTACAATCCCAACCTGACTCTGCGCAAATCCAACTTCGCCCTTCGCGACCTGTTAAAGGAGAAGATCGGCGAGCCCTATGACCTGGCGGTCTATGACAAGTTTGCACCGGAGGAGAAATAGATGGAAAAAAAAGTGACAGTGGTAATACCCAATTACAACGGTCTCGGATTTATGGAGCCCTGCTTCAGGGCTCTTGACAGTCAGGCGTGCAGGGATTTTTCCGTGCTGGTGGTGGACAATGGGTCTACGGACGGAAGTGTGGAATGGCTGAAGGAGAGAGGGATCCCGTCCGTTTTCCTTGAGACCAACACCGGGTTCTCCGGCGCAGTTAACTGCGGGATCAAGGCAGCGGATACTCCTTATGTGATCCTTCTCAACAACGACACGGAGCCGGACAGCCATTATATAGGGGAAATGATAAAGGCCATTGAGCGATCCCCGAAGATCTTTTCCGTGAGCAGCAAGATGATACAGCTGTACCACAAAGAGCTTATGGACGATGCCGGGGATATGTACAGCCTGATGGGCTGGGCATATCAGCGAGGGGTAGGACGCCCTTCCTCAGGCTATAACAGGGCCTGCCGCATCTTTTCTGCCTGCGCAGGGGCAGCGATCTACCGCAGGGAGGTATTTGATGAGATCGGCCTTTTTGACGAGATGCATTTTGCCTACCTGGAGGATATCGATGTGGGCTACCGCGCCAGGATCGCAGGGTATGACAATATCTACTGTCCCAGCGCAGTGGTGTACCATGTGGGAAGCGGCACCAGCGGCTCCCGGTACAATCCCTTTAAGGTGAGGCTGGCTGCCCGCAACAATATCTATCTCAACTATAAGAATATGCCGCTGCCCCAGCTGGTGCTCAATGCCCCGTTCCTGGCTGCAGGGATCGCGGTAAAATACCTGTTTTTCCGGAAGAACGGTTTTGGAGGGGATTACCTGAATGGCTTAAAGGAAGGGCTCTCTACAGCGGGAAAATGCCGCCGGGTACCCTGGAAAAAAGAAAATCTTAAGAATTACGTTGCGATCGAATGGGAGCTGATCACCGGGACGATACTCTATATCTATGAATTTTCTGTGAGACAGATGGCCAAAAGGCACAAGATACAGGAAACAAAGGAAATGTGAACTTTTACCGAAATTAAGAGAAATTTTATGGAATAATGATGAGTTATCATGTATAATAACAAAGATATTTACGGTAAACTTTCATGCGCCCGGCAGCGGACGCGCCACCATACCATAAAGGTCTGGCGGGCGCATTTGGCATACCTGAATACAAGCCGCCTATCCGGCGGCAGGACTTTCATAGCAAAGGGGATCCCTGAGAAATCAAGGTGATATACAATGATAAAAGATAACCAGAAAAGGCTGAACCGCATACATGTCCTTCTGGATGCCCTGGTGATCATCCTGGCCTATGCCCTGGCGTGGTTCATTATTGTCAGCGGCATGGTGGTTCCTCTCCATGGGGAGGCGTTGGAGCCACAGGTATACTTTGCGGCCCTTATTTTTATTGTGCCTGTTTACCTGATCCTGTATGGGTGCTTCCACCTCTATACACCTAAGCGGATCCAGGGAAGAAGGCTGGAATTTGCCAATATCTGTAAGGCCAATGTGATCGGGCTGATGCTTTTTACCTTCATCCTCTTTGGAGGACGCAGGCTGATCGTACATCTGGGCTATTTCTCCACCAGGATGATCCTGGCATTTTTCGTTATCAACATTATCCTGCTGGAAGCAGAGCGGATGGCAATACGCTTATTCTTGCGCTCTCTGCGGACCAACGGATATAATCAGAAGCATATTCTCCTCATCGGCTACAGCCGTGCAGCAGAAGGCTTTATAGACAGGGTGAGGCTGAATCCTGAATGGGGATACCACATCCAGGGAATACTGGATGACCATAAGGCAGCAGGGTATTCCTATAAAAATGTCCGCATACTGGGGACAACGGATCAGCTGGAGGCATTTCTGGACGCCAATACACTGGATGAGATCGCCATTACATTAAGCATCAAGGAATATGCGAATCTGGAACAGATCGTGGCTGCCTGCGAGAAATCAGGCGTTCATACGAAATTCATTCCAGATTACAATAATATGATACCTACCATACCGTACATGGAGGATCTCCAGGGACTTCCTGTGATCCATATCCGCCATGTGCCCCTTACAGGGGTATTTAATGCGACCATGAAGCGTTGTGTGGATATTGTGGGTGCGCTGTTCGGCCTTGTGGTATTTTCACCGGTCATGCTGGCGACAGCGGCCCTTATTAAGCTTACATCGCCGGGACCTGTGTTCTACAGCCAGGAGCGCATTGGGCTTCACAACCGCCCCTTTAGGATGTACAAGTTCCGCTCCATGGAGGTGCAGGATCCGAATAAGGAGCAAAGTCAGTGGACAACACCCCATGACCCCAGAGTGACCTCTGTGGGACGTTTTATACGAAAGACAAGTATTGACGAGACACCTCAGTTCTTTAATGTCCTTATCGGTGACATGAGCCTGGTGGGCCCCAGGCCGGAGAGGCCGCTTTTTGTGGAGAGATTTAAGGAGGAGATCCCCAGATATATGATCAAGCACCAGGTACGCCCCGGACTTACAGGCTGGGCGCAGGTCAACGGATACCGGGGAGATACCTCCATTACAAAGCGCATTGAGCATGATCTGTATTACATTGAAAACTGGAGCTTGGGCTTTGACTTCAAAATCATGTTTTTGACAGTTTTTAAAGGCTTTATTAATAAAAATGCATACTGATATGCATGCCGCCTTGGGGCGGCAAAGTTTTCATAGCAATGAGGATGAACGCATGAATCGTGAATTTGACAGGGAGTATGATCTGGAAGATGGGAAGGTAAGAGGCCGCAGCCGCCGGCGTGAAGCCGGGGCTTCAGGAAGGGCCGATTCACATACAACGGGAAGAAGCGGGGCATCCCGCAGGGAGGGAGCTTCGGAAAGCCATACATTTACCCCGGCCTACAGCCGCAGTACGGAGAGAACAGCAGGCGCCGCAGTGCGGGACAGCGCAATGCACAGAAGCGGCAGCCAGGGGACGAAAAGAGGCAGAGGACGGGCATCACAGGATCCTGCCAGGCAGGAGATCAAGAGGCGCCGCCGCCGGATCATCACCATGATCATTGCGGAGATCCTTGTACTTTGCATGTTTTTTGGAATCCGCTATGTGAAACAAAAGGAATCCCTTATCAGAAGAGATGACACAGTAAAAAAGGAAGATTTTACCAATACCAACCTCTCTTTTGAAAAAGAGGAGATCATGAAAGGGTACTGGACGATTGCTCTCTTTGGAGTTGACAGCCGTAACGGTTCTCTGGGCAAGGGAAATCTGTCGGATGTGATCATCATCTGCAATATTAACCAGGGAACGGGCGAGATCAAGCTGGTAAGCGTATTCCGTGATTCCTATCTGAATGTTGATGACAATGGAACCTACAATAAGATCAATGAAGCATATTTCCTGGGAGGTCCCAGTCAGGCGATCAAAGCGCTGAATAAGAATCTGGATCTGCAGATTGACGATTATGCCACCTTTAACTGGAAGGCAGTGGCGGATGCGATCAATATCCTGGGAGGCGTGGATGTAGAGCTGAGCAAGGCAGAGTTCTACTATATCAATGCCTATATCACAGAGACGGTAAAGGCTACCAACGTGGCGTCCGTACACCTAAAGCAGGCCGGCATGAACCATCTGGACGGCGTTCAGGCGGTGGCTTATGCAAGGCTCAGGAAGATGGACACGGACTTTGCAAGGACGGAGCGCCAGAGAAAGATCATCCAGCTCTGCTTTGATAAGTTGAAGCAGTCAAATTTCTCTGTTATCAATAACGTAATGGAGGTAGTTCTGGCACAGATTGAGAGCAGCGTTACACTGAATGATATCATACCGGCTGCTAAGAATCTGACGAAATATACCATTGCAGGCACGATGGGCTTCCCGGCAGCGAGAAGTGATGCTATGATGGGAAAGAAGGGCGCCTGTGTGATCCCACAGACCCTGGAGAGCAATGTGATCGCACTTCATCAGTTCCTGTTCGATGAGGAGGATTACCAGCCCAGCGATATGGTAAAGAAGATCAGTGCAAAGATTTCCGCTGATTCCGGTCTTTACAGTGAGGGAACTCCGATCGATCATGTGGGTACGGACGGCGGATATATACCGAAGCCCACAGAAGCCACAAAGGCCACAGAGGCAGAGGAAAGAGAGTCTGAGAAAGAGGACGAGTCTGAGAGCAGTACCAGTGAGACAGATGAGAGCATCATTGACGGCGAGCATGAGTGGGAACTGGAGACGGATGAGGACGGCAATGTGATCGATCCGCCGGAGGATTATGAAGAGGGAAGCGGAAGATATCCCGGAAGCCTGCGGCCGTCCGGAAGTACGCGTCCGAATGACGGTGATGATGAAGAGCAGAACACTCCGGGGGGAACCATAACGCCGGGAGGAACTACCAGACCAGGAGGAACGACCACACCGGGCGGGACCATTTCTCCGGGAGGAACGACCAGGCCGGGAGGAACAACGACTCCGGGCGGAACGACTACCCCGGGAGGAACATTATCCCCAGGAGGGACCACCACACCGGGCGGGACCATATCCCCTGGTGGAACGACCACGCCGGGCGGGACCATATCTCCGGGAGGGACCACCACGCCGGGCGGGACCATATCTCCGGGAGGAACGACCACACCAGGAGGCTCCTCACATGGGCCGGGTTCCTCTCAAATCACATCTCCCGGCAGTACGGGCAGCACCCGTGAGTCAACAGCTGCTTCACCGGGAGGAAACAGAGGAACTATGAGCCCCTATCCGGGAGCGCTGAATAATGAGGATGATAACACAGGCTCTGGCTCTGTTATCATCGGCCCGGGTATCTGAGTACGCAGAGAGCTTTGAGAGGATATTGCAGAAAGCCAAAGGCTTTGCGGTATCCTCTTATTTGTAGAGAGATTTATTCCATAAGTGAGAAAGGGGATAATGGTATGTATGACAGGGATCAACAGTCCCGTTATGAGGAGGAGCGGCCTAAGAAAGGCGGCATATTAAAGAAGGCAGCCCTGATCACTGCCGGCGCGGTTCTCTTTGGGACGGTAGCTGGCGCTGTGATGGTAGGCATTCATGTGGCAGCATCGGGAATGATCGGGAATATGTATGCATCGGTGATGGCCCAGGGAAGTGCCTCTGCGCCAACGCAGGCAGAGACAGCAGAGGAGACGCAGCAGGAGAAAAGAGAAAAAGCGGGAAGCGGCAAAAAGGAATCCATAGCCCCATCGGCATCGCTGGTTACGGATGTATCCTCCATTGTGGAGCAGGCCATGCCTTCCGTGGTAGCCATTACCAGCACGGCTGTTTATCAGACCAACAATTTTGGCTATGGCTGGCTCTTTGGATATGGCGGCCAGACATATGAGGTGCCCAGCAGCGGCTCAGGCATCATTATCAGTGAAAATGACACAGAGCTCTTGATCGTTACCAATAACCATGTGGTAGAGTCCTCCACCTCCCTGAAGGTAGCTTTTATTGATGACGAGGTTGTGGATGCGGACATTAAGGGAACGGATACGGATACCGATCTCGCGATCATTGCTGTTCCTTTAGAGAAAATACCGGCTGACACCAAAAGCAAGATTTCCATTGCCACTCTGGGAAATTCGGATGAGCTGAAGGTGGGACAGGGCGTGATCGCCATTGGAAATGCCCTGGGCTATGGGCAGTCCGTTACAGTGGGCTATGTCAGCGCCTTAAACAGGGAGGTGCGGACCTCTGATAACTCTACCAGAACACTGCTTCAGACAGATGCAGCGATCAATCCCGGAAACAGCGGCGGAGCCTTGCTCAATATGCAGGGACAGGTGATCGGCATCAATGCAGCGAAATATTCCTCCACGGACGTAGAGGGGATTGGCTATGCGATCCCGATCTCCAAGGTGGAGGACATTCTGGGGCAGCTGATGAAGGGAAAGACCAGAAAGGAAGTTTCACAGGAAAAGCGCGGATATCTGGGGATCCAGGGAACCAGCGTGGATCAGGAGACAGCCAAAGCCTTTGGAATGCCTCAGGGCGTGTTTGTGTATAAGATACTGGCTGACGGCGCTGCCACAGGCACAGACCTCAGGGAGAAGGATATTATCACAAAGGTGGATGGCCAGAGAATAAAAAATATGACAGATCTCCAGTCACTTTTGGCCTATTATGAAATTGGGGAGCAGATAGAGCTGACAGTAGAGACGCAGGAAAGCGGCGAGTACCGGGAGCATGTTGTGACAGTGACTCTTGCAGCCATGCCTGAGGGATCTGAACAGACCCTGCAGGAATAAGGAACAGAACAAAGCTTATATGGTGACAGGCCAGAACTGAGAGAGGAGAGAACGTTTGAGCGAGAAAGATTATATACAGGATACAGACACGTCTGCTCAGGGCAGCAGTGAAAAAAAGGATGACGACGGCTTTGAGAAGGTATGCTATATGTGCCGCAGGCCGGAGAGTAAGGCAGGCCCTATGATCTCCATGCCTGGCGGTATGAATCTCTGCCACAGCTGTATGCAGAAGGCCTTTGATTCCGTTACACAGAATGGGATCGATCTGTCTAAGCTGCCGAACATGCCCTACATGAATATGAACTTCAGCGACATGAACATGGCGCCCCCTGCGATGGAGATACCGAAAAAGCAGAAAATAAAGAAAAAAACAGAGCCACAGCCGGCTCTCACCATGAAGGACATACCGGCACCCCATGTGATCAAAGGAAAACTGGACGAATATGTGATCGGACAGGAAAAAGCCAAAAAGGTCATATCGGTAGCTGTGTACAACCACTATAAGCGTGCATTTCTGGGAAAGGAAGGGGCGGGTGACCGTGAGGTGACAGTGGAGAAATCCAATATCCTTATGATCGGCCCGACCGGAAGCGGAAAAACCTACCTTGTAAAAACACTGGCCCGCCTTTTGGATGTCCCTCTTGCCATCGCAGATGCCACCTCCCTGACAGAGGCAGGATACATAGGAGATGATATTGAAAGCGTAGTGTCAAAGCTTCTGTCTGCTGCGGACAATGATGTGGAGCGGGCCGAAAAGGGGATCATTTTCATCGATGAAATAGACAAGATTGCCAAAAAGAAGCAGGTAAGCACCAGGGATGTCAGCGGAGAGTCCGTGCAGCAGGAGCTGTTAAAGCTTTTAGAGGGCAGCACGGTGGAGGTGCCTGTGGGTTCCAACCAGAAAAATGCTATGACTCCCATGGCCACGGTGAATACGGACAATATCCTGTTCATATGCGGAGGGGCCTTCCCGGATCTGGAGGATATCATCAAGGAGCGCCTTATGAAAAAATCCTCCATGGGCTTTGGCTCTGTCCTGAAAGATACCTACAATAACGATCCTGATATTTTAAATAAGGTGACAAATGAGGATCTGCGCACCTTTGGAATGATCCCTGAGTTTTTAGGAAGACTTCCTATAACAGTGACTCTCCAGGGCCTTACAGAGGAAATGATGGTCCGCATTCTGAAGGAACCGAAAAATGCCATTACCAGGCAGTATGAGAAGCTGCTGGCCATGGACGAGGTAAAGCTGGTATTTGAGGACGATGCCCTTAACTGGATCGCCCAGGAGGCCCTGAAGCGGGGCACTGGTGCCAGGGCTTTAAGGGCCATTCTGGAGGAATTCATGCTGGATATCATGTACGAGATCCCAAAGGATCCCAATATCGGCTCTGTGGTCGTTACCAGGCCTTATCTTGAGAAAAGCGGAGGGCCGCTGGTACAGATGCGCGGGTGACGTCTTGATCAGAGTGCTACTCGCGGAGGCGGAGGAAGGTCTGATAGAGGTCAAGGGTTCCGTAGCCCCATTCGCGGTTGGGATAAGTAAACGCCGGATTCCTCCCGGCTCCCCGGATCAGATAAGATTTGATCGATGCCTCACTCATGATCAGGGTATTGCCGTCCACGATTCCCCAGCCCAGGAGCCCTGCAACGGCACCGGCTACGTGGGCGGCTGCAACGGAGGTTCCGGTGCGCTGTGTCATGGGTACGCCGGCACCGGGCCTTCTGGCAAGGGAAGGGCCTGAGACATCTACGCCGGGAGCTGCAATATCCGGCTTGATGATGCCGGAAGCAGTATATCCTCTGCTGGAATGGATGTAAATGCTGTTGTTTAAGTGGTTGTAAGCTCCAACTGTGATGGGACTGCTGGTATTGCCGGGAATGGTGATGGTGGTGTTAGGGTTGGGGAGCAGGAATACGGTGTCATCGGAAATATGATCTCTGGGAGGAAGCCACATATTGTAAGCCCCTGTAAAAAATTGGGAGCTGTAGACCCGGACCTTCCATACACCTACCGTAGGCTTTTCAAAGCGTATGAATACCATCTGCCTGCCGGAGCCTGTTTCGATCAGGATATAATTTACCGTAATCCGGGTGGGCTCCAGCAGAAAGGAAATGATAGGCTCATTGTTGTAGATAATGGGGATTCTGTCAACGGTCTGGCCGCTGGGGGTAACAAAGCCTACGGAGTAGGTATCAGCAGCAGCAGCCCAGAGTTCCAGCACAAATCCGTGTTCTGCCTCCTCAGGGCCAACGCGGATCTCCACATCCTCCCACTGATCATTCCCTTTTACAGTCCCCTCATAGTGGTGGGCCATTCCCGTCTCATTTCCGGCAGCGATCACAGTAGCCATTCCCAGGGTGCGGCTGACATCCTGCAGGATCAGGCTTAAGGGGGAGGTGGCCTCATGGCTGCCCAGGTTCGTACCCAGGCCCAGCAGGATAACGAGTGGCCTGCCCAGGCGGTAGGCAGCTACCCGCATGTATTTGATCCCCATCATGACATCATTTTCCTGAAAGGCCTCCGCTCCCTCCCTGACAAGGTAGAAATCTCTGAGATATTGTTTGGCCGGCTTCAGCTTTACCACCACCAGCTCTGACTCAGGGGCAGCGCCTGTGAAATCCTCTTCAGGCAGAGAGGCCCCGGCTGCGATTCCGGCCAGGAAGGTACCATGGCCATTCGTATCTGTGGAGGGTACCACAGACAGGGGGGAATCGGAGGCGAGAGCTTCGTTGATCTGCTCTCTTGTAAACTCTGTTCCATAATTTGCCCCGCTGGCCGGATAGAGATCCGGCACGCCGGGAGGAAGGCTGTCACTGTCTGCGGGAAGGCTCTGGTCCCAGATGGACACAATGCGGGTGGAGCCGTCCGGATTGCGGAACAGAGGATTGGTATAATCAATGCCGGTGTCGATAAAGCCTATGAGAACGCCTTTCCCTTTATTTGCCAGAGCAGGAGCATTAAAAGTGGAAAGAATGCCGGAAGCTTCCATACTGGTAGTGTCTAAAAGAGCAAAGAGACTGGGTATACTGTAATAAGAATATTTCCGCAGAGAAATGGGAGCCACGGATTCCAAAGGCGTATAGATCACAGCGTAGTCCTGGCTGACATAATCCATGCAGGGAATGTCAGCAGGATTTCCGGGAATCTGCTGCCGGCTTCCGTAGCGGAATATGAAATCTGCTATGTTTTCTGAAGCAGGATTAAAAGGACAGGCTGCCATGGCATACCTCGAAAAGGCTGTTTGCCATAGTATATGCAGAATTTTAGAAAGCTTTCACTGGACTGGGTCAGGAAACCATAGTAAAATGAAAGAGTAAAACAAAGGAAAAGAGTGCGCCCGCTGTAAAAAATGACAGTCTGCGGGCAGGGAATCGGCAGGAAAGGAAGGCAGAAGGTATGTACGGTTGGCTGATCGGCGGTTTGGCCGCCCTGGATTTGGGGATTAAAAATGAGATAGAGCGCCAGGAGGACGAAAGCTTTCCGCGTGATCTGGCCTGCAGCAAGGGACTGATCAGGCTGCACAAGAATCATAATGACGGCTTTCCCTTTGGCTTTTTAAAGGAGTATCCTGAGCTTGTGAAGGGAATCCCCTTTATGGTGGCCTCCGCTGTAGCAGGGGCCTTTGGAGTCCTGCTTCTGAGGAAAGGCTCCACTGCCCAGAAGGCCGGGCTTGCCATGGTGTTAGGCGGGGCTGTGAGCAATCTGTATGACAGGTTTAAGCGGGGATATGTGGTGGATTATTTCAGCTTCCAGAAAAAGGGGCTGGATAAGGTGGTCTTTAATCTGGGAGATATGTGTATCTTTCTGGGAAGCGCTGTGTTTATGCTTGCCGAGGCGGCCTCCGGTCTGCAGGGTACAGGAAAAAAACGCGTAAAGCAGAACAGGAAAGCCGCAGAATAGAGGATGTAACGGCCCACAGAAGCGCAGGAAGGATAGCCTTGCATTTCTGTGGGCTGTACTGTTTAACTGAACATTCCTCCCAACGTCCCTCCCAGAGCACACACTCCCATAACTGTCACAGACCGTTCCATATCAATGGGACTTCCAAGATTCATGACCCAGGATACGGCAAAAAGCACCAGGAAGTAAAACAGCCCGGACAGGAGTCCCCAGAAAAAGCGCCGCTGCCGGATGCGTTTCCCGGCAAGAAAGCCTCCGGCCAGACAGGTGATAAAGTAGATGGCAAATACCAGCAGATTCACCTGGCTTTCCTTTAAACGGAGCTTGTAGAGGGCAAATGCAAGGGCAGCCAGAAGGATTCCTGACAGTACATAGGATAGGAGCAGGGAACGGAGCATAGGCTTTGCGATTCCATTTTCCATAAGGATGTTCTCCTTTACGAATAGGTATGTTGCAGTATATTCCTTTTCCGGGTACAAATATGACAAACCTGGGAAACTGGGGCAAATTATCATTGCAAGAGATTTTAACCTGTGTTATAATTTTTAAGAATTATATTTTGGAAAGAGGAGGTGCACAACATGAAGCACGTTAAGACATTGAACACCAATACCTTAAAGGATACTATGAAAAAGGGCGGATGCGGCGAGTGCCAGACTTCCTGTCAGTCAGCTTGTAAGACTTCCTGCACCGTAGGCAATCAGAGCTGCGAGAATGCAAACCGCTAATTGCAGGATATAACTTTTTGGTAAGAAAGCCCCTATGGTCGATGGGATTATAGGGGCTTTGCCATGTAGGAAAGAGAGTGTAGATTTGTGATTCATCAGTATGTGAATAATGGCTATCATATTGTTCTGGATGTCAACAGCGGATCCGTCCATGTGGTGGATCCACTTGTATATGATGCCATTGCAGTTACAGCAGAGCTGGTTCCGGAGCTCGAAAAGCCGGAAAAGCTGGCGCCGGAAGTAAAAGAAGAGGTCAAGAGCCGCCTGGCTTCCCGTTACAGCACACAGGATATTGAGGAAGCGCTGGAGGACATCCAGCAGCTCATTGATATGGAGCAGCTGTTGACAAAGGACATTTACCGCGATTTTGTGGTAGATTTTAAGAAGAGAAAGACTGTGGTAAAGGCTTTGTGCCTTCACATTGCCCATGACTGCAACCTTGCCTGCCGCTATTGCTTTGCAGAGGAAGGCGAATATCATGGCCGCCGGGCTCTCATGAGCTATGAGGTGGGAAAAAAGGCTCTGGATTTCCTGATCGCCAATTCCGGCAGCAGGGAGCATCTGGAGGTGGATTTCTTCGGAGGCGAGCCGCTTTTAAACTGGGATGTGGTAAAACGCCTGGTAGAGTATGGGCGTTCCCAGGAGGAAGCCCACCACAAGAAGTTCCGGTTCACCCTTACCACCAACGGAGTCCTGTTAAATGACGAGATCATGGACTTCTGCAACCGGGAGATGAGCAACGTGGTGCTCAGCCTGGACGGAAGGAAGGATGTCAACGACAAGATGCGTCCCTTCCGAAACGGCAGCGGCAGTTACGACCTGATCGTGCCGAAGTTCCGGAAATTTGCAGAGAGCCGGGGCCAGATGAACTATTATGTCAGAGGCACATTTACAAGGAACAACCTGGACTTTGCAGATGATGTGCTCCATTATGCGGACCTGGGCTTTCAGCAGATGTCCATGGAGCCGGTGGTGGCAGACCCGTCAGAGGATTATGCTATCCGCGAGGAGGATATTCCCGCTATTTTAAAGGAATACGATAAGCTGGCAGTGGAATACATCAAGCGCAAAAAAGAGGGGAGAGGCTTTAACTTCTTCCATTTCATGATCGACTTAAAGGCCGGCCCCTGTGTGGCAAAGCGCATGGCAGGCTGCGGCTCCGGAACAGAATATCTGGCTGTGACCCCATGGGGAGATCTGTATCCCTGCCACCAGTTTGTGGGCAATGAAAAGTTCCTTCTGGGAAATGTGGACACAGGCGTGGTAAACCTGGAGGTAAGGGACGAGTTCAAGCTCTGCAATGTCTATGCAAAGGAGAGCTGCAAGGACTGCTTTGCAAGGTTCTACTGCAGCGGCGGCTGCGGGGCAAATGCCTACAATTTCAGCGGATCCATTAACGGCGCATATGAGATCGGCTGTGAAATGCAGAAAAAGCGTATCGAGTGCGCCATCATGATCAAGGCGGCCCTGGCAGAGGATGAGGACCGGACGGTGGAGAGCCTATGAAATATCAAGTGATCACAAAGGACGGCAAGGCAAAGCGGGCTGTGATGGAGACTGTCCACGGCACGATCCAGACTCCGGTCTTTATGAACGTAGGCACGGTGGGCGCTATCAAGGGCGCTGTATCCACCGATGACCTCCGCGAGATCAGGACTCAGGTGGAGCTGTCCAACACCTATCACCTCCATGTCCGCACCGGGGATAAGCTGATCAAGGAGTACGGCGGCTTACACAAGTTCATGAACTGGGATAAGCCTATTCTGACGGATTCCGGCGGCTTCCAGGTATTTTCCCTGGCAGGCTTAAGAAAGATCAAGGAGGAAGGAGTTACCTTCAACTCCCACATAGACGGTCATAAAATATTCATGGGTCCTGAGGAGAGCATGCAGATCCAGTCCAACTTAGGCTCTACCATCGCCATGGCCTTTGACGAATGTCCCTCCAGCCGGGCGGATTACGACTATATCCGCAATTCTGTGGAGCGCACGACCCGCTGGCTGGCCCGGTGCAAGACAGAGATGGCACGCCTCAATTCTCTGCCGGATACGATCAACAAAGAGCAGCTGCTCTTTGGCATCAACCAGGGCGGCGTTATTGACGAGATCCGCATCAGCCATGCGGAGGCCATAAAGGCCATGGATCTGGATGGCTATGCCATCGGAGGCCTGGCAGTGGGCGAGAGCCACGAGGAGATGTATCATGTTCTGGATGTGACGGTTCCCCATCTGCCGGAGGACAAGCCGGTATACCTGATGGGCGTAGGCACTCCGGCAAACATTTTAGAGGCAGTGGACAGAGGCGTTGACTTTTTTGACTGCGTCTACCCCTCCCGAAACGGACGCCACGGCCACGTTTACACGAACCAGGGAAAGCGGAACCTGTTCAACCAGAAATATGAGCTGGATCCCAGGCCTATTGAAGAAGGCTGCGGCTGCCCGGCCTGCCGTTCCTACAGCAGGGCTTACATCCGCCACCTGTTAAAGGCAAAAGAAATGCTGGGAATGAGATTATGCACCTTGCATAATTTGTATTTTTATAATACAATGATGGAAGAGATTCGAGACGCTATCGAGGAGCACCGCTACAGCGAATACAAGGCCAAAAAGCTGGCCGGTATGGCAGGCTCTTCTAAAGCAGATGAATAAATAAAATGCTGTCACAAGAGGGCGGCAGGTGTGAAGGAGGAACTTAGAATGAATACAAGTAGTCCGATCTTCTGGATTCTCTATATTGTTCTTCTGGGTGGTATGTTATATTTTATGGCAATCCGTCCTCAGAAGAAGGAGAAGCAGAAACAGCAGGAGCTGTTAAACAGCGTTGCAGTGGGCGACACGATTCTGACCAGCAGCGGATTCTACGGCGTGATCATTGATATGACAGATGACATGGTGATCGTAGAGTTCGGCAGCAACAAGAACTGCCGTATTCCGATGCAGAAGGCAGCTATCATTCAGGTTGAGAAGCCGGAGGCTTAAGAGCCGGACAGGCTGAAATGCAAAAAAGGGCGTAAGAACCGCCAGACAGATCAGAGGCTGCGGCAAAATGCTGCCAACCAACACGGGAGGCATTGTTTTGCGGCAGCCTCATGTTATTAAGGAGAAAACAGGATGATAAAGAATATTGTATTTGACATGGGAAAGGTAATGCTGGAATATGAGCCGGACATCGTCTGCGCCCATTACATAGAGGACGAGGAAGAGAGGAAGGAAGTAAGCCGGGCAGTATTTCTGTCGCCGGAATGGGTGCTCCTTGATATGGGAGTGATCCCGGAGGATGCGGCCTTAAAGCGCATGCAGTCCAGGCTCTCCACAGAGCATGAACGCCAGATGGCTGCCCTGTGCTTTGAGCATTGGCATGAGTACAATATGTATCCGAAGGAGGGTATGGGAGATATTGTACGCTGGCTAAAGTCGGAGGGCTATGGGATCTATCTCTGTTCCAATGCATCTGTCCGCCTTCTCACCTGTTACCAGAAGGTGATCCCCGCCATTGACTGCTTTGACGGTGTGCTGTTCTCCGCCGAAGTCAAATGCATGAAGCCCCAGAAGGAAATGTATGCCCACCTTTTTGAGCGCTTCCAGCTAAAGCCGGAGGAGTGCTTTTTTGTAGATGACTGGGATCTGAATATCGAGGGCGCCCAGGCCTGCGGCATGGATGGCTATTGCTTCATAGATGGGAATGTGGAAAAGCTGAAAAAGGTATTGGCTTCCCTGAATCAGAACGCATAGCTTTACTATCTGGAAATAATGGAAAGAAAAAGCTCCGTACCGAAGGTACGGAGCAATTTTCTTAGGATTTTCGGATTTTCAAAAAGGGTTGAAGGATAGTTGTTAAATATTCGTGCATTTATTATGGTCTTAGTATAACACGCAATCTCCGAAAATGTTTGAATGTTCTTTGAATAGATTATTAAGAAAATCTTAATATTGCATCTGCACATCAAAGCGCCTGGATCAGGCAGGAAAACCCCTAAAATCAAGGAAATACGGGAAAAAACGAAAGGAAAAAGATTGTTTGCTGCAGGGAAAAAACGAAAAATGGGAAGAAAAGAAAATGAAAAGAAATGGTAATGATCCTTACGGCTTCAAATGATTCAGAAAATTTTAAGCAATATTTTATAATTTCAGAAGATTGTATTCCATAGAAGAGTATAGTATGATATATAAAAAGGAAAAGTTTGGAAGGAGGATGCAATTGTGGATAAATATACAAAATGGAAAAAAATGATGGATATCTCCACTGGACGCCAGAGGGCCTCCCTGGTATTAAAAGGAGGAAAGGTGGTCAATGTCTTCACAGAGAAGATAGAGAACGTGGATATTGCCATAGAAGATGGAGTCATTGCAGGACTGGGCGACTACGATGGAATAGAAAACATTGATGTGTCAGGAAAATGGCTTTGTCCCGGTTTTATCGATGGGCATATCCATCTGGAAAGCTCCATGGTCTCCCCGAAGGAGTTTGAAAAAGCAGTCCTTCCCCACGGAACCACCACGGTTGTGACAGACCCCCACGAGATCGGAAATGTAGCCGGCCTTCAGGGAATTGATTATATGTTAAAGGCCACAGAGAGCCTTCTTCTTGATGTCTTTTTCATGATGCCCTCCTGTGTTCCGGCTACAGAGCTGGATGAATCAGGAGCTGCTCTGGGCGCAGAGGAGCTAAAGCCCTACTACGATGATCCCAGAGTGCTGGGGCTGGCAGAGGTGATGAACGCCAGAGGCGTGACCGTTGGACTGGAAGGACTTTTAAGAAAAACACAGGATGCCCTGAATGCAGGGAAGGCAGTTGATGGCCATGCACCGTTTTTAGAGGGAAAGGAGCTGTGCGCCTACGTGTGTGCAGGCGTACTGTCGGACCATGAGTGCTCTGATTATCATGAAGCCCTGAAAAAGCTGGCAAGGGGCCAGTGGATCATGATACGTGAGGGAACAGCCGCAAGAAATCTGGAGGCTTTGATGCCGCTCTTTGAAGCTCCGTTTTATCAGAGATGCATGCTGGTGACAGATGACAGGCATCCGGGAGATCTGATATCCATGGGCCATATCGACCATATCCTGCGCCGGGCTGTATCCATGGGGGCGGATCCTGTCAGGGCCATCAGAATGGCTACGCTTCACGCCGCACAGTACTTTGGCTTAAAGGACAGGGGCGCGCTGGCTCCTGGAAGGAAGGCAGATATCGCAGTGCTGGAGGATCTGAAGGAATTTAAAGTGGCAGCGTTATATAAAAATGGGATAAGAGCAGCATCGGACGGGCAGGCGAAGCAGCAGAGAGAAGCAGGAAACGTGGATCCTTCCTGGGAAGAGGCATTTCCGAAGGTGTTCCAGTCCTTCCACATGGATGAGATAACGGAAGAAGATATCCGGCTTGAAAGAGAGGGATATACCCAGCGCATCATCCAGCTGAATCCGGGAGAGCTCCTGACAAAAGAGCGCTTCGAACCCTGGGAGGATGACCGGAAGCCAAAGGAGCTTAAGGCCGGGACGCCTGCTCCTGGTGTCAGCCTTGAGCGCGATATTGTAAAAGCAGCGGTATTTGAGCGCCACCGCCACACAGGCCATGTGGGCCTGGGCTTTATAGGCGGCTATGGGCTCAAAAAGGGCGCGGTTGCCACAAGCGTGGCTCATGATTCCCACAATCTTATCACCGTGGGGACCAATGACAGGGATATGGTACTGGCGGCCAATGCGGTGAGAGCCTGTGGAGGCGGCCTGGCCATTGCAGCGGACGGGGAAATCACAGGCCTGCTGCCGCTTCCCATAGGCGGGATCATGACAAATGCATCAGCAGAGGAAACGGAGGAAAGGCTAAAGGCTCTGAAGGAGGAAGCTGCCAGGCTGGGAGTAAGCCCGGATATCGATGCCTTTATGACATTGGCCTTTGTGAGCCTTCCCGTGATACCGAAGCTGCGGCTTACTACTCATGGAATCATTGACACAGACAAACAGGAGACAGTCCCGGCCACCTTCTGACACCGAACCGGAATCTGGGGAATATGCTAATAAAAAAGAAGGAGTTTTCTTCAATGTGAACCAAGCCAGGTTGGAAATCAATTGTGAAGAAGCATATTCCCAGGGGATCACAGGCGAGGGCGTCGGAGTGGCAGTGTTAGACACCGGCATTTATCCCCATGAGGATTTCGAAGATAGAATCACTGCCTTTCAGGATTTTGTAAACCACAGAAGGCAGTTGTACGATGATAATGGGCACGGTACTCATATTTCGGCAATTATCGGAGGCAGCGGCATTTCCTCCCAGGGAAGATTTCAGGGGGTAGCGCCCCGCTGCAGGATCATTTCCGCAAAGGTCCTTGACTCCAAGGGAAATGGATATGCCTCTGATGTGCTGGCAGGCCTGAAATGGATACGGGAAAACAAGGAAAGGTACGGGATACGGATCGTCAACATATCCGTAGGCTCCCTGTCAAGGCGCAATATGACGGAAAATTCTGTGCTGGTGCGGGGAGTAAACGCAGCCTGGGATGACGGACTGGTAGTGGTGGTGGCAGCCGGAAACCACGGCCCCCATCCTATGACGATCACTACCCCAGGCATCAGCAGGAAGGTCATCACCGTGGGCTGCTCCGATGACCACAAGGAGGTGGAGGTGATGGGAAGCCCCATGGTGGACTATTCCGGCCGGGGCCCCACACCTGCCTGTATCTGCAAGCCCGATATTGTAGCCCCCGGCTCCGGCATCATAAGCTGCAGCAACGAGCCCGGCCGCTACTTCTCCAAATCCGGCACCAGCATGTCCACCCCCATCGTATCCGGCGCCATCGCCCTTCTGCTGCAGAAATACCCCTGGATGACAAACAAGGATGTCAAGCTGCGCATCCGGGAGCGCTCAGTGGACATGGGACTTCCCCATAATCAGCAGGGGTGGGGGAGGCTGGATGTGATGAGGCTGTTAAGTGATTAAATAAAATAAGCCGTTCTGCGTAAGAGCAGGACGGCTTATCTGTACAGATACTGTGAAGCTTGCCTCCGAATAGACGGCTCCTAGGCTTCCCATCTCCCCGAAGCCCCGCATGGCAGCACCAGCCCTGTCTGTGTCACCGGCAGGCCAACCTCTTCTGAGTGCACCACGCCGCCAAACTTCGGTACCAGCTCCACTCCTATCATATAGGAAAGAACAGCGGGAGCCAGCCCTGTTGTATAGGAGTTGATGAGAAAGAACAGGGGCTTTTCTGACAACAGCTGTACGCACAGCTTTACCAGGGGATGAATGGCATCCTCGATCTTCCAGATCTCCCCTTTTGGTCCCCGGCCGTAGGAGGGGGGATCCATGATGATGGCATCATAGTGGTTCCCTCTGCGTATCTCCCTCTCAACAAACTTGACGCAGTCATCTACGATCCAGCGGATAGGCGCCTCAGACAGGCCGGAGGAGTGGGCATTTTCCTTTGCCCAGGTCACCATGCCCTTGGAGGCGTCCACATGGGTCACGCTTGCCCCGGCCTTTGCTGCAGCTAGGGTAGCGCCGCCTGTGTATGCAAAGAGATTGAGGACCTTGATGGGCCTTCCTGCTTCGCGTATCTTGGCGCCGAACCAGTCCCAGTTGGCA
This sequence comes from Lacrimispora sp. 210928-DFI.3.58, assembly GCF_020554865.1. Classification (GTDB taxonomy): domain Bacteria; phylum Bacillota; class Clostridia; order Lachnospirales; family Lachnospiraceae; genus Enterocloster. The sequence continues at coordinate 55,289 of NZ_JAJCIC010000019.1, forward strand.
GCCTGCTCCGGGAACAGGCCTGTATGCTTAAAGCTGAAGGGCTTCAGATTAAATGTGAGCCCCTTATAGTCAATGCTCCACTGCTGCGGCAGATCAAAGAATTCCCATTCACCTCCGCCCTTGCTGCTGCGGTGGTAATGTCCGTTCATCTTCTTCCAGCCCCGGTGCTTCTTTGGAGTATCCCATATTACCTGGGGGTCCGGGCGGACCAGGAGATAGTCTCCCCAGCGCTCCAGCTTCTCACCTTTGGAGCAGTCAATTACTTCATAATCCTTCCATCCGTCCGCAAGCCACATATATCATAACCTCATTTCCTTATATTCTCACATACAGAGTATAGTCGAATCTGCTGTTTCACGTCAAGCGTATAGACGTTTGATTTACCCAAAAACGGAGAATTGTAATAGAATTGAAAGATAAAATGGGTTGAACAATCGAAAAAGCCCTGATACAATATATCTTAGGTAGCCGGGACCTTTTCAGTTTGGTGTTCCCGGCGTATGCAAATGCATAAGGAGAGAGGAACCTTGTATATGAAGAAGAAAATGGCAGTCTGGACGCTGGCAGCGCTGTTGTCGCTGGGTGGTGCTACGATCACGGCAATGGCTGCTGAGGGATGGGCCCAGTCAGGAAACAGTTGGATATATTATGATTCAAATGGAAGTAAGGTCTACAATGCCTGGAAAAAGGGCGCAGATAACCAGTGGAGGTATCTGAACGGTGAAGGGACCATGGCGGTCAATGCCTGGGTAGACGGCGACTACTATGTGGACAGCAACGGTATCATGCTGACAGATAAGTGGCTGAAGCTGACAACAGACGAGGGCGAATACGAGTGGTATTATTTTGGCAGCAGCGGCAAGAAGATCGATGATACCTGGAAAAAGATCGATGATAAATGGTATCATTTTGACGGAGACGGCCGTATGGAGCTGGGATGGATCCTGGATGACATGTATTACACCGGCACAGACGGCGTCATGCGCACAGGCTGGCAGAAGCTGTTCCCGCCGGATGATTATGATGAGATGAAGAATAAAGTCATCCCCGGCTATGACAGCAATGGCGGCTCGGATGATGGTCAGTATTGGTTCTATTTTAGCAGCAGCGGTAAGAAATATGTGCCCAGCGATGGATCGGCTGGAGACTACGGTACACGCAAGATTGACGGGGTATACTACTGCTTTGATGAAGATGGGGCCCTGCAGACGGGATGGCAGCGGGTACGCTCCGGCGATACCATTGAATCCTACATGTATTTTGGCAGCGATGGCAAGGCAAAGACTGGCTGGTATTCCATTGAGCCTCCGGATGATCTGGATGGCTATGACGGCGATGTGGAATGGTTCTATTTCACCAACAGCGGAAAGCCCAGAGCAGCAGATTCCGAGCGCCTGTCCATCAGCGACATTGTGAAGATCAGCGGCAAGTCCTATCTTTTTAACCACCTGGGGAATCCTGCGTATGGCCTTAAGAAGGTATATCTGGGCGGCGGAGAGGACAACTGGACAGCATTTTATTTTGGAACAAAGGAAAAGAGCTGCGTCCAGACAGGAAAGATAAAGGTCACAGAGGATGACGGCAGTAAATCCGATTTCTATTTTGCGGACAATGGCAGAGGATATAGCGGAGTCAAGGATAACTATCTGTATTACAAAGGAAAGCTTCAGACGGCCACGGATGGTGAGAAATACGTATGCTACCGCGTAAACGGAAATAACTATGTGGTAAACTCCTCCGGAAAGGTTATGAAGGGAACATCGGTAAAGAACAGCGATGGCGTGAAGCTGACGACCAGCAGCAGCGGTACATTATCTACAGCAGATGGTGAGTCTGATATCAGCTCTTATATCACAGAGCCTATGGAGCCTATGTGCACGGAATAAACGTATCATTATATTTTTATAGAAAGAACTTCTCCGTACCATAATAATAGGACGGAGGAGTTTTTTGTTTGCATGGGAGATTCCTCCGAAGCTGAAAATGCTGGAAAAAAATAAAAAAAGTACTTGCATTTATCTCCCATCTATGTTATTGTATAAAGGCTGTGGCATGATAGCTATGAAACGTGAGGTTGCTGCCCGTGAGTGAGGCAGGTTTTCCGTGGAGCGAATGTCAAGTTAGGAAACTGGCGACAAGTCACTGTACCAATTAAAGAAGCTGCAAAGAAAGCAGAGTCAGTGTGAAGTCCGGTCAGGACACACACGGGAACGTGTACAGTCACCGCTTGTCGTACTTGTTTTAAAAGTGCGAAAAGGAGGCGACTTTTTTTATGGCAAGTCAAGTAATGAGAATCACATTAAAAGCTTATGATCATCAGTTAGTAGATCAGTCAGCTGGAAAGATCATCGAGACAGTAAAGAAGACAGGATCTCAGGTGAGCGGACCAGTGCCGTTACCAACAAAGAAAGAGGTTGTAACCATTCTGCGTGCTGTTCATAAGTACAAAGATTCCAGAGAGCAGTTCGAGCAGAGAACTCACAAGAGACTGATCGACATCACTGCTCCAAGCCAGAAGACAGTAGATGCACTGTCCAGACTGGAAATGCCAGCCGGTGTTTACATCGACATCAAAATGAAAACGAAATAATCGGCAGGCGAATTCAAAAACGTTTATATCCTGAAGGGTTTAAATATAGAAGCAACACTGCATTTCCTGTTAAGGAATCAACATACCGGCTACGGTTCATAGTGTTCCACGTATAGTTAGACTGCTCTAGGATGAATGCGAAAGCATTCCGCTGTAGATCATGAAACAGGAGGTAAGACAATGAAGAAAGCGATTTTAGCAACAAAAGTCGGAATGACCCAGATCTTCGATGAGAATGGTGCGTTAGTTCCGGTAACCGTACTTCAGGCTGGTCCTTGTGTAGTAACACAGGTTAAGACAGTTGAGAATGACGGCTACAAAGCAGTACAGGTTGGTTTCGTTGACAAGAGAGACAAGCTGGTCAACAAGCCTCAGAAGGGCCACTTCGACAAGGCAGGCGTATCCTACAAGAGATACGTAAGAGAGTTAAAGTTAGAGAATGCTGAAGAGTATTCTGTAAAGGATGAGATCAAGGCTGACATCTTCGCAGCAGGCGACAAGATCGATGCAACCGCTATTTCCAAAGGTAAAGGCTTCCAGGGCGCAATCAAGAGACATGGACAGCACAGAGGACCTATGGCTCATGGTTCCAAGTTCCATCGCCATCAGGGTTCTAACGGTTCCGCTACCACACCAGGCCGCGTATTCAAGGGCAAGGGAATGCCTGGACAGATGGGCCGCGTGCAGGTAACTGTACAGAACCTGTCAGTAGTTAAGGTTGACGCCGAGAATAACCTGATTCTGGTTAAGGGCGCAGTGCCAGGACCAAAGAAGAGCCTGGTAACAGTCAGAGAGACCGTTAAGGTTGAGAGGTAAGCTTTTATAGGAAAGGAGGAACACACAGATGGCAAACGTATCTGTTTACAATATGGAAGGTAAAGAAGTTGGCACATTAGAACTGAACGATGCCGTGTTCGGTGTAGAAGTAAACGAGCACCTGGTACATCTTGCAGTTGTTGCACAGCTTGCTAATAAGCGTCAGGGAACACAGAAAGCAAAGACACGTTCTGAGGTTTCCGGCGGCGGCAGAAAGCCCTGGAGACAGAAGGGAACCGGTCATGCAAGACAGGGTTCAACCAGAGCTCCCCAGTGGAAGGGCGGCGGCGTAGTATTCGCTCCCACACCAAGAGATTACACGATCACACTGAACAAGAAGGAGAAGAGGGCTGCTCTCAAGTCTGCACTCACAAGCCGTGTTCAGGAGAATAAGTTCATCGTAGTTGATGAGCTGAAGTTTGAAGAGATCAAGACAAAGAACTTCAAGAATGTAATGAACAACCTGAAGGTTGAGAAGGCTCTGGTTGTTCTGGCTGATAACGATCAGAACACCGTTCTTTCCGCAAGGAACATTGCAGACATCAAGACTGCTATGGTAGGAACCATCAACGTATACGACATTCTGAAGTACAATACAGTTGTTGCTACAAAGGCAGCTGTTGCATCCATTGAGGAGGTGTACGCATAATGGCAGATATCAGATACTATGACGTCATTTTAAAACCAGTTATCACCGAGAAGAGCATGAATGCTATGGGTGACAGGAAGTATACTTTCATGGTACACGTAGACGCTAACAAGTCTATGATCAAAGAGGCTGTTGAGAAGATGTTCCCGGGCACCAAGGTTGAGTCTGTGAACACCATGAACTGCGAAGGCAAGACCAAGAGAAGAGGAATGACCTTCGGCAAGACAGCTGCTTCCAAGAAAGCGATCGTAAAGCTGACTGAGGACAGCAAAGAGATCGAGATCTTCCAGGGGCTGTGAGCATTTAGCAAGGTCTTTTCGAGCTTAGTGCGAACGCCCGTCCCGAAACTTGGCGAGGTCTTTTCGAGCTTAGTTGAGCGGACGTGTTGTGGCAGGATAAAACCTGCATAACAAATACAACCCGCCGGAAACCATTCCGGCCGGAGAACTTATACGGTATCACGCAGAGCATACCGTGAGAAGAAAAAGAAAAGGAGTAAAATGTCATGGGAATTAAGAAGTATACTGCTTATACACCTTCCAGAAGACATATGACCGGCTCTGATTTCAAGGAAATCACCAAGACAACTCCAGAGAAGTCTTTGGTAGTATCTCTTGATAAGAATGCAGGTCGTAACAATCAGGGTAAGATCACTGTTCGTCACAGAGGCGGCGGCAGCAGAAGAAAATATAGAATCGTTGATTTCAAGAGAAACAGCAAGGATGGTATCCCGGCAACCGTTATCGGTATCGAGTACGATCCAAACAGATCCGCAAATATTGCACTGATCTGCTATGCAGACGGTACAAAATCCTATATCCTCGCTCCTCAGGGCTTAACCGATGGAATGAAGGTTATGAGCGGTGACAATGCAGAGGCTAAGATCGGTAACTGCATGCCGCTGTTCCACGTTCCAGTTGGTACTCAGGTACACAACATTGAGTTATATCCTGGTAAGGGCGGCCAGCTGGTTCGTTCTGCTGGTAACTCTGCTCAGCTTATGGCGAAAGAGGGCAAATATGCAACCTTACGTTTACCTTCCGGTGAAATGAGAATGGTTCCGATCATCTGCCGCGCAACCATCGGTGTTGTTGGCAATGGCGAACACTCCCTGATCAACATTGGTAAGGCTGGTAGAAAGCGTCACATGGGTATCCGCCCAACAGTACGCGGTTCTGTAATGAACCCCAACGACCATCCACACGGTGGTGGTGAAGGAAAGTGCGGTATCGGCCGTCCAGGTCCTTCTACTCCATGGGGCAAGCCAGCTCTGGGTCTGAAGACCAGAAAGAAAAACAAGCAGTCTAACAAGTTGATCGTAAGAAGACGTGATGGCAAAACCATCAAATAATTAAAGGAGGTTAAGAACACATGGCTCGTTCACTGAAAAAAGGACCATTTGCAGATGCACATCTGTTAAAGAAAGTAGACGCTATGAATGCAGCAGGACAGAAGCAGGTAATCAAGACCTGGTCCCGCCGTTCTACAATCTTCCCACAGTTTGTTGGTCATACAATCGCAGTTCATGACGGTAGAAAACACGTTCCGGTATACGTTACCGAAGATATGGTAGGACACAAGCTGGGTGAGTTCGTAGCAACCAGAACCTACAGAGGCCACGGTAAAGACGAGAAGAAGTCCGGCGTTAGAAAGTAATCCACGGCAAATTGAAAGGAGGTTTTAGCAATGGCAAAAGGACATAGATCCCAAATCAAGAGAGAGAGAAATGCCCAGAAGGACACAAGGCCAAGCGCAACACTGTCTTACGCTAGAGTATCTGTCCAGAAGGCTTGCTTCGTATTAGATGCCATCAGAGGCAAAGATTTACAGACAGCATTAGGTATTGTAACCTATAACCCAAGATATGCTTCCAGCTTAATCAAGAAGTTACTGGAATCAGCAGCAGCAAACGCTGAGAACAATAACAACATGGATCCCGCTAAGCTTTACGTAGAGGAGTGCTACGCAAACCAGGGACCAACTATGAAGAGAGTTAGACCGAGAGCCCAGGGACGTGCTTACAGGATCGAGAAGAGAATGAGCCACATCACTGTTGTTCTGAATGAAAGATAGGAGGCAAATATGGGACAGAAAGTTAATCCACACGGCTTAAGAGTCGGTGTTATTAAAGACTGGGATTCCAGATGGTATGCAGAAGCTGATTTTGCAGACTGCCTGGTTGAAGATTACAATATCAGAAAGTTCCTGAAAAAGAGATTATACAGTGCCGGCGTTTCCAAGATCGAGATCGAGCGCGCATCTGACAGAGTAAAGGTTATCATCTACACTGCTAAGCCAGGCGTTGTGATCGGCAAGGGCGGCGCTGAGATCGAGAAGTTAAAAGCAGAGGTTCAGAAGCTGACCTCCAAGAAGCTCTTCGTAGATATCAAGGAGATCAAGCGTCCTGACAGAGATGCTCAGCTGGTTGCAGAGTCCATTGCACAGCAGCTGGAGAACCGCGTTTCCTTCCGCCGCGCTATGAAGTCCACCATGGGCAGAACCATGAAGGCTGGCGTTAAGGGTATCAAGACCGCTGTTGGAGGCCGTCTGGGCGGTGCTGATATTGCACGTACAGAGTTCTACAGCGAGGGTACTATCCCGCTTCAGACATTAAGAGCAGATATTGACTATGGTTTCGCTGAGGCAGATACCACCTACGGCAAGCTGGGCGTTAAGGTGTGGATCTACAAAGGCGAGGTACTTCCTACTAAAGGAAACAAGGAAGGGAGCGATAAATAATGTTAATGCCTAAGAGAGTAAAGCGCCGCAAACAGTTCCGTGGTTCCATGGCCGGCAAGGCGCTGAGAGGAAATACAATTTCAAATGGTGAGTACGGTCTGGTATCTACCGAGCCGTGCTGGATCAAGTCAAACCAGATCGAGGCAGCCCGTGTTGCCATGACACGTTACATCAAGCGTGGCGGTAAGGTTTGGATCAAGATCTTCCCCGATAAGCCTGTAACAGCAAAGCCAGCAGAAACCCGTATGGGTTCCGGTAAGGGCGCTCTGGAGTACTGGGTAGCAGTTGTAAAGCCAGGCCGCGTATTATTTGAGATCGCTGGTGTACCAGAGGAAACAGCCAGAGAAGCACTTCGTCTTGCAATGCACAAGCTGCCCTGCAAGTGTAAGATTGTTTCTAAAGCAGATTTAGAAGGCGGTGATAACAGTGAAAACGAATAAATTTGTAGAAGAATTAAAGGCGAAATCAGCATCCGAGCTGAATAATGAGTTAGTAGCTGCGAAGAAGGAACTGTTCAATTTAAGATTCCAGAATGCGACCAATCAGTTAGATAACACCTCCAGAATTAAGGAAGTTCGTAAGAATATTGCCAGGATCCAGACTGTTATCACTGAGAAGGCTAATGCTTAATGAAAGGAGAACTTACCGTGGAAAGAAATTTAAGAAAAACCCGTACCGGTAAAGTGATCAGCAACAAGATGGATAAGACCATTGTTGTAGCTATCGAGGATCACATCAAACACCCAATGATCGGTAAGATCGTTAAGAAAACCGTTAAGTTAAAAGCTCATGACGAGAAGAATGAGTGTGGCATCGGTGATACAGTAAAAGTAATGGAAACAAGACCACTGTCCAAGGATAAGAGATGGAGACTTGTTGAGATTATCGAGAAAGCAAGATAAGCGAAACTAACAGGAAGGAGTAACAGGTATGGTTCAGCAGGAAACAAGACTTAAGGTTGCCGACAATACCGGTGCAAAAGAACTTCTCTGCATCCGCGTATTAGGTGGTTCAACCAGAAGATATGCAAATATCGGCGATGTCATCGTTGCTTCCGTTAAAGATGCAACACCAGGTGGTGTTGTAAAGAAGGGCGATGTTGTGAAGGCTGTAGTAGTACGTTCCGTTAAGGGCGTGCGCCGTAAAGATGGTTCCTACATCAAGTTTGATGAGAACGCAGCAGTAATTATTAAGGATGACAAGACTCCAAGAGGAACTCGTATCTTTGGACCGGTAGCAAGAGAATTAAGAGACAAACAGTTCATGAAGATTGTCTCCTTAGCTCCAGAAGTATTATAAGGGGGTGTCCACTGTGCATAAAATCAAAAAAGACGATTTAGTAGTTGTAATCGCAGGTAAAGATAAAGATAAGCAGGGTAAGGTAATCTCTGTTGACACAAAGAAGAACAAGGTTCTGGTTCAGGGCTGCAATATGATCACAAAGCATACAAAGCAGACTCCTGGCAACCCACAGGGTGGCATCATTAACCAGGAAGCTCCTATTGATATCTCCAATGTAATGCTGGTAGTAGACGGCAAGGCAACCAGAGTTGGCTTCGAGGTGAAGGACGGCAAGAAGGTCCGCGTAGCAAAGAAGACCGGCAAGGTGATCGATTAATTCAGGAGAGGAGGAATAAACGTTGGCTAGATTAAAAGAACAGTATCAGAACGAGATGGTAGACGCTCTGATGAAGAAATTTGGATATAAAAACGTAATGCAGGTGCCGAAGCTTGACAAGATCGTTATCAACATGGGCGTAGGCGAAGCAAAGGAAAATGCCAAGGTTCTGGATTCTGCTGTAAGAGATCTGGAAATCATCTCCGGTCAGAAGGCAGTTACCACAAAGGCTAAGAAGTCTGTTGCAAACTTCAAGATCCGTGAAGGTATGGCAATCGGCTGTAAGGTAACACTGCGCGGCGAGAGAATGTATGAGTTCTTAGACCGTCTGGTAAACCTGGCACTGCCACGTGTACGTGACTTTAGAGGCGTCAATCCTAACGCATTTGATGGCAGAGGAAACTATGCACTTGGTATCAAAGAGCAGCTGATCTTCCCTGAGATTGAGTACGATAAAGTTGACAAGGTAAGAGGTATGGACATCATCTTCGTTACCACCGCTAAGACGGACGAGGAAGCTCGTGAACTTTTGACATTATTCAACATGCCCTTTGCAAAATAGTTAGGAGGAAACTTTCATGGCTAAGACTTCAATGAAGATTAAACAGCAGCGTCCTGCTAAATTCTCTACCAGAGAGTATAACCGCTGCAGAATCTGTGGCCGTCCACATGCTTATTTAAGAAAGTACGGTATCTGCAGAATTTGCTTCCGTGAATTGGCTTATAAGGGTCAGATTCCGGGCGTCAAGAAGGCAAGCTGGTAGGCACCCGGCACTTGGTGAGGTTTTTCACGAACCTAGTGCGAAAGCCGTTCGCGAACCTTGGCGAGGTTTCTCACGAGCCTAGTTGAGCGAACAGAGAGAAAAATTTATATAGAAGGAGGCAATTTAAAATGACAATGAGCGATCCCATTGCAGATATGCTTACAAGAATCCGTAATGCAAACACTGCAAAGCATGATACAGTAGATGTACCTTCATCTAAGATGAAACTGGCTATCGCCAACATCCTGTTAGACGAGGGTTATATTGCAAAGTACGATATCGTTGAGGACGGTGGCTTCAGCACCATCAGAATCACCTTAAAGTACGGCAAGGACAAGAACGAGAAGATTATCTCCGGTATTAAGAGAATTTCTAAGCCTGGTCTGCGTGTATACGCAAACAAGGAAGAGCTTCCGAAGGTACTGGGCGGCCTTGGCACCGCAATCATTTCCACCAATCAGGGCGTGATCACCGATAAGGAAGCACGTAAGCTGGGCGTTGGCGGAGAAGTATTAGCATTTGTTTGGTAAAAGGATACTTCGGCGATACTAAGCTCGAAAAGACCTCGCTGAGTATCGCGAAGTGCTTTTGCGCGTAAGCTCCTAAAATACAGGAGCTAAGTGCTCAATGCAACTGAAAACAGAGAGGACGCAGAAGTCTTCTCCGAGAATCTAAGTAGGAGGTTAAAGGCATGTCACGTATCGGTAGAATGCCAGTTGCGATCCCGGCAGGTGTAACTGTTACAATCGCAGAAGGAAACAAAGTGACTGTAAAAGGTCCAAAGGGAACATTAGAGAGAGAACTCTCAGCAGAGCTGACCATCGAAGAGAAGGATGGCCATATTATCGTAACAAGACCAAACGATTTAAAGAGGATGAAGTCCTTACATGGTCTGACAAGAACTCTGATCAACAACATGATCCATGGTGTTACTCAGGGTTATGAGAAGGTTCTGGAAGTAAACGGTGTTGGTTACAGGGCTGCAAAGCAGGGCAAGAAGCTGACCCTGAACCTGGGCTACTCCCATCCGGTAGAGATGGAAGATCCTGAGGGCATCGAGACTGTTTGCGACGGACAGAACAAGATCATCGTAAAAGGTATCAGTAAAGAAAAAGTTGGCCAGTACGCTGCTGAAATCAGAGACAAGAGAAGACCTGAGCCGTATAAGGGCAAAGGTATCAAGTATGCTGACGAGGTTATCAGACGTAAGGTTGGTAAGACTGGTAAGAAATAATTAAGGAGAGTGTAAAAATGGTTAACAAGCAGTCAAGAAGCGAAATTCGCGTAAAGAAGCACAACAGAATTCGTAACCGTTTTTCTGGTACAGCAGAGAGACCGCGTCTGGCAGTGTTTAGAAGTAATAATCATATGTATGCTCAAATTATCGACGATACGGTTGGTAACACATTAGTTGCTGCTTCCACAGTTGAGAAAGAGGTTAAGGCTGAACTGGAGAAGACAAACGACAAGGCAGCTGCAGCATATGTAGGTACAGTTATTGCAAAGAGAGCCCTTGAAAAAGGCATCAAGGAAGTAGTCTTCGATAGAGGCGGCTTTATATATCAGGGCAAGATTCAGGCATTAGCAGATGCAGCTAGAGAAGCTGGTCTGGAATTCTAATAGAGAGGAGAACAAGCATGAAGCGTACAATTATTGATGCCAGTCAGATGGAGCTGAATGACAAGGTAGTGGCTATCAAGAGAGTATCCAAGACTGTTAAAGGTGGACGTACCATGAGATTTTCCGCTCTGGTAGTAGTAGGTGACGGCAACGGCCACGTTGGCGCAGGTTTAGGAAAGGCCGGCGAGGTTCCGGAAGCAATCCGCAAAGGAAAAGAAGCAGCAATCAAGAATCTGGTAGAGATTCCGGTTGATGAGAATAAGAGCATCCCACATGATTTTATCGGTAAGTTCGGAAGCGCAGCTGTTCTGTTAAAGAGAGCTCCTGAAGGTACTGGTGTTATCGCTGGCGGTCCGGCACGTTCCGTACTGGAGATGGCAGGAATCAAGAACATCCGTACAAAATCTTTAGGTTCCAACAACAAGACAAACGTAGTTCTGGCAACACTTGCAGGTCTTACTTCCTTAAAGACACCAGAGGAGTATGCAAGACTTCGCGGTAAATCTGTTGAAGAAATCGTGGGCTAATAGGAGGAGAAAGACATGGCAGAGAAATTAAAGATCACACTGGTCAAGTCCCCTATCGGTGCTGTTCCAAAGCAGAAAGCAACTGTTGAGGCTCTCGGACTCTCCAAGATGCACAAGACAGTTGAGATGCCAGATAATGGCGCTGTCAGAGGCATGATTCAGAGCGTAAGACATTTAGTAAAAGTGGAAGAAATCTAATCAGATAAAGTAAGGAGGTGCAGTCATGGAATTGTCAAATTTACAGCCTGCTGCAGGTTCAAAGCATAGCGATAATTTTAGAAGAGGCCGCGGCCATGGTTCAGGTAACGGCAAGACAGCCGGCAAGGGACATAAGGGCCAGAAGGCTCGTTCCGGAGCTCCGAGACCTGGTTTTGAAGGCGGACAGATGCCTTTATACAGACGTCTGCCAAAGCGTGGTTTCACCAATATGAACTCTAAGACCATTGTTGGTATTAACGTAAGCGCACTGGAAAGATTCGATAACGATGCAGTTGTTACAGTTGAGACATTGATCGAGGCTGGAATCGTTAAGAATCCAAGAGATGGTGTAAAGATCCTTGGAAATGGAGAATTAACCAAAAAGCTGACCGTTAAGGTTAATGCATTCAGTGAAGGTGCAAAATCTAAAATCGAAGCTTTAGGTGGAACCTGCGAGGTGATCTAATGTTTAAATCGATCAGGAATGCATTTAAGGTAAAAGAGCTTCGCAGTAAGATCCTCTATACCTTTATGATGCTGGTAGTCATCCGTTTTGGCTGCCAGCTGCCGATTCCGGGAATCAAGACCACATTCTTCGCTGAGTGGTTTGAAAAGCAGACAACCGATGTGTTTGGCTTCTTTAATGCAATGACAGGTGGATCCTTTTCATCCATGTCCATCTTTGCTCTGAGCATTACGCCTTACATCACATCCTCCATTATCATCCAGCTGCTGACGATTGCGATTCCAAAACTGGAAGAGCTGCAGAAGGATGGTGAGGACGGAAGAAAGAAGATTCAGGAATACACCCGATACACCACCGTTGCCCTGGCACTCCTTGAGTCCAGCGCCATGGCCATTGGTTTTGGCCGTCAGGGACTTCTCCTTGACTATAACGTGTGGAACATCATTGTAGCTGTTGTTACCATGACAACAGGAAGCGCACTGCTTATGTGGATTGGTGAGCAGATCACAGAGAAGGGTGTAGGAAACGGTATCTCCATCGTGCTTCTGTTTAACATTCTGTCCAGCGTTCCGAATGACGTGAGAAGCCTTTATTACCGCTTCATCTTCGGACAGTCTGTTGCTGCAATGGCAATTGCCTTTGTTCTGATTGCCCTGGTCATCCTGGCTATGGTAGTATTCGTAATCGTTTTAAACGATGCGGAAAGAAGGATTCCTGTACAGTATTCAAAGAAGATGGTTGGCCGTAAGATGGTTGGAGGACAGGCTTCCAGCATTCCGTTAAAGATTAATACGGCAGGCGTTATGCCCGTTATCTTTGCGTCTTCCATCATGTCCTTCCCGGTGGTGATCGCACAGTTCTTTACTGTGGACTATAATTCCATCGGCGGCAAGATTCTGATGATGCTTAACTCAAGCTCCTGGTGCAGACCAGAGCAGCCTGTATATTCAATCGGCCTGGTGATCTACATTGCACTGCTGATCGTGTTTGCATACTTCTATACATCCATTACCTTTAATCCGTTAGAGGTTGCAAACAACATGAAGAAGCAGGGCGGCTTCATCCCGGGTATTCGTCCTGGTAAGCCTACCAGCGACTATTTAAATAAGATTTTAAACTATATTGTTTTTATCGGCGCAGTTGGCCTGATCGTGATTGCAGTTGTTCCGATCCTTGCATCCGGTCTTCTGGATGTGGGGCATATTTCATTCTCCGGAACCTCCCTGATCATTATCGTGGGCGTTGTGCTTGAGACAATCAAAGCAGTAGAATCTCAGATGCTTGTGCGTTATTATAAGGGATTTTTGAACGATTAACATCAAAGTTTTTCAGTCAATCTGCCTTTGTGGTATTCCACAAGGGCGGATTGCTTGCGTTATAGGAGAACCACTGACGATACATAAAGAGTCATGATTGAGAGGAGAGCTGGTTTCATGAAGATTATCATGTTAGGTGCACCGGGCGCCGGCAAAGGCACTCAGGCTAAAAAAATTGCAGCAAAGTATCAGATACCTCATATTTCCACCGGAGATATTTTCCGCGCAAACATTAAAAATGGCACAGAGCTGGGTATGAAGGCCAAATCCTTTATGGATGCAGGCGGCCTGGTTCCGGATGAGATCACCATCGGCATGCTGCTTGACCGCATCCATGAGGCTGATTGTGAAAATGGTTATGTACTGGATGGATTCCCACGCACGATCCCACAGGCAGAGAGCCTGACAAAGGCTCTGGCAGAGATGGGAGAAGCGATCGATTATGCCGTAAATGTGGATGTACCTGATGACAACATCATAAACCGTATGTCCGGCCGCCGTGCATGCCTGTCCTGCGGTGCTACCTACCATATTGTTTACAATGCGCCAAAGGCGGAGGGTGTATGCGACACCTGTGGCCAGCAGCTGGTACTGAGGGATGATGATAAGCCTGAGACCGTGAAAAAGCGTCTGAGCGTATATCACGAGCAGACACAGCCTCTGATCGACTACTACCAGAAGGCAGGAGTGCTGGCTGAGGTAGACGGGACAAAGGATATGGAAGAGGTTTTCCAGGATATCGTTAAAATTTTAGGAGCATAGAGAATGGTAACAATTAAATCCGAACGGGAAATTGAATTAATGAGAGAAGCCGGCAGGATCCTTGCTAAGGTCCATGAGGAACTGGGAAAGATCCTGAAGCCGGGAATGTCTACAAAAGAGATCGACCGCATCTGCGAGGATATGATCCGCAGTCATGGCTGCATTCCTTCCTTTTTAAATTATGAAGGATATCCTGCTTCCGTGTGCGTATCTATCAATGACGAGGTGGTCCATGGGATCCCGAATAAGCACCGTTATCTGCAGGAGGGGGATATCGTCAGCTTGGATACAGGCGTTATATGGAAGGGCTATCAGTCAGATGCAGCCCGCACTCATATGATCGGCGAGGTAAGCCCGGAAGCCAGAAAGCTGGTGGAGGTAACACAGCAGAGCTTTTTTGAGGGTATAAAGTACGCAAAAGCAGGCAATCATCTCAATGATATTTCCAAAGCCATCCAGGCTTATGCAGAGAGCTTTGGCTACGGCGTGGTCCGCGACCTGGTAGGCCATGGAATCGGAACCAATATGCATGAGGATCCTGAGATACCGAATTTTTCGCAGCACCGCAAAGGCATCCGCCTTGCAGCCGGGATGACCCTGGCGATCGAGCCCATGATTACTGCAGGACGCTATGATGTGGCATGGATGGATGACGGCTGGACCGTAGTAACAGAGGACGGCTCACTGGCATCTCATTATGAAAACACCATCCTGATCACGGATGGGGAACCTGAGATTTTGTCGCTGTAGCGTAAGGTGGGACGTATGGTAGAGTTTAGGGAAGCCGGCCTGGTAAGAAGTCTTGCAGGTCACGACAAAGATGAACTGTATATCATAATCAGCGTCCGGGGGGAATATGCTTTTCTGTCAGACGGCAGAAAGCATCCCCTGGAAAAGCAGAAACGCAAGAACAAAAAACACTTACAGCTTATAGATGAACACGATGAAACCATAAGGAAGAAGCTCACACAGGGCGAAGCGGTGGGAAATGAAGAGATCATTCATTTCATCCGCATCCAAAACAGAAAACTTCAGCGCTGAAAATACAGGCGCTAAGTGCCCAATGCAGCAGTAGGAGGGAAAACGAGAATGTCCAAAGCAGACGTTATTGAAATTGAGGGAACCGTAGTAGAAAAATTACCAAACGCCATGTTCCAGGTAGAGTTGGAGAACGGCCATCAGGTTCTGGCACATATCAGCGGAAAGCTCCGTATGAACTACATCCGCATCCTGCCGGGAGATAAGGTTACAATTGAGTTATCACCCTATGATCTGTCCAAGGGAAGGATCATCTGGAGAGATAAATAAGCGAAGCGCTACCCAAACGCAGCCCCAGGCGGAGTTCGGGTTTCCCGTACTCAGGATCAGTAGGGAGAAGAACTTCAAAATACAAAAATAGACAAAAAAAGTGCTTGCATTTGTTGAAAAATTTTGGTATAATGCTTTAGCAACTTTGTTGGTCTATAGAAAGGAGAATTACTGTGAAGGTTAGATCATCCGTAAAGCCGATCTGCGAAAAGTGCAAGATCATAAAGAGAAAAGGCAGTATCAGAGTAATTTGCGAAAATCCAAAGCATAAACAGAGACAAGGTTAATTAAAATTAGGAGGTGTACTACACACATGGCTCGTATTTCAGGTGTTGACTTACCAAGAGAAAAACGTGTTGAGATCGGTCTTACTTACATCTACGGAATTGGTAGAGCAAGCTCCAACCGCATCTTGGCAGAAGCTGGCGTAAACCCAGACACTCGCGTTAAGGATTTAACCGATGATGAGGTAAAGAAGCTGGCTACCATCATTGCTGACACTCAGGTTGTTGAAGGTGATCTGCGCAGAGAGATCGCTATGAACATCAAGAGACTTCAGGAAATCGGATGCTACAGAGGAATCCGTCACAGAAAGAGCCTGCCGGTTCGCGGACAGAAGACAAAGACCAACGCCAGAACCTGCAAGGGTCCGAGAAAGACTGTAGCTAATAAGAAAAAGTAAGCATTGAACACTTAGTGACGCATTGAACACTTGGCGAGATTTTTTCGGGCCTAGTGTGAAAGCGGATACTCCGAGCAGCGCGAGGATGTATCATCATTGCAGGTGTGAAAGCTGTTCTTTGACCGGCAGGGAAAAGAACTTCATTAATCAAAGCAACAACGTAACCGAATTCGGATTTGTATGTTTTAAAAACAGGAAGAACGAATTCATAATCAATGAGAAAGTAGGTTAGTTTAAAATGGCTAAAAAAGTGTCCACTGCAGCAAAAAAAGTGACAAAAAAGCGTGTAAAGAAAAACGTTGAACGCGGACAGGCACATATCCAGTCATCCTTTAACAACACAATCGTTACATTAACGGATGCACAGGGAAACGCATTATCATGGGCAAGTGCCGGTGGTCTGGGATTTAGAGGTTCAAGGAAATCTACTCCTTATGCAGCTCAGATGGCAGCAGAAACTGCTACAAAAGCAGCTCTTGTACATGGCTTAAAATCCGTAGACGTTATGGTTAAGGGTCCTGGTTCAGGACGTGAGGCCGCTATCCGTGCCCTTCAGGCATGCGGTCTGGAAGTAACAAGCATCAAGGACGTAACACCAGTTCCTCACAACGGATGCCGTCCACCAAAGCGTAGAAGAGTCTGATTTATTTTTATTAGGAGGTAATAAAAGTGGCAGTAGATAGAGTTCCTGTTCTTAAAAGATGCAGATCCCTCGGACTGGATCCGATCTATTTAGGAATTGATAAAAAGTCCAACAGAGAATCTAAAAGAGCAAACAAGAAGTTAAGCGAATACGGCATGCAGCTGAGAGAAAAGCAGAAAGCGAAATTCATCTATGGCGTATTAGAGAAGCCTTTCCGTAACTACTATGCAAAGGCATCCAAGATGAATGGTATGGTTGGTACCAACCTGATGATCCTGCTTGAGTGCAGACTGGACAATGTACTGTTCCGCATGGGCTTTGGCCGTACACGTAAGGAGACCAGACAGATCGTTGACCACAAGCACGTTCTTGTAAACGGCAAGCCGGTCAACATTCCATCCTACCAGGTAAAGGCTGGAGACGTAGTTGAGATCAAAGAGAAGTATAAATCTGCTCAGAGATACAAAGATATCCTGGAAGTAACCGGAGGCCGTATGATCCCAGCATGGCTGGAGGCTGACCAGGAGAACCTGCGCGGCACTGTAAAAGAGCTGCCAACCAGAGACGAGATTGATGTTCCAGTAAACGAAATGCTTATCGTTGAGTTGTACTCCAAATAATCCGCTGGCTTATGAATTTTGTAAGGTATGCCTGTTCTTGATTAGGACAGGCGTACTTTCATCCCTCAAGATTTGACAGAACCCAAAAAGGAGGGGCTATAGTGTTCGATTTTGAAAAACCAAACATTGAAATTGCAGAGATTTCAGAAGACAAGAGATACGGCAAGTTTGTAGTTGAACCACTTGAGAGAGGTTACGGTACTACACTGGGCAATTCCTTAAGAAGAATCATGCTTTCTTCCTTACCCGGAGCCGCAGTGAGTCAGGTAAAAATCGATGGCGTTTTGCATGAGTTCAGTTCGATTCCAGGCGTAAAGGAAGATGTAACTGAGATCATTATGAACATCAAAAGTTTAGCAATCAAGAACAACAGCGATACCGATGAGCCCAAAGTTGCATACATTGAATTTGAAGGCGAAGGCGTGATCACAGCTGCTGATATCCAGGCTGATTCCGATATCGAGATCATGAACCCGGAGCAGGTGATCGCTACCTTGAGCGGCGGCGCAGACAGCAAGTTCTATATGGAGCTTACGATCACCAAAGGCCGCGGTTATATCAGCGCTGACAAGAACAAGAACGACGATCTTCCCATCGGCGTAATTGCAGTTGATTCCATCTATACTCCGGTAGAGCGCGTGAACATGGCAGTTGCCAATACACGTGTTGGACAGCAGACAGACTATGACAAGCTGACCCTGGAGATCTATACCAACGGCACCCTGGCTCCGGATGAAGCAGTGAGCCTGGCTGCAAAGGTATTGAGCGAGCATCTGAACCTGTTTATTGATCTTTCCGAGAATGCCAAGACTGCAGAGATCATGGTAGAGAAGGAAGACAACGAGAAGGAAAAAGTGCTTGAGATGAACATTGACGAGCTGGAGCTGTCTGTTCGTTCTTACAACTGCTTAAAGAGAGCCGGTATCAATACCGTAGAAGAGCTGTGCAACAGAACTTCTGAGGATATGATGAAGGTTCGTAACCTGGGCCGCAAGTCCTTAGAGGAAGTGCTGGCTAAGTTAAAGGAATTAGGCTTACAGCTGAACCCCAGCGACGAAGCTTAATCGCATAGATATATCCCACAGCCAGTAAGACCAATGATGCATGGCTATGGGCGCCAATGAAGGAGTGGGAGAAAATGCCGGGCCAGTAAGACCAATGATGCATGAGCTGCGGTGTTCCACAGATATGGAGGAATTAGAAAATGGCAGGATACAGAAAATTAGGAAGAACTTCCGACCAGAGAAAGGCTATGATCAGAAGCCAGGTAACAGCACTGTTATACCATGGCCACATCAAAACCACTGAGACCAGAGCAAAAGAGATCCGTAAGGTAGCTGAGGGCATCATTGCTATGGCTGTGAAGGAAAAGGATAACTACGAGACTGTTAAGGTTACTGCTAAGGTTGCCCGCAAGGACAAGGACGGCAAGCGCGTAAAGGAAGTTGTAAACGGCAAGAAGGTTACTGTTTACGATGAGGTAGAGAAGGAGATCAAGAAGGATATGCCTTCCAGACTTCACGCTAGAAGACAGATGTTAAAGGTTCTCTACGGAGTTACCGAGGTTCCGACTGCTGCAGCTGGCAGAAAGAAGAACACAAAGTCTGTAGATCTGGTTGCAAAGCTGTTTGACGAGGTTGCTCCTAAGTACGCAAACCGCAACGGCGGCTACACCAGAATCGTTAAGATCGGTCCCCGTAAGGGCGATGCTGCAATGGAAGTTCTGATTGAGTTAATCTAATCCGAATATAGTTATGCAGGCGGCTGCGGATATGGTTATACATATCCGCAGCTTTTTTTGCAACAAAAAGTCCGGCCGGCAGGATCCTTATTTATTTTGAAAATATTTTCCCATGAAATGAGAAATTATCGAAAGAATATCGTAAGTTGACGCAAAACGATAATAGGGGCTATAATAGAAGCATAAAAGAGAACACAGGGGTGTACCCTTTTGAGGAGGTTAAGGCATTATGAGAAAAGGCAGCAGATGGTTATGTATGATACTGGCAGCAGGAATGCTGGTAGCTTCCATGCCCCTCAGTGCATTGGCGGCAGATTATACGTATATCAGCAGTATATCGATCAAGGTCAATGTGGAGCTGGAGGCAGGAGACGAGATAGATGACGGAGACGATATCAGCATTGGCAATGGCAGCGGAAGTGGTACCTATGTTTATACCAGCGGAAACAAATACTCCATTGAATCTGCCCAATGGGCCACAGACAAGGAGGTAGGCATTGGCGATACGCCAAAGATCGAGATCTATCTTGACCCGGATACCTCAGGGGCCAAGGAGTACCGTTTCCGCAGCAGCTACAGCTCCAGCAGCGTCAGCGTCAGCGGCGGAACCTTTGTATCAGCCTCCAGGAAGGGAGAGCAGCTGAAGGTCGTGATCAAGACAAAGCCGATCAAGGGAACCTACAGTGAGCCGGAGGACCTGGAATGGAGCAACAGCAAGGGCAGGGCCACCTGGGATGAGGGAGATGACAGTTCAGGATACTTTGATGTATACCTTTACAGGGGCAACAGCACTGTGAAGAAGCTGGAGGCCTATAAGGGAACCTCCTACAATTTCTATCCCTACATGACAAAGGAAGGAGACTACACCTTTAAGGTCAGGACGGTACCAAACCCCAATGACAGCGATGATATTGGCAAAAAGAGCGAATGGGTAGAATCAGATGACCAGTATATTGACGAGAACGAGGTATCTGACGGCTCCGGACAGGATAACAGCAATGGCAGCACACCCAGCGGCGGCACTACAGATGTGGGCTGGCGCCAGGAGGGAAATACCTGGTACTTCCGTTATCCGGACGGAAACTATCAGAAGGCCGGCTGGCTTAAATGGAATGACAAATGGTATTTCTTTGATTCTGCCGGAAAGATGCTTACTGGCTGGCAGCAGAGCAATGGCAACTGGTACTATCTTGGCAGCAGCGGTGACATGAAAACTGGCTGGATCCAGTCAGCCGGACTCTGGTACTACCTAAATCCCAATGCCAACGGACCGGAGGGAGCCATGATCAAGAACTGCTGGCTGACTGTAAACGGAAAGACCTATTTTATCAATGAATCCGGTGTCATGGCTGAGGGCTGGCAGCAGGTGGAAGGCAATTACTATTACTTCTATCCGGGAGACGGCTCAAAGGCAGTGAATACCTCTATCAGCGGATTTGTGCTGGATGCAAATGGCATCTGGGTGCATTAATAGAAAATAGCTGAAGTATTATCAGAAGCCTGTGCAAGCGGGCTTCTTTTTTGGATAAAAAAGGATTTTACTTAACGGAACGTAAACAACCTTTGGCGTTTTTACCTTCCCCGGTACTTGACTTATGGTATGATATCAACTAAAATTGAAAATCGAAGCAGAGACACGGATTTTGAGGGAAAATGAATGGGAATCGTAAAAGCGGCCCGGCTGGTGTACGAGTATGTCAGACGGGATGAGGAAGAAAATATAGAGGAGGTCAAGCGCGCCATAAAGGGTGTGGACCTTGATATACGGAAGGGGGACTTCGTTGCCGTACTGGGGCACAACGGCTCCGGGAAATCCACCCTGGCAAAGCATGTGAACGGCCTTCTTCTTCCCACAGAGGGAACCATCTGGGTGGGAGATATGGACACAAAGGACGAGAGGCACATATGGGATGTGCGCAAAATGGCGGGAATGGTGTTCCAGAACCCTGATAACCAGATCATCGGAAATGTGGTAGAGGAGGATGTGGGCTTTGGCCCTGAAAATATCGGTGTTCCCACGGAGGATATATGGAAGAGGGTGGATGAGAGCCTGAAGGCGGTTGGAATGACTGCCTACCGCCTCCAGTCGCCCAATAAGCTGTCAGGAGGACAGAAGCAGCGCGTTGCCATCGCCGGTGTCATGGCCATGAAGCCCCAGTGTATTATATTGGACGAGCCCACTGCCATGCTGGATCCCAATGGACGTAAGGAGGTCATCCGCACGGTCAGGGAGCTTAACAGGGCGGAAGGGATCACAGTGCTTCTGATCACTCACTATATGGAAGAGGCAGTTGATGCGGACAGGATCATTGTGATGGATGACGGCCGGATCGTTATGGATGGAAAGCCCAGGGAGATCTTCTCACAGGTCCAGGAGTTAAAGAGCCATGGCCTGGATGTGCCCCAGGTGACAGAGCTGGCCTGGGAGCTGAAGGCTGCAGGGATGCCTCTGACCGACGGCATTTTAAGCAGGGAGGAGCTGCTTTCCCAGCTGCTTCCGATCTTGGGAAAATAGGCATGCAGGCAGCCAGCCTGTGAGGCAGAATGCCGGGGAGAAAACGATGTCGATAAAAGCAGTTGATTTGAATTTTGTTTACGGAGGCGGAACTGCCTTTGAACAGCATGCATTATTTGATGTGAATTTTGAGATCCGGGATGGGGAGTTTGTAGGCCTGATCGGTCATACGGGCTCTGGAAAATCCACCCTGATCCAGCATTTAAACGGGCTCATCAGGGCAAGCTCAGGAGCCCTCTATTATAATGGAGAAAATATCTACGAGGACGGCTATGATATGCGGGCCCTGCGCAGCAAGGTGGGTCTCGTATTCCAGTATCCGGAACATCAGCTGTTTGAGATCGATGTGCTCACAGATGTGTGTTTTGGGCCAAAGAACCAGGGCCTTGGCGAGGAGGATGCCAGGAAGAAGGCAATGGAAGCCCTGAAGCTGGTGGGACTGGATGAGAGCTATTATAAGCAGTCTCCCTTTGAGCTGTCAGGCGGACAGAAGCGCCGCGTAGCCATTGCAGGCGTTCTGGCAATGGAACCGGAGGTGCTGATACTGGACGAGCCCACAGCGGGGCTGGATCCCAGGGGGCGGGATGAGATACTGGATCAGATCAAGCGCCTTCACGAGGAAAAGGGGATTACGATCATCCTGGTTTCCCACAGCATGGAGGATATGGCCAGATATGCCGGCCGGCTCATTGTCATGAACCACGGGCAGAAGGTATTTGATGGCACGCCCAAAGAGGTCTTCCGCCATTATAAGGAGCTGGAGACAATTGGCCTGGCTGCGCCGCAAATCACCTATGTTGTCCATGGACTAAAGGAAAAGGGTGTAGATATTGACAGCGATATCACTACCGTAGGAGAGGCCAGGGAGGCGATCCTTAAGCTGTGGCAGAAAAAACAAGCAGAAAAGAGCGGGGACTGAGATGTTTAGAGAGATTACGTTGGGACAATATTATCCGGTGGAATCGGTGGTCCACAGTCTGGATCCCAGGACAAAGCTGTTCGGTACCATGGTATTTATCATTTCCCTGTTCATAGCGGACAATATCTGGGGATATGTGGTGGCCACCATTGTGCTGGCAGCAGTGATCAGGCTGACAAAGGTGCCCTTCCGGTTCATCGTGCGGGGGCTGAAGGCCATTGTGATCCTGCTCCTTATCAGTGTCAGCTTTAACCTGTTTCTGACAGGAGGACAGGTGATTGCCAAATTCTGGATTTTTAAGATCACTGTGGAGGGCTTAAGGATGGCCTGCTTTATGGGTGTCCGGCTGATCTACCTGGTGATCGGCTCCTCCCTTATGACGCTGACTACCACGCCAAACCAGCTGACAGACGGCCTGGAAAAGGGCCTGGGCTTTTTAAAGAGAGTGGGAGTGCCGGTCCATGAGGTGTCCATGATGATGTCCATTGCTCTGCGCTTCATCCCTATCCTGGTGGAGGAGACAGACAAGATCATGAAGGCTCAGATGGCCCGTGGAGCTGATTTTGAGACAGGAAATCTGATACAGAAGGCAAAGGCCATGGTGCCCCTTCTGGTGCCGCTGTTCATCTCCGCCTTCCGCAGGGCCACGGATCTGGCTATGGCGATGGAGGCACGCTGCTACCGCGGCGGAGAGGGACGGACAAAGATGAAGCCCCTGCAGTATAAGCAGAGAGACCACGAAGCCTATATGATGATGGCTCTGTATTTTGTGGTTATGATCGCTGCCAGGGTATATTTATAGTAATAGTTCAGACGGCGGGGAAATCCGATGCTTCTTGGCCGGCCTAGCCGGGCAAGAAGATACCCCGTCTGAACTGTTACTATTTGTAAGATGATTTAAAGGAGGCAGAAGGTGAAGCGTGTAAAGCTTGTGGTCGCCTATGACGGAACAAACTACCATGGCTGGCAGCTGCAGCCTGGGGCAGTGACAATCGAATCTGTGCTGAATGAGAAGCTGACAGAGCTTCTGGGAGAGCCCATCCAGGTCATCGGAGCCAGCAGAACGGATTCCGGGGTCCATGCAAAAGGAAACGTGGCTGTGTTTGATACGGTCCACCGGATGCCGGCGGATAAGGTAAGCTTTGCGCTGAACCAGCGCCTTCCTGAGGATATACGGATACAGTCCTCCGAGGAGGTGCCTGCAGACTGGCATCCCCGAAGATGCAGCTGTATAAAGACGTATGAATATAAGATATGGAACCGCCCCGTGGAGCTTCCCACAGAGCGGCTGTATGCCCATTTCACCTATGCCGGACTTGATATGGAAAAAATGCAGCAGGCGGCAGACCGGCTTGTGGGAGAGCACGATTTCAAGAGCTTCTGCAATGTGCGCACTCAGGTAAAGGACACGGTCAGGACCATATACAGCGTTCAGGCGGAGCGGGACAGCGAGGGAATGGTGACGATCCGTGTGAAGGGAAGCGGCTTTCTGTACAATATGGTGCGGATCATAGCCGGAACCCTTTTAAGCGTGGGTATGGGGCAGAGGCAGCCGGAGGATGTGGAAACCATGCTGGAAGCAAGGGACCGCAGCGCAGCAGGGCCAACAGCTCCGGCAAAGGGTCTTACTCTGGTTTCGATTGAATATGAAGAGACGGGGAAGACAGCGGGAGATCCGCATGGCTGAATTATTGCCTAAAAAACATGGAAAACAGCGAAAAATCCTGCATAAAACAGTTGACATGCCGGAACCGTTATTATATAATATAAAACTGTGACATTACCAGAAAATGCTCATCCAAAGCCCCGGAATGAGCATTTGGTTGATAAATACTTCCCATATTTATCAGAATATAGCGGGCATCTGTTGGATGCCAGATGTATAACAAGGTTGAGATTAACAGGAGGTTAACCAATGAAGAGTTTTATGGCTAGTCCAGCGACAATTGAAAGAAAATGGTACGTAGTTGATGCTACAGGATATACATTAGGACGTTTGGCTTCTGAAGTAGCAAAGGTGTTAAGAGGAAAGAATAAGCCGATCTTTACACCACACATTGACTGCGGCGATTATGTGATCGTTGTAAATGCAGACAAGGTAAAGGTTACAGGCAAGAAGTTAGACCAGAAGATCTATTACAACCATTCTGATTATGTAGGCGGTATGAGAGAGACCACTCTGCGTGAGATGATGGCTAAGAAGCCGGAGAAGGTTGTAGAGTTAGCAGTTAAGGGTATGCTTCCAAAGGGACCTCTGGGAAGAAGCATGTATACCAAGCTTCATGTATATGCAGGCCCGAACCACGAGCAGGCAGCACAGAAACCAGAAGTTTTAACATTTTAATGAGGAATGGAGGAAGAAAGTATCATGGCTAACGCAAAATTTTACGGAACAGGCAGAAGAAAAAAATCCATCGCCAGAGTATATTTAGTACCGGGTACAGGCAACATCACCATCAACAAGAGAGATATCAATGAGTATCTTGGTCTTGAGACCTTAAAGTTAATCGTTCGTCAGCCTTTAGTTGCAACTGAGACAGTTGACAAGTTTGACGTTTTAGTAAATGTCCGCGGCGGCGGCACAACAGGACAGGCTGGTGCAATCCGTCATGGCATTTCCAGAGCACTTCTCCAGGCAGATGCTGACTACAGACCAGTCCTGAAGAAAGCTGGTTTCTTAACAAGAGACCCAAGAATGAAGGAGAGAAAGAAGTACGGTCTGAAAGCTGCACGTCGTGCACCTCAGTTCAGCAAGCGCTAATCTACAGCTTAATAATGCTAAAAAAGCCCGGAAATACGCTATTTCCGGGCTTTTTCTATGCCCAAAATTCTATCTGGACTGTTCGGCTTTGATGGAATTTGAACGGAAATTTATGGGTTTATAGTGGTCAAATTACTGGTGGACAAGCCCATTTTGACCTCTTATGGGTTAAATTACTGGTGGACAATAGGAGCAAATGAAGTCCAATTTTGCCATCGACGGACGAACACATACTTGACTGATTTACATAGAGCCTTGGCTCATTCTTTGAAAACGAGAATGGGTCGAGGCTCTATTTTTTTCGCCCGAAATCCGGCGAGACAAATTTGAGTAGGAGGTAACAGGTATGACGGATTTCAATCAGAAGACCCATGATACCGATGTGGGCAGTCATGGCGGACAGTCGAGGCAGATGATGGAGGTGTTTGAGAACCAGGAGTTTGGTTCGATCCGGTTGTTACAAGAGGCAGGCAAGACCTTCTTCTGTGCAAGCGATGTGGCGAAAGCGTTGGGGTATGTGAATCCCTACGCCGCAGTGAAACGCCATTGCAGAGGCCCCCTAACGAAACGCGAGGGGGTCGTTCAGAAGGTGAATCAGTATGGGGATGCTGGAGAGCAGGTGGTTGAAATCGCCTTTATCACAGAAGGCGATGTTTACCGGCTGATCGTTCACAGCAAGCTGCCATCGGCAGAACGATTTGAACACTGGGTGTTTGATGAAGTTCTCCCTTCTATCCGCAAGCATGGAGTGTATATGAGCGATTCCATTTTGGATCAGGTGATTCAGCATCCGGAGGTCATCTACACCCTGGCACAGGAGCTTGTAGCCGAGAGGGAGCAACTTGAGGGTATCCGCAAACAGCTGGATGCGGCACAGCCCAAGGCAGACTACTTCGACACCTTTGTGAACTCGGAGGATTGTACCTGCATCCGGAATTTCTGTAAGGAAATCGGAATCCCGGAGAAGACGGCAGTGGCTCTCTTACTGGATCATCGCTATTTGTACCGCAGTCCGAGTGGCTGGCTGATGCCTTTTGCAGACAAATCTGCAAGGGGCTATTTTATTGTCCGGGATTGCTACGGCAGAAGCGGAAAACTGGTACAGCAGACGAG
Source organism: Lacrimispora sp. 210928-DFI.3.58 (assembly GCF_020554865.1). Classification (GTDB taxonomy): domain Bacteria; phylum Bacillota; class Clostridia; order Lachnospirales; family Lachnospiraceae; genus Enterocloster. The sequence continues at coordinate 81,656 of NZ_JAJCIC010000019.1, forward strand.
AGTTACCTGCAAGGGAAAGAATCATCTCTTCAAGTTGTTTAAGAAATGGGGTGTGATCGAATGACGCTTTTTACAGAGGGACGCCTTCAGGCGTTTGAACGCATGATGCAGGATACCGGCAAATACCATCGCCGAGAGGACAGCGAAGATCGTCCGCGCAAATGTCCGAAGAAAAAAGCGGAGCCTGCGAAAAAGGATGGTGAGCACCATGCCGGTATTCAGGGTTGAGAAGAACAGCAATTACACAACAATGTGCAATTACCACCTGCGGGATCAGGGTCTCAGCCTGAAAGGGAAAGGACTTCTCTCCATGCTGCTCAGTTTGCCAGACACATGGAACTATTCGGTACGGGGGTTATCTTCGATTACGCCGGATGGCGTAGATGGAGTGCTTACGGCTCTGAAGGAGCTGGAGCGTCTTGGGTATCTGGAAAGGAACCAGCAGCGTGAGAGTAACGGTCGGATGGGCAGAGCGGAGTATGTGATTTATGAGATGCCAAGGAAAAAGCCGTGTTCGGAATCACCGTGTACGGAAAAGCCGTATGCGGTAAATCCGGATACGGACACACCGGTTACGGAAAATCCCGCGCAATTAAGTACTAATAGAACAAGTACTAAAACAATCAATAAAAGAGAGAAGAAGGAAATCCAACACCGGTATGGCTCATACGAAAATGTCCTTCTTTCTGACACGGAATACGGCAAGCTCCGGCAGGAGTTCCCAGGAGATTATCAGATGCGAGTGGAACGGCTCTCTGAGTATATGGCCTCCACCGGCAGGAGCTACAAAAACCACCTTGCAACAATCCGGAGCTGGGCAAAGAGAGAAAAGCCGAAGTACAACCCGGCAGACTACACATTTGAGGAAGGAGACAGCCTATGAGCGACATGGTGCCTGAAGTTTTGAATGCGGCGTTGGATTCGCTCTTTACGCCGAAAGAACCCGGAGAGCTGGAATACCAGGGCGATGACGGACTGTTGTATTGCAGAAACTGCCATACGCCGGTGCAGTGCAGGGTAAAGCTCTGGGGCAGAGACAAGATTGTTCCCTGCCTTTGCAGATGCCAGCAGGAAGCGATGGCGGAAAAGAAACGCCAGGATGAACTGGTGGAGCGGCAGCGTAAAATCAGGCAGCTGAAAGCAACTGGGATTCAGGAAAAGCATCTTCTGGAATGGAATTTTGGCGTTGCAGAAGACAACAAGGACATCCAGATGGCAAAACGTTATGTGGAGCAGTGGAAAAAGGTCAAGGCTGAAAACCTTGGCCTTTTGTTATGGGGAGATGTCGGAACCGGAAAGTCCTTTGTGGCGGCATGTATAGCAAATGCGCTGCTGGATCAGGGCATTCCGGTTTTGATGACGAATTTCTCCAAAATCCTGAACCAGATGGGTGCCATGTATTCGGAAGAACGATACCGGTATATCGCTTCGTTTTCCAACTATTCTTTGCTGATTCTGGATGATCTGGGAATTGAGCGCAGCACCGAATATGCGCTGGAGCAGGTCTACGCTGTCATTGATGAGCGGTATAAGTCCGGGCTTCCGGTCATTATCACAACCAATCTGAAGATTGCTGAAATCCGCAATCCGCAGGATGTGGTATACGCCCGGATTTACAGCAGGATTCTGGAAATGTGTACGCCGGTGCGAATCAGCGGAGAGGACCGCAGAAAAAGCATTGGAAAAGAAAAACAGCAGGTCGTTAAGGAGGTACTTGATCTATGAAGTGCAAGGCAAAAAAGGCGTTTTTCGCAGGTAAGAATGACATCTATCACCGCTGGAAGGAGGTTAAGAAGCTGAATGGCAAAAGCAAAAACCAGTATTACAACAGAAAACCGCAGTGGCTCAGCTGCCGACGCTGCGGCTAAGGAGCAGTGGACGGAGATGCCGCTTTCAGACCTGCATCCCTTTGAAGGGCATCCCTTTAAGGTGCTGGACGATGAGCTGATGGCACAGACCGTGGAGAGCATCAAGCAGATCGGTGTGGTATCACCGCTGATTGTCCGACCGGACCCGGAAGGCGGATACGAAATCCTTTCGGGACACCGCAGACTTCATGCGGCGCAGCTGGCAGGTTTGGAGACAGTGCCGGTCATCGTTAAGGAAATGGATGATGATGCGGCAATCATCTTTATGGTGGACAGCAACTTGCAGCGGGAAAATATCCTTCCCAGTGAGAGAGCGTTTTCCTACAAGATGAAGTTGGAGGCAATGAAGCATCAGGGGGAACGCGGAGATTTAACTTCGGCCCAAGTTGGGCCGAAGTCGTGGGCAGCTCAGGTTGTAGCTGAAGAAGCTGGTGACAGTAAATCCCAAGTAAAGCGATATATCCGCCTTACAAACCTGATTCCTGAAATTCTGGATATGGTGGATGAGAAGAAAATCGCCTTCAATCCGGCGGTAGAGCTGTCTTATCTGAAACCGTCTGAACAGAAAGAATTTCTGGAGGCAATGGACTATGCACAGGCATCTCCATCCCTGTCGCAGGCGCAGCGGCTGAAAAAACTCTCGCAGGAGGGCGGCTGCACATTGGATGCCATGTGTGAAGTGATGAATGAAATCAAAAAGGATGAGCTTGACCATGTGACGATTAAAAATGAGGTTCTTCGGAAGTATTTCCCGAAATCCTATACGCCGAAGCAGATGCAGGACACGATTATCCGGCTGCTGGAAAAGTGGCAGCGAAGTAAACAACGAGATATGGAACGATGAGAAGGAGATTTTTATGATGATGAACTTTAAGAAGAATCAGAACAACGCAGTGTGCAGCATGGACTGTAAGGACTGCCCGAACGGTGCATCGCAGCCGAATCCGATGGATGATCCCAAGTTTGAGAAGTCCATTGCGATGCTTCATAACTGGGTGATGCTGGAGGCAATCCGTGAAGATCACCCGAAGGAGCGTATTGTGATGGTGATCCTGCCGGGGACTGGCGGCGAACTTCTGACCGAGGCTGGCAGTCGAGACATCTTTGAGGATGTTTACGATGAGATGGAGGCTGATCTGGTGGCAGATGGGGAACTGCTTCTCCATTATGATAAGAGCGATGTGATCGAGACTGACAGAACCCGCTATCTGTTGGGAGCTGCGGAGGTTTCGGAAATCGACCAGAACGGCAACGAATGCAGCATCAATCTGTTTACGCTGGAACGTACCATCGACTATGTGAACGAGAACCTGACGGTGGTTTCCATTGGCGGCGAGTTGGTTCCGGCACTGCGCCTGATCTAAGGAGGCGCCTATGAAGAAATTTGATGTGGAGATTACAGAGACTCTCCAGAGAAAGGTTTCCGTGGAAGCTGCCTCACAGGAAGATGCGGAACGCATGGTGACGCAGGCGTGGAACAATCAGGACTATGTTCTGGATTCCGGCGATTTCACCGGTGTGGATTTCAAGACCGTGGGAGAACATGAATTGGCAGAGACCAGGACAATGGATGTGCTGCTGGTACAGCCCAATGCCTATCCGAAGAAAATCAGTGTTGGCACGGAGCTGGAAGATTTGCAGGCCATGGTCGGCGGCGATATTGAAGTCACCTATCCATTTGAGGATGAAGTGGCCATTATTCTGAATGAATCCGGCAAAATCAATGGTCTGCCGCTGAACCGTGCGATTTACACCGAAGACGGGGATATGCAGGACATTTATGCCGGTGATTTTCTGGTGGTAGGGCTGACAGAGGATGACTTTGGTTCTCTGACTTCGGAGCAGATGCAGAAATTTGAGGAAAAGTTCCATCAGCCCCAGATGTTCGTTCGTATGGGTCGCAGCATCATGGCGATTCCGGTTCCGGATGACATGGTGAAGAAGATGGAGGAAAAGGCTGCAAAGCCCCAAGAAAAGAGCAAACCTGCACCGGACCGGGACAGTTTGTAAGGAAGGAGGCGGAGATTCATGCAGGAAGAAGTTGAAAATCGTACCGTCAATCTGGCAATCAGCACCACGAAATTGACCTTTCGCACCATCGTGAATGGCTATAATGCGTGGAAACGGCACCATCAGGCAAAGGTGGCTCAGAAAACAGCGCAGCTGCCGGTTGGAAAGCAGAGCATCAAAGAACTGATCGGTCAGAATCAGGGAGTCAGCAGTATCCCCATTGAGAAAACGGATTTGAAAGGCTTTGAACAGGTGGCACGGAAATATGGTGTGGATTATGCCATTACGAAAGACCAAAATGTAATGCCACCCAAGTACACGGTGTTCTTTAAGGCGAAGGATGCGGATGCACTGACTTCCGCTTTTGAGGAATTCACCAACCGAAAGCTGAAAACAAAGGAAAAACCGAGTGTTCTGGAGCAGCTTAACAAGCTCAAAGAGCTGGTTGCTGCAATTCTTCCGGATAAGGTTCGCCACAAAAGTCAGGAGCGTGATCTATGAGTAATAAGACAAAGAAGCAGCTGCTCCTGAACCTACCGTACTTCATTGCCGGTCTTGTATGTACCAATCTGGGAGAAGCGTGGAGAATTGCCGAGGGCGCAGACATGTCTGAAAAGCTCCTCGGCTTTCTTTCTGCCCTGGGTGCAGCATTTTCCAACCCGATGCCAAGTCTGCATCCGATGGATTTGCTGATTGGTGTGTGCTGCGGAGCGGGTTTGCGGCTTGCTGTGTACCTGAAAGGCAAAAATGCCAAGAAATATCGCCATGGCATGGAGTATGGCTCTGCTCGTTGGGGTACGCAGAAAGACATCGAACCGTTTGAAGATCCAGTGTTTGCAAACAATGTGATTCTGACCCGGACGGAGCGGCTGATGATGGGCAACCGCCCGAAGAATCCGGCAAATGCCCGAAACAAAAACGTGCTGGTGGTGGGCGGCTCCGGCAGCGGCAAGACCCGGTTTTGGCTTAAACCCAATCTTTTACAATGCCACAGTTCCTATGTGGTCACTGACCCGAAAGGCGATATCGTAATCGACTGCGGCCAAGCCCTTTTGAAGAACGGATACAGTATCCGGATTTTCAATACTATCAATTTCAGAAAGTCGATGCATTATAATCCCTTCGCGTATATTCACAGCGAAAAGGATATTTTGAAGCTGACCACAACCCTCATTGCCAACACCAAAGGGGACGGCAAGGCCGGTGACGAATTCTGGACGAAGGCAGAGACCTTGCTGTATTGTGCTTTGATTGGTTATATCCACTATGAGGCACCGCTGGAAGAGCAGAACTTTGCAACGCTGATTGAATTCCTGAATGCGATGGAAGTACGCGAGGATGATGAAACCTTTCAGAATCCAGTGGATCAGATGTTTGAAGCTCTGAAAAAGAAAAAACCGAACCACTTTGCTGTCCGCCAATATGCCAAGTTCAAGCTGGCGGCGGGCAAGACCTTAAAGTCGATTCTGGTGAGCTGCGGCGCACGTCTTGCTCCCTTCGATATTGAGGAAGTCCGTGATATCACTATGTACGATGAGCTGTCGCTGGATACGGTGGGAGATAAGAAAACGGCTCTGTTCCTCATTATGAGCGATACAGACCCGACTTTTAATTTCCTGATTTCCATGATTTACACACAGCTGTTTAACCTGCTGTGCGAAAAAGCGGATGATGTTTACGGCGGCAGACTGCCGGTGCATGTGCGCTGCCTGATTGATGAGTGTGCGAACATTGGTCAGATTCCGAATCTGGAAAAGCTGGTAGCCACCATCCGATCAAGAGAAATCTCGGCGTGTCTGGTGCTTCAGGCACAGAGCCAGTTGAAGGCAATCTACAAGGACAATGCCGATACCATCATCGGCAATATGGATTCTCGTATTTTCCTTGGCGGTTCGGAGCCGACTACGCTAAAAGAGCTGAATCAGGCACTGGGAAAAGAAACGATTGATCTGTACAACACTTCCGATACCAGAGGCAATAGCCCATCTTACGGCACCAATTACCAAAAGGTTGGGCATGACCTGGCTTCGGTGGATGAACTGGCTGTGCTGGATGGCGGAAAGTGCATTTTGCAGCTGCGCGGTGTCAGACCGTTCAAGTCAGATAAATACGATCTGACCCAGCATCCGAACTACAAGCTCACTGCCGGTGCTGATAAGAAAAACACGTTCAGCATCGAGGCGTTTCTCGATCATCGGCTGAAGCTCAAGCCCGGTGATAAGTACGAAGTGGTTGACGCAGATCATGCCAAGTAAGGTTGCTCTGACGGCGAAGATGTCATGGGTGCGCTGCTGGCAACAGAATAAGAAGAGGCGGCGAGCTGCCGCCTCTTTACATAGCCAGGTTTCTGATTGGGATTGGAAATCTGGCTATATGTTTGCCCATTTGCAGGTGCACATGCAGGGGGATATTCACTATTCATCAGCCCGTAAGGGCGCATTGTACAAGGAGGTACACATTTATGGCATTTTTCAACAGCGCAGTAACCGTTCTTCAGACCCTCGTTATCGCACTGGGTGCCGGCCTCGGCATCTGGGGAGCGATCAACCTGCTGGAAGGCTACGGCAACGACAACCCCGGTGCCAAGTCTCAGGGCATGAAGCAGTTTATGGCTAATTAAAGGGAACAAAAAGAAAGGAAAAGCACAATCCAGA
>NZ_JAJCIC010000002.1 GCF_020554865.1 Lacrimispora sp. 210928-DFI.3.58
CTAAATAGTATGTATACTCTTCTATTGTCTTCCAGCCTGTACTCTTCTGCCCAATGCTGCTCTCATCACTGCTGAAATAGAATTTATAATCCGCATATCCGGCTTCGTCCTTTCACCCGCCATATACATTGATGGTCTGCCAGCCGGTTTTCAGGCTTCCGTCGCCCTGCTCTCCGAAATAATAATCCGCCTCTTTCCACCCCTCCGGGTCTGTCAGCGTCTGGTTCAATGTGCTGGATGCCCAGCCGTACAGCATGAAGCCCTCCGCGTCAAAGGCGTACTGATTTTTTCCAATTGACTGCAGCTTAAAGGTATAATTCCTCTTCGCCTTGCCACTGGGGTCGAAGCGCCGCCAGCCCAGGGGGTTTCCATCCTCGTCCAGCTGCTCCTTCCAGCTGCTCGTGAGCATATAGCCATTCTCGTCTAAATAGTATATCTCGCCGTCATATTCTATAAACTCATCCATTACAGCCGCGCCATCGCGATAGAACATTCTGCCGTTTTCTGTCTCTACCCAATATTCGCTTGCTTCCCCTGCTGCAGTTGCCACGCCATTTTCATCAATTATGTATACGGTGCGCTCTACCGTAACCGTTGTGCTAAACTGCATAACACCCTTCTCATTGAAATAATGAAGGACGCCCTCTATCTCCTGAAGGCCTGTCACTGCTATTCCAGTATCACTCAGATAATAGGTCTTTCCTTCACATTCCACAAAGGCGTTCGCCACAGCAGCGCCATCCTGATAAACCATTCTTCCTAAGATTGTTTTTACCAGATAGGTTCCGCTCTCAGAAACCCAGTAGCCCGTATAGGAAGACTCTGCTTCAGAGGCCAATAGATTCTCTAATTCGGAAACCAGAAGAATCTTTTCACTCGTGCCCTGCCAGCCCACAAATACCATATTGTTAGCTGTCATATCCTGTTCTGCCCCATCCACTACAACCGAATCATTGCCTGCAAAGCTGAGTTCGAGAGGCTCTGAATCAGGCTTGCCCTCTCCCCAGTAAAAGGTGATGACATACTGCTCCTGACCGCAGCAGTCGGACAGATTGGCATTTTCCTGACCGCAGACCGGGCAGTCTGGATTTTTCTCCGTCTCTGTGCATTTGACGTCACAAACACACTCTGCTGCCACTGTAAGGAGCGTCACCTGCGGCTCTTCCTCACCGAGGCAGTCGGACAGATCTGCTCCCTCCTGGCTGCAGATCGGACAATCACCGTCGATCCAGTCCTCCGTACACTTTGTCTCACAGATACAGCCGTCTGTATCCAGAAGCTTATCTTCCTCTGTTTCCTCTTCTTTCTTCTGATCTGCATCATTCCCGCTGTCTTCGGTGACACCTGATTCCGAACCAGTGATGCCTTCTGTTGAGCCTGCATTTCCTTCCTCTTCAGAACTGCCCTCAGAGCCTGTACTGCCTTCCTCTCCGGAACCTCCCTCAGAACCTGTATTTCCTTCCTCTCCGGAGCCGTCCTCAGAACCTGTATTTCCTTCCTCTCCGGAACTGCCCTCAGAGCCTGTATTCCCTTCCTCTTCGGTGCTGCCCTCAGAGCCCGTATTTCCTTCGTCCCCGGAACTGCCCTCGGAGCCCGTATTCCCTTCCTCCCCAGCGCTGCTCTCAGAATCCGTGTTTTCCTCGTCCGTGGAGCCTTTTTCGGAATCTGTCCCTCCGTCTTCCGATGCCGTATTCTCATAGGAGCTAGCATTTTCTACTGCTCCATAAGCCGGGACAGTTACATTTGTGAGCATAGCTGCTGTTAAAAGCCATGCTGCATATTTTTTTACTTTCATGTTTCCTCCTTGCAAATATTGTGAAATAATACCATTTCTTGCACACACTATCTTACATTTTCTTTTCATCTTTGCCATACCCTTAAAGCTGAGCATACTCTGGAAAAGCGTTTGATTATGTGTACGTTTCCAAATTCTGCATTTTCATGAAAACATGGATATGTATAGAGCAAAAAATCTTGATTTTTGACTATATAGCTGGTAAACTTATTTACATAACGAGGTTCGGAAACGCACACTTTTTCAGATTATCCATTTTTTCCCAGAACCCTTTCCACTCTGACTGCCTCTGAATAAAACGTGCTGACCGGCATCCCGCAGGCTTCGGCTGCCTGCCTGAGTGTCATCTTTTTATTTCTCCATGCCGCATGGATTTCATGAAAGTTTTCAGGCAATGGCAGCAATGGGCGGCCAAACCGGACTCCCTTGGCCTTCGCCGCTGCAATTCCTTCTGCCTGACGCTGGCGGATATTTGTTCTCTCATTCTCCGCCACAAAGGACAGCACCTGCAATACAATATCGCTCAAAAATGTTCCCATCAGATCCTTGCCCCGCCGTGTATCTAAAAGCGGCATGTCCAATACTACGATATCGATTCCCTTTTCCTTATTCAAAATACGCCATTGGTTCTGGATCTCTTCGTAATTCCTTCCAAGCCGGTCAATACTTTTAATGTAAAGAACATCATTTCGTTTCAGTTTCCGCAGCAATTTTTTATATTGAGGCCTGTCAAAATCCTTTCCTGACTGCTTATCCATAAAGATATTCTTTTCAGGGATCTCCATTGCCAGCAGGGCGATCCTCTGCCGATCCTCGTTTTGTTCCCGTGTGCTTACGCGGATATAACCATAAACATTTTCCTTGATACCATCAGTCCTCCTTCCGCTCCCTGCACACCTATAGTGTCCGAATAATTTAAGGTTTATCAATTCTTCCTTCAAAAATCAAGGGGGGCAGTTTTCCTGGGCCTGATCCTGCAGCTGCTGTGCTGCAGCTCCTCTCTGCAAACCTTTTTCTATGTAATAAGAAAGCCGCAGACCAGTTACGATCTGCGGCTGCTAACGTTCATTTATATTCTTTCTAATGATTGATACCTACCCCAACCGATGTATAAACAATCCGCTCCGAAGCTTCGGCTCAAACCAGGTAGATTTTGGCGGCATGAGGAGGCCGGCGTCTGCTACCTGAAGCAGCTCCTCTATGGAGGTGGGGTACATGGAGAATGCCACCTTCATGTCCTCCTTTACTCTCCGCTCCAGCTCTCCTAAGCCACGGATGCCTCCGATAAAGTCAATGCGCTTGTCTGTCCGCGGATCGCCGATGCCCAGCACTGGGCTTAACAGACAATCCTGCAAAATGGACACATCAAGGCCCTTTACCGGGTCTATGCTCAAGCACTCCGGCTTTGCCTTCAGGCAGTACCATGTTTCCTCCAGATACATGCCGAAGGTTCCCTTCCCGGAAGGCCCGAAGGGCTCCCGGCCCTTTTCTTCTATTTCAAACTTCTGGCTTATGGCTGCAAAGAAGCCCTCCTTGTCCAGCCCATTTAAGTCCTTCACCACACGGTTGTAGGGCAGGATCATAAGCTCCTCATCCGGAAACAGTACGGACAGGAAATAGTTAAAGGGCTCCTCCCCTGTATAGTCAGGATTTTCCTTTCTGCGCTTTAAGCCCACCTTTACGGCGGAGGCTGCCCTGTGATGGCCGTCTGCAATGTAGGTAGCGGGAATGGACGCAAAGGCTGCTTCGATGGCCTGGACAAGCCCTCTGCCTCCGGTATATGGCTCCTGACAGCCTGCCTCCCCGGCGATCCTCCAGACCCGGTGTCCGATTCCATCCTCTGATACAAAATCATACAGAGGCTTTCCTTCCTTTACCTGGGCCACGATCTCCTTCAGAACCTGGTTCTGCCTGTACGCCAGAAAAATAGGGCCTGTATGGGCATTGGTGGTGTCCACGTGGCGGATGCGGTCGATCTCCTTATCTTCTCTGGTATTCTCATGCTTTTTGATAATGCCGTTTACATAATCATCAATGGAACAGCAGGCCACGATCCCTGTCTGGTTCCTGCCGTCCATAGTAAGCTCATAGAGGTAATAATTCTCCCCCTTATCTGTCACATAGACGCCCTCTGCGATCTGTTGATCCAACAGTTCCCTGGCCTTGTCATACACCCGGTCATCGTAGGTGTCCACCTCATCTCCAAATTGTGTCTCTGCCCTGTCGATATTTAAAAAGGACAGCGGATTTCCTGCCACCACCCGGCAGGCCTCTTTTCTGTTATATACATCATAGGGCAGGGCCGCTACTTTCGACGCCACCTTCTCCTCAGGCCTGATACAAACAAAAGGCTTTACAACTGCCATGATTTTCTCTCCTTCCAGCTTTTCAATGCCGCAGCCGCTGCCAGGGGCCCGCCCCGGTATCCAGTCTGGCTGCCGTCATTTTCCCGTACCAAAAGGGCCTTCACAGCGCCAAACCGCCGTGAAGGTCCTTCTCATCATTCTTTCCGTCTGCCATGCATCTTCCTGCCTTCAAAAAGTATGTACACAGAGAGCATATTATTTCACCACGCGCACTCTCAGCACGCCCTTGATCCCGTTTAACTTCTGGATCGTCATAGCCTCCGGCCTGTGCTCCAGATCAAGCAGGGTGTATGCGTACTTATCCCGGCTCTTATTTGTCATGTCGGAAATGTTCACGCCCTGCTCAGCCAGGATGCCTGTGATCTGTCCGATCATGTTGGGGATGTTCAGATGGAGCACTGCAATGCGGCTCTCAGCCTGGCACACGCCCATGTCGCAGGCAGGATAGTTCACAGAATTCCTGATATTGCCGTTCTCCAGATAGTCTGTCATCTCCTGTACTGCCATCACGGCGCAGTTGTCCTCAGACTCCTTTGTGGAAGCGCCAAGATGCGGGATCAGGATGGCCTTATCCATGTGGGCTACCTTTGGATTCGGGAAATCACTCACATAGCGGGCTACCTTGCCGGATGCAAGTGCTGCTGCCATATCATCGTCATTTACCAGGGTATCGCGGGCAAAGTTCAGGACTACAACGCCGTCCTTCATCATATCCAGCTTTTCTTTGTTGATCATGTGCTTTGTGGAATCCATCAGCGGCACATGCACGGTAATGTAGTCGCACTCCTGGAAAATGGTGTCTGCATTTGTGATATGCTTTACGTTTCTGGACAGTCTCCAGGCTGCATTGACAGAGATAAAGGGATCATATCCATAGACCTCCATGCCCAGATGGGTAGCTGCATTGGCAACCTCTGCGCCGATGGCGCCCAGGCCAATCACGCCCAGCTTCTTGCCCTTTACCTCGCAGCCTGCAAAAGCCTTCTTGCTCTTCTCAGCCGCCTTTGCAATGCCCTCATCCTCTGCATTAGCCTTGCACCAGCCAATGCCGCCTACGATGTCGCGGGAAGCTAAGAGCATTCCGGCGATCACCAGCTCCTTTACGCCGTTGGCATTGGCTCCGGGGGTGTTGAACACCACCACGCCGGCCTCGGCACAGGCATCTAAGGGAATATTGTTCACTCCTGCTCCCGCACGGCCTACTGCCAGCAGGCCCTCCAGCAGCTCCATCTCATGCATGGAGGCGCTGCGCACCAGGACGCCGTCTGCCTCCGCGAAATTGTCCGTCAGCTCATAGTCAGCCGGGAACAGGTCTGTTCCGCAGGCTGCGATCGGGTTTAAGCAATGTATTTTCTTCATAATCCGTCTCCTCTACAAATAAAGCAGCAGTTAGTTGCTGTGCTTCTTCTCAAAATCATCCATGAATGCAACCAGCTTCTCCACGCCAGCCATAGGCATTGCATTGTAAATGCTGGCTCTCATGCCGCCTACGGTCCTGTGGCCCTTTAAGTTCTCCAGTCCTGCTGCCTTTGACTCCTTCACAAACAGGGCATCCATCTCCTCATTGCCGGTGATGAACGGAACATTCATAAGGGAGCGGTCCTTCTTCACAACAGTGCCCTTAAACAGCTTGCTCTGGTCTAAGAAATCGTAGAGGAGCTTTGCCTTTTTCTCATTCTGCTCCTTCATGACCTCCAGGCCGCCCATGGCCTTTAACCACTTAAATACCTTGCCGCAGATGTAAATGCCGTAGGTTGGCGGTGTGTTGTATAAGGAATCCGCATCCGCGTGTGTCTTGTAGCGGAGCATGGTTGGAGTTCCCGGAAGGACATCCTCTGTCACCAGGTTCTCTCTTACGATCACGATCACAGTACCTGCCGGTCCCACGTTCTTCTGCGCCCCTGCAAAGATCAGGCCGTATTTTGTCACGTCCACAGGCTCAGATAAGAAGCAGGAAGACTGGTCTGCTACCAGGAGCTTGCCCTTTGTATTTGGTAAGGTCCAGTACTTTGTGCCGTAAATCGTATTGTTCTCACAGATATAAACATAATCTGCATTCTCAGATACCGGAAGGTCGGAGCAATCCGGAATATAGCTGAAGGTCTTATCTGCGCTGGAGGCAATGGCATTTGCCTGGCCGTACATAGAAGCCTCTTTGTGAGCCTTCTTTGCCCACTGACCTGTCACAATGTAGTCAGCCACCTTGTTCTTCATCAGGTTCATGGGCACCATAGCAAACTGCTGGGAAGCGCCTCCCTGAAGGAACAGGACTTTGTAGTTATCCGGAATATGTAAAAGATCCCGCAGGTCTGATTCAGCATCTTTGATGATAGTATCATAAGCCTTAGATCGATGACTCATCTCCATCACTGACATTCCTGTACCTCTGTAATCCAGCATCTCTGCTGCAGCTTCCTTCAGGACGTCCTCCGGCAGCACAGCCGGGCCTGCTGAAAAATTGTAAACTCTGCTCATCTGTTTCTCCTCCTTGATCGATGTGACTGCACATCCATTTTATTTATAACTGTTCAGAGCGGCGGGAAAACAGGCGGAAAAAGCTGTGTTAAGCTCGCTTATAAGCAGCTTTTTCCGTCTGTTTTCGCATCGGAGGAACCTCCGATGCTTCTTGAATGACGAATGTCATTCAAGAAGATGCCCCTTTCTGAATAGTTACTTTCTTTAATATATGCAGATGACTTCCCTGTATTCGGGACTCTGGAAAATCCCGGCACAGGGAAGCCGCCTGACTATATACAACCTCGTATACCTGTCCCTTTTATAGCTGCCATTCAGCTATCCGGCACTTTATCGTGGTAATCTATAACGTTTCTAAAGTGTTAAAACCTACTATACACCTTTTTTAGTTAATTTTCAAGTCCGTATCATCAAATGCGTCAGCAATCGGTGCTCCCGGTGATACCATCGGGAATACCTTCTCATCGCAGCTGATCTGGCAGTCGATGACCACAGGGATATTTAAGGCAATAGCCTCACGGAGCACCGGCTCTAATTCCTCCTTCTGGGTTACGCGGTAAGCCTTTGCTCCCATGGCCTCTGCCAGCTTCACGAAATCCACCGCATCATTGAGAATCGTCTGGGAATAACGCTTTCCATAGAACAGTGTCTGCCACTGGCGCACCATGCCCAGCACGTGGTTGTTCACCACCACCTGGATGATCGGGATATTGTAGCGGGTGGCTGTGGCGATCTCATTCATGTTCATGCGGAAGCAGCCGTCTCCTGCAATGTTGATGACTGTCTTGTCCTTGCAGCCCATCTTTGCGCCGATGGCAGCACCCAGGCCGTAGCCCATGGTCCCAAGGCCGCCGGAGGTCAGAAGTGTTCTTGGCTGGCGGTACTGGTAATACTGGGCCGCCCACATCTGATGCTGGCCCACCTCCGTTACGATAATGCCATCCCCGCCTGTTACCTCATTGATGGTCTGTACAATAAAAGGACCTGTGAGCGTGCTCTTGTCATAGCGAAGGGGATACATATCCTTCATGCGCTCAATATGAGCGATCCACTCATCATGGTTTGCCGGGTCAAGGCGGGCATTGAGCTTGCGCAGAATGATCTTCACATCGCCGATAATGCTGGCATCCACCTTGATATTCTTATTGATCTCCGCCGGGTCAATGTCCAGCTGGAGGATCTTGGCATTTTTTGCAAATTTGGAGGCATTTCCTGTCACACGGTCACTGAAGCGGGCGCCTACTACGATCAGCAGGTCTGCCTCTGTGATTCCGAAGTTGGAGGTCTTTGTGCCGTGCATGCCCACCATGCCTGTGTACAGTTCATCTGCACCGTCAAATGCTCCCTTGCCCATAAGGCTGTCTGCCACAGGAGCCTGGATCTTCTTGGCAAATGCCCTCAGCTCGTCAGAGGCATTGGAGATCACAGCGCCGCCGCCCACAAAGATGAAGGGCTTTCTGGACTTGCGGATCATCTCCACTGCCCTGTCCATGTCCTCCTCTGTGATGGTATCGCTCTGGCGCACGATCTCCTCCGGCTCCTGCTTCTCATACTCGCAGAGAGCGGCAGTCACATCCTTTGTGATATCCACAAGGACAGGACCCGGCCTTCCTGTCTGGGCAATGGTAAATGCCCGGCGGATGACCTTTGCCAGCTTATTTACATCCTTTACGATAAAGTTATATTTTGTAATGGGCATGGTCACGCCTGTGATGTCGATCTCCTGGAAGCTGTCCTTTCCCAGAAGGCTGTTTGCCACATTACATGTGATGGCTACCACCGGAACGGAATCCATATAGGCTGTTGCGATTCCTGTTACCAGGTTTGTTGCACCGGGGCCTGAGGTGGCCAGACATACGCCAACCTTTCCGGTGGCCCTTGCATATCCGTCCGCCGCATGGGAAGCTCCCTGCTCATGGGAGGTAAGGATATGGGTGATCTCATTCTGATGCTGGTAAAGCGCGTCATATATGTTAAGGATAGCGCCTCCCGGATAGCCAAACACGGTATCTACGCCCTGCTCCTTTAAACACTCTACTACGATCTCTGCTCCCGTTAATTTACTCATTGCTTCCGTACTCCTTTTCTTCTAACTGCTGATATTCTTATTTCACCTGGAGCACAGCCCCCTTGTCGGCAGATGTCACCAGGGAAGCATATCTTGCCAGATAGCCGCTTGTCACCTTTGGCTCTCTGGGCTGCCATTTTGCCTTTCTTGCTGCTAATTCCTCATCGGAAACCAGCACGTTCAGCTGGTGGTTATCAATATCAATGGAAATGGTATCCCCCTCTTCTACCAGGGCAATGGGACCTCCCACAGCCGCCTCAGGTGATGCATGGCCGATGGATGCGCCTCTGGATGCACCGGAGAAGCGTCCGTCTGTGATCAGGGCAACGGTAGAGCCCAGTCCCATGCCTGCAATGGCTGAGGTTGGGTTCAGCATCTCTCTCATGCCGGGGCCGCCCTTTGGTCCCTCATAGCGGATGACGACCACATCGCCCTCCACGATCTTTCCGCCCTTGATGGCAGCAATGGCATCCTCTTCACAGTCAAATACTCTTGCCGGTCCCTCATGCTTTAACATCTCAGGAGCCACAGCAGAGCGCTTCACTACTGCAGAATCCGGAGCCAGATTGCCGCGCAGGATGGCAATGCCGCCTGTCTCGCTGTATGGATTCTCCACCGGGCGGATCACCTCAGGATTCTTATTTACGCATCCCTTGATGTTCTCCCCTACGGTCTTTCCTGTCACGGTGATGCAGTCCAGATTCAGAAGTCCCTTCTTGCTGATCTCATTCATCACTGCGTAAATGCCGCCAGCCTCATTGAGATCCTCCATGTAGGTCGGGCCGGCCGGTGCCAGATGGCACAGGTTCGGCGTCTTTGCACTGATCTCATTTGCGATATCCAGATTTAAGTCAACTCCTGCCTCATGGGCAATGGCAGGAAGGTGGAGCATACTGTTGGTGGAGCAGCCCAGGGCCATATCCATGGTCATGGCATTGCGGAAGGCTGCCTCTGTCATGATGTCTCTCGGACGGATATTTCTCCGATACATCTCCATTACCTGCATGCCTGCGTGCTTTGCAAGCTTAATGCGCTCGGAATAAACGGCCGGGATGGTTCCATTGCCCTGAAGGCCCATGCCCAGCACCTCTGTCAGGCAGTTCATGCTGTTGGCCGTGTACATGCCGGAGCAGGAGCCGCAGGTCGGACATGTCTTGTTCTCGTATTCCTTTACATCATCCTCATTCATCTTTCCCGCTGCATAAGCGCCTACCGCCTCAAACATGCTGGAAAGACTGGTCTTATGACCCTTTACATGGCCTGCAAGCATGGGGCCGCCGCTGACAAATACGGTAGGCACATTGATCCTGGCTGCTGCCATGAGAAGTCCGGGAACGTTCTTGTCGCAGTTTGGAACCATTACCAGAGCATCAAACTGGTGAGCCAGAGCCATACATTCTGTGGAATCTGCGATCAGATCCCTCGTTACTAAGGAATATTTCATGCCGATATGGCCCATGGCAATACCGTCACAGACAGCGATAGCCGGGAACACGATGGGTGTTCCGCCTGCCATGGCAACGCCCAGCTTTACTGCCTCCACGATCTTGTCCAGGTTCATGTGGCCCGGCACGATCTCATTGTAGGAGCTGACAATGCCCACTAATGGCTTTGATAATTCTTCTTCTGTTATTCCCAGTGCGTTGAACAGAGACCGATGAGGTGCCTGCTGCATTCCTGTTTTTACTGCATCACTTTTCATTTTTATCCTCCTAATATGCCCTATGGCCTTTGGCCTGCCGGGCCTGCGCTGCTTCGCGGTTTTCAGTCATTTGATCGTTAATTAATATGGGCGGCAATGAGATCTCCCATCTCTTTCGTTCCTACCTTTTTGCACCCTTCTGTCATGATATCTGCTGTGCGCCAGCCCTCTGTCAGCACTGCCTGGACAGCTGCCTCCACTGCATCTGCCTCCTTGTCAAGGTCAAAGGAATAGCGCAGGAGCATGGCTGCGGAGAGAATGGTTGCAATGGGGTTGGCAATATCCTGGCCTGCAATATCAGGTGCAGAGCCATGGCTGGGCTCGTAAAGGCCGAACTTGCTCTCATTCATGCTGGCTGAGGAGAGCATGCCGATGGAGCCTGTGATCATGCTGGCCTCATCTGACAGGATATCTCCGAACATGTTCTCTGTGAGGATCACGTCAAACTGGCCTGGGTTCATAACTAACTGCATGGCGCAGTTGTCAACCAGCATGTGGGAAAGCTCTACCTCCGGGTAGTCCTTTGCCACCTCTTCCACTACCTTGCGCCACAGCCTGGAGGAATCCAGCACATTGGCCTTATCCACGCTTGTGACCTTCTTTCTGCGCTTCATGGCAATGTCAAAGCCCTTGATGGCAATGCGGCGGATCTCATTTTCATTGTATGTAAGGGTATCCACAGCAGTCATAACGCCATCCACTTCCTCTGTGTGGCGCTCTCCAAAGTAAAGGCCGCCTGTAAGTTCTCTCATGATCACCATGTCAAAGCCGTCGCCGATGATCTCCTTCTTTAAGGGGCAGGCCTCTGCCAGCTCATTGTAAAGGTAAGCCGGGCGGATATTGGCAAAAAGCCCCAGGCCCTTTCTGATGGCAAGGAGCCCTGCCTCCGGCCTCAAGTTCGGAGCCACATCATACCATCTGGAATTACCCACATTTCCTCCGATTGCGCCCAACAGCACGGCATCGCTCTTTCTTGCAGTCTCTAAGGCTTCCTCTGTAAGCGGAACGCCGTAGGCATCAATGGAGCAGCCCCCCATGAGGATCTCTGTGTAATCAAAGCGGTGGCCGTAGACCTGACCCACTTTATCCATTACCTTTCTTGCCTCTCTCACGATCTCCGGTCCAATTCCATCTCCGGGAATGACAGTTACATTATAATCCATTTTGCATATCTCCCTCATCTTCTATTCCTTATGGTTATGACGTCATAGGATATTACGTTTTCTTACAATCATATCTCATTTGTTCCGTTATTTCAACCTTTGAAAGGTGATTTTTCCATTACAAAATATACAAGTTTGGAATCTTTGATATAAATTCAAGTTATGTTTTCTATATAGTAAAAGAATCCTGCTCCGAAGGAGTTTCCTACGATACAAAAAGCAGCTGCTTCTGTTTTGCAGCTGCTTTTTGCCATCAATCATTCATCATCCTTACCGCTCAGCCGTTCCCATTCCTTCTGCATCTCTTCATCGGGATCAACCTCCAGCTCTGTCTCCTTTGTCACATCCTCCTGCTGGGCGATCTTTGCTCCGTCTGTACCCACAAGATAATTGTCCGGGGTCAGGCAGTTTGTCAGCATGTCGCCATTTTCCGAACAGTAGTATTCTTTTCCTTCCCACTGGACCCAGCCTGTCTTCATGTAGCCCTCCTGATCAAAGAAATACCACTTGCCATTGATCAGAAGCCAGGTATTAACCGGATAGCTGCCATCCTCGCTGCTATACCACCAGCGGCCGTCTGCGGCCTGCTCCCATTTTCCTGTGCCGCCCGAAGGGTTGTCCCGGAACTGGGCCGCCTTCTCTGCACTGATGTACACAGAATTAGACTCCATCCAGTCTCCCTTTGTATCTGTCTCATATTTATTCACAGGGCGGATCTTCACGGTATAGCTGGCATTGCCCTTTACCATCCGCTCCCGGCAGTTGATACTGCCTGACTGTGTCTTCATCACAGTTCCCACAGCGTTTCCATCACGGTACACCTTTACCTCATATTCTCCCGCATTGGCCAGAGTAGTCCAGGTGGCAACGCCATCCTCTGACAGCTGGACGGTCTCCAGATCCTGCAGGGTATTCTGAAGAGAGGGCAGCTTCACATCCATGAGAAGGGTGGCGCTGGAATCCTGGCGTGTGCCCTTTACAAACTCGGCACCGCCCTTTAACTTGATCTTATCCTTTGGAAGTGCTTTAAAATAGTAGTCGTCCTCCGCTGTCAGTGTGATCCTGATCTCAGGAACCGTATCCGAAGTCCATTCAAAGCCAGTATTCATCACCTCGTAGCCATCAACAGAGAAACGGCTGCTGTTGGTCTCGATCTCAATATTCTCTGAACCGAAATCCGTATTCGGCTCAATGTCCGCCTTGATCGTAAGGGTGATCGAGGTGATCGCCGTCCGCTTGGCTCCATATGCGGGCATTGCCATCACTACAGCCAAAAGTCCCGCTGCAGCTCCCACTGCCAATTTCTTTCTCATCCCGTTCATTCACAAACTCTCCCTGTTCTTACTCATACTATGAAATCTATCCTTACTTTATCGGTTTTTATATGGGGTGTCAATGAATATTTCCTTACGATTAATGAAAATGCGAAAATTTTCGTATCAGTAAGGCGGCTGCATCCTGCCGGAGGGATTTTTTGTTACGTAGGATCTCCAGAGGAGTTTTCTAATGTAACAAAAAAAGAAGCCCGCTGGTTTCCCAACAAGCTTCCTCTTATTATTTGTTCCAACTATTTTGCGTAATCTGTTACCCTGGATTCGCGGATGACATTGACCTTGATCTGGCCTGGGTATTCCAGCTCGTCCTCAATGCGCTTAGAAACCTCTCTTGCCAGCAATACCATATCGTCATCGCCGATCTGTTCTGGAACTACCATAATGCGGACTTCACGTCCCGCCTGAACAGCAAAAGATTTGTCCACTCCCTTAAAGGAATTTGTGATATCTTCTAATTGTTTTAATCTGTTTGTATATGTTTCCAATGTCTCACGCCTTGCACCGGGCCTTGCAGCAGAAATGGTATCAGCTGCCTGTACGATGCAGGAAATGAGGCCTGTAGGTTCAACATCGCCATGATGGGACTCTACCGCGTTTACAACCACTGCAGACTCCTTATACTTCTTACACAGGTCTGCACCCAGCTGTACATGAGTACCTTCCATATCATGGTCAACGGATTTACCAATGTCATGTAACAAACCAGCACGTTTTGCCAAACGTACATCCACTCCGAGTTCTGATGCCAGAAGCCCTGCCAGCTGGGATACTTCGATGGAATGCTTTAATGCATTCTGTCCATAACTGGTCCTGAACTTCATCTTGCCGAGTAATTTTACTAATTCTGGATGAATTCCATGGATACCAACTTCGAGACAGGCGGCCTCGCCCTCTTCCCTCATGTTGTTTTCCACTTCCTTCTGTGCTTTCTCTACCATCTCTTCGATCCTGGCCGGATGGATACGCCCGTCCACGATCAAACGCTCCAATGCAATCCTTGCCACTTCTCTGCGGATTGGATCGAATCCAGATAATACAACCGCCTCCGGGGTATCATCAATGATCAGTTCCACGCCTGTCAGTGTCTCAAGGGTACGGATATTGCGTCCCTCTCGCCCGATAATGCGGCCCTTCATCTCATCATTCGGAAGCTGTACAACGGAAACCGTTGTCTCAGCCACATGGTCTGCGGCACAGCGCTGAATCGCTGTGACTACCAGATCCCTGGCCTTCTTGTCAGCCTCTTCTCTCGCCTTGTTTTCAAGTTCCTTAATCAACTTAGCTGTGTCATGCTTT
This sequence comes from Lacrimispora sp. 210928-DFI.3.58, assembly GCF_020554865.1. Lineage (GTDB taxonomy): Bacteria > Bacillota > Clostridia > Lachnospirales > Lachnospiraceae > Enterocloster. The sequence continues at coordinate 14,200 of NZ_JAJCIC010000002.1, forward strand.
ACGTCGTCTTCAACAGATTTTAAAAGATATTCTTTTGCTTGTTCGGAGGTCAGACCGGATATCCGTTCCAGTTCCTGTATCCCCTGCTCATACTGGGCTTCCACTTCTGCGGTACGCTTACCGAGAATATTTTCCCTTCTGACCAGGTCCGCCTCCTTCTTTTCCAGGGCATCTGCCTTTTTCTCAATGTTTTCTTCTTTGCTTAATACACGTTTCTCATAGCGCTGAAGTTCTGCTCTGCGTTCCTTGGTTTCCTTTTCCAACTCATTTTTTGTCTTTAAAGATTCTTCCTTGGCTTCCAGGAGAGCTTCTCGCTTCTTTGTCTCTGCGGTTTTTAATGCTTCATCTATTATTTCCCTGGATTTTTCTTCTGCGCTTCCCACTTTGCTGCTGTACTGCTTACGCTCGTAGGAACGGCCATAAAACCAGGTAATAATAGCTACGACTATCATTAAAACAATCATAATCGGCATCATTATCTGTGACACAGGAGCACCTCCTTATTTAATTTTCATTGTACAAACTACAACGGTTTAATTTTATACTTTTTTCAGAATTATGTCAAGCGTATTCCCCCTATTTTCCTGGAAATACAGACAATATAGACAAATGGGCGGCTCTTTCTCAAATATCCTTTTCTCTTTCCCACGAAATATCTCTCATCACACGCTGTATCACATCAAAGGAATATCCCTTTCTGCCCAGATAGGCCGATATGCGGCACTTCTCCTCATAGGAGGCAGTATTCCTTCCCTTCAGCCGCTTTTCCAGCAATGCCCTGGCAGACTGCTCGTCATCTGCCGGCGTCTCCTGGAGCACGCAGTCTATGTCCTCCTGGCCTATTCCCCTCTGGCGCAGCTCATATACCATCTGCCTGCGGCTTTTCCTGCTGCCATTGACGGAAACGTAATGCTCTGCATAAGCTCTGTCGTCCAGAAACCGGTACTCTTCCAAAAAATCCATCACCCGCCCTACCACCTCGGCGGGATAGCCGTCCTCTGTGAGCTTCTTTTCCATCTGGGCCTTTGGACGGGACTGGGACTGCAGAAGATAGAGAGCCCTGTCCTTTGCCCGGATCATGAGCACCTCCTCTACGATCCGGCGGTAGGTCCTCTCCTCAAGCTCACCGCCCTCTTCTATCCCATAGTTTTCTAATTCTCCCCTGTATAAAACAAAGGCAAAGCCTTCACTTAAGAAGACTTTGCACTTTCTCTTACCTTCTGGGGTCACTGACGTGACGATCATAAGATACCTTCTCCTTCTGGAGAATCAGCTGTATCTGCCGGGATACCGGACTGGACGGCTGGTGCAGCCGCCTTCGCCTCTTCCTCTTTCGCGCCCTGCAGCTGGAACTTCTCTCTTACCTTTGCCTCTACCTCGCTGCAAACCTCCGGATGCTCTGCCAGGTACTGCTTTGCATTTTCACGGCCCTGGCCTATCTTTGAGCCGCTGTAGGCAAACCATGCGCCGCTCTTTTCTACGATATTCTCCTTTACAGCCAGATCCAGGATATCGCCCTCCTTGGAAATGCCCTTTCCGAACATGATGTCAAACTCTGCCTCTTTGAATGGAGGGGCGATCTTATTCTTCACCACCTTGACCCTGACGCGGTTTCCGTTGGCCTCTCCGCCCTGCTTTAAGGTCTCGATACGGCGCACATCCATACGCACGGAGGAATAGAACTTCAGTGCACGTCCTCCGGTAGTCGTCTCAGGATTGCCGAACATCACACCTACCTTTTCGCGAAGCTGGTTGATAAAGATCACAATACAATTGGACTTGCTGACAATGGCGGTGAGTTTCCTCAATGCCTGGGACATCAGCCTTGCCTGGAGACCCACATGGGAATCACCCATCTCACCGTCAATCTCTGCCTTTGGCACCAGGGCTGCCACAGAGTCCACGATCACAATATCCACTGCGCCGGAACGCACCATGGTCTCTGTGATCTCCAGTGCCTGCTCTCCGTTATCCGGCTGGGAGATGTACAGATTGTCAATATCAACACCGATATTTCTTGCATATACAGGATCCAGGGCGTGCTCAGCATCAATGAAGCCTGCAATGCCTCCGCGCTTCTGCACCTCTGCCACCATGTGAAGGGCCACCGTAGTCTTACCAGAGGACTCTGGTCCGTAGATCTCAATGATCCTTCCCTTTGGCACGCCGCCTAAGCCCAAGGCAATATCCAGGCTGATGGAGCCTGTGGGAACGGTCTCTATGTTCATATTGGCTCTGGAATCTCCCAGCTTCATGATGGAGCCCTTTCCATATGCCTTCTCAATCTGGGTGAGGGCGGCGTCCAGCGCCTTCATCTTCTCTTCTTTATTCATATCGCGGTTTACACTCATCTTTTCTTCTTTGCCCATAACGTCCTCCAAAACGAACAAATGTTCTTATTGATTATAATCATAGTATACTTCTTCTAAAATGTCAATGATAAATTTTCCCTACACCCTCCTTTTTCCCTCTGCTGTACTCTCATGATACCTGTGGATCCGGGCGAAATGCCCCTTAACAGATGCCTGTGCATGCATCCGGCAGCTTAGGCCGCCATAGAAACCAAAGAACCTGCAGGAAGAAGCCTGCAGCTGTATTTTTAGAATAACATACAGGCCGGGAGTTTGCAAGGAGGACTTTGCAGGAACCGGCTCACCGCCCTCCAGTCAACAGGCTGTAAAAGGCCGGACACACCCTTTTTAGCACATTCACCAGACAGCTGCTTACTGCCAGAACGAGAAAGGGCATTAGGAAGAACACGGAAAGGGCAGAGAAGGCACTGGCAGGCAGCAGGAGGGCAGCCGCCTTGTTGAACAGCCTTACCCAGGCAAAATGGATGGCATACAGGAAAAAGCTGTGCTTCATCCACTCTCTGGCTGTTGGAAGAGGCAGAAGCTTTACGGCAAATATGGCTGCCCATACCCCCAAAAAGCGGAGAGCGACCGTATAAAGGGCCCTGCAGAACAGAACGCCTCCCGGCCTTCCCATCACATATACGGCTGCAAATCCTCCTGCCAGCAGCAAGGCCCTCACCGCTGCCTCCCATCCCTTAAGCTCCTTTTCCACGAAGCCTCCCCAGCTCTCCCTGTGAAGAGCCCCAAAGGCCGCTGCGCTGTAATAGAACAGGGCATCTGCATTGAGCAGCGGAAGGTCTCTGTTTCCCCGGAGGAAGCAGAGAAGAAGAACAAGGAAAATGCCTCCGGTCCAGGTGCATTTTAAGATTGCATAGAGGACCGGCGCGAGAACAATGAGCAGAATGAGCTGGTACAGATACCAAAAAACAGGATTATAGGCATAATGGAACAGAGCCTCAAACATGGTCTCTGCTCCAAAGGGAACGGGCTCCTTTCCCACGATCCCGGCTGCCCCAGGCAGGCGGGTCGCCGCCACATATCCCATATAATAAAGAAAATTCCACAAGAGATAGGGGACTGCCACTGTTTTCAACCGTGACTTCCATTTATTGTAAAGCTTATCCATGGAAAAATTCCGATAGAAAAGATAGGCAGACACCATAAAAAAGCCCGGCACCGCGATCTGGCCCAGACCATTTCCCAATCGTCCCTCCAGCTCCATGACTCTGGCGGCACTCTCCCCTGCCCCCAGGAATAATTCCCCGTTAAAAGAATGCACCCAGATCACCAGGATACTGAACAGAAATGAAAGCCAATGGATCTTGTTCCGAAATACTTGCTCCTCCATGCCCCCTCCTTTTTCATGCAGGACTGCCGGAATGGCAAAAAGGCCATTTCCCCCAAAAGGCTTTCTTGGAGGAAACGGCCCAATCTGTATTGCCCTTAGCTGCGGTACTGTGCCAGGAGGCGGTTGATCCTCTTGGTAGGTGTCAGAAGTTCGCTTAGAGAGGCGTCATGGTTCAGATTGTCGATGATAAGGGCAATATATTTACTCATATCCACATTAATATAGTAAGGCCGCTGCAGCAGATCAGGGGTCTGGTATACCAGATTGGTGGTAAGGATCCTGTCGATCAGCCCTTTCTCATAATACTCATCGAATTTTGCAAGACCGCCTGTGAAGAGTCCGAAGGTGGAACAGATAAATACCTTTCTTGCCTTCCTTCTCTTAAGCTCCTTTGCCACATCCTGCATGCTCTCGCCGGAGGAGATCATATCATCAATGATCAGTACATCCTTTCCCTCCACGCTAGAGCCTAAGAACTCATGAGCCACGATGGGGTTGCGTCCATTGACGATCTTTGTATAGTCACGGCGCTTATAGAACATACCCATGTCCAGTCCCAGCATATTGGCAAAATAAACAGCGCGTCCCGTACCGCCCTCATCCGGGCTGATGACCATCATGTGGTCGCTGTCGATCTGCAGATCCGGTTCATTTTTCAAAAGGTACTTTAAGAACTGGTAGATCGGCTGCACGGTCTCAAAGCCCTTAAGGGGAATGGCATTCTGCACTCTCGGATCATGGGCATCAAAGGTGATAATGTTCTCCACACCCATATTTACCAGCTCTTTTAATGCCAGAGCGCAGTCTAAGGACTCCCTGCCGGAGCGCTTATGCTGCCGGCTCTCATATAAGAAGGGCATGATCACATTGAGCCTGCGGGCCTTGCCTGCTGCTGCCGCGATCACACGCTTTAAATCCTGGAAATGATCGTCCGGAGACATATGGTTTGTCATGCCAAACAGGGAATAGGTCAGATTGTAGTTACACACATCCACCATAAAATATAAGTCATCGCCTCTGACAGACTCTTCAATGCTTCCCTTGCCTTCACCGGATCCAAACCGCGGGGTATTGGCCTGGATAATATAAGAATCTCTCTGATATCCAGCAAATGCAATGGTCGATTTATGTTCGCTCTCCCTCTCTCGTCTCCAGTCCACCAGGTAAGCATCCACCTTCTTGCCCAGGTCTGCACAGCTCTTTAAGGGAATAAGCCCTAAGGGGCCAACGGGTATGGTTTCGATGATTTTCTCCTCATATAACATGGCTTTGTATCCTCCTGCTTTCGGCCGTTGTATGTCATAATAGAATCGCATATACTTTTATACCATCATTCTCCATGGTTCGTCAAGGCCATTCCGCCTGTCAGAGCCATGGTTTTCGCGTTATTTCTTTAACAAACGGATATCTCCTCCATACAGGGGGATAATGTTGTATCCGCTCATAATACGGGACGTCACCCGGTCCGTATAGGAATCCCTGAGGCGCGCCAGCGTCAGGTTCGTGGAAATGATGGTGGATCGCCCCACGCTCATCCTCTCATTGATACAGTAGAAGAGCTGGGAGGAGGTAAAGCTGTTGTTCAGCTCTGTTCCCAGATCATCTATGATCAGCAGATCGCAGTCCAGCACATACCGGTACATATCCTTCATGTCTTCTGCATGATCGTAGTCAAACTTTGTTTTTGAAAATACTTCAAACAGATCGGAGGCCGACAGGTAGATAACGGAGTGGTAGGAATCCATCAGCGCTTTGGCAATACAGTTGGTAAGGAAGGTCTTTCCCACGCCTGTGCTTCCCGTAAACAGAAGGTTCTCATGCTTCTTGTCAAAGTTCTCCGTAAAATCCCTGCAGCTCTTTACCACACGTCTCATATACTCTGCATTCGTAATGCCGATCTGGGGCAGCGCCTCCCTGTCATCGTAATAGTCAAAGGACAGGGTTTTGAAATTTTCCCGCTCCAGCACCTTGTCCAGATTGGATTGAGCATAGAGAAGCTTCATCTGGGCCTGGAGAAAGCAATGGCATTTGCGCCCGCTGATCAGGCCTGTGTCGCGGCAGTCCGGGCATTTATAGTGGAGCTCCAGACAATCCTCCGGAAAGCCTGCCGCCTTCATGAGAAGAGCCTTCTGCTCCTTTAGATCAGCCAGCTCCTCGCGGAGCCTTAAAAGAGCCCCGGTATCTCCCTCCAACAGCTGCTTTGCGCAGGCCACGGACCGCCCTGCGATCTCTGCCTCAAGCTCGCGGATCACAGGTACCTTCTCGTATACCTCTCTCCGGCGCTCCTCCAGGGCATGCTGGTTCTCTATCTGCTGTCTTCCATATTCCCTCATGATCGCATCGTACTGGGAATTGCTAAGTGCCATTGTATATTCTCCTCATCGTCTCTTTCTAAAACCTACATGCGCCCAGCAGCGGACGCGCCACCATATCATGAAAGTCTGGTGGGCGCATTGGGCATACCTGAATACATGCCGCCTTGCGGCGGCGGAGTTTTCATGGTAAACCTACATGCGCCCAGCAGCGGACGCGCCACCGTACCATGAAAACCCGGCGGGCATATTTGACACGCCAAAGCTCATACCGCTTGTCTGACAGCATGACTTCCGCAGCAGCAAGATGGCTGCTCCATCAGGGCTGCTGGCCCACCCACTCCTTTACCTGCTTTAATACCAGCGCATCATAATCCGTATCCCGCTGCTTGAAGTTGTGGAACTGGTTTGGCGCTTTTCCGGCACCCTGCCTGGAAGCGGCGGCTGCCGCATACTTCTGAAGGCGTTTTCCGCGCTCCTCATTCTTTTCCTCCGTGCTGAGATAACGCCTGGAATCCAGCTCCCTTATGTCCTCTGCACGTTTCACGCCTGCCTTTTTCCAGTCAGTCAATATCTTATCCGCATACTGGAAGCTCGGATTGTGGATAGCCGTAATGGTCCTGCTGCAGGCCTCCAGCACGATCTCCCTGGAAAATCCGTACTCCTTAAACCATTTATCCATCAGCTTCTGCTCCGGGGCAGCCGGTTTTCTGCTGTTTAAGCCAAAGGCCTTCATGACGGCAAAGGCGTCCCTCGTATAGGCAGCGCAGAAGTCCTTCGCATCCTGGGCTGTCCGCACTCCCTTGTCGTGCCAGCTTAAGGCCACCGTCTCCAGATAGCGCACGGAAGTGTGTCCATTCTGGGCACAATATTCCACCAGATACTCCAAAAGCTCATTGTTCATCTTAAGCCCGTCATAGAGATAGGCAAAGACCTGACAGTCTCTGGGAGTAAAGACCTTGTTCATATATTTCTGGGCAATGTAAAGGAGCTGGGAGAACTCTTCGTCTCCTGACAGGCGGTTGACCTGGTCCACGGAATATCGTGGCTGCTCCTCTATGGACACCGTATCCCCGAAGGACTGTTCTTCCTTCGGCTCTTCCCTGGAAGCAGCAGCTTCCTTTCTCCCCAAATCCCTCTCCCGCACAGTCTCTGCCTCCCGGCTCTCCTCCAGAAGGATACCCGCTCTCTTCCAGTAGCTTAAGGCCCTGCGCACATCGGACTCCGTATGGTTTAAGGCATCCGCAACGGCCTCCACCGTGATGTCTTCATCCTGGTGGCGCAGCACATACAGATACACCTTCACATATTCCCCGTTAGCCGCCGCCATATAGCTGTCAATAAACTCATTGGCGACCAATGTGGACGGAACGCTCCACCTATCCTTCAACTCCCCGCTCATGCTTTCCACTCCTTGCTGCTGAAAATGTTACTGTTCACAGCCCGCTAAAAAACAGCCGTTCTGCGAACAACAGCATGCTTCTCGATGCACGCAAACCGCAAAAACGCGATTCGGTCGGAACCGAACCGGCACGGCATAATGTCGTGAGACATTATACCATATCCCCCATAAAAAGAAAATAGTCCTACTTTTTCAACCATCCCGCTGTGGATACTGTGGATAATGTGGACAGTCAGTGGACATAAATGTCATTTTTCCCTCAAAAACCCCATTTTTCCGTATAAATCCTGGTTTTTGAAAATCGTGCGACATTTTATTATGTTAATCTAAAAATCCACATAGCTTCTTTACATAAAATGTTGAAAACTATGTGGATAATGTGGATAACTTACTGTCCCAGAAGCTTTTCCCCGACTTTTACGATATCTCCGGCTCCCATAGTTATCAACAGATCACCGTTTATACAATTTTCCAAAAGAAAGGTCTCGATCTCGTCAAAGGAGGGGATAAAATGGGCTTTTGTCCCCAGCTTCTCAATACGGTCCGCAATATCACCGGAGCTCACCCCTAAGGTGTCTGTCTCCCTGGCGGCATAGATATCTGCCAGGATGACCTCATCTGCCGCAGACAGAGCCTCGGCAAATTCATCCAGAAAAGCCTTTGTCCTGGTGTAGGTGTGAGGCTGGAATACGCACCACAGCTTCCGGTGAGGATAATTTTTCGCAGCCTTCAGAGTTGCCTCGATCTCTCTCGGATGATGGGCATAGTCATCAATGATGGTCACTCCGCCGATCTCGCCCTTTTTCTCAAACCTTCTGTCTGTGCCCGTAAACTGCTTCAGGCCCGCCATAATCCCCTCAAAGCCAATGCCTAACTCCATGGCAACTGCAATGGCAGCCAGAGAATTATATACATTGTGCTCTCCCGGCACTCCCAGGGTAATGCGGTTTACCACCTCTCCCTGGACGATCAGGTCATAGGAGGCTCTTGCATATTCATCATATGTAATATTCCCGGCTGTGTATGCGCTGGAGGGATCCTTTCCAAAGGTCACTGTGCGGCAGGCAAGTCCCTTTGTGATCTCCTGCCAGTTCTGAATGCCGCTGTTGATCACAAGCAGCCCTCCTGCCGGAAGCTTCTCTGCAAACAGGCGGAAGGAATGGCGGATATCCTCAATATCCTTAAAGAAATCCAGATGATCCTCCTCGATATTTAAGATCACCTCCATGGTAGGGAAGAAGGACAGGAAGCTGTTGGTGTACTCACAAGCCTCTGTGACAAACAGATCCGGGCCTCCCACACGGATATTTCCTCCAATGTCCCTTAAAATGCCGCCCACCGATATGGTAGGATCTGTCCCTGCTGCCAAAAGGATGTCTGTGATCATGGAGGTGGTAGTCGTCTTTCCATGGGTTCCTGACACAGCCACTGCCTGCTTATAGTTGCGCATCATCTCACCCAGAAGCTCTGCCCTTGTGAGCATGGGAAGTCCCTTTGCCACAGCGGCCTGAAACTCCGGATTGTCCTCATGGATCGCAGCAGTGTAGACCACCACCTGGATACCTGGCTCCGCTTCAATATTGGCCGCCCGCTGGCCGTAATAAACTCTGGCCCCCTTTGCCTCCAGATGCTTTGTCAGCTCCGTCTCATGGGAATCAGAGCCAGATACCGTAAAGCCCTCCTCCAGCAGGATCTCTGCCAGGCCGCTCATACTGATGCCTCCGATTCCTATAAAATGGATATGTGAACTCTTGTCAAAATCTATCTGATACATGGTTATGCTTCCTTTCCAACCGATATATTATAGTATGAAGGAACGGAAGCCTTTGACAGGATCCGTTCCTTCCTTATTATATCAGATAACTTATGAATTTTCCAGTTGCTGTTCACAGCTCGGCTAAAAAACAGCCATTCTGTGAACAGCAATACGCTTCACGATGCACACAAACCGCAAAAACGCGGTTTGGCGCTCCTGTCCTCGGGTTTTCTGCGACTTCCGCTGCGCTGCACTCACAAAAAACACCTCGCGGGATACCTTCTATTCACCAGAATTTTCCAGCCCCTGCATATACGCATGCATGGACTCTGCCACCACCTTACTGCGGGCAACCGCCTCCACAACGGTACGGGCTCCGTTTACCACATCGCCGGATGCAAATATCCCCGGCCTGGTGGTCCGTCCATACTCGTCCGCCACCAGAAGTCCTCTGGCATTGGCCTCCAGCCCCTGGGTGGTATTGACAATGCGGTTCTGGGGCCCCTGGCTGATGGAAATGATCACGCTGTCAGCCTCATAGAGCTTCTCGGAATCCGGCACATCCTCAAACCTGCCGTCCTCTGTTTCGATGATACTCTTGAAGATAACGCCCTCATCTGTAATCTCCACAGGAGCCTTGTTGTATTCAAACTCCACACCCTCCAGCTGGGCATAGCTGAACTCGTACTGGCTGGCAGCCACCTTCTTTGTAAGGGAGAAGCAGGTGAGGTAGCGCACGCCCTTGCGCAGGGCTGTTCTGGCCACGTCCATGGCGGCATTTCCAGCGCCGATGACAATGACCCGCTCGCCCAGATGGTAGCTGTCCGGGTTATTTAAGTAGTTGATGCCAAAATGTACATGCCCCAGGGTCTCTCCCTTGATATGAAGGGCATTCGGCTTCCAAACGCCGGTGCCCACGAAGATGGCCTTGTAACCGTCACGGAACAGATCGTCCACTCCGATGGCTCCTCCGATATGGACATTTGGCCTCACCTTGATGCCCTTTAACTCCAGATGACGGTATTCGATGTCATCCAGAACGCTCTTAGGCAGGCGGAACTCCGGGATGCCGTAGCGCAGGACGCCGCCGATCTTGTCCTTGCCCTCAAAGATCGTCACCTGATAGCCGTACCGCGCCAGGATAATGGCAATGGTCAGTCCCGCAGGGCCGGAGCCGATGATAGCCACCCGCATCCCATTAGAGGCAGCCGGCCCCTTTATCATCTTTGTGGCATAGGTGGTGGAAATATAATTTTCAATGGTGGAAAAATGGACAGGCGCTCCCTTCCGTCCCAGAACGCAGTGTCCCTCGCACTGGTTCTCGTGATTGCAGACCAGGCTGCACACGGTAGTCAGGGGATTGTTGTAGAAAAGCAGCTCCCCGGCCTCGTCCAGCTTGTTCTCCTTTAACAGCCGGATAACGTCGGGAATGGGCGTGCTGATGGGACAGCCCTTTTGGCACTGGGGCACCTTGCAGCCCAGACAGCGGTTCGCCTCGTCCATAACATGTAATGCCATATTGTAACCTCCTTATATACAGGATCCGGGCCTTTCAGCCTCTGATGCCCTGTTATTCTCCGCAATGATGGCTGCCGCAGCCATGCTCCCCACAGCTTCCCTCATGATGGCCCTCATGTTCGTGATGGCTGCAGCTTGCATCCGGATCAAAGGACAAGCTTCCTGCTGCCAGGGCCTCTGCCGCCTTATCTGCATCTCCGGATACGCCTCCGTATAAGCGGATACCGGCCTCTGCTAAGGCTGTACGCGCTCCGCCTCCAATACCGCCGCAGATCAGATCCGTCACCTGGTTCTCCTTCAAAAAGCCTGCCAGGGCTCCGTGTCCGCTCCCATTCGTATCGATCACCTCTGAGCTCTTTACACAGCCTTCCTCTACCTCATAGACCTTAAACTGCTCCGTATGTCCAAAATGCTGGAAAATCTGTCCATTATCGTATGTTACTGCAATCTTCATTCTCTATCTCTCCTTTTATTCCATACATGATATTTTTTCTCTTTGAGGCCTGCAGAGCCATTAATCATTATCCGGCAAAAGCTTCACCGAGACCATGATGAATTTTACAAAATCCCCCTCGGACAGTTCAATATCCTCAATATGGGACTGGGATGGAAACTCATATGTCTGCTCCTCCAGCTCCACCATGAGCCAGTTATATGCCGCATCCCTGGCATTCTCCACCGCATCCTCCAGATCCGGTCCCTCTGCCTCACAGCACTCTAAATCCGGGAATGTTACATGATAGCCCTTCCCCTCCTCTTTGGGAGTAAATACGGCTGGATAGGTAAATGTCATCCTCTTTTCCTCCTCGTCTGAACATGCTCTGAAACTATTTTATCCTAATCCGGAAGGAATATCAATGCCTTTCAGGTTTTGTACGGTTTTTCATCCACAGGATTCCCGGTTGGGGATGTTTTAGTGCCACCGCTCCATGAAAGCCTGGCGGGCGCATTGGGCATACCTGAATACATGCCGCCTTGCGGCGGCGGGACTTTCATAGTAAGAATACACAGAGCGGGAAGGCTCCCGCTCTGGAAAACGCCACAAGAGCCAGGGATCTGTAATAGATTCCCGGCTCTTGTGCTTATCTGGCCAATGTTTACTTTACTGCCTGAAAGGCTTCCTCCAAATCCTCAATGATATCATCAATATGCTCTGTGCCAATGGACAGGCGGATGGTATTTGGCTTGATGCCCTGGTCTAACAGTTCTTCTGCTGTCAGCTGGGAGTGGGTCGTGGAAGCCGGGTGGATCACCAGGGATTTCACATCTGCCACATTTGCCAGCAGAGAGAACAGCTCTAAGTTGTCAATAAATTCCTTTGCTGTTTCCTCATCGCCTTTGATCTCAAAGGTGAAAATAGAACCGCCGCCGTTAGGGAAGTACTTCTTATAAAGAGCCTGCTGCTCCGGATCATCGGAAACAGAGGGATGGTGCACCGCTTCCACCTGCGGATGCTTGCTTAAGTACTCTACTACCTTCAGGGCATTTTCAGTATGGCGCTCTACGCGCAGAGAGAGAGTTTCAAGTCCCTGAAGGAAGAAAAACGCATGGAAGGGTGAAAGTGTTGCACCCGTATCCCTCAAAAGAATCGCACGGATCTTTGTGACAAATGCAGCGGGACCTACGGCCTTTGTAAAGCTTACGCCGTGGTAGCTGGGGTTTGGCTCTGTCAGTGAAGGGAATTTTCCGCTTGCCTCCCAGTCAAATTTGCCGCTGTCTACGATCACGCCGCCGATGGTGGTGCCGTGTCCTCCAATGAATTTGGTAGCAGAGTGTACAACGATGTCTGCGCCATATTCAAAGGGGCGTACCAGGTATGGAGTTGCAAATGTATTGTCTACTACAAGAGGTATCTTGTGGGCATGAGCGATTCCTGCCAGTCTTTCCAGATCAACTACATCGGAGTTGGGATTTCCCAGTGTCTCCACATGGATGGCCTTTGTGTTCTCCTGGATAGCTGCCTCCACCTCTTCATAGTTAAATGGGTCCACAAAGGTGGCTTTGATTCCGTACTCCGGAAGGGTATGGGCAAGGAGGTTGTAGGTGCCGCCGTAAATATTTTTCGCTGCTACGATGTGATCTCCTGCCTTTGCCAGGTTCTGGAAAGTGTAGGAGATAGCTGCCGCACCGGAAGCCACTGCCAGGGCCGCAACGCCGCCCTCCAGGGCTGCGATCCTCTTCTCAAATACATCCTCTGTAGGATTCGTCAGTCTTCCATAAATATTTCCCGCATCTGTAAGGCCAAATCTGGCTGCTGCATGAGCGCTGTTTCTGAATACATAGGAGGAGGTCTGGTAAATAGGAACTGCTCTCGCGTCTGTCGCCGGATCCGGCTGCTCCTGCCCTACATGAAGCTGTAATGTCTCGAATTTCAATTCTCTCTGCTCATAGGTCTTCTTGCTCATAGTTTTCTCTCCTTTTCTCTCCGTTTTATGCTTTCCATATTCCCGCAGTCTTTTCTCTCTGGCAGGCTGCCAGGTATTATCACGCTATTCCTATCTGTTTACAAGGAAAGCCTATCATATTTCATTCCATCCGTCTAATACGAAAAAGCACCAGCTTGTTATAGGCAGATCCTATAGCAAGCCGGTGCAGTTCGTTTTTTTTATTGTCTTTATCCGGTACACACCAATGTATTGACCGTTAGCCGCTGTATTTCCTGATCTCTTCCAGATATTTCTGTCCCAGAGGACTGATAGCCGTGCCCTTCCGGCAGAGGTAGCCGATGGTCATAACCTCATCGGATTTTAAGGGAACGGCACAGTAGTCAGAGCCGTTGAGTTCCTCACAGATAATGCCGGAACACAGGGTGTAGCCATTGAGGCCCACCATAAGATTCAGCATGGTGGCCCTGTCATTGGCCTTTATGAGGCGTTTGTACTCATAGGTACTTAAGACCTCCTCGGCAAAGTAAAAGGAATTAAAGCTTCCCTGCTCAAAGGAAAGGCAGGGGTATTCTGCCAGCTCCTCTAAGGTGATCGACTCCTTTGCAGCCAGTGGATTGCCTTTCCACATATATACGTATATCCCGCATTCCAGCAGATCATGGAATTCCAGGCCATACTCCTTAAACAGCTTTGTCAGAACCCGGCTGTTGAAATGGTTCAGGTACAGAATACCGATCTCGCTCCGGAAATTCTTTACGTCTTCGATCACCTCATATGTTTTTGTCTCGTGGACCGCAAATTCATATTCATCCATGCCAAACTGCTGCACCATTTTCACAAAGGCATTGACAGCAAAGGAATAATGCTGCATAGACACGCTGAATTTCTTTTTGATGTTCTTTTTTTCTATATACCTTGATTCGATCAGCTGGTACTGCTCCACCACCTGCCTGGCATAGCCCAGAAATTCTTCTCCCTCCGGCGTAACGGTGATGCCCCGGTTGGTGCGCCGGAAAACCTCTACTCCGATCTCCGTCTCCAGCTCCCTGATGGAGGCGGATAGGCTGGGCTGGGTAATAAAAAGCGCCCTGGCAGCCTCATTCATGGAATTGGTATCAGATACAGCAATGGCATATTTTAACTGGGTCAGAGTCATCTGCTATTCCTCTGTGAACAGCGGTGTGGACAGATAGCGGTCCCCTGTGTCAGGAAACAGCACCACAATGGTCTTGCCCTTATTCTCCGGCCGCTCTGCCAGGAGGGTGGCGGCATGAAGGGCTGCTCCTGAGGATATCCCCACCAGTATTCCTTCTTTTTTTGCGATCATGCGTCCGGCAGCATAGGCATCCCGATCCTCCACCGGGATGATCTCATCATAAATCCCGGTATTCAGCGTATCCGGCACAAAATTAGCTCCGATCCCCTGGATGCCATGAGGGCCGGCTACTCCCTTTGTGAGAACAGGCGAGCTGGCTGGCTCCACTGCCACCACTTTTACTGCGGGATTTTTCTCCTTCAGGTATTCTCCCACACCTGTGATGGTACCTCCGGTGCCCACTCCGGCTACAAAGATGTCCACCTGTCCCTCTGTGTCCTCCCAGATCTCCGGCCCCGTGGTCCTGCGGTGGGCCTCCGGGTTAGCCGGGTTGGTAAATTGTCCGGGAATAAAGCTTCCCGGTATCTCAGCCGCCAGCTCCTCTGCCTTGCCGATCGCTCCCTTCATGCCCTCGGAACCCTTTGTGAGAACTACCTGAGCGCCATAAGCCTTTAGCAGGTTGCGCCGCTCCACGCTCATGGTGTCCGGCATGGTGAGGATCAGACGGTAGCCTCGCGCTGCGGCCACCGCTGCCAGTCCAATGCCTGTGTTGCCGCTGGTGGGCTCGATGATCACAGCCCCCGGCTTTAGCAGCCCCTTTTCCTCCGCATCCTCGATCATAGCCTTCCCGATCCTGTCCTTGGCGCTTCCGGCAGGATTCAGATATTCAAGCTTTGCCAGTATGGCAGCGGACAGGCCTTTTGCCTCACTGTAATTCTGCAGTTTAAGCAGCGGCGTCCTTCCCACCAATTCTGTGATTGAATTATATACCTTCATTTTACCTTCTACTCTCCATCCTTACCCTTCGTAAAACCTATTTGTATAGTGGGTTTATTTTATCACTCATTATTTTTCCTGTCAATCCACAACTGTTTTATACCTTCCACTTACCCGCCAATAACCTGCTGATAGGAGGCATGGTCCTCCAGAGCCTTTGTCATAGCTGCCATCTCTGATAAATCTCCCAGCAGGATCACACCGCAGAGGCGGTTGTTGAGGAAGAAATATTTGCGGTACTGGCCTTTTCCCATGTCCCTGAACTCCACTGTCTTGTACAGGAGGTTCTGGTTCTTTCCATTGTCTCCTGCTGCAAAGAGGGCAGTGTTCATGCCATGGAAGGTCAGAGCCGGGGAAACGGGATGATATTCCAGGCGCTCTCCAGCAGCGCTGGCCCCTGCTATCTTTCCCTGCTCCACTGCCTGGGGCCAGATGCCGTAGTTCGCTCCCTGGTATTCCGCACAGTCTCCGCAGGCATAGATAGAAGGAAGACTGGTCTCCATGGCCTCATTGACCTTGATCCCCCGGCCTGTCTCAAGTCCGATGTCCTCTGCCAGCTTCGTATTCGGCCGCACTCCGGCAGAGATAACTACCAGCTCCGCCTCAAAACTGGTTCCATCTGCCAGGCAGACAGCCGATACATGAGCCTGACCGTCTCTCTCTTCTCCCCGGATGGCTGAAACCGCCGCACCTGTGCAGATGGTGATCCCCTGGCGGGCTGCAATATCTTTTAAGATCTCCCCTGCTCCTGCATCCAGCTGCCTTCCCATAAGCATGGGCGCTGCCTCCAGCACAGTCACGGAAAACCCGGCCTTCTTAAGCTCCCAGGCTGCTTCCAGCCCCAGGACGCCTCCTCCGATCACCACCGCATGCTTTGCCCCGCTCATCAGGCGCTCTGCCTTCTTTGTATCCTCCAGGCGGCGGATCGCCACCACCTCAGGAAGCTTTGCCCCTGGAATAGGCGGGATAAAGCACTCGCTTCCCAGTGCATAGATCAGCCTTGTAAAATGGATCCTGCTTCCGTCATCTAAGCACACGGACTTGTCCTTTACATCGATGGATGTGATCTGCTTATCCAGCATCTGATATACCTGGTTTTCCTCATACCAGCCCGGCTCCGCAATGGCGATCTGGTCTGCCTCCAGTCCTGCCACCAGCGCCTTTGTCAGCATAGGGCGGTTGTAGGAGCTGTAGGGCTCGTTGGAGATCATCACCACGGTGCCCGTCTTGTCGCGTTCACGGATGGCCTTCGCTGCATTGAAGCCTGCGGCGCCATTTCCCAGGATCACATAAAATTCCTCTGTGTTGTTGGTAAAACCGCTCTCCTCCACTTCCACCGGGACAAAATTCTCACGTCCCACCCCGCAGACAGGGCAGATGTCCAAGGAGGCATCGAAGATCTCGCCGCACACAAGGCATTTTACAAGCTGGCGTCCTCCCTTTTTCTTTGGTGTGGGCATTTCCTTCTGAAGCACCTTGCAGCCGAACTGGAAGCCGTACTCATAGGAGCTGACCAGATCAGCCTCCCCTGGCTTAAAGCGGATGCGCAGGCCATCGGAAACCTTCATTTTCAGCTGCTTTAACCTCTGGGTAAGGTTGGGAACGCCCTCGCCGCTCCAGCCATAGCTGCCAAATACCCCTGCATACTTCCCCCCGTGGGTGGCCGGGAACATAGATAACGTCAGATCCCAGATCGGCTTTAAGGCTTCTCCTACGATCGTGGGAGTTCCTAAAAGGAAGCCATCGGCAAACAGCAGCTCCTCTCCCACCTTTGCAGCATCTGCTGTCACCATATCGTAAAGCCTGACATCGATCTCGCCGCTGTCACGGATCCCCTCTGCGATCTTCTCGGCCATCATCCCTGTGTAGCCGTAGGCGCTGACATAGGGGATAATGACGGTCTTACGCGGGTTGGGATTCACTACGGTGGACCATTCCCTGTACTGCTCCATCACCTGGCGGATGCGCTCTCCCACCAGCACAGGGCCGTGTCCTGTACAGACCATAGTGATGTCCATGCCCTCCACCCGGTCAAGAGCCTTCAGCATAAAGGGCTTGAAGGGGCCGATAATGCAG
The DNA here is from genome assembly GCF_020554865.1 of Lacrimispora sp. 210928-DFI.3.58. Classification (GTDB taxonomy): domain Bacteria; phylum Bacillota; class Clostridia; order Lachnospirales; family Lachnospiraceae; genus Enterocloster. The sequence continues at coordinate 31,445 of NZ_JAJCIC010000002.1, forward strand.
TCATAGTAGTATTTTAAGGCCTTCTGGTAGTCCTCCTCCTTCTCAATGGCTGTGGAGACCACTTCAGGCAGGCAGTAGTGGGAGCCAAAGGAATCGCAGGTCACAAGGATCTGCTCCTCTGCGATAAAGGTGTACATGGTGTCCGGCCAATGGAGGTTGGGCACCACCATGAAATGGAGCGTCCTGCTGCCAATGGTCATCTCCTGATTGTCCTTGACTGCCAGGCTTACAAAATCGCGGTTGACGATCTCCTTTAAAAAGCTGATGGCACAGGCGGTAGCTACGATCTTCATCTGAGGGCTGTAATCCAGCAGCCGCTCCACGCTTCCCGCATGATCCGGCTCTGTGTGGCTGACGATCAGATAATCAATGTCCGTGACATCGATCACCTCCTTAAGCCCCTCCAGATATTCCTCAAAAAATTTTGCCTTTGCCGTCTCAAACAGGATGGTCTTCCCCCCTGTTTTCATCACATAGGAGTTGTAGGTGGTGCCGAATTCTGTGTACATGATAATGTCAAATACACGCAGCTTGTCATCAATGATCCCTGTCCAATAGAAATTGTCCCTCAGTTTGATTGGTTTCATGCTTTACCTCCTTTTGAGCTGTTCTGCACTGTTGCGTTTTATACATTTTACCATAAGTCTGGCCCTGAAAGGAGGTTTTTTATACGATTTACAAAATTTTTACCATATTATCTGGCAGCCAGTATATTTTTTCCCAGTATACCCGGCTCTGTCATGGTGTAAGGGTCTAATATGGTATTTAACTGCTCTTCTCCCAGAAGCCCCTTTTCCAGGATCAGCTGCTTTACAGGCTTATTCGTTGCAAGGGCTTCCTTTGCGATGTCAGCTGCCTTCTCATACCCCACATAAGGACAGATGGCTGTTATGATGCCGATACTGTTATCCACCATCTGCCTGCACCGCTCTTCATTGGCAGTGATGCCTGTGATGCAGTTGTCCACCAGGGTCTTCACAGCAGAGGTCAGGGTCTCAATGGACTGGAACAGGTTGTAGAAAATAATGGGTTCAAAAGCATTTAACTCCAGCTGGCCGGCCTCTGCGGCCATGGTGATCGTCATATCGTTTCCGATAATGTTGAAGGCCACCTGGTTCACCACCTCCGGGATGACCGGGTTGATCTTGCCGGGCATGATGGAGGAGCCGTTCTGCCTTGCCGGAAGATTGATCTCCCCAAAGCCTGTCCTGGGGCCGGAAGACATGAGGCGCAGGTCATTTGACATCTTTGACAGATTTACGGCACAGGTCTTCACGATCCCCGACACGGAAGCATAGCTGTCCAGATTCTGGGTGGCATCGATCAGGTCATAGGACTGGACCAGATCCTGGCCCGACAGGGTGGAAATGTTCTTTACTACCCGCTTTAAATACTGGACGTCCGCATTCAAGCCCGTTCCGATAGCGGTTCCTCCCAGATTCAGGCATTTGATCTCATCCTTTGCATTTTCAAAGCGGCGGATATCCCTGCGGATAGCCGTGCTGTAGGCACGGAACTCCTGGCCCAGACGGATGGGCACCGCATCCTGGAGCTGGGTCCTTCCCATCTTGATAACAGAATCAAACTCCACAGATTTCTGCTCTAAAGCCTCCTCTAAGCGGATCAGCTGGGCCTGGGCATTGGAAAGCAGCTTAAGGGCCGCCATCTTGCCGCAGGACGGGAACACATCGTTGGTAGACTGTCCGAAATTCACGTGGTCATTTGGATTGACAATGGTATAATCTCCCTTTTTACCCCCTAGGATCTCAATAGCCCTGTTGGCAATGACCTCATTGGCATTCATATTCAGGGAGGTCCCCGCGCCGCCCTGGATCGGGTCCACAATAAACTGGTCGTGGAGCTTACCGCTTATGATCTCATCACAGGCCTTTACAATGGCATCTGTGCGCTTCTTGTCCAGCTCTCCCACTTCAAAATTGGTGATGGCTGCCGCCTTTTTGATCTGGGCAACGCTGTTAATGAGCTCCGGGTGCATTTTCAGGCCTGTTATGTAGAAGTTTTCGTAGGCCCTTAAGGTCTGGATGCCGTAGTAGGCCTCTGCAGGCACTTCCTTTGTGCCGATGGAATCGTGCTCTATGCGGTATTCTCTATTTTCTGTCATGGTGATTTCCCCCTTTTCTTTTGTGCAGCTTCTCTGCTTTCCTCTTGATTTCATTATAAAATCCGGCTACAATAGAAGCAAATACTTATAATATTATACTTAGTATAGATATTAATCTATAATGTCAGGGGGATATCCATGTTTGAAGGAATGGCGTATGTTTATGAGGTCTACAAGGAGATGAGCTTTTCCAAAGCCGCTAAAAACCTGTACATTTCCCAGCCATCCCTCAGTGCTGCAGTGAAAAAGGCGGAAAGCCGGATCGGGTTTCCGATATTTGACAGAAGCACTACGCCCATCGGGCTTACGGACCTGGGCCGGGAATATATACGCTCTGTTGAAATGATCATGGATATTGAAAATGGCTTTGGAAATTATGTGAATGATGTGAATGAACTGAAAAGCGGGGCGATCTCCATCGGCGGGACCAACCTGTTTGCCTCCTACATCCTCCCGCCCCTGCTCTCACGTTTTACAGAAAAATACCCTTCTGTCCTGGTAAACCTGACAGAGGCCAGCACGGCTGAGCTTACAGAGCGGCTTTTTTCCGGCAAGCTGGATCTGATGATCGACAACCATTACATGGATTCGGATATCTTTGAAAAACAATTTTTCTGCGAGGAACACCTGATCCTGGCTGCGCCAAAGAAGCTGGTGGAGGCAAGCTTAAGCGATACCTACGGTCTCACTGCGGGAGACATAAAAAGAGGGCACCATCTTCAGCCAGATGTACCCTCGATTCCTCTAAAGCTTTTACAAGGCGCTCCCTTTTTATTTCTGAAATCCGGCAATGACACCAGGACCCGCGCAGACCACATCTGCCAGGAAAGCCGCTTTTCTCCTGCAATCAAGCTGAAGCTGGACCAGCAGGTCACTGCCTACAACCTATCCTGTTACGGCATGGGCATCTCCTTTACAGGAGATATCCTGATAAAGCACGTGCCGGAAAACGAAAACCTGATCTTCTTTAAGCTCGGAAGCCGCGAAGCCACCAGGGATGTCAACTTTTACTATAAGCGCAGCCGGTATATGACGCGGACGGTCAAGGAGTTTCTTCGGCTGCTGGATGGGGAATAGAAGCGCCCACAGCTGCCAGCTGCGCCCGCAGCTCTTTGATCTCCCGCTCATACGCAGCCAGCTTCTTATCCTTCTCCTCCAGCCTGAGCTTCTGTTCCTCCACAATGCTCTGGATCATATCCTTATCCATCATCCCCTCGATGATGTCCCTTAATTCATCCACCGTCTGGCCCGGCGTTTTGCCTGCCTCGTCAATGGTGATATCCGCATATTTTTCATAATAGGGCACCCGCTCATTATAGAGATCCCTTAAGGTGAAACCGGGCTTTAAGGCAACGCCCCGGTCAACCACATTGCCGATGCGCTTCTCCATCTCCTCATAGCTCATCTTCAGATAGACCACCTCACTGATCTCCTTTAAGTGCTCCATGGCCTCTTCCCCGTAAATGACGCTGCCGCCGGGCGCGATCACAGAGAGGCTTACATCCAGCCCGGCGTTGATGCGGTTCTCCACTGCAAGGAAGCCGTCCATTCCCTCATCGGCAATGATCTCCTTTAAGAGCCTTCCCTCCTTCTCCTGGATCACGATATCCACATCCACAAAGGAAAAGCCCAGCCTCTTAGCCAGCAGAACTCCTATGGTACTTTTGCCTGAAGAGGGCATTCCTATCATTGTAATATTCGGTTTCATCTCTTTCTATCCTCCGTTTTCCCAGCCTCTGCTGTTATTTTCCTCTTTTCTTTCCCGGTTTCTTTTTCACGGAATAGCCAAAGCTCCCCAGCTTTTTCCCCAGCTCAAAATATTCGCCGTGGGAGTAGCTCACAAGGCCGGATGCATTCAGGTTGAACTTCCCTTTATCATCCATGTACTGGTTGTCAATGGTGACTCCCACTACCTGGGCCAGAAACAAGTCGTGGCTTCCCAGCTCCTTTCTCTCTGTCACACGGCATTCGATATTCACCGGGCTTTCCTCAATGCCTGGGGCCTTCACATATCTGGAAACCTGAGGCGTCAGCCTTGTCTCCTTAAACTTATCCACCTCCCGGCCGGACTTTACGCCGCAGTAATCCGCAGCCCGCACCAGCCGCTTATTTACCAGGTTGATGACAAACTCTCCTGTTTCCTTTATGATCTGGTGGGAATAGCGCTCCTTTCTCACCGAGATCGAGACCATAGCCGGATCAGAGCACACGGTCCCGGCCCAGGCTACTGTTATGATATTGGGCTTTTCCCCCTCCCTGCCGCAGCTCACCATCACTGCGGGTACGGGATAGAGCATATTCCCCGGCTTCCAGTATTCTTTTCCCATGCTTCCTCCTGTCTGCGGGCCTGCCAGCCTGCAGTCCCTTCTTTTCTATGTTTTCTTTTTCTATCTTGAGTTTCCGAATATTGCGCCGTGCCTGCCGTGAGAACAACTGAGGCGGCTTTACCTTTACAGCACACCGCGGCATGGAAATGGCCTCCTTGCCTTCTCCATGCCGCGTTTCCATCTCCGCTATTGAACGTTCTGCCCTACTCCTGCTCTGCCAGCATCAGCTCCGGTATCAGCTGCTTCTTGCGTGAAACGACTCCCGGCAGGCTGATCACCGGCTCTGTGCGAACTGCTGCCTCCTCAATATCCTGATGGAAGGCCCTGGCTGCCAGCTGAATGGCTCCCTGTCCATGACAGATCAGGTCTGTGGATTCTGTCAGGATGTTCGTCAGCATGAAAAATACCATATCCAGGCCATTGCGCTCCCCTGCATTTTCCATGAACTGTACCATGCGGCCTCTCAGTGCCTTCAGCTCCTTCCCGTTGAGGGAGGTGATCTGTCCCACCCCGATCATGGCCTTTCCAACCGTAAACCGCTTGAAATCCTGATAGAAGATCTCTTCGTCTGTTCTGTCCCGCAGATTGCTTCCGGCACTGAACATATCCATGGCGTATTTTTCAATATCCAGACCTGCGATCTTCGCCAATGCCCTGGCTGCCATCTCGTCCACCGGAGTACAGGTGGGCGAGCGGAACAGCAGTGTGTCAGACACGATCGCACTGCACAGAAGACCTGCGATCTTCCTCTCAAGCTCGATTCCCGCTTCCTGATACATCTGGAAAATAATGGTAGCCGTACAGCCCAGAGGCTGGTTGCGGAAGAATACCGGCGCCATGGTCTGGACAGTCCCCAGCCTGTGGTGGTCAATGATCTCCAGGATCTCCGCATTTTCAATGCCGGAAACCGCCTGGCTCTTCTCGTTGTGGTCCACTAAGATGACCTGCTTGCCCCTTGCGCCCAACAGATTTCTGCGGGAGATCATTCCTAAGTATCTCCCCTCCTTGTCAAGAATGGGGAAATCGCGGTGACGCTTGCTTGCCATCACGTCTCTAATCTCGTCAATGTAGTCCTCGCTGTCAAAGGTGATCAGATGCTCCCTTGTCATAAAATAGCTGATGGGCATGCTCTGGTTGATAAGACGTGCAGCCGTGTAGGTATCGTAGGTAGTGGCGATCACGGTGCAGCCCCTGTCCTGGGCGATCTTTTTGATCGTCATGGAGACACCTGCGCCCTCACACACGATAATGCAGTCGGCCCCCATCTCAATGGCGCACAGCTGTGATTCGTAGCGGTTTCCCAGGATCACCAGATCATGGGGCTCGATGTAAAATTCCATAAGGTCGGGATTGGCTGCCGCGATCAGAACCTTTCCCTTGTTAAAATAGGCATTTGCATCTCCTACCAGGATGTCAGCCTCCAATGTCTCCAGTATGTTGGAGTACTGGGTGTTGGCCTTTGAGAGGATGCTGCTGTCATAGATATTCATATAGGTCTTCGTGATATCGCCTACGGTGATCAGCCCCTCCAGAGTGCCGTCCTCCCGCACAGCGGGGATCGTCACCACATTGTTCTCCTGCATGATGTTCCAGGCCTTTTTTAAGGAAATGTTGTCTGCCACTCCCTTTGTCTTTCGTATCTCAATATCCTTTACCTGGGTCCTTACATCCTCTACCAGCTTCGGCTCCTCCACGCCAAAGAACTCCAGCACATACTGGGTCTCACTGTTCACATGTCCTGCCCTCGCCGGTACATACTCATCCCCTGTAACCGCATGTTTTAAATTAGCATAGCAAATTGCCGAACAGATCGAATCCGTATCCGGATTCCTGTGTCCGATGACCGTTGTTTTCCGTTTTAACTCCTGCTCCATTTCTTCTCCCCTATTTTTTCATACATGTTTCTTGCTATGAGTGTTCACATTATACCATGTCCTTTGTCCATGGTACCCTCTGGGAGATGTACACGGTTCGGTCCGTATTTTTCCTCCCTGTGGTCGGAACCGAACCGGCACGGTATAATGTCTCACGACATTATACCATATTTATCTTTGACGGGGTAGTCTAATAATCTATACAATTTTTCGCAGCGAAAATGATTCATAATCTATTTACACCAAGTTCACATTTCGTTCATATTTATTTTTTATACTATTTTCATAAGAAAAAAGCATTTCAAAACAGATTACTAGTAAAATTGCACATAGATTTTTCATAATTGCCCCGGTTGCTTGTCAACCGGGGTCTCCTCATTTTATGCAGTTTGTTGTAGCTATTCAGCCATGCGGCAATTTGTACGGAAATATGGCGGACAGCCAAAGCTTCTTATTTTCATGCTTTTTGAAAACAAGAAGATGGCATGGCTGAATAGTTACCAGTTTGTTCTCTTATCAGCCTCCCCTCCTTCATAATGTAAACGCGGTCACACAGCTCGTATATTTCCCTTGTATTCGGCGAAAACAGGATGGCTCCGAATTCCTTTTCCCTCAGTTCGTTTAAAAACCGCACAACAATATTGCGCATGATCATATCTGTTCCCGAAAGCACATTGTTCAGTACCACCACCTTGGAACGGTTTAAGATCCACTTGTACAGGGCGGCGGTGAGCTGTTCCTTATTGCCTACGTCCTTAATAGGCTTTTTTAAATATTCAAGGGGAATATTTAACCGTCTTAGGAGGTCGCAGACCACCATCCTCTCCAGCTTCGCATTGATGGCTGTCCGAAAAGTCAGGCGGTCCAGGCTGGTGATCGTCAGGTTATCACGGAAGGACAGCTTTGGAAAAATGCTGGTCCTATAGTCATCCACATAGCCGAATCCGGCCCTGATCATGGCTCCGCGCCCTGCCTTTACATTCACTGCATTTCCCTCCAGAAGCATGGCGCCTGATATCGGTTCCTCCTTTCCCATGAACAGATGGAGCACATCGGTGCAGATGATCTTCTCCTCGTCAAGAAAGCCAATGACCTCCCCCTTTTTTAAGGTAAAGGACAGATTTTTCAGCTTCCTTCCTGAAATCCCCCTGGCAGACAGCAGAACCCCCTTTTCCCGGTCCGGCATAGCCTTTTCAATGGTCTCAGGCACGCTGTAATCGCCCATCATGATCTTTCGGATATTCTGGATCTCATACTCCTCCCGGAACAGGATCCCCTCATCCCGCCCGTTCCGCAGGATGACAAGCCGGTCCGTGAAGGAAAGCACCCGTTCAGGCATGGATTCAATTAGGAGGATGCTTACCCCCTTATGCTTCAGCCTAAGCAGCAGCGCCCCCAGCTTTCGAAACTCCTCCTCCGTATAGTCATTGGTAATATTGTCGATAATAATCAATTTCGCATGGAGATAGTAGGCCCGCAGGATCTCCACCTGGTGTCTTTCCCACAGCGTCAGATCTTTCACCGATGCCCTGGTATCCATCCGGATATCCAGGGAGCGCAGGGCCTCCCGGACAGTGGCGGTCTGGCGCTTATGCGGAAAATAGGCAGAACCGAGGAAGTCCTTTTCCGTCAGGCAGATATTTTCTTCCATCGACAGGCAGGAAAACAGCGCCGGCTCTGCCTTGATATGATAGACTCCCTTTTCCGCCGCCTGCTTGATGCCGCTTGCCTCCAGCCTTTCACCGGACATCCAGATCTGTCCCGAATCACAGGTGCGGATGCCGGACAATATCTCTCCTATCACAGACTTTCCGGAGCCGCTTAAGCCTGTCATACCCAGTATTTCCCTCTCATATACAGACAGGCTTAAGCCCTCCAGTATAGGGCTGCCGTTAATGACCTTTCTGATATTTTCCGCTCTGAGGACCTCTCTTCTCATCGTGTCCCCCTTTCCAGCTCCTTCTTTTCCAGAGGCAGGTTGATCTCAACCGTAGTGCCCACATCCAGGGTGCTTCTGACCTTTAAGCCATATTGGTTTCCATAATAGAATTTCAGGCGTTTGTCCACATTGAGCAGGGCGATCCCTGACCCCTTCTTCTTTTTTTCCGGCGCTCCAAAATATTCCTCCTCGTCCTGCTGATCCAGCCTCCGGCGAAGCCTTTCTAACGTCTCCTCCCTCATCCCCAGGCCATTGTCCGTAATGAACAATACAATAGCGCTCTCTGTCCGAAAAGCCTTTACCTTCACATACCCCCTGCCCATCTTCATCTCCAGACCATGGTGTATGGCATTTTCCACAATCGGCTGGATCGTCAGTATGGGCATACGGTAGCTTAAGATCTCCTGGTCTTCAATCTCCTCCATATACTCTGCCTTGTCGGGAAAGCGGTACTGCTGGATCAGAAGATAATTCTTCACATTATCCAGCTCCTCCTTTAATGTCGCCATCTTCCCAGGCCTGGATATGCTGTAGCGGAACAGGGTGGACAGGGACTCTGTCATGGCCGCGATATCGTCTGCATCCCGCAGAAGGGCATAGCTTCGGATCGTATCCAGTGTATTGTAGAGAAAATGGGGATTGATCTGGCTTTGGAGGGCAAATACCTCTGCCTGGGTGCGGAGATTCTGAGCCTTGTACTCATCCTGGCAGGCCTTTTTTACGGTAAGGATCATGTGATCCAAGGGCGCACTTAAAAACTTAAGATACCAGAAGCAGAAAACCGCCTCAGTCACAACATAGACCGCCATAAACGCCCAAAAACAGCCTGCCGCCCTGTCCCTGCACAGAAAAAAGGCTGTTCCGAAAAAGAGCACGGAAAAGATCAGGCTTCCTGCCAGCAGAAAAACTGTCCTCCGGTTCACATATTCTTTTTGATTTCTTAAATCCTGTTCCATATCAATTATAAAACTTTCTGTAGTCTACTGGTTTGATTCCCACCGCTTTGATAAACAGCTTACTGAAATATCTGGTATCCGTATATCCCACCTTATAGGCAATCTCATTAATGGTCAGATTGGTCTCCCGTATCAGCCTCTGGGCCTCCTCCATCCGCACCTGGGTCAGATAGCTGGTGATGGTCATCCCTGTCTCCTTTTTGAATATGCTGCTGCCATACGCATAAGAAAGCTGAGCTGCCCCTGCGATCTCCTCCAAAGACAGGTTTTCCCCATAATGCTCGCGGATATAAAGCTTCATGGACCTGATCGGCCTGCTGATCCCATCCTTTTTCTTCTGTCCTGCAGCGAGGATCTGCTCTGAAGCCTCCTTCAGACAGACCTGATAGATATCCTCCGCAGAGCAGCAAAAGTCGGTCTTTTGGGCAAGCAGGCTGCTGCTCTGAGGTTCCTCTGACTGGAGGCGCATTCCCACATAGCCCACAGCTGCCTCCAGAAAATGCCTGATATAGTAAGGATCCTCCCGGTACCAGCGTTTCACATCCTCATAAAGCTTCTGAAACAGCTCCCCAAATACCTGCTCATCCAGCTCATAAAGCGCCCTGTCGATCCTCCGCTTCAGTTCCTCCGGAAGCTCTAAGCCCTCCAGAAGATTTCTTTCTCCCCGGTACACGATCAATGTCCCGCTTTCCTCCCGAAGGCGCTGCATGATCCCATAATCTGCGCTCAGGAATGCATAGCCGAGCTGATCCTTCCCGGATACCCTCTGTCCTATGGCCGCGCTTACCTGATACATATTGTACTGGGAAATCTTATCCTTTACCAGAGCATCCACTTTTCGGATAATATCACGAAACTGGGCATCTCCAGTATGAAACAGCAGATAATATCTGGATTCCTGGCAATAGGCCTCCAGGTCAAAGCAGTCATCCTTAATGGCCCGGTAATACTTTTCACCCATGGCTTCCACGTTTTCTGCCAGAAAATCAGCCTCCACCCTGTCATCAAAGTCCAGCTTTACGATCAGCACGCAGAAAATGCCTTCCCTCACATGAAAAACCTCCTCCAGAGAGGATCTGGGCTGCTCATTTAACAGAGCGTGAGGGCTTATGAGCTGCTTTACACAGGCTGCCAGGATCTCCTTTCTTTTTGTGATCCGGTTCTGGGCAATGGTGTGCTCCATATCTGCGATCCTGGTCTTCAGCTTTTCTGTCTCTCCCTGCTTTCTCTGCACCTGCTCCAAGGCACTGTTTAACTCGTCTGCCTTAATAGGCTTTAACAGATAGGCCAATACTCCATAGCGGATCGCACTCTGGGCATAGCGGAAATCCTTGTAGCCGCTGATGATGATAAACTCTGCCATGCTCCCCAGCTCTCTGGCTGCCTGTATCATTTCAATGCCATTTAAGCCGGGCATTCTGATATCGGTTATCACAATGTCCGGCTTTTCCCTCTCTATCATAGAAAGAGCACTCTTTCCATCTGTCGTCTCCCCAACGATCTGATGGGCAATATCCCGGCTGATCAGCTTTTTGATCAGCAGGATAATGCTCACCTCATCGTCAGCAATCAAAATCTTAAGCAAATTGTCCTCCAAACATTTATTCCTTCTCCGCCTTCTTCGTTGCAAATCCGTCCAGGGCAACCGCAAAGAGAATAAACAGGCCAATAACTACCTGATGCCAGAACGTGTTGACATTTAAAAGGCTCAGTCCATTTTTGATCGTAGCCATGAGGATCGCTCCCAGGGCGGTCCCGAACATATTTCCTTTGCCTCCCGACATGCTGGTTCCTCCGATGACCGTAGCTGCGATGGCATCCATCTCATAGGCATTTCCCGCGGTCGGGACTGCTGCCTCGCTTCGTGAAGCCAGGATGATCCCTGCCACGGAGCAGAACACGCCGCTTAAGACAAAGATCAGGATCTTGATCTTATCCACATTGATGCCCACCAGCTTCGCCGCATCCTCATTGCTTCCGATCGATACCGTATAGCGTCCGAATTTTGTCTTATAAAACAGGTAACAGCTGATCCCGAATATGATCACTGTAATGATAATGGGCACCGGGATCGGGCCAATATAGCCCTGTCCGAAAAACTGGATCTCCGGATATTTGAGGCCGTACAGAGGGATCCCCTTTGTGTACACATAGATCAGCCCCCTCAAGATACTCATGGTTCCCAGAGTAGCGATAAAATATGCCATTCTGAGCTTTGTCACCAGGATACCGTTGATAAAGCCAATGGCAGCTCCCAAAAGAATGACCACAACAATAGCCAGATAAATATTATACCCTCCTAATATCATAGCTGCAAGTACCATACCCGATACGCCTACGGTGGAGCCTACGGACAGGTCGATCCCTCCTAAGGAGATCACAAAGGTCATGGCAAAGCCTACGATCGCCGTGTAAACTGCCTGCCGGATCCCCACCATGATATTAGAAAATTTCAGAAAATTGGGGCACGCAATGCTTAAGGTGATGAAAACGGCCAGATAGACAAAAATGATGCCGATCCCATCCACATTCATTAGCTTGTTTAAGATCTTGTTATTTTTCATGTTCAGTCATTCTCCTTTATACGGAATACTGCTTGATTTCTTCAGTGGTGGTATCTTTCGCGCTCAGCACTGCCGATATCTTTCCGCCCTTCATCACCAGGATCTTGTCACAGATCCCTATGACCTCCTCCTCTTCCGAGGAGACCACGATAACCCCCTTCCGGTTCGCCACACACGCTCCGATGGTCTCATACACTTCCGTTTTCGCGTTCACATCGATCCCTCTGGTGGGCTCCTCCAAAAGCAGCACATCGGCATCTGTCATCATCCACCGCGACAGCATCACCTTCTGCTGGTTTCCCCCGCTCAAGGCTGCGATGTTCTGGGAACGGCTGCTGCATTTTACCTTTAACCCGGCAATGTACTGGTCCGCCGCCCTGTTTTCCATGGATTTCATAATGGTGCCAAAGCGGCATATTTTCGGAAGGGAGGCGATGGATGTGTTCCAGGCCAGATCCTGCTTTAAAAACAGTCCCTCCACCTTTCTCTCTGCCGGCAAAAAGGCGATCCCGGCATCCATAGCATCCTTGATCGTATTCCCATAGGTCTTCTCCTTCAGCCTTACCGTTCCCTTTTTCAGTTTTCTCTCTCCAAAGACCGTGCGGATGACTTCATTCTTCCCGCAGCCCTCCAGCCCCACGATGCCCAGTATCTCTCCTCTGTGAAGCTGGAAGGAGATCCCCTCAAACACCGTGCCGTCAGAGATATCCTCTGCCTCCATCAGCACCTCCCCCAAAGGCACCGTACGCTTTGGATATTTGTTTTTCAGCTCTCTGCCCACCATGTCGGAGATAATGCGGTCAATGGTAAATTCCGGCACTGGCCCCTCATCCACCTTCTGACCGTCCCGGAGAATGGAAATGGTATCGCATATCTCCAAAAGCTCATCCAAATGGTGGGAAATAAAGATAATCGAATGGCCCTTTTCCTTTAAGCCCCTGATCACTCCAAAGAGCTTATCACGCTCCGCTGCCTGAAGGGAGGCTGTAGGCTCGTCCATAATGATGATCTGGGCATTGGCATAGACCGTTCTTGCGATCTCCACCATCTGCTTCCCGGCCAAAGGCATATAACGCAGAGGCATTTGGGCATTCAGCCGGACATCCAGCTGGCGAAACAGGATATCTTCTGCGATCCGCTTCATCTCCTGGTATTTCAGCGGAGCAATGAGGGATTTCTTCCCTGTCAGCTCCCGGTTGAGAAAGATATTCTGAACCGCATTCAGATCCGGGATAACGCTTAACTCCTGGTAAATGGTGCTGATGCCCAGCTTCTGAGCCGCCTCCGCATTGGGGATATCCACCTTTTTTCCGTTCAGTATGATCTCGCCGGAGGTAGCCCTGTAGATCCCGCAGAGGATCTTGATAAGAGTAGACTTTCCTGCTCCATTTTCACCGATCAGCCCCAGGACCTCACCTCTATGTAAGGTCAGATCCACGCCCCTTAACACTTCTACAGGCCCAAAGGACTTGTAAATGTCCTTCATTTCAAGCACAACCTCGTTCATGCATATCCCTCCTGTCAATCGTAATATTCCGGCACGAATTTCAGCTGGCTGTACTGGCCGATATCATGGCCGAACAGGACCTTTGCGTGATACTTCCTTTCCAGGCGGCGGATCCTTTCCACGGTCTTTTGGTATCCAATGGTATCGTAGGCCAGTCCTGGAAAACGGATGGGCGGCCCATAATTGGCTGCCGTATTCACACAGTCAGACACCAGAAGAAAGTTTCCGCTTTCCTTCAGGGTCACAAGAAGCCCCATCATTCCGAAGGTATGGCCCGGCCCGAAATTGATGATCTTTATGCCGTCAAGGAGCTCCCGCTCCTCCTCCTCATCGTCCACCAGACTCCAGCACACTTCCTTGTCCAGCCAGGCCTTAATGTCATTTTTAATATATCCTCCCATGTCCCCGTGAAGGGCATAAAGGCGCATGGTTCCTGTCAGCTCCCTGTCGCTTACCAGGATCTCGGCCTTATCAAAAAATTCAATGCAGCCTGCATGGTCCTCATGGAGATGGGAAAGGACAATGTGCGTTACATCATCCGTCCTGTACCCCAATGTTTTAAGGGCTGCCAGGATCCCCTCACGTTCCCCGATCTCCACCGGCGTCCGCAGCCTGTTTCCCTCATCCCACCGGACAGTCATGGCCTCCGGGTGGCAGCCCGTATCGTAGAGGACCAGACCGTCCTCATTTTCAATGATCATACAGGTCACCGGGGACTTGGCCCAAATACTTTGTACCTGATTCTCCTTTGCTGTCCCCAGCGCCGGCATGCAGACCATATTTGCCAGGTCGCAGTGGATCATGCCGCCGCTTACGATGTACATTCTCTTATTCGCCATAAATCCTCTCTCCTTTATCAGACGCAGGACCAGCCCTTTTTCAGTCCAAAATACCCGCATGGCTTGCACAGTGCGGGTATTTCGGACGTTACAATTTACTCAAAGATCACTCTGTCAAGTTCGCCTAAATTGTTGATGTCGTAAACCTTAGACGGCCTGTTGATCACCTTCTCTACTTCTTTTCCGTTTACACAAAAATCGATCACTGCATCTACAATATCAAAGCCAGTGCCGTACTCGCCTACATCAATGGTTGCCTGCATTTCTCCTGCCTCAATGGCAGCAACTCCGTCCTTTGTACAGCCAAAGCCGACTACGGAAACCTGGTCCAGAAGATTTCTCTCCTTGATCACGGTCAGGCCGCCCAGAACCATCTCGTCATAAGGTCCGTAAAGGATGGTGATATCGGGATTGGAGGTCAGGATGCTCTCTGTCACGCTCTGTCCCTTCTCCCTTGTCCAGTCAGCTGTCTGGGATGCTACGATCGGAAGATTCTCATTATCACCGATGGCTGCCTTAAAGCCGTCCATACGCTTTGTATTTACAACGCCTGCATAGCCCTCCAGAACAGCGATCTTCTGCGCATCTGCTCCCAGGTTTTCATTGATCCACTGACCGATCTCAAAGCCCGCCTGCTCCTGATCATAGCCAATGCTGGATACATAATAAATGTTTTCCTCATTGATCTCTGTCATGTTAAACAGGAATACAGGGATATCCGCCTCAGCTGCCTCTCTCAGGTAGGGAAGCATGGACTCGTCAGACTCTGTTGCCAGTGCGATGGCATCCACGCCCTGCTGGATCATGGTCTCCATAATGTTGCCCTGCTCTGTGATGGTGCTGGCATTGCTGGAGGGCGCCTGTACGATCAGCTCAATGTCTGCTCCTGTCTCCTCAATATGCTTCTTTGCGCCGTTGATGGTCATGGTGTAGGCCGTATTCATGGTAACTGGGATCAATCCTAATTTGATCGTGCGGTCTGTGATCTGCCTGGGCTTTACTGCATATTCCTCCGCTGCCGCCTCTGTGCTCTCTGCCTCTGTGCTTTCTGCTGCCTCAGAGGCCTCTGCCTGCTCCTCCTTTGCTGCCTCGGTGGCTGCTGTCGTTGCCGGAGCCTGTGTCTGCTGGTTGGATGTAGAACAGCCTCCAAGAGTCGCCGCTGTGATCGATGCCGCCATCATAAAACCAATAAATTTTCTCATGTGTACCTCCCGTCTTGTCATGAAAACTGCTGTTGTTTTCAGGTTTTGTTATGTTTAAATTATACATTGTGCACAGAATTCCCACAATGCGTCTAGTTTTTGAATTGGTGCGAAAATCTTTCGATTTTTTGCCCTGTCTTATATAAAAAAGAAGCCTGTTCGGAGGGCTTTTTGTTACATAGGCGGCTCCGAAAAGTTTTCCTGCACAAAAAAAGAGAAGCCTCATCTCTGAGACTTCCCCCTTATTCTCCGCCTAAGCCGTATACACATAATCAAAGGCTGCCGTTGGAAGGGCCTTTCCGCTCTTTACCTCCTCCTTCTTCTCTCCGTCCTCGTCCACTGTATAGACCGCTCCGTCCTCGATCAGGTAAGCGTCCTTTCCTGCTGACTGGTACTTCTTTTCACCTGTCTGGATCCTGCCGGATTCATTCACAAGGTAGATGGTTCCGTTTACAAGGAAGGGCTGGTAGTCTGTTCCCTCCTTTGCTGTCACAAGGAGCCCGCCGTAGTAGAGGAAGCCGTCCTTCTCTCCTGTAAGGCCTGCGCCCTTGTCGGAGCCTGAGGTGTTGAAGTAGCAGATAAGCTCTTTGCCTGACTTGTCTGTGATCTCTGTCACGCGGCCATAATGCATGATGCCCTTTGAACCGGCTGCGCCGAAATATCCGTTCTGGCTGGTGCTTCCCTTCCGCAGCTTCACAAGCCCGGTGTGCATGCAGCCATACTGGTCAAAGAAATAGGAATCCCCGTCAATGCGCACAGCTGCATCATTCATGGAGGAGGCGCCGGACTTTAAGAACGCCAGTGTTCCGTCATTTTTAAAATAATAGCGGCAGCTCTCTCCCTTTTTCGGCCCCTCATAGTCTGCCTTGCTGACCTTTAAGACAGCTCCGTCCTCCGAATCCCAGGGATGCTGCTTCAATTCCAGCCACTGGCTCTTTACAATGCCCTCGTCCTTGTCTCCCAGATACAGGAAGCGGGTAATCCCCAGGGCATCTCCCGGCTCCGCTGTGGCGCGGACCGCATGCCAGCCTGTGAGCATGACGCCGTTCTCGTCAAAATAATATTTCTTTCCTTCGATAGTAATGGGCTCATAATCCTTGCTTTTCGCCCGCTTTGCCTTTCCGTTTTTCTGGAAATAGAACCAGCGGCCCTGGCTGCTGCCTGCCTTTAGATCTCT
This sequence comes from Lacrimispora sp. 210928-DFI.3.58, assembly GCF_020554865.1. GTDB lineage: Bacteria > Bacillota > Clostridia > Lachnospirales > Lachnospiraceae > Enterocloster. The sequence continues at coordinate 47,952 of NZ_JAJCIC010000002.1, forward strand.
GGAAATATCTCCCTCCTTCGGAGGCATCTTCTCATTGTACTCCAGAAACTGCCAGCCGCTCTGGGCAAAGCCCTGCTCCTCGTCTCCCAGGTAATAGATCTCCCCGCCCTCATAATGCCAGCCGGTGCGCATCCTGCCGTCATTGTCAAAGGTGTAGCGGAAATCGTCTATGATCTTCCAGTCGTTCTTTTCTGCCTTTCCGTCCCGGCCGACATAGTACCAGCCGGGTTCCTTCAGGCCTGTGCTTCCGTCCTCCTCTACCCATGTATTCTTCTGCATGGCTCCCTGGCTGTCCACATAATATGTATCCTCGATCCACGTATCCACGGCTACATTGCCCCTGCTGTCCAGGTAATAGGAGGTCCCGTCATCTGTCCTCCATTCATTTTTCACGTAGCTCCCGTTGTTATCCACAAACCGTTTTACTCCACTCTCTTCCGTCCATCCAGGCTGGGCCGCCATCGCTGCCATTGATATCGATACCCCCAGCACAAGACCTGCCCCCAGGGCCGTAAACAATTGATATCTACTCATCACTCCACCTCCTATACTCTTATTTTATCAGAAATACAAGAAAAATTCATCACAATCTGCATAACAATCTTGAAAGATTTCATTACATTTTCAATTTTTAGGGAAAATAGTAACCATTCAGAACGGGGCATCTTCTTGAATGACATTCGTCATTCAAGAAGCATCGGAGGTTCCTCCGATGTGAAAACAGGCGGAAAAAGCTGCTTATAAGTAAGCTTAACACAGCTTTTTTCGCCTGTTTTCCCGCCGTTCTGAACAGTTACGGAAAATCCCGGTGGAATATCAGAAAAAAGAGTGCTAAAATGAAAGACATCAAGCTTGTGGCAGCCCTGGACATGCGGGCTGCCACAGAAAGGATCACTTATGACAAACACTTCGATCAAAATACGCATGGCTTCCCCTGATGACGCAGAAGCACTCTTAGATATTTACAGACCCTATGTGGAAAAGACGGCCATTACCTTTGAATACCTTGTCCCGTCAAAGGAGGAGTTCCGTTCCCGCATTGCCCATACGCTGGAGCGCTACCCCTATCTGGCTGCTATAAAAGGCGAGAAGCCCCTGGGCTATGCCTATGTATCCCCGTTTAAGGAGCGGGCCGCCTATAGCTGGGCCGTGGAAACGTCCATCTATATTTCAGAGGATGCCAGGGGACTGGGGCTGGGCTCACAGCTCTATAAGGTGTTAGAATATATCCTGAAACAGCAGAATATCATCAACCTGAACGCCTGCATCACCTATCCCAATCCGGCCAGCATTGCCTTTCACGAACATTTCGGCTACAAAACAGTGGCCCACTTTACAAAATGCGGCTACAAGCTGGACAGGTGGCAGGATATGATCTGGATGGAAAAAATGCTGTCCGAACATCCGGAAAAGCCCCAGCCTGTCATACCCGTGACAAAGCTGGAGCTTCCTTCTGATCTGTCCTCTATTTTGTAGCATGCTTTCCGGGCCGGGCCTTCTTCTCCTTCTCTGCCCGGCCATATATCTGCGCCATCCGCCTGCAGCGTGCAAGCGTCCCTTTATCCAGCTCTCCGGGCAGCAGCCTGAAATGCCAGTTATTTCCCAGAGTAGACGGCTCGTTGATCCTGGCCTCGCTCCCCAGACCCAGATAATCCTGTACGGGGATCACAGCCAGGCCTGCCTTGCTTGCCAGGGCCAGACGGATGAGATCCCAGTGGATATCCTTTGCAGAGGTACTCTTCCTTCCCAAGTATTCACAGACAAAGCGCCTGTCCTTTCTTGTGAGGCTTTCAAACCATCCCACTACCGTGTCATTGTCATGGGTTCCCGTATATACAACGCAGTTTTCCTGGTACTTGTGGGGCAGATAGGCGCTGTCTTCCGAATCATCAAAGGCGAATTCCAGCACCTTCATGCCTGGAAAACGGCTGTTTTTTAACAGTTTCAGCACCGATGGGGTGAGAAAGCCCAGATCCTCTGCAATGATCGGCAGCTTCCTCCTTCCAAAGAACTCCTGCATTTTCTGAAAGATCTCAAGTCCCGGCCCCGGCTCCCAGTGGCCGAACTCTGCCGTGGCATCTCCATAGGGAATGGAGTAATACTCATCAAAGCCCCGGAAATGGTCCACACGCACCACATCGTATAAGCGGAGGCTGTAGGCCATACGCTCCATCCACCACTGATACCCGGTCTCTCTGTGGTACTCCCACTTATACAGCGGATTCCCCCACAGCTGGCCTGTGGCAGAAAATGCATCCGGCGGGCAGCCCGCCACCGCCACCGGCAGATTCTCCTCATCAAACTGGAACAGCTCCGGATGGGCCCAGCTGTCAGCACCGTCAAAGGCCACATAGATGGGGATATCACCGATGATCTTAATGCCCCGTTCATTGGCATAGGCCTTTAGCCTCATCCACTGCTCCTCAAACTTTATCTGCTGAAATTCGTAAAAGCCGATCTCGTCAGACAGCTTCTCCTTATAGAAGGACACAGCCTCCTGCTTTCTTAAGCGGATATCCTCCGCCCACAGATTCCAGCTCTCCTGGCCAAACTCATTCTTTACTGCCATATAAAAGCAATATTCCCTGGTCTCTGAACCCAGCTGTTCCTCTGCCAGACAGTGGATCCGGGACAGAACAGATGCTCCTGCACCCGCCAGTTCTTTCTTCCACCGCTCGTAGGCCTTTCGCAGAAGGGGAAATCTCCCCTTATACATCTTCTCATAATCCACATATCTGTCACTGCTTCCAAAATCTGCCGCCCGGCACTCCTCTTCTGTGAGAAGCCCATCCTCTGTCAGCTGCTCCAGATCAATAAAATAGGGATTCCCTGCAAAGGCAGAAAATGCCTGGTAGGGCGAATCTCCATATCCCGTAGGCCCCAAAGGCAGTATCTGCCAATACTGCTGCCCTGCCTCCTTCAGCTGGTCTACAAATTCATAAGCCTCCTTTGAAAATGCTCCAATGCCATACCGTGAAGGCAGGCTGGCAATGGGAAGCAGCATACCGCATTCCCTCATATCCTCTCGCTCCTTTTCCTCAAACCTCCAGAGGTCCCCTGGCGGTCTCCCCTGGAATATACCGGTTTATTTTAACATACTTTACAGAGAGGCACAAGAGACGGCCGTTCTTTCCGCATTTTATACCGCACCTGCCGTTACAGTTCAGGCGGCTGCTGGGAGAGCGGCTGGAGCGACTTTGCAGCAGCCGCCTGAACTGTAACCACCCGCCCTAAAAGAAGCCTGCTGACCGCTTTAGCGGCATGTTTCACGGTATTTTCCCGGCGTCATCCCAAATTTCTGCCGGAACAGGCGGTTAAAATAGGAGAGATTGTCGAAGCCACAGCTCTGCGCCGCCGCCGTCACAGAGTCCTCTCCTGCCGCCAGGAAATAGGCTGCTTTGGTAAGGCGGTAATCATTCAGATAGCGGACAAAGGGCACTCCCATATACTGTTTGAAATATTTCATAAAATGAGAAGGGCTGTAGTAGCAGAGCGCCGCCGCCTCCTCCACGGTAAGCGGCTCCCCATAGTGCTCCTCCATATATCCTAAAAGCTGCTTGATCCTCTCCCTGGCTTTTTTCGGATGCTCCTCTTCCTCCACCTTCCCTGTCTGAAAGGCCAGATAAAGAAGCTCAAACAGCGTCCCCTTTACCGCCATTTGATATCCATAGCCCATTTCGCCGGAAAGCCTGTCCAGCCTGGCAATGCATCGGGAAAATTCTCCATAAACAGCCATGTCCTTTGTGACATGGAGCGGGGACATGATCCTCTGTGCAATGATCGGGATGAGAAACCTCTGATCACAAACATCCTCACCGGAGGCTGCCAGCATGGACGGGCGGAAAATAATATTTTCATACTCCATTGCCTCATTTCCATCCTGGCGGATCCCATGGAGCTGCCCTGGAAATACCATGATCATTTCCCCTGCCTTTGCACTGTAGGTCTCCTTTTCCGCCGTCACAATGCCTCTGCCTCTTTTTACAGCAATGATCTCCATTTCCTCATGCCAGTGGACCCTAACCTGCTCAAAATCCAGAGGAATGGAGCATATATAAATGTTAAAAGGGAACTCCTTTGCGCCGTGTTCTTTTTCCTCCTTGTAGCCTCTGCCATTGCCATGCTCCGGCACATTCATGATCCGTCCTCCCTGCTATTTGTCCTTCTTTTTGGTCAATCTTGATAGTATTGTACTATAATCGAACGTGATTATGCAAGCTTTTGACATTGACTTTCGATAAAATACAGACTAAACTGCAATTACAGCAACAATAGGCATTACTGGCCCGACAGCCGGGCATTTTCATAATTTCTCTATGTAACCCTGAAAGGAGTATTACCATGAACCGTACAGAATTAACAGCAAAATTAGAACAGGCCTTAAAAAAGAAGATTTCCGCCTGCACCACAGAGGAGATCTATACCGGGCTTTTATCCATTACCCAGGAGATGGCAAAGGAGCGTCATACAGACACAGGAAAAAAGAAGCTCTACTACATTTCCGCTGAATTTCTCATCGGAAAGCTTTTGTCCAACAATCTGATCAACTTAGGTCTCTATGATGACGTAAAGGCCATCCTTGCAGATAACGGCATTGCCCTGAGCGCTGTGGAGGAAGTGGAGCCTGAGCCCTCCTTAGGAAACGGCGGACTTGGCCGTCTGGCCGCCTGCTTTCTGGACTCCATCGCAACCCTGAACTTAAACGGCGACGGGGTGGGGCTTAACTACCATTTCGGCCTGTTCAAGCAGCTCTTTAGGGACAACAAACAGGAGGAGATCCCCAATCCGTGGATCGGGGATACCTCCTGGCTTACCAAAACAGATGTGACCTACAAGGTTCCCTATAAAGGCTTTACCCTGACCTCCCGCATGTACGATATCGAGGTCACAGGCTACCATGGACGCACCAACAGGCTCCACCTGTTTGACGTGGAGACTGTGGATGAGACCCTGGTGGAGGATGGCATTTCCTTTGACAAAACGGACATTGAAAAGAACCTGACCTTATTCCTCTACCCCGATGACAGCGATGATGACGGAAGGCTCCTTCGCATCTACCAGCAGTATTTTATGGTGAGCAATGCAGCCAGGCTGATCCTGGATGAGGCCCTGGCAAAGGGCTCCACTCTCTATGACCTGCCGGACTACGCTGTGATCCAGATCAATGATACTCATCCCACCATGGTGATACCGGAGCTGATCCGCCTGCTCACCACAGAACACGGGATGGAAATGGACGATGCCATTGATGTGGTAAGCCGTACCTGCGCTTACACCAACCACACCATTCTGGCAGAGGCTCTGGAAAAATGGCCCATGGCCTTCTTTAAAAAAGCTGTGCCCCAGCTGATCCCCATTATGGAGGTGCTGGACGACAAGGTCCGCCGCAAATACGATGATCCGTCCACATACATCATCGACAAGAATGACACTGTCCACATGGCACATATGGATATCCACTACGGCTTCAGCGTAAACGGCGTTGCTGCCCTGCACACCGACATTTTAAAGGAGACTGAGCTTTCCAACTTCTACAAGCTCTATCCGGAAAAATTCAACAACAAAACAAATGGCATCACCTTCCGCAGATGGCTCCTCCACTGCAATCCTGAGCTGGCTGCCTTTATCACCGGCCTGATCGGCGATGAGTATAAGAAGGATGCCATGGCCTTAGAGAATTTAAACAGTGACAAGATCATCAAAAATATGAAGACCCTTCACAGTCTTCTCGCCATCAAGGAGGCCAAAAAGAGGGAGCTGGCCGCCTACCTGAAGGAAACTCAGGGCTTAGAGATCAACCCGGACTCTATTTTCGACATCCAGATCAAGCGCCTCCACGAGTACAAGCGTCAACAGATGAACGCCCTGTACCTGATCCACAAATATTTAGAGATCAAAAAGGGCAAAAAGCCGATAACTCCCATCACCGCCATCTTCGGCGCAAAGGCAGCTCCTGCCTATGTCATTGCCAAGGACATCATCCACATGATCCTGTGCCTCCAGCAGATCATTGAGGAGGATGAGGACGTAAGGCCATGGCTTAAGGTTGTGATGGTGAGCAACTACAATGTAACCCTGGCAGAAAAGCTGATCCCTGCCTGTGATATCTCCGAACAGATCTCCCTGGCCTCCAAGGAAGCCAGCGGCACAGGCAATATGAAGTTCATGTTAAACGGCGCCATCACCCTTGGTACTGACGACGGAGCCAATGTGGAGATCCACGAGCTGGTAGGCGATGACAACATCTATATCTTCGGCGACTCCAGCGAGACTGTCATCAAGCGCTATGCAGATAAGAGCTATGTTTCCAAGAAATACTATGACTCCAACCCTGCCATCAAGGAGGCTGTGGACTTCATCACAGGCCCTGAAATGCTGGCTGTGGGCTCAAAGGAGAACCTGGAGCGCCTTTCTAAGGAGCTTCTCACCAAGGACTGGTTCATGACCTTCCCGGACTTTGACGCCTACTGCAAAGCCAAGGAGCAGGCCTATGAGGACTACGAAAACCGCACCGGCTGGGCAAGGAAAATGCTCATCAACATCAGCAAGGCCGGCTTCTTCTCCTCTGACAGGACCATTGCGGAGTATGACAGGGATATTTGGAAGCTGTCATAAGATTTATTCGGATTTGACAAAAACCATCCGGAGTATCCGTTGGACACCCCGGATGGTTTTTTATCCTCTAGATCACAGGCCCCAGACAGTGGATATCAATACTGCTGGTATACCCGATGGCTTCATTCTTCGTCATCTCCCCATTCAGCACCCGCAGCATGAGAGCAAAGGCCTCCTCGCCCATCTCCTCGATGGTGCGCTCGCCCTTGATCACCAGGCCTGCATTCAGGTCCATGTCATTCTCCATGTGCTCGTAGGTGTTGGGGTTCCCGCAGATCTTGATGACCGGCATGCTGGGGAAGCCCTGGGGAGCGCCCCGGCCGGTGGAGAACATCATAAACTGGGCTCCGGTAGCAGCCATGCCGGTCAGGATCTCCGGCTCTCTGCCGGGAGTGTCTTTGATCCAGAGGCCCTTTTCCTCTGTCACCCTGTCGGGATACTCCAGCACACCCTGGATGGGCCTTGTGCCGCTCTTTACAATGGCTCCCAGGCTCTTCTCCTCAATGGTGCTGAGTCCCCCTGCAATGTTGCCCGGCGTGGGCTGGCCCTTTCTCATGTCGCAGCCCAGGCTCTTTGCCCGTGTCTCCATGGCATCCACGATCTCATAGATCTTCTTTCCCACTTCCCCGTTCACTGCTCTGCGGGCCAGGATGTGCTCTGCACCGATAAACTCTGTGGTTTCTCCAAATACAACGGTAGCGCCTAAGTCCACCAGCTTGTCTGCCACATAGCCGATCACACAGTTGGAGGCCATGCCGCTGGTGGCATCAGAGGCCCCGCATTTGATGGACATGACTACTCTGGAAATATCCACGGGCTCCCTCTGCTGGGAGGCGATCCCCATTGCCAGCTTCCTTGCAAGGTTGGTCCCCTCCCGGATGGCATTGGTGACGCCGCCTAACTCCTGGATCCTGATGACCTCCACAGGCTTTCCTGTTTTTCTGATCTCCTCTGTCACATAGTCCACATCTGTGCCCTCACAGCCCAGGCTCACAAGGAGCACGGCCCCTAAGTTGGGGCTGCATCCGATGTTTGCCAGGGTCTTTGTCACCCTGTCAAGGTCCGGGGGCAGCTGGCAGCAGCCCTGATGATGCAAAAATGTGACCGTACCCATCACCTGGGCCTTGATGGCATTTGCCACGTCATTGGCACAGGTGACTGTGGGAATGATACCAACGTAATTTCTGGAGCCAACGCTTCCATTGGCTCTCACATATCCCATAAACTGCATCTTGACTAACCTCTCCTTCTATAGATCTCCACGGCCTCTCATACTGTCTAAGTTGTGTACATGAACATACTCCCCAAAGCGGATGTCTTTTGAGGCTGCTCCCAGCTCTTCGCCGTATTTCACAATGGCCTCTCCCTTCCTGATGTCCCGAAGGGCAACCTTATGGCCATAGGGGATGTCCCCGATCACTGTGACAAACTGGGAAGCTCCCTTTTTGTCACGCACCTCCACCTCGTCGCCGTCCTTGATGCCGTTGACGAACAGGGTGGCTACATTATCCTTTTCATTTACCTTTAACGCCAGCTTGCGTTCCATGTTCTCTCTCCTTTCCCAGAACGGATGCTCCATCCGGCTCCTCCGAAGCTACTCTTCTGCCGCCATCACGCTGACCCCGTCCGGGATCACCACGACTCTTGCATCCCTGCCTTTGATCTCATAGGCCAGCTTCATCGCCTCATCCATGTCAGCTGCCGGGATCATATTGCACCTTCTCACGGTCTCCTCATCCAGATAAGTGGTCACCAGGATCACCTTGTGCTTTTTCAGGATCCGCGAATAGATCTGTGCGCACCACTGCTCCGGTATGGTCTCCTTTGCCGGTATGTTCGAGAGATATCCGTCGATCTCCTCCGGCGTTCCCTTTACGATCAGCTCCGCAAAATGGGTGCCTCCCATGCCGTCCGTACAGGAACAGCACATGATGATGACCGCTCCCTCCTTTGCGCAGGACTCTGCCGTTGCAATGGCCTTCGGACTCTGGTACAGGTTCTGGTCCAGAGGATAGCCCCCATTGCTGGTGACGACAATATCTCCCTTGATAGCCCTGCACTGGGAAATGCTCCGGAGAAGGACCACGCCCTCTCCATGGGCTGCCTCCAGATCCCCGGCAAAGGCGGCGATGATCTCCTTTTTCTCATTCAGCAGCACATTTAAAATATACTGCACATTCACGCGCCTGGCTGCCTCCACCATATCCCTGTGGATGGGATTGCCCTCCAGGACCCCTGTTTTTGAGTGCACATCCGCAATGGCCCTGTAGGAATGGTTTTCACTGATCGTCACCTTATTGCACATGCCCGGAAGGATACTCTTTCTCCCGCCGGAAAAGCCTGCAAAAAAGTGGGGCTCGATAAACCCTTCCGTGACCAGAAGGTCGCAGGCGAGCACCTCCTTATTCACATGGAAATGGGCTCCTGAGGGAAGAACACCCAAATCTTCAAAGTCCTCCTCCCGGAAGGCATCGTTGATCACGATCCGCTCCCTGTCCACAATGGCATCCCCAAACATCCTGCGCTGCTCTTCCTCTGTGGTAGCCCGGTGCATGCCTGTTGCGATCAGGATGGTGATCTCTGCCTGGGGATTGGCGCTGCGTATCTCCTCCAAAAGAATGGGGAGCGTGATCTTTGAGGGAACAGCCCTGGTATGGTCGCTGGTGACAATGGCGATGCGCTTTTTCCCCTTAGAAAGCTCTGATAGACGTTTACTTCCAATGGGATGGCTGATGGCCTCCCGCACGATCTCCTCCTGGGATCTTGTCACCTGGAAGGAATGGGCCCCTGATACCAGAACGCCCTCCAGATTTTCCTCCTCCACTTTAAGCTTCATGGCAGCTGTCCCATAGGGGATTTGAAATTCCTTCATATTTTCCTGCCTTTCTCGATCCACATGCGCCCGGTGGGCGGACGGGCCACCACACCATGAAAACCTGGCGGGCGCATGCGGCATACCTGAATTTCATGCCGCCTCACGGCGGCGAAGTTTTATCGTAAACAGGGCGCTGTGCGTCCGGCCCTTCTTCGGCCTTGCGTCACAGCGCCCTATCACTCTGCCTTGGCCTTACTTTTTCGGAACAAAGCCCTCTTTATTTACCCAATATCTTGGTTCATTTCCATCCAGCATGACATTGCAGATCTCGCGGTAGCAGTTTGCACCTGATTTTTCCAGAGACTTGTCGGAAAATGCCATGGCATGGGGAGTATTTACAAAGTTCTCCAGCTCAAGAAGCTTCTTGCCCTCCGGGTATTCCTCGTAGTTCACATCTGCTGCTGCTCCCGCAATGCGGTTGTTCTTTAAGGCATCATACAGATCATCATTATTTACCAGAATATCCCTTGCCGTGTTGACAAAGTAGGCCGTTGGCTTCATCTTGTCAAAGTAGTATTTGTTGATCATGTCCTTGTTGGTCTTTTCCCCCGGAATATGGAGGGAAACCACATCGGCCTGCTCGAATACCTCTTCCATGGTATCCACCATCTTGATAAAGGAGGGAACAAATGCCCTCTCAATGTAGGGATCGTAAGCAATGACCTCCATGTCCATTCCATAGTGCATCTTATGGGCAAAGGAACGTGCGATATTTCCCAGCCCCAGCAAGCCCAGTGTGGAGTTTTCCAGTTCAATGGCCATTTTCGCCCTCATGCCGCCGGGCTTTCTCACACCGATGTTATACTCACAGATATGCTTTGTCAGGGACAAGGTGAGAGCAACTGCTCCCTCTGCCACCGTGGTGTGATTTCCATAAGGAGAATATGCCACATAGATCCCGCGCTCTGCTGCCTTCTTACAGTCAACGTGGTCCTGATATCCAACTCCATGTACCTGAAGGAGCTTTAAATTCTTCGCAATGTCAAGAAGCTCCTCATCAAAGTAATGTACCCTGGCGATCGCCACATCAGCTTCTGCCATATACTTTTTCATCGCCTCCCTGGAATCCTCCCAGATACCGATGAACTCAAATCCCTTTTTCCTAAGATTCTCCATCGCCGTCTCACTCATTGGCTTCGGACAATAGATCTTATATCCCATTCTATTCCTCCTCCCTGCAGACAACGCCCAAGGCGTCGATCTCCACATCATATGGCCCTAAATTTACCACTCTGGCTGTGCGGGGCGGATAGGGCGCCGGCATGATCTCTGCATATGCCTCATTTAACAGAGGGAACTGGCTCACATCTGTCATATAGACATTGATCCGGAGCACATGATTTAGATCAGAGCCTGCTGCCTCCAGAATATTCTTCACATTGATCAGGGCCTGCTTTACATGGTCCTGGAAATCTCCCGGTGCCACCTCTCCTGTTGCAGGATCCAAAGGAAGCTGGCCTGCCACATATACCAGGCCGTCATGTACAAATGCCTGGCTGTAGGCACCCTTAGGCTGTGGTGCATTGGGTGTATCGATCACTTTAATTTCCTTGCTCATTCTTTTATTCCCCTTTCCTTTTATCAACTGCTGCCTTCAGCTTCTGGAGAGCATCCATAAGCATTGTCTTCGGGAAGGCGTATGCAATCCGGATAAAGCCCTTTCCCAGCTCCTCATCGTATTCAACCCCGTTGCCCATGAGGACCTCAGCGTCATTGGCAAAAAAGTCCATCATCTCCTTCTGGGACTCAAAACCCAAAGCGCTGCAGTCTGCCCAGCATACAAAGCTTGACTGCGGCTTTAATATCTTGATGGAAGGAATATTTTCCTCAAAGAAGCTGCAGAGCATCTCCCTAAGCTCTGCCACATAGGCCTTTGCCTGGTCCGCATAGTCGTCACAGCTTCCGTCATAGCAGGCCTCAAATGCTGCCACACCGGTGATCGTGCGGCTGATGCCCTTTACTGCTGCGATCCTTCTGTTGATCCTTGCCCTGGCATCGTCTCCCGGAACAATGATAGCGCCAGTGCGGAAGCCAGCCACATTAAAAGTCTTGCTGGGGTTCATGGTAAGGGCGGAATGGTTCTTTGCGTACTCGCCTACACTGGGATATGGAATGTGCTTTGCACCCTCGAACACGAAATCTGCGTGAACCTCATCAATGATGACAAACACGTTGTATTTCTGGGACAATGCCTCGATCTTCTTCAGCTCTTCCATGGTGCAGCATTTTCCTGTGGGATTCTGAGGATCGCACAGGATAAATGCGGTTGCCATGGGATCGCTGAACTTCTTTTCCATGTCCTCCCAGTCAAACTCTACCACACCTGTCTCCATGTCGATCTTTAAGGGGGAGGTGGATATCCGGCGGTCATTGTTCTCAATACAGCCTCTGAAGGGGCTGTAGGCCGGCGTATTGATGATGACCTTGTCGCCAACGCTTGTCATAGCCTGGATCGCAAAGGCAATGCCCGGCACGATGCCGTTTACAAACTCTACCCACTCCGGCTTCACATCCCAATCATGCCTGCGCTTCATCCAGCCGGCAGCTGCATTTGAAAAATCATCGGTAAAATAGGGATAGCCATAGATCTGGCACTCAGAGACCTTTCTGACTGCATCCAGCACCGGCTGGGGGCAGGTAAAATGGGTCTCTGCGCCGTGCATCGGCACCTGGCCCGGCTTTAAGGTACGGAAATCCCAGGTTTTTGAACGCTCCTTTGTCCTGTCAAGTATCTCGTCGAAATTATATGTTATTCCCATCTTCCTTTTCGCTCCTTCACATTCAAATATCATTTAGTCATTCTCTATTACGTAAACATTTAAAGCTCTCAGCACTGTTGCACTCCTGAAGCCTCCGCCGCACACGGTTCCGTTGGTGTGGGAGCAGGTCATATGGATATGTACGATGTAGTCAGAGGGCGTGTCCGTAAAAATACAGGGCATATTGGCCGGAGCGTTTTCCTTCTTGGTGATCTCTCCCATGAAGCTTGTCACCTCGCAGAGCTCGTCAATATGAGTCATCTGAAGTTTAGGCGGCACATCGTGGGAGATGGGATTGTTGAGAGTCACGTTCGTAATGGAACCGACTCCTGCTACAATAACGGCGCTCTCCCATTTTTTGTCCATCAGATACTCATGGATCCCCATGATGACATCCTGGCCTTTCTTTAACGAAATCGTATGAAATTTTGACATATTTTCTCCTTCCTTGTAATGTAAAACCACCCATTATACTCACTTTTTAATTGTAATGTTTTGTATACAATCTACAATACATTTCTAATTTTATCATCTGTCTTTCTCGCTGTCAATCATTTCTCGCCTTTTCTTTTTTCAATTTTTTCTGTCCCCCTTCTCTTCCTTTTGACAGGAAATTAACACTTATTTTTTTCAATAAACTGCTTTCCTTTTTTCTCAATATCTGTAATAATAAGGATACACATATAGATTACAAAGGCGCATTTATGTACTACGCCTTTTAGGAAGGATGCTTTTATGAGAACCCGCAAAATTGTTACAGATTCCATCAAGGACCAAATTTACGAACTGTTGAAGGAAGAGATCCTTACATGCAAAATCAAATCAGGAGAACGGCTTGTGGAGCAGACGATAGCAGATCGGATGCAGGTCAGCCGTTCTCCTGTACGTGAGGCCATCCAGCTGCTTGTAGGCGATGGGCTCGTAGTAAACATCACCAACCGCGGCGCATTTGTAAAAATGCCTTCCTTTGAAGAGATCAGCGATATGCTGGAAATGCGGCAGCTTTTGGAGATTTATTCCCTGCAGAAGGTAAACGAAAACATGACCGAGACAAAACGGAAAAAGCTTCTCTCCTTAAGGGATGAAATGACCCGCAGCAAGGACAGGGAGAACTACTTCATGACAGAGAAAAAGCTGTGGACCACCCTCATTGCCATGGCCGGCAATTCCTACATCATCAGCACCTATGGCAACATCTACACCATGCTTGAGAATTTCCGGGCCAGCATCTTCAAGCTGACTCCTGATTCCTATCTGTTCAACCTGAGGGAGCGCACGGTTATCATCGATGCCCTCCTGGAGGGAAACATCGATGAGGCCTGCAGACTGACCAAACTGCACATCCAGCATGCCGCCCAGATCATCCGGGAGGCCATGGAGCAGAAACAGAAGGCAAAATAGCGGTCTTCCCGTATCAGCCAAAGTTCAGCTCCCTGAAGGTCTTCGGGAAATCTGTCACATTCTCATACCCATTCTCTGTCACGATAACCGTATCTGAATGGCGGAAGCCTCCTACTCCCTCAATGTAGATACCGGGCTCAATGGTAAATACCATATCCTTTTGAAGCTCCAGATCCGAGTTGAAGATGAGATAGGGCTCTTCATGCCTGCCCAGACCCTGGCCATGTCCGATCCTGTGGATCGCATATTCCTCATAGCCGTACTTTCTCAGAACATCGCGCCCTGCTTTGTCAAGCTGGGCCGCGGTGATACCTGGACGCACCTTTTCCAGCACGGACAGCTGTGCCTCCAGCATAGCCTCAAAGGCCCTTCTCGCCTCCTCCTTTGGTCTTCCCACAAAAAAGGTCCTCTCCAGCTCCGCATAGTATCCGTTGATCGCAGGCTTCCTCACATGGATCACCATATCCCCCTCCTCGAACTTCCTCGTAGAGGAAAACACATGGGGCATCACCGTGCGTTCAGGCCCCGAGGGCGTGATACAGGCGGGAGAGGAAAAGGCATAGGGGTAATCCTTTCCCAGCATCTCATACAGAGCCTGGGTGCCGTACTGCTCAAATTCCATCTCGCTGATGCCCGGACGGGCGTGCTCTAGAGATTTTTCAAAGGCATAGCAGCAAAGGCGTCCCGCCTCCCTGATGTATTCCTTTTCCTTCTCCTCTTTCACATAGCGCATCTGCACCAACAAGCCGCCGATATCGGACAGCTCCATCTTCTTTTCCTTCAGGGCCAGGGCGACCTTAAGGGACAGGCTTCCATACTCCACTCCCAGACAGCTTCCGGGCTTTAGAATCTGTCCCAGGCACTCCAGAGCAGAGGCGGCTCCCTCTGCCATTTCCGGGTGCTCATAATAGACGTGAAGATGCTCCACGCTGGTGGAATCTAAGTGGGCGTGGGCCTTTTCCAAAGCCGGAATGATCAGATGGGTTGTCTCATGGTCGATGACGAACATGATGGGCCTTGAGTATGTGATCGCCTGGAAACCGCTCAGATACTGCATATTTTCAGGGCTGCACAGGATGCAGACATCCAAACCGTGCTCTCCCATGTACTTTCTTATATTTTCAATTCTGTGGAACGTATTCACCGCTTACCACTCTCCTTTCAATCCGGCAGGCGTGTATGCCGCCCAGTGACGGATATTCTTCTAAACAACCGTATCTGTAATAAAACAGCCGCCGCAAATGCCGCGGCGGCCAATTCCTTTTACACGAACAGGTTTGCTCCCGGGCCTATAGGAAGTCCAATGAGCAGCCATATAACAGCTACCAGAGACCATACGATCAGGAATACGATGGAGTATGGAAGCAGTGTTGCCACATAAGTTCCGATACCGCTGTCCTTCTTGTACTTCTGCATGAACAGCAATATAACAGGCAGGAAGCTGTTAAGAGGTGTCACACTGTTAGTGCAGCTGTCACCGATACGGTACATGAGCTGAGTCAACTCAGGTGCAATGCCCAGCTGGATGAACATCGGCACGAATACAGGTGCAAAGATGTACCATTTTGCAGTACCGGAGTTCATGAAAATATTCAGGAATGCTGTGATGATAACGAAAATCAGCAGCAGGACAATGTAATGGATATTCAGCCTTCCAATGAGCGCTGCTCCCTTAAACGCAAGGATCGATCCCAGGTTTGACTTTGCAAACCATTTCATGAACTGGCCTGCTGTCAGTGCAATCGCAAATACAGAGGATAACGAGCCAAAGGATTTGTAAATCTGTGCCACTACGTCCCTCTCTCCCTTAAAGATGCCTGTCTTAAAACCGTATACAAGAGACGGAATAAAGAACATCAGTGAAAGGATAGGGATCAAGGCGGACATCAGCAGAGAGCCGTTGATCAGGCTTCCTGTGTCTGGATTTCTGAAAATGGAGTTGCTTGGGATACAAAGTACCACAAGAATTGCCAGCATAGCGAACAGTGTAAGGCCAGCTGCCTTAAATGCCTTCTCCTCCACCGGAGAAACATCCTCAAGCTTTGTCTGGCTCAGATCCTCACCTGCATCCTTTGGATCATAAGTACCTAACATAGGCTCAACGATCTTCTCTGTTACCAATGTACAGGTAATTGCCAGTATGATAGCTCCTGCAAACATGAAATAATAGTTTGCCATAGGAGTTACCGTATAATCCGGAATCATGATATGGGATGCTTCCTGGGTAATGGCAGACATTACCGCATCTGTGTCTGTCAGGATCAGGTTTGCCGAGAATCCGGCTGTAACTGCTGCAAGAATACCCATCATACCTGCGATCGGGTGCTTGCCATAGTTCAGGTAAATAACGCCTGCAATGGGAACCAGGACCAGGGTTGCAGAGGAGGAAGCCAGGTTTCCGCAGACACCTACCAGCATCAGGATCGGGATCAGCAGCTTCTCAGGAGCTGACTTTACGATCTTTCTGATTGCCACTGCAATAAGGCCGGATCCGTCTGCCAGCCCAATTCCTAAGAACATCACCAGCATTACGCCCAGAGGAGCGTATGTGATCGTATTGTTCACGAAGTTGTTCAGCATATAGGTGATACCGTCTCTGCTTAACAGGTTGTATACGGTCACAGTGGACTCTTCCACTGCCTTTGTCTGGGCATTGTACATCTCTCCGGTTGCACTCCAGCCCAGTACGGAGCCGATGAAGGATAAGAGAACTACGATGATACACAAAATTCCAAACAGAGTAACCGGCTGCACCATCCTATTGCCGACAGTTTCAACTGTCTTTAAAAATTTGCTGTTTTTTAGTTTTAAACCTTTTTCTTCTGCACTACTGCTCATTAGCTTTTGAGTTGGCATTTGATATCATGCTCAACTCATACTCACCACCTTTCAAAATCACTTTTCATGCCTTTTTGACAGGGCATCTTCATCGCCCCATCCGCAATTATCCCTTTCCTCCTTTCACCTCTATGTACCAGCGGGCAGCGCCCGCAAATACTCTCTGCCTCTCATCAGGCCATCAAAAGCCCATCCAGCCCACATACTGTAAGCCCATGGTGACAAGGACTCCCACTGCCACCTCGATGGCAACAAACTTGAATGCCCACTTGAAATATCTGGAAAAGCTGACTCCTGTGATCGTCAGGCACCCCACCATAAGGCCGTTTAAGGGAGTGGCCAGATTACTCAGGCCGTCCCCAAACTGGAACGCCTGGACTGCCACCTGCCGGGTGATTCCCACAAGGTCCGCCATGGGTACCATAATGGGCATTACCACAGCTGCCTGACCGGAGCCCGATGGAATTAAAATATTGATCAGCGCATTGATGATAACCATGAAGCCTGCTCCCAGCACAGCTCCCATCTGCTCCAGAGGCTGGCTGAGGGCATTGATGATCGTATCCATTACCTGGCCCTGTGCCAGGATCAGGGACACTGCCGTACAGATGCCCACTACAAAGGATGAGAATACCATGGAGCCGCAGCCTTTGATGAACTTTTTTGCGATCTCATTCATGCTGAATCCGGAAATGATACCTACGATGACAGCCATTCCCAAGAACCAGGATGCGATCTGCTTTGCCGCCCAGCCAAACTTGATCGTCAGTCCCACACATACCGCAACTCCGGCCATGAAGAACAGAACGATTATCAGCTGGCGGTTTGTCAGCTTCTGTGTACTTCCATCATCTGTACTTCCGTCTGTATTTCTTATTCCCATATATTGGGATGGAACCAGGCCTGGCTTGTAATTTAAGCTCTTTGTCGGGTCCGCCTTAATTCTCTTGTAATAGCATGCTGTGACACCATACAAAAATGCGATGTTGGCGATGCAGCAGATAGCCCGTGGCAGGGTACCGGAAAAAATGGGCACCTCCGCCAGAGTTTGTGCCACGCCTAAGATGCTGGGATTGGCAAAACCTACGGAAAAACCTGACATCAATCCAAAATAGATCATTAGAAATCCCAGGAAATCATCTCCGCCCATAGCCCGTGCCAGAAAAACACCGATGGGAACAAGGGCAATGCCCAGGTTTCCAAACACACCTGCTGAGTTTCCTAACCCCAGTCCGAACATGATGACCGCAATGGAAAGGACTTCTTTTCCATGGAGCTTCTCCACCATTGCGCAGAAAGCCGTTGACAGGGACTTTGTCTCCTCCAACATCTTGATGGAAGCACCGCAGAAGAAGATCATAAAGATGGTGCTGGAACTGTTGATAAAGCCCTGGTATATACATTGCAGCAGATCCCACGGTGTTTGGGGAGAACTCTCTATGTAAGTAAAGCTCCCTGCCACCACGCGGTTGATTTTTCCTTCTGCCACACGTTCAAATGTACCTGCCGGAATGATCCAGGTCAGCACCATGGCAACGATACATATAAGGAACATCAACGCGTAAACATCCGGAAATTGTTTTACTTTTCTCTTATCTTTTACATTTGCTTCTGTTTTCATGGGTATTCCCCTTTCTTTGCAGGCGGAAGCTCCCAACTGATTACTGCCCGTTAAACAGGCAGACCGACCACTGCAGCCTCCTATTTTCGCTTGGAAGATCATTGAGACATGTCGTAATTGCAAAAACAAATTTCATTTTGTAGATTGTATACAATCAAAAAGTTGTTATCACTTTATCACTTTAAATACTTTTTGTCAATATTATTGCGCTATAGAATTTAATTATTGCCTGTTATAGTAGATTTTTTCATCCTTATTGTGGTTTCTTTCCGATTCATTTTAGAATACGGGCTTGATTTTCAGCCAAATACATAGTATCATAAATATCAAATAAATTGTATGCAATGTTCAATTTATAATAAAGTTTTTCTCCGTCAGCCGACTTTTTAGGTATCAGGCGGCAAAGCGGCGACAATACCAAAAATAAGAATGGAGGGTATGTAATTGAACACCAGGGATTTTATTGTCAACGACATTGAAAACAGCAGGGACACGTATATCGGTGTATCCTGCCGCATATGGGACCATCCTGAGCTGGCTTTCCACGAGGACAAGTCTTCTGCCTTGCTCCAGGATATGCTGAAAAATGCCGGATTTACCGTTAAGGCAGGTGTAGCCGATATGACTACTGCCTTTGTGGCTGAGTATGGTTCAGGAAGCCCTGTCATCGGTATTATGGGGGAATTTGACGCCCTGCCCGGTATGAGTCAGAGGTCAGAATCCGTTGAACGCGAGCCTTTAGTGGAAAATGGCCCCGGTCATGCCTGCGGCCATAACCTTCTGGGCACAGGCTCTGCGGCAGCGGCGATCGCAGTCAGGCACTATATAGAGTCAAACTCTTTAAAGGGAACCATCCGTTTCTACGGCTGTCCTGCCGAGGAGGGCGGAAGCGGTAAAGCCTATATGGCAAGAGCCGGGCTTTTTCACGATCTGGATGCGGCTTTCAGCTGGCATCCGAGCCGCTATCTCTCCCCCTGGATGGTGAGGATGAATGCCTGTATTTCTGCAGAATTCTGGTTTGAGGGCATTGCTGCCCATGCCGCCTCTGCTCCCTGGATGGGGCGGAGCGCCCTTGATGCCTGCGAGATCATGAACATCGGCATGAACTACATGAGAGAACACATCCCGGAGCACGCCAAGCTCCACTACGCCTACTTAAATGCCGGAGGCACTGCCCCCAACATCGTACCAGAGAGTGCCGGACTTCGATACATTTTCAGGGCCTCCAATGTGGAGGATGCCCTGGACATCCGTTCCCGCGCAGAGGACGCCGCAAAGGGCGCTGCCCTGATCACAGGCACAAAGGTGACCATCAAATACAGCGAAGGATATGCGGACTATATGCCCAATATTCCCCTCACAAAGCTCATGGGCAAGGCCGTGGAGGAGGTCGGCCCCATTGCTTATGATGAAAAGGATTATGAGCTGGCAAGGAAGATCCGTGCATCCCTCCCGGAAAACTGCACCAACAATATTATGTGGCAATACACGGGATTAAATGAGTCCGAGGCCAGAGAATATTTCAAAACCCATGTCCTTTATGACCGCCCAGGTAAGTTTATTGACACTGTCTGCAATGCTCCCGCCTCCTCCGATATGGGCGATGTAAGCCACTGCGTTCCCACTGCCCAGGTAGAAGTACCCTGCTACACCATCGGAACTCCCAACCACACCTGGCAGATGACCGCCCAGACACGCAGCACCATCGGCCAAAAGGGCATGCTGGAGGCGGCAAAATGCATCGGCCTCTGCGTGGCAAAGCTGTTTGAGGATACGGACGGGGAAATTTTAAAGAGCGCCAGGCAGGAATTCGACACCCAGATGCAGGGCAGAAGCTATGTGTGCACCTTCCCGGACACACTGATGCCGCCCAGGTAGGAACGAAGCAAAACAGCAGTGGTCTATACCACGCCTGCTGACATAAGAAAAGAATCAAAGGAGGTCACCGCTTATGAAAGCACTCTATAAATCAGCTCCAGGCGCCGGCAATGTCTCCCTGACGGATCGTCCGGTCCCTGTGCTCAACGAAACTGACAATGTACTGGTGCATGTAAAGGCCTGCGCCATCTGCGGCATGGATTTCCATATTTACCATGGCAAGTTCCCCTGCACTCCCCCATTTATCATGGGACATGAGTTTGTAGGAACAGTCACCGAGACACTTCCCGGTGTAACCGGATTAAAGCCGGGGGACCGGGTAACTGCCCAACCCCATCTGTACTCCTGCGGCACCTGCCCGGCCTGCCGGATGGGCCTTACCCAGTTCTGCGCTGACAAGCGCTCCATCGGCATCAACCGTGACGGCGCTATGGCGCCCTACGTGGCGGTACCGGAAAAATACCTTCACAAGGTGCCGGACAATATCCCGGACAAGCTGGCCTGCATTATTGAGCCCTTCTCCATGGTAGTGGGCAATTTCGGCATTCCCATCCGCGAGGAGCAGGCTCAGACTGCCGTGGTGATCGGCGCCGGACAGATCGGTTTATTGGGCGTTGTGGCTGCCAAGGGCTACGGCATCAAGCAGCTCATCGTCTCCGGTGTTTCCAATGATCTGGACTTCCGCTTCCCCACTGCCAAAAAGCTGGGCGCCGACGTCCTGGTAGACAGCACAAAGGAAAATCTGACAGAAACTGTCATGGAGCTGACAAATGGCGTTGGCGCCGATATCGTCCTGGAGGCCAGCGGCTCCCAGGCAGGCATCAACGATGCCATCTCCCTGGTAAAGCAGGGCGGTCTCATAAGCGTCATGGGAGGAACAAAAAAGGACGCCATCTCCGTAAACTGGGATGCCGCCCTTAAAAAGGCCATCCGCCTTCATTTCCACATGATGAGCAATTACCAGTACATGGACGAAGCCATCCGGATCTTCGCCGACCCCTACACAGACTTATCTCCCCTTATCACAAGGGAAGCTCCCCTGGAGGATTGGGAGGAGGTCTTTGGTCTTATGGCAGAGGGCAGAGGGCTTAAGAATGTTCTATATATTGATTGATCTTCTCCTGACAGCATAAATGCAGATAGCCGGGAAATGGTGCTTCTCCTGTTCCCAAAACAGGAACTGCTCCATTTCCCGGCTGTTTTCATGTTATCTTTCTATTTTCCCTGAGCCGAAAAGGATTCTTCATAAAATGTTCAGATTTTCCCCGCCATTTTATGCTATACTATACCAATGACCCACTACCAACCACAAAAGGAGTACATATGATGAGAAAATCAGCAAAAACGGCTTTCACTGCTGTCCTTGCAGCAGCCGTGGCAGCCGCCCCTTTTCATACAGTTTTTGCCTCTGAGGCCTTTTGCAAAGCCTCTAAAGCTTCTGCCGCCTTTGCCCTGCACTCGATCGGACCGGGGCTTAATAACCTGTCCCTGGAGGACGAGAATGCGGAATTCCAGTGGGCCTTTCAAAATGACGGCAACCTCAACGAGACGGAACGCAGGATCAACTTTGAATCCATCGATGACCTCTATGTCCATTATGGAAAAAATGGCATTGACGCCATTTCCATCCCTCCCCTGGGACCCAACAATTTCAATGCCGTTTCCACTGTGGCTGTGGCGGGAATCGACATCAATATCCGGGAGGCTTGGGATATCTACAGCCAGACAGAGAATAAGCGTCCTGTAACTGTAGCCCTGATCGATACAGGAGTGGACTTTACCCACAAGGATCTGACAAGCTGCATGTGGGTCAACGCAGATGAGATCCCTGATGACGGTATTGACAATGATGGAAATGGCTATATCGACGATGTGAACGGCTGGAATTTCCTGGAAGGAAACAACCAGATCTATACTGGCCGCGAGGACGTTCACGGCACCCATGCTGCAGGCACCATTGCTGCCTCCAAGGGCGATGGAGGCGTTGTAGGCATTGCTGACGGCAGCTATGTGAAGATCATGTCCCTGAAAGCTCTGGGCGGTTCAGAAGGCATGGGCTCTGCAGACAGCGTGATCGAGGCCATCCGCTACGCCGAGGCAAACGGTGCCCAGATATGCAACTTAAGTTTTGGCTCCAGGGAGGTTCCGGAGGAATTTATCTCCGTTGTCCGTGACTCCCACATGCTCTTTATCGTGTCAGCGGGAAACGGCGACAAGTACGAGATCGGCTTTGACATTGACAAATACCCTGTCTATCCTGCCAGCCTGACCTTTGACAACGTGATCTCCGTGGCAAACCTGTCCTTTAACGGAAAATTGGATGACAGCTCCAACTATGGCCCCTACAATGTGGACATTGCTGCTCCGGGCTCCCTGATCCTGAGTACCATCCCCGGCAATTCCTACGCCTTCATGACAGGCACCTCCATGTCCGCCCCCATGGTAACGGGAGCTGCTGCCATGCTCTACTCTGCCCGGCCGGAGCTCAGCCTCCAGGACGTCAAAAATATCCTCATGGCCTCCTCCCACAAGCTGGCATTCTTAAAGGGCAAGGTTCTCTCCAGCGGTATGCTGGACGTGACAGCTGCCATGAAGTGGGGCAAACAGTAAAAGCGAATCCCTTTACCGGGCCTGCGTCTTCCGAACGCGGAACAGGACCCGCAAAAAGGAGCTGTCTCTGACACTATCTGCCAGGGACAGCTCCCTTTCTTTGCATTCTATTTCATTCTGCAGGCCATCTGCTATTATACCGGATAAGCCTTGCTCTCCTTGTCAGCTACCGATACATCAACCTTTTTCTGCTGTGCATCGCGGTACTGGAAGAACTCCTTTGCAACTGCCGGGAACAGGGCGTAGCTGAGTACGTCCTCATCCTGCTGCTTCCACTGTGCGCACTCCTTCTCAAACTGAGGAAGCTGCGGCGGGATCAGGTCAGCCGGACGGCAGGTGATCGGTGTCTCATCGCCGATGATCTTCTTCTGAACCTCCGGGTTAAATGGCTTAACGGTCTGGCCGAACTCACCCAGCATGATCTTCTTGGATTCCTTCGGAACCATCTTGTAGCGCTCGCCCATGATAACGTTCATAACAGCCTGTGTTCCCACGATCTGGGAGGAAGGTGTTACCAGAGGCGGCTCACCAAAGTCCTTACGCACTCTTGGGATCTCCTCCAGAACCTCACGGTACTTGTCCTCCTGGCCTGCTTCCTTTAACTGGCTTACCAGGTTGGAAAGCATACCGCCGGGCACCTGATACTGCAGGGTTTTGATATTCACGCCCAGCACCTTCGGATTTAAGAGACCGCTCTTAAGAGCCTGCTCACGGATGGGCTGGAAGTAATCTGCGATCTCTGCCAGAAGGGTCTGGTCGAAGCCCGGGTCATAAGGTGTGCCGCGGAAGGTCTCTGCCATAACCTCAGTAGCCGGCTGGCTGGTTCCCAGTGCCAGAGGTGACATTGCGCAGTCAATGATCTCGCAGCCTGCCTCTACAGCCTTTAAGTAGGTCATGGAAGCAACGCCGGAGGTGTAATGGGTGTGCAGGTCGATCGGCAGGGTGGTTCCCTCCTTCAATGCCTGTACAAGCTCGGCTGCCTGGTAAGGCGTAAGCAGGCCTGCCATATCCTTGATACACAGGGAATCTGCGCCCATGTCCTCGATCCTCTTTGCAATGTCTCTCCAATAATCCAGAGTGTAAGCATCGCCCAGAGTATAGCACAGGGCGATCTGTGCATGGCCCTTTTCCTTCTTTGTTGCCTTAACAGCTGTCTCCAGGTTGCGGATATCGTTTAAGCAGTCAAAAATACGAATGATATCAATACCATTTGCAATGGACTTCTGAACAAAATACTCTACTACATCGTCTGCATAGTGGTTATAGCCTAAGATGTTCTGTCCGCGGAACAGCATCTGAAGCTTTGTGTTCTTAAAGCCGGCTCTTAACTTTCTTAAGCGCTCCCATGGATCTTCCTTCAGGAAACGCAGGCAGGCGTCAAATGTAGCGCCGCCCCAGCACTCTACTGCATGATATCCAACCTTGTCCATCTTATCAATGATGGGCAGCATCTGCTCTGTGGACATTCTCGTTGCAAGCAAAGACTGGTGTGCATCACGCAGGACGGTCTCCACAGTCTTTACTGGCCTCTTCTCTATCTCTGCCATAGTTATAATCCTCCTAATATCGTCAAATGTTTAAACCATTTATACTCCAAAGATCGCCATAAATGTACCAGCTGCAACAGCCGTACCGATAACGCCTGCAACGTTCGGTCCCATTGCATGCATCAGCAGGAAGTTGGTAGGATCGTATTCAGCACCAACCTTCTGGGATACACGTGCTGCCATAGGAACAGCAGATACGCCGGCGGAACCGATCAGTGGATTGATCTTGCCGCCTGTCAGCTTGCAGAGGATCTTGCCGAACAGAACGCCTGCAATCGTACCAAATGCAAATGCAACCAGACCCAGGATAACGATCTTGATGGTGGTCACGTTTAAGAAGGCCTCCGCGCTTGTGGTAGCGCCTACAGAGGTTCCCAAAAGGATAACCACGATGTACATCAATGCGTTGGACGCTGTTTCCTGAAGCTGCTTTACAACGCCGCTCTCACGGAACAGATTGCCCAGCATCAGCATACCTACAAGAGGAGCTGTGGACGGCAGGATCAGGCAGACCACAATCGTAACAATGATCGGGAATAAGATCTTCTCAAGCTTTGATACGGGACGCAACTGCTCCATCTTGATCTTGCGCTCCTTATCCGTTGTAAGCAGCTTCATAAATGGCGGCTGGATGATCGGTACCAGAGCCATATAGGAGTAAGCAGCTACAGCGATGGGACCCATGATCTGTGTCTGTCCCAGATTACTGCAGAGGAACAGGGAGGTAGGTCCGTCCGCACCGCCGATGATAGAGATAGCGGCAGCCTCCTTGCCGGAAAAGCCCAGCAGGATAGCCAAAAAGTATGCGGAGTAAATACCGATCTGAGCGGCAGCGCCCATGATAAAGCTGATAGGGTTTGCGATCAGAGGACCAAAGTCCGTCATGGCTCCCACTCCCATGAAGATCAGGGACGGCAGGATACTCCACTCATCCAGCTGGAAGAAATACCACAAAAGTCCGCCTGTTCCATTGGATGTCTGCTCCGGTGAGTACATAATGTCCGGGTAAATGTTTACCAGCAGCATACCAAATGCGATCGGCACCAGCAGCAGCGGCTCATATCCCTTTTTGATCGCCAGATATAAGAACAGCAAGGCCACACCGATCATAACATAGTTACCTCCCGACAGATGGAAGAATGCCATCTGATTCAGAAGGTTTGATAACAAATTGCCAAAATCCATAATGTTCCCTCCATAATGAATCCCATATTCCTATGGACTCATCTTCGTGCTTAGTTCAGAGTAGCCAATACCGCGCCGGCTTCAACGGAATCGCCATTGGATACATTAATGCTGGCAATGGATCCATCCTCTGGAGCTACGATGTCATTCTCCATCTTCATAGCCTCCAGAACCAGGATAACGTCACCCTTCTTTACAGCCTGTCCTACGGAGCTCTTGATAGAGATCACCTTACCTGGCATAGGAGCTGTCACGTTCACAGAGCCTGCTGCTCCGGCTGGTGCTGCAGGAGCTGGTGCTGCCGGGGCTGGAGCTGCTGCCGGAGCTGCTACAGGTGCTACCGGAGCTGCTGCTGGTGCTGCTGCTACTGCAGCGCCTTCCTCAACGGTTACTGCATATGCTTTTCCATTTACTGTAATTGTATAAGATTTCATGATTTGATTTCCTCCTAAATTATTCGTAGATAAATGCGATCATCTTCTCTTCGGGCCCTGTACACGGCGGATGGAACGTACCACCAGGCCGTTAGAAGAGGTTCCCTCATATGCAGCAATTGCTGCTGTGATCACGGCTACCAGCTCTGCATCATCAGACAGATCGCTGCCTGCCGCGGGTACTGCCGGGGGTGCTGCTACAGGCGCAGGCTTTGGAGCAGGTGCCGCAGGCGCCTTCTTCGCCTTTTCCTGATTTACCTCCCATTCATGGATAAACTTAAAGCAATAGATGATCAGGCTGATAAAGATCAGCACGGCAAATACGGTTCCAACACCAATAACAGTATAAACAGTTGCTGTCTTTAACAGGCCGCCGATGGAGGTATCCTCCTCCTCGCCTGCGGACATATCGGTAAATTCTGCCTTGATCTGCTGGGTTGCCATATTCAGGTTTAAAACATACTGCTTTGTTCCCTCTGTAAAGGTAACAGGGATCATAACCGTATAGCTTCCGTCTGCCAGAAGAACAGTGGATGCGGTGTCAAGGTCAACGCTCTTTAACTCACCCATCTCTTCTCTTACAGCAAGCTGCTCCTCATAGATCTCAGCGCTGGACATATCTCCCTGGGCCTCTGCCAGCTTCTTCTGTACAATGAGCTGATCCTTCGGCACACCCAGAGTCTGCGCTGCAGAAAGCATAATGGACTGTGACATGGCATCATCCACCGGCGTTCCGTCCATACTGATATGGGAAGCAGCCTCAGAGGCATCACCACTCTGCTTTGAGCAGGCCGACAGGCTTACCAGGCAGGCAGCCATGAGCACAGCTGCTGCTGTTCGTTTTATTAATCGTCTCATATACATGCCACCTCTCTTTAAACCGTGCCATGCTTCTTAGACGGACGGTCCTCACTTTTTGTAAACAGCATTTCAAAGGCTGCGATCACTCTCTGACGTGTCTCCGCTGCCTTGATGATATCATCTACATATCCCCTCTTAGCTGCTGCCACAGCGCTGGACTGCAGTGCCTTGTACTCTGCTGCCTTTTCATTGATCAGGGAGACTGCGTCATCTGCCTCTGCGATCTCCTTTGCATACATGATCTTCACAGCCTCAGCCGGATCCATCATGCCGATCACAGCGTTCGGCCATGCGTATACCATGTCTGCGCCCAGGCTCTTGCTGCCCATTGTCAGATAAGCGCTTCCCAGGGCATCCTTTACGATCACAGTCACCTTCGGAACGCTGGCGTTTGCGTAAGCATAGGTCAGGCGTGCTGCTGCCTTTGCGATCCTTCTCTCGCTGCACATCTTGGCCTTATAGCCCTTTACATTTACAAGGGTGAGCACAGGGATGCTGAATGCATCGCAGAAGTTGATGAACTCGGTGGCCTTATCACAGCCTTTTCCGGACAGGACAGCGTCAAAGGTCTCCTTCTTCTCACCATCCTCATATACCTCTGTACGGTTTGCCACACAGCCTACTGTGTTGCCGTTCAGACGGATGAAGGCGGTTACCATGGAAGGCTCATAATCCTTTTTCACTTCCATATAGAAATTGTTGTCAGAAATCATAGCCAGAGCCAGAGAGGTGTCACCTGCACATCCCTCAATGCCCTCGCACATGCGGTTTAAATCGTCCTGACACTCGCCGTAGGACATATCATCTTCATTATTCGCCGGGAGAATGGAAACCAGTGTGCGGATCTGAGCCAGGATAGAAGCCTCATCTCCGGTGAAATCTACCAGTCCTGCTTCCTTGCTCTGGAATGCAGCGGCAGAGGTATCGCACTTGCCCACATAATTACCGTCCAATGCATTAGGAGCATTGACAAACAGCTTTGCGGACTTATCTTCCATGAAGGTGAAATCAGAGATTCCTGCTGATACAGCCATGCCGCCGCCGCAGGTTCCGAAGATCGCTGTGATCTGAGGAATCACACCGGAAGCCATGGTCTGGCTTAAGTACAGCTTGCCGAAGCCGTCCAGGGCATCTGTTGCTTCCTGGAGACGCAGGCCTGCGCAGTCGATCAGGCCGATCACCGGCGCACCCATTTTCATTGCCATGGAATAAATGTTGCAGATCTTCTTTGCATGCATCTCGCCCATGGATCCGCCCAGTACAGACGCATCCTGGCTGTATACATACACCAGACACCCGCCGATGGTACCATAGCCAGTAACGACACCGTCAGCCGGGGTTTCCTGCTCAGTCATGTTAAAGTCTGTATTTCTGGCTGTGATATACGCGCCGACTTCAACAAAACTGTTCTCATCAAGCAGGGCTGCTATACGGCTGCTTGCTGAAGTTTGTGCTGAATTACTCATTTTCCAGTCCTCCATCATTCATTAGTTTACTATTTAGACGGCAGAAATTGCACATCCTGCCGCGAAAAGCAGAAATACTGCCATGTACAATTATAATAACATTCCTGTCAAATATCAAGTAAAAATGGCATAAAAAGGTGAAAATATTAACGATTTTTAAGATTACTTTTGCAGTTTTACTTCAAAACACGTATACTGGAATACAGGAAATACTTCTGATGCCAAAGACGTTGGCGGAAAGAGAGGCATCTATGAAGCCTAATGGCTTTACCTCCAGCGAACTCTTTTTGCTGGAAACGATCGGAAATACCATCACAGTTCCACCCGGGCATCCTATCTATCTGGCCGGAGATCCCGCAGACCGCTTATATTATATACGCAGCGGCCGGGTACGCGTGTTTGAGAATACTTCCTCCGGCAGGGAATTTACTCTGGATGTGATAAAGGCAGGCCACACCTTTGGGGAATCTGCCTTCGTGGAATACAATGTGCGCCCGGTAAATGTCCAGGCCGTGACGGAGACCGTGATGATCTCCTGCCGCACTGCGGACCTGGTTCCTTACTTTCAGAAGGAACCCTCCCTGGCTCTGCACATCCTCCAGATGTGCTCTGAGTCCATGGACCGGCTGGCAAGGAGGATGCATGAGCAGTGCTTTCTTGACCGATATGGGAAGGTGGCAAATTATTTGTTAGATATGACTGCCGCGCCTGCTCCCGGCGCTAAAGCTCTCATGTCTCTTCCTTATACCCATTCTGACCTGGCGGAATCTCTGAATCTCAGCCGTTCTACGGTTTCTTCCGTACTGCGGTCCTTTGAGGAAAAGGGCTGGGTGAAGAGCTGCTATGGCTCTGTGTCCATACTGGACAGAAAAGCTCTGTCTTCTTTTATAAAACAGCAGAAAAATCTCTGAATTGTCGTATAGACAACAATCTTCTTATTGAGAATATGCTATGATTTAATATATATATTATATATATCAGACATGCATGGACTGGATAAAGGAGGACTGCTGCAATGAAAATATTTGCGTACGAAGTGAGAGATGACGAGAAAAAAGCCTTTGAGAGGCTGGCAGAGGAATATGGGGTGGAGCTTACGATAAGCACTGACGTTCCCAGCCTTCAGAATGCCGGGGAGGTGGCCGGCTTTGATGGGATCACCATGCTAGGCCAGGGCAATATCAGCCGTGAGCTGCTGGAAGCATATAAGCAGGCAGGCATCCGCTTTTTATCCACCCGGACCATCGGATACAACCACATTGATCTGAAGGCTGCAAAGGACCTGGGCATCAAGGTATGCAATGCAAGCTATCCGCCCAACGGCGTGGCGGACTTTACCGTGATGATGATCCTTATGAGCCTGCGCCATTACAAGCAGGCTATGTGGCGCGGCTATGTCAATGACTTCTCCCTAAAAGGCCTTCAGGGCCGGGATTTAAAGGATATGACCGTGGGCATCATGGGTACCGGCCGCATCGGCCTTCAGGTGATAAAGAACCTGACCGGCTTTGGCTGCCGCATCCTTGCTTACGATGTATTTGAAAATGAAGAGGCAAAGTCTATGGCCCAGTATGTGGATCTGGAGACTCTTTACAGGGAATCTGATATCATCAGCCTTCACATGCCCCTTCTTCCTTCCACCCGCCATATCATCAATGCAGAGAGCATTGCAAAAATGAAAGATGGGGTCATTATTGTTAACTGTGCCCGCGGCGAGCTGACAGACAGCAATGCTCTGGTAGACGGCATTGAATCCATGAATATCGGCGCTCTGGGCATGGATACCATGGAAGGCGAGGAGGGTATCATCCACGCAGACCGCAGGACCGATATCATCGCAAACCGCAACTGGTTCTATCTCCACCAGTTCCGCAATGTCATCATGACGCAGCACATGGCCTTCTATACCGTGCAGGCCGTGGACAGCATGGTACGCTGCGGCGTGGAGGGCATTGTGAAAATGTCACAGGACGGAACCTATCAGACGATGCTGACAAAATAACTGCTGCAGGCCCGGAACCTGTTTTCCGGTTCGAAAACATACATTGGCGGAGGCTGCTCCCTTTTTCAGGAGCCAGCCTCCGCCTGTTAATTGTTCTCTGCCTGTTTTGTCTTTGCCGGCCTGGTTTTCTGCCGTTTCTGCCTTATCTCCTCTGCCCGTCCTGTACCCGTTCTCCTTTATCAGCCCATGGAAAAGAACTTATCGTGGATCACCTGTACCGCCTTTGCGGCATCCTTTTCATCCACCAGCACCGAGATCTTGATCTCACTGGTGGAGATCATGTTGATATTGATATGGGCATCATACAGAGCCTCAAACATTTTAGCCGCTACCCCCGGATTATTGATCATGCCTGCGCCTACCACAGACACCTTGGCAACCTCTGTGTTTGTCTCAAGCCTTGCGTAGCGGATGCTCTCCCTGTTCTCCTTTAACAGCTCTGCCGCCTTCTCTAAGTCAGACTGCGCCACCGTAAAGCAGATATCCTTTCCCTCTTCATGACCAATGCCCTGTAGGATGATATCTACATTGATATGGTTCTTTGCCAGCAGGGAAAATACCTTAAAGGAGGTGCCGATCTCATTGGGAACGCCGATCAATGCGATCCTCGCAATATCCTTGTCCTTTGCTACACTGCTGATATATGTCTTCTCCATCTGCTTTACGACTCCCTTCACCTTTGTTCCCGGATGGCCGGTAAAGCTTGACAGCACCTCCAGGTTTACATTGTATTTTCTTGCCATCTCCACAGACCGGTTGTGGAGCACCTGGGCTCCCAGGGTGGCTAACTCAAGCATTTCATTGTATGTAACCTCATCCAGCTTTCTTGCTCCCTTGACCAGCCTTGGATCTGCGGTGTACACACCGTCCACATCTGTGTAGATCTGGCATATATCTGCTCCCAGGGAAGCCGCCAGGGCCACTGCCGAGGTATCGGAGCCTCCCCGCCCTAAGGTGGTGATATCCTGGTTTCTGTTCACGCCCTGGAAGCCTGTGACAATCACGATCTTCCTCTGGTTTAACTCCGCCTCGATGCGCTCTGTGTCGATCCTCTTGATTCTCGCATTCCTGGCAGCAGTGTTGGTGTACATGCCTGCCTGCCAGCCTGTCAGCGATATCACAGGATACCCCAATGCCTCGATGGCCATAGCGCACAGGGCCACAGATATCTGCTCTCCTGTTGACAGCAGCATATCCATCTCACGGTTAGAGCCCTTTGGGTTAATCTCCTTTGCCTTCTCGATCAGGTCGTCGGTGGTATCCCCCTGGGCAGAAAGCACTGCCACTACCTGATTCCCCGCCTTATAGGTATCTGTGATGATCCGCGCCACATTGCGTATGCGCTCTGCATCCGCCACAGATGTCCCTCCGAATTTCTGTACAATTAAGCCCATAAATATTCCTTTCTCTCTTCCTTCAAGCCCAAAAGAGCAGCCGCCCCGCAAGGCTGCCGCTCCTAAGCGTTTCCTGCTTTTCTATTTTACACCAGGCGACTCATTTGTCAATTCCCTTCGTACCATTTTCTTACGTTCCTTCCTGTTAACTGATAAGTCTCCAAATACATTTGTATCTTCTGAAAGAATCATACGGACTTATTTACGTGAAGCCGCCCCAAACTTTCTTTGTACAGAAGGCATTACACCGGGAAATTGAACACATCATCGCCCCGGCGAACTCCAGCATGTCCCTTCGACAAGGTCACTGATAATGGCCAGGATCCCGAAAGGTCCGACTTTTCCCGGCTATCAAATATATTCAATTACCATTGACACTTTTTTGAAAAGGCATATTGATGGGATTCATTTACGAATGGTTAAGGAATGTGGTGAAAATATCTCCCATGGGACTCGCCTTCTTCCTGTTGGAAAGAGTCGGCAGCATTCTTATCATAGCAGAGCAACTACTCTTTTTCTACCCTTTTCCCTGCAAATGAAAAGCAGGAAATGTACCTACCTATGATTGGGTCTTTGGAAAGAATTTTGGCTATCTCTATCCGCGCTCCCACGAGGGGAGCGACGGTATCCAATTCAAATACTGGTTTTGTCTGGCAGATTTCTATTCACACTCCCACGAGGGGAGCGACGAAGTTTTAAAAGCATTAGCTGTGACATCCCCTGTATTTCTATTCACGCTCCCACGAGGGGAGCGACCTGTTGTCATTGTAAGGATGCCATCTTTAGACAAAATTTCTATTCACGCTCCCACGAGGGGAGCGACTAGGCATCCTGGTGAAGTCTTCCATAACGTAACCATTTCTATTCACGCTCCCACGAGGGGAGCGACAGCAAAATCATACAAACTTCCTCACAATTTACCTATAAAACCTCCACAAAATCCTCATTTTTCTATATCACCACTGCTCCATTCTTCCTAATCATAACATTCTGCCTCCATTTTGTGCACAATTCCTGGTGCGGATCCCCCAGGAATTTTATGGGCGCTCCCGAACCGCACTAAAAACTTTCATTTTTTAATAAGAACCTTATTCTCTCTAAAAGAAGATCGGTGCCTCGATATCCTTCCCTCTGTCCACGCCAATATGTTCCACCTTTGTTTTATGGTTGTTGCCCAAATAATAAAATCGGATACTGTCCACCTTCTCATCTATCATATCAGACAAGACCGCTTTCAGTTGTAGGCATTGAGCATTATCTAAAATGCACTCAAACACAGAATTTTGGACCCTCGTCCCGTAATTCACACATTGCTTTGCTACTTTACGAAGACGCCGTTTTCCTGAATCTGTCTCGGTATTCACGTCATAAGTGATCAATACCAGCATGTTTCCTCCTACTATTTCCAGAAAAATGGCGGATATTCCTCCAGATCGCCGCGCAAGTATCTCGCCAAGAGCATTGACTGCACAAAGGGAACCATCCCCCATTCCACCTTTTCATTTAGAAAGGGATGCGTGATTGTATCCTTTTTGCGCTCCTGCCACTCTGTCAATATACGCTTGCGTGCATCATCATCCATCAGTATCGCACCATTTTCTTTCTTAACAAAATCTCTTTTATTGACGATCCGCTTATTAATCAATGTAAGCACAAACCGGTCTGCCAAAACAGGTCTGAGTTCCTCTATGAGGTCTAAGGCCAGCGATACTCTTCCCGGTCTGTCTGTATGCATAAATCCTATGTAAGGATCCAGTCCTACTGTCTCTAATGCGGATGCTGTCATGCTCGCCAATAAAGTATAAACAAACGATAACATTGCGTTAACATTGTCAAGAGGCGGCCTTCGTGTTCTCCCCTTAAAAACAAAATCGCTTTTTTGCTGCTGAATCATCTCATTGAACACGCTAAAATAGATACTCGCTGCCTCTCCCTCCAGTCCACGCAACCGCTCCTGTCCCTCGCACGTTCGGACAGGCACCATAGCCTCCTGCAGAAATGCTGACGCCCTTTTTACCCGTTCCGCGTCAATCTGCATCCCATGCTCCCGGATTGCTCGTTCCAGCACCCATCTGGAATTGTATATCTTTCCGAGAATGCAGTTGCGAGCAATCAGAAGACTCCTGGCCGGATCATCCGATACCCTGCACTGTATTTTTCGAAGAAGGACATTCCCTCTCACTTTCCCAGTCACTCTGGCAAGAAATTTTCCCTGCGGTGTCAGAAAACATAATGAAATATTCCTTTCTGCGCAGGCTCCCATCAGAGCCGGGCTTGCTCCTCTATATCCAAAAGATACGATTGCCTCAAAATTGTGCAACGGAACCTTCCCAATCTCCTGCTCCCCATCAAGTACTACTGCATTTTCTCCATCAAGTGACAAATAGTGCCCTGGTGATGTCAAATAGAGCGTATTCAGCAACTTTTTCATAGAGTCTCCTCCCGTATATGGGTATCAATATAATGGCTTACCGAACCGGCCTTCCCAAGCTTTGGCAGACAGATGTCTTTTAGCGAGCAGGCATTACAGGCTTTACTCCACTTAACACGAGGCGTATAACCTCGCTGAAACAGTTCATGCATCTCCGTAAGCATTTTCCGCACTTGCTCGCGTAGCTCTGCAGTAATCTCAATATTTTCCCGTTTACGGATCTCTCCATAATAAACAGCTCCTGAAGGAACATCAATGGAAAACATCTCTTCCAAACACAACGCCTGCGCAGCCAGCTGAAGGATATCTATCTCAGAAGTTTTGGGCTTTCCCTTTTTATATTCTATGGGAAATGGACGATAATTCCCCTTATGTCCAAATATTGTGATGCCATCCTCGACGCAGCAAAACTCCACAACATCACATTCTCCACTGATCCCCAATTCTCTTGAATGTACAGGAAGCCCTCTTGTGATCAGAACGTCATTTCTTTTCTCAAAAGAAAACTTATCATGTGCTTTTCTGTGCAGCAACTCGCCTGAAACCGTATGCACATTTTCCTGCCATTGCTGCTCCAGATGAATCAGTGCCCATTGGCGTTTACAGAAGGCATAATGCTGAATCCCGGAAAGCATCAGATATTCTTCTTCCCGGTACTCCATCAGATCTTCCTCATAAGTTCCACCGTCTCGGGGATTGCCGAGTTGTCGATCCACACCTTATAATCGCTGTATTTCCTTGGTACCCCTGCATCCCCTTCCCGCTCTATCTTCACTGCATCAAACAATTTATATGCAGGGCAATCTCCCAACTCCCTGCTGTGTTTAAAAACGATCAATTCCCGCACAGCCATCTTTCCCCTAGCTGCAGAGCGATCGATTTCAAACATATTGATAATTGCCTCCCAAAGAAGCTCCAGATCCTCCTCTGAAAATCCTGTCACACGCCTGGCTAAATTTGCCGATATGAAACCTTCCGCGCGATAAAGTGCATATGGAACAATATTCTTCCGCCCCATTTCCGTTTTTTTCTCCTCAGCATCCTTCTCCGTGGTGATCGCCACACGAGTAATCGTGACTTCCTGTGTGCTGATGGGATCCACGCTTCTGGCAAATCCGATCTGTACTGGACCACGTACCTGTCCGCAATTCAGCGCCGCTTTTACAAAAGTAGTCATCACTGCTCCAAAGGTACGGATATCATAGAAATTGCTGCACATAAAATCACGGATTTTCAGATCGATATCGGGATCATTCTTTTTCGCCTCTTTGATCTTTTTATCATCTGTCTTTAACGCCTCATAGGCAAGGTTATCGCTTCGATTTAACGGAGTTTCTTCTTTGATATAAATTTTATAGCCATTCTGCTCTTCTTTGACTGCCTGTACATAGTTACGTATTTTTCGCTTCAGGCATACGTCCGTCACCAGGCCATACCCGCTTTCCGGATCAATACGAGGAAGATTCCCCGCGTCCGGGTCACCGTTCGGATTCCCATTCTCCACATCGAACAAGATCACAAACTCATATCTGTTTTTAATTGCCTCTGCCATATTATTTATCTCCCTTCTTTTCATAACGTTTCTGTGTCTGGTGGTAATACCCCATTATAAACATCCCCTGCTGATCCAACGTGAGCCGTTTAGGGCAGGCTACCGACTGTGTGTCTAAAATGGTTATCTTTTCCTGCAACTCTCCCAGGAGTTTTTCATAGTTTACTGCCTGTCCTTTATTGGAGATCTTCCTGATATGGCTATTCTTCAAACGGAATAGAATAGGAAATATCATAGCAGGGGTCGCGCAGGCCGAATTGAAATAACGATCCTTGATCGTTGCATTGATCCCCGGATTAGCTGCTTCCTGAATTGCCTCCAGCACAGCAAATTCTCTGCCCAATACATAGGCAATATCATTGTTTTCTTCGTTTAAGCCCACTGAGATATCCTCCTTATAGTTATTTACCAAATATGCTTTGATGATTGCTGCTCTTCCGGGTGTGATCTTCTGTGTCCTGCTATCCCTATCATCCTGTTCACTGCGGATTCGCCCCAAAACTGCACTGTACAAGCCCGCAGGATAACAGCCTCCGGACAAAATCGCTCGATAGGTCGCTGCTGAAACACTGGGATTTGGAGTTTTATTCTTTGATTTTTTATTTACAGTCTCCTGCATCATCCTCCAGATTCCCATATACTCCAGATTATCCCATGAAGGCCGTATGATTTGCATCCTTTTATAATGTTCTCCGATATGCTGCAGTAGATTTCCAAAGCTATCCTGATAAAAGAAACGCACGGAAAGCCGCGCCGCATTTGGCGCTATCCCAAGGATATAGAACGGTTCTGTCAGTGAAAGCTGCCCCTCTATCTCATCTATATCGATGGCCTTCTCATTTTCCAGATTTTTAAATACACTGTTCAGCAGATCCTGCGTGTCAACCTCTGCATCCGGATCCATTACATTCATAAACAGCTGCTGATATCCTGGGTCACCGCTCTTTGACCAGTAAACGATCACTGTGTCCCCCAGTGTAGCGCGATATCGATTTTCTCCGCTGCCCCGTCCGCTTCCGATCAAATAATTGAGGGCTGTCGTATATGCGTATACAGCATGTACTCCTACCGGCGCATTGTAGCTCTGTTCCTTGCCATAGGACTCAAAAGCCGGTGCATTAAAGGATACCAAAGCTGCACCGCTGGACTGCGCACCAGGCACTCCTTTGATCGGAGTATGAATACGAGCGATCTCATCTCTCTTTCCAGTCACCAAACACACTGCCTGATATCCGTCTGAGGCCTGTTCCCGATAGCCGTTCCAGGCATCAATCACCTTACTATCCTCTTGAACATACTGACCATCATAGATAAACACCAGATTCCCTCCGGTCAGGATATCCGGAAGATCCTCCTTCAAGGCTTCATGTTCAGCCGCTTTTTGTGGCTCCCAGCTTTCAAAGAACGCCTTTACAGCCTTTGCCGGCTCACTGGTACAGGATTCCAATATCTGAAGATGACGTTCCTTTGACGCCTGGAAGCATTGCAGAGTGCGTTCCGGCTTTCCTTTTCCATCAATCCCTAATAAATATCCGGAATGGTCACATAAGAAATTTGGAGAAATACCCACTGTTCTTGTCACGGGCTCCGGAACCTTGATCAATGCCGGATTCCATACGCTCTTCTTTCCACGCTTTTCCTCCTGCTTCAATGGGACCACTCGGAGCAGCTGCCCTTCTGATCCGATCTGCAATCCATGGGAAACCTTGGCAACACTCCAGCCCGGCCTGGTCACTGCTCCCTGTTCCGCCAGTCTTTCATAATATTCCACCAACGCCTGTAGGATCATCTGAGCACCTCGCAATCTCTCAGATCCAAAACCCCGTTTTCCAAAACAGCACGGAAAAACATAGGCTGTATATCCTTTGGATCCGTATAATCAAAGCCGTACAGCATATAGCCAAGATCGCGTCTTTCATCAGGATACGCCGTATCTACCACCTCCTGATCATATAATTCAAATCGGGCCGGGAATTCCCTGCAGCCAAAATAGGGCTGGTGGAAGCACTGGCCTCTTCTGAGCCTCCGCATGATGATGTCCTTAAACTTCCCGGGATTATCTGTATCGTTTGCCTTAGAAGTTAGTTCAAAATGGGCATCTATTACATAATCAACGTCGCGCAGGATCATAGATGCCCTCTGCACAATCTCTTCTCTACTGCTAATACTGATATCCTTCCCGCTTCCTTTCATGACGCTGAGTACATTTCCCGGTACCACTTTCGATTTTATTTCATTCCGGCGGACACTGGTAAATTGGATCGGTTTCCTGACATAGATCTTGTCAATCACCCACCGACAGCCAGGGTGCCAATACACCGCTTCAAGAAGTCCTTCCGCTGCTGATGGCGTTATTATGTCGTAGCTGCAGCGTTCTACTTTGAACTCACTTCTTGAGAAAAGCGCATAATCACCCCAGACATGGACTCGCACTCCGTACCCCATCAAATCACCTTCATAATTCATTTAGCGTTTTGTTCCTATTATCTACAGAATATAACAATACGAAAATTTTGTCAAGAAAAATCCGCGATATATTTGCGTAATCTGTGAATATATGATATGTTTTAGATGTTTCTCAATTTTTGGTCAGTCATTTAGACTGCGGGTTGAAATATTTACCGTTTTGTTCCTTCTGGAACAGGGCTGAATGGACCTTATCTCCATTCAGCCCTGCTTTCAGAAAAACACGGCATCTCCCCGTTCAGCCTTCACCTTTAACCCTTCTGCTTCCGTATACATCTCGGCTCTCTTCAGTATTGCAATCTGCTCATCTAACACCTCAAGAGCATCTTCCGCCAACAGGTTGCCATATACCTTCTCATATATATTTACACTATATCTTCCCACAGCGCGCATCACAGCTCTGCTCCGTATCCCATAGCGCAGCTGATCCTTCAAGCCTACTGCCTCCGGTGTATCCACAATAAAGATTGCTTTCGTATCGTTCTCTATCAGCTGAAATTCTTTTGCTACGGACGCAAAGGGTATCGTATCGATCCGCTGTTCATCGAGCTTTTTTATGATCCCTTTTTTATCCAGACTATCTCCCTGAAAATAGTGCAGGCGCTTAAAATATCCCTCTATTGCCTCTGGCGAAGTGATGTCCTCGTATTCCTCCAGGATCTGTTCGGACACACGGATTGCCAGTTTCAAGCCATCATTACGCTTCTGTTCTTCCTTTGCAAACCAGAAGATGTGGACGAGACTCTCCTCAGCCTCCCGCTTTCCCTCCCGATTGCAACGTCCGGCTGCCTGGATCATAGAATCCAATCCGGCAAGCTCCCGGTAGACTGTCTCGAAATCCAGATCTACCCCTGCCTCCACAAGGCTGGTAGCGATCACCAGGCAACGTTTACCTGCCTGCAAACTCGCCCTAATCGCTTGCAGCTTTCTCCTTCTATGCTCTGGATACATATAGGTTGAAAGATGAAAAACCCCTTCCTCCTCACATAACTCCTCATATATTTCTTGAACCTGATCTCTCGTGTTTAATATACAGAGCGCCTGGTGTTCATTCTTTAATCGGTGAATCAAACTCGCTTTATCCAGCTCGCGATCTATCACCATATGACTTCTCCGAAAGGCCAAAAATTGTTTTCTCACGTCAGGGCATATTTCCCCTTTTATGATCTTACTCAAAAACAATTCCTGAAGGGATGGCTGCGTTGCCGTACACAAAACCGCCGTGCATCCGTAATTCTGAACCAATTCTTCTATCACTTTTACACAAGGCAACAGATAATCGAATGGCAGCATCTGCGCCTCATCAAAGATCAGAACACTTCCCGCAATATTATGGAGTTTTCTGCATCTGGATGATTTGTTTGCGAACAATGATTCAAAAAATTGTACATTTGTCGTCACAACTACTGGTTTGTCCCAGTTTTCCGTGGCAAGACGAAGCATTTGAAATTCATCCCCATCATATTCCGCATTGCTGTGATGTTCCAAAACCTGATCCGTTCCAAGGATATTCCGAAATACTTCTGCATTCTGTTCAATAATACTTGTGTAAGGAATCACGTAAATAATTCGCTTTAACTCATGGACAACTGCATGCTCCAGAGCAAAAGCCATAGATGAAATCGTCTTTCCTCCGCCAGTAGGGACGGTTAGATGATAAATTCCCTGCTCTTTCTTCCCCGTCCTGATACATTCTTTCAAAATAGCGGTTCTCCGACCATTTAAAGATGTCGCTTCGTTTGAAGCCAACCAAAGAGAAATCTTTTGCCAAAGACGCCGATGCAATTCTTCCATAGAGGCATTTTCCAGTTCCCGTTCCATTCCCCTCATAAATGCCTCTGTATCCAGATAATCCGCATCAACCAGACAGGAAAATATCATGCGTATAAAGAATGCATAGCTAAAGCATCCTCTTGTTGTCGCCACAATTTTGGGCATATCTAATGGCGGAAGCCCTATCTCTTTGCCAAAAGCTTCATAAGGCGGGATTCTCTTTTTCAGCCTTCCTCTGAGAGTGGGAAGTGAGCCATCATCGGCCTTTCCACCGCCATCCGGCAGACCGGCGTGATGTCCTGCGACACAGTATGCGGCCGGATATGCCTTCATATTTTTTAGCTCAACAGCCCCGGCAGTTGCATGGTCTACTCTTTTCTCGCTGCCTCGTATCCGCTTCTGAAAATCCTCAGAATATTTTCCGATATCATGCGCCAATCCACAGACATATCCCCAATCACCATGACCAAATGCGCTGGCAAATTGTCTTGCTGTTTCTGCTGTTTTAATCAGATGTTCTTGAAGCGTTTGGTTTCTCCGCCTATCTTCGGATATATGGGCCAGGTATTGCTGATCAATTGATCTATTCTCTTTTAGCAAAATATTCCTCCTTCGTTCCCGCAAAGATATATATCCCCTAAACACACTCATTCGTATTAAAAGAATATCATATGTAATATCAAAAGTAAATCGCAGGATATAATGAGATAGAGTTTCTTGACCTGGATTGATTTATATCCCTAAGCCAGTAATTGAACAGCAGAGCGGAAGCGTGCCGAAAATTCTGAAATATCAAGGAATAGAAAAAGGGTGTCCCCAAAAGTCATAAAGTGACTTGAAAGATACCCTCTTTTTCTGCCCCTTCAGCAGCCGCCGCCCTCTGTCAGCCAAACCAGAAGGCCATATACTCATCCTGGGCATGCTGCACATGCCACTCCATGTCCTTGGCCGCCCCCTCGAAATCCCCGGCCAGCATCAGATCCACCAGTCTTAAGTGATCCTCCAGGACCTTCTTTTGATATTCCTCTGAGCTCAGCTCCTCGTGGAAGGCAGCCAGACGCCTGGCATCTGGGATGCGCTCGATCTGCTGCTCGCTGTACTCCAGCATGCTGTTGATGTTGCGGTTGGTGCATTTTTCCATCAGGAGCAGATGGGGGTGGTGACGCATGGAAATGCCGGGACGGCTGCGCTTTGGAGGTATCTCCTCTACGATTTCCTTGATCACCAGCTCCCTCTCATGCTCAAGCTCTTCTTTTGTAAGCTGAGGGCCGTAGGTGCGTATCAGCCACGGCTCAAGGAGCATACGGACCTGAAAAATATCCAGGGCATCCTGATAGGTAAAGGACAGCACCATGATCCCGCGCTTTGGAAGGATCTGTAAGAAGCCTTCCTGGGAAAGGGCGATCAGGGCCTCCCTCACGGGTGTCCTGCTGGTATTCAGCTCCTGGGCCAGTGCCTTCTCATCAATAAAGGTCTGTGCCGGGTAGGTTGCGTCCATGATACGCTTCTTTATGATCTCATATGCTTTATCCTTTAAACTGCTCATACTGACACGCTCCATCTTTCTTTTACTCTGCGGTTCCTTTTTTACAGGAGAATCTTGTATACATATTATATACTTCATGCTTCTCCTTTGTCAATGTAAAGAACATCCCACCTTTCTGCACTTTGTGCCTTTCTGCCGTCAGGTGCAGTGCAGAATGTTTAAGCATCAGGATCTCTTCTTTTTCTCCACCAGAGTCCTTGCTGCTTCTGTAATGGCCTCCACAGACAGCCCGTACTTGTCCATCAGAGCATCGTGATCCCCGGATTCTCCAAAGCAGTCCGGTATACCGACCCGCTTCATGGGGATCGGATACTGCTCTGACAGCACCTCCGCCACTGCGCTTCCCAGGCAGCCCATAATGGTGGACTCCTCCACAGTGACGATACAGCCAGTCTCCCTTGCAGCCTTTAAAACTGCCTCCTCGTCCAATGGCTTCACACAGGACATATCCAAAACTCTGGCGGATATTCCCTGCTCTGCCAGCACGTCCCGCGCCTGGAGGGAACGCGGGATGGTCGTCCCGCAGGCAATGAGTGTGACATCCGTGCCATCCTCCAGAAGATTGGCCTTACCGATGGTAAACCGGTAATTTTCATCAAAGACCTTCAGGAAAGGCAGCTTTCCCAGCCGGATGTAGGCGGGTCCCTCATGGGCTGCCAATGCCTTTACAATGACATTGGTGGATGTTGTATCTGCCGGGTAAACTACCACATTTCCTGGAATGGTCCTCATGATGGCCATATCCTCCGGGCTCTGGTGGGTGACGCCTTCATTTCCTGCTGACAGCCCTCCCATACCTCCTGCTACCTTTACATTGAGATGGGGATATGCGATGAAGGTACGGAACTGCTCCAGGGAGCGCATGGCCACAAAGGGGGCAAAGGAGCCTGCAAACACCTGAAAGCCCGTGGCTGCCAGGCCGGCAGCCACGCCCATCATATTCTGTTCTGCGATCCCGATATTGATCACACGTTCCGGGAACTCCTCGGACATATTCTTCATTCCCAGATTGTTGGTGGTATCTGCCCCCATTCCTATGATGGACGCATCCTCCCTTGCCAGCTCATGAACGGCATTTCCAAACGCATCACGGGTGGTCTTTTTTTCTCTTTCAAACTGTCTCATATCGTAACCTCCCCTCACATTTCGCCGCAGTCAATGGCTGCATCCTGAGCGTCCAGCTCTGTCATAGCCTGACGATACTCTTCCTCTGTGCAGACCTTGGCATGCCACTTGTTGTTGTGTTCAATAAAGCTGATGCCCTTCCCCTTCACCGTATGGGCGATGATGCAGACAGGCTTTCCTGCAAACTCCTTTGCAATGGAAAGCTTTGACACGATCTCTCCCATATCATGACCATTCATCTCCATCACATGCCAGCCAAAGGCCTTCCATTTTTCCACCAGCGGATGGAGGCAGTTGATCTCATCAACATCCCCGCAGCTCTGATAGTGGTTGTAGTCCACAATGGCTACCAGGTTGTCGATCTTTTTGTTGGGCGCTGCCATAGCGGCTTCCCAGACCATTCCCTCCTGTATTTCCCCATCTCCCAGGATGACATACACTTTGGAATGTACCTTTTTCTTTAGCTTCAGCCCCATTGCAATCCCCAGTCCGCAGGACAAGCCATTGCCCAGGGAACCGCTGGTCATATCCACGCCCGGAGTCTTTCCTAACACCGGATGGCCCTGAAGGCGGCTATTGATACCTCTTGCCGTCATAAGCTCTTCTCTTGGGAAATACCCCCTCTCTGCCAGGGCAGAGTAGAGAACGGCATAGCCGTGGCCCTTTGACAGGATGAATCTGTCCCTATCCTCCCACTCCGGCTCATCCGGACGGATCCTCATGATCTTAAAATACAGGGCGGCTACGATGTCCGTGGAGGACAGAGCCGGACCTACATGGATGGCGCCGTTGCCGGAATGGGCGCTTATCTCCATAATGTCACGGCGGATCTGCACCGCCTGCTTTTTCAGACGCTTTAATTCCTTCTCCATAAATGCTCCCTTCTTAAGAGTCTGTTTCCACAGCAGTCCGCTTCGCGGTATACTGCCTGTGAACAGTAACCTGTTCCATTCCCTTCCTGTCCTTTTGGCAGGAAGGGTCATCCAAATAGTTCTGTCACATGATCGTTTTCAGGTAAGCTGCACAAGTATCCGGGCTGTTCAGCATCGTTACATCTCCCAGGGCCGCCTTCAGCGCCTCTGCAAAATTGGACATGGATGCCTGGGCTAAAAGGACAATATCCGCATCGCTGCAGAGCTCCCTTGCCGTCTTAACCACAGCCTGGGCAGCTGCCTCCATGTTGCCGCCGATCATGGCCTCAAAAGCTCCCGGCGCAACTGCACTCACAACCTCCACCGGGCGGCCCGCTTCTGCCGCCAGCCTCTTTACAAGGCGTACAGAGGGCTCCACTGTCGTTGCAAGGGTTGCCAGGACAGCCACCTTTTTTCCGTTCTCCGCCGCATATTTTGCCATAGGATAATCTACCCGCAGGATATTGGTTCCCGGATTAG
Organism: Lacrimispora sp. 210928-DFI.3.58; assembly: GCF_020554865.1. Classification (GTDB taxonomy): domain Bacteria; phylum Bacillota; class Clostridia; order Lachnospirales; family Lachnospiraceae; genus Enterocloster. The sequence continues at coordinate 91,722 of NZ_JAJCIC010000002.1, forward strand.
ATGCCGCAAAGGCCTCTGCCGCCTCGCCGATGGAGGAGCAGGTGCAGACGACCACATCAGGCTGCGTCCCTGCCGCCGCCGTAAACAGCGCATCCAGACGCTCCTCTAACTGCAGGTTCATGCCTCCTGCAGCCACCATATCCCCGATGAGCCCGCTGTCCAGGATATGGTAGAACTTTGCCCCTCCCACAGCATCTCCAAACTTCTTTTCAATGATTCCGGGCAGTGCGCCCATACCTGTATGTACACATGCAATTTTCTTCATACAAACCTCCATTTCCGCAGCGCAGAGACGGACCTATGTCCGTATCCTGCGCCTGATCTCTACGTCCGCCTTGGCTTTTCTTCCAGGCCCGCTCCCTGCATCCGTTCCGGCCTTCCTCCCGTGCCTGCTCCCTGCGTCCGCCTTAAGCCTTCTTCTACGCCTGCGGCTTGCGCTTTATTGTTTCCAGTACCTTTGCAGCGATATCCTCTGCGGTGAGCTTGAATTTTTTCATGAGAAAATCAAGGCTTCCCACCTCTCCATACTGCTCATCGACACCGATAAAGCCCATGGGAACAGGAAGGTTCTCCACGATGCAGGCGGATACCGCATGTCCCAAGCCGGAGGCCAGGCAGTGATTTTCAGCGGTGACAATGCAGCCTGTCTTCTTCGCGGACTGGATGATCAGCTCCTTGTCCAGAGGACGCCAGGTGAACATATCCACCACACGCACGCTTACACCCATGGTTTTCAGCAGCTCAGCAGCCTTTAGGGCTTCCTTCACCTCTACGCCGCTGGCAATGATCGTAGCGTCGTCTCCCTCTGCAAGCACATTGCCCTTTCCGATCTCGAAGGAGGAGTCCGGTGTGTAGACGGCGTCTGTGCACCTCCTCCACTGGCGGATGTAAAAGGTGCCATAGGTATCTACGATCTGCGGCAGCAGGGCTGCCATCATATTGGCATCTGTAGGCTCCACAAGGGTAATATTGGGCAGGCTGTTATAGATGCCCATGTCCTCCATGCCCTGATGGGAACCGCCGTTGGTTGTCGCCACCACACCGCCGTCTGAGCCGATCATCTTCACATTCAGTCCCGCATAGCAGGCGCTTAGGAATGCCTGGTCAATGCACTTTCTGCTGGCAAAGCAGGAAAAGGTATGGGTAAATGGTATCACACCGCACTCGCTCATGCCTGCCGCCACGCCTACCATATTGGCCTCCTGGATGCCGCAGTCAAAGGTGCGCTCCGGATAGGCCTGCTGGAAGGCCTTTAAGCCGCTGGCCCCGATCAGGTCTGCATCCAGCACGGCAATCTTGTGGTTTGTCTTTGCAAGCTCTATCAGTGTCTGCGCGAGAACATCACGCATTGCTGCAGTTTTCGTATTGTTTTCTGCTAACTTAAACATTGTAATGCCTCCTCTACGCTCTGATCTTAGCGATCTTCTCATCCAGCAGCTTCATTTCTGTCTCATACTGCTCATCGCTGCATGGAAGGTGGTGGCAAAGTCCTGCTGCCTCCGCAAAGCTGCAGCCCTTTCCCTTAATGGTATTTAACACAATAACAGACGGACGGCCCTTGCAGGCCTTGCTGTTTTCAATGGCCTCATAGATGGCCCCGATATCATGGCCGTCAATCTCCTGGGCATACCAGCCAAACTGCCGGAACTTTTCTGTAATGCTTCCCAGATCACAGATATCCTTTGTCCAGCCATCTAACTGCTGCTTATTGTAGTCTATCAATACAGTCAGATTGTCCACCTTATGCTGGGCGCAGAACATGGCTGCCTCCCATACCTGGCCCTCGTCGCATTCTCCGTCTCCCACGATACAGTAGGTACGGTAGCTTCCCCCTGTGACACGCGCTCCCACAGCGCTTCCCACGGCAACGCTGATCCCTGTTCCAAGGGAGCCTGCGGAGTAATCCACTCCCGGCGTTTTCAGCCTGTCCACATGGCTGGGAAGAATGGTTCCTCCCTGGTTCATGGTAGTGAGCGCCTCTGCCGGGAAATACCCCTTTAAGCTCAGGGTCGCGTAAAGGGAGGGGCCGCAGTGCCCCTTGCTAAGCACAAACCGGTCTCTGTCCGCCATCCTCGGCTTCTTTGGGTCTATGTGCATCACCTTTCCGTAAAGGACAGCCAGGGCCTCCACCATGCTCATGGCCCCGCCGATATGTCCCATGCCGCAGCTGTGGATGGCTGTCAGCGTGCTTTTCCTGATTTCACATGCAAATATCTCTAATTCCTTTTTTTCCTGACTTGTCAGCATTTTCATCTTTCCTTCCGATTAAGCCTCCCGCCCTGTCAGGCGGTGAATCACAGTTACTGTTCACAGCCCGGCTAAAAAGCAGCCGTTCTGTGAACAATAACGAATTACAATCCCTTAGTCAAACACTACGACCACCTTTCCTGTCTCAGGGTTACGGGCATTGGCAAATGCAAATGCCTTATCGCTCTCCTCAAACGGGAAGGTATCTGTCACCATCTTATCCGCATGCTTTGCATACAGCTCATATCTGGCTATCACAGGGGCAAACTTGCCCATCTGAAGGCGGCTTCCGATGATCGTAAGCTGCTTTGCCATCACGGGGATGGGATCATCGATATGGACTGCAACCGGCGCTACAGGCACCAGCCGTCCTGCCGGAGAAAGCATTTCCACATTGTCATTCATCATACGTGCCAATCCGGCGCAGTCTAAGATCACATTGACTCCCTCGCCCTCTGTCACTTCCTTTACCAGTGCCTTCAGATCCTGCTCCCTGGGATCCACCGCATAATCAGCTCCCAGCTCCTTTGCCAGCTCCAGCCGTCCCTTCACGATCTCGCTGACGATCACCTTTGCTCCAAAATGCTTTGCGGTATCGCAGCACATAAGTCCGATCGGACCGCCGCCGTGGATCAGCACCACATCACCTGCCTCCACCTTTGCCTGGCTGCACACCTGGGCTGCAATGGTGTAAGGCTCCACCAGGGCTGCCTGTACCCATGTCATCCAGTCAGGGATCTTGTGCCATTGCTTTTCCTGGGCACAGTAGTATTCCTGCCAGCCCCCGTTGCAGTTGCATCCCGTTACCTTCAATGTTCTGCATACGTTTCCCTGGCCGTGCCTGCAGGCGTAGCATGTTCCGCAGTAATTGATGGGTTCATGCACTACCCTGTCACCCGGCTTTAAGTTCTTTACGCCAGGGCCTACCTCCACGACCTCCCCTGCAAACTCATGGCCCGGTATCCTGTCCACGCCCATGGACATGGAGTGCTCGCCCATATAAATGTGCAGGTCTGTCCCGCAGATGCCGGCTGATCTTACCTTTACCAGCACATCATCCGGCCTTGTGATCTGCGGCTTTTCCGTCTCTATGAAAAAGCAGTCCTCTTTTCCTCGAATAACAAATGCTTTCATGATATCTCCTTTCCGCCTGAAGGCTTCCTACTTCAATACTTCTTCTTCCCGTTCACGGAAGTATTCAAGGGTTGCCTGGGCGATCTCTGTTTTTATATGTTCAGGATAAGGGATAAAGGGATCAAAGCCTCCATCCCTTAAGCAGGCGCTTGCCGTGGGCTCTCCCACCGCATAGCATCCCTCCCTGTTAAAGCCGACCAAATAGAGTGCGCGGATCACCGTATCGAGATCCATCATACCTGTTCCAATGGCTCCTCCATTGCAGGTATCCCTCAGATGAAGGCATAACAGCTGCTTTCCGCAGTTCATGATGGCCTCCCCCAGATGGGGCTCCCCTGCCAGCAGATGCTTCATATCCCCGTAAATGTACTGTACATAGGGATGATCCACATCTTTCATATACTGCCTCGCCTCCTCAATATTGTGGCAGAAGGGCACGGCTCCTCTGTGGCAGATCTCAATGGCACAGCGGATGTCATTTTCCTCAAATATGCGGGCGTGCTCCTTCAGAAAGGCAACGCTTCTGCTGTAATCGCCGCTGTCTGCCGGATGCCCCACTCCCACAGGCCCCGGCGTGATCAGATAATAAGAGCCCCCTGCTGCTTTACAAAACTCTACATTATTCTTCAGGTAATCGAAAGCCCTCTGGCGGCCAAAGCTGTCTCTCTCCGTGAAGGCCATTCCCGGCAGAGTGAAAGGGCAGACGCCGGAGCATTTCATGTTCCAAGTCTCTAAGGCCTCTTTTATCTCCCTTAACCTGGTCTGATTCCCCGTATCCGGTCCTCCGTAATTTCCCGGAAGCTCTGCATATTGGTAGCCCAGCCTTCCCAGACGCTCAATGGAGGCCTCCACCGGCTCCAGTCCAAAGGCCGGAACAGAAAAGGACAGGTCGATGCGCCGCTTAAAGCGCTCCGGATGCTTCTCCTTTTGAAGCTCAAATTCGTCTCTGATATTCTGGCTGATCGCCTCATAGCGCTGTAATTTCATCCCAATCCCCCTCTTTCTCCTTGCCTGAAAGCCGGCTTTCTGGCTCTGGCAAAATGCATCTTCACACTTGGATTCAGAATACGGAGTAATTTGCCAGCACCGGCAGCGTCAAGGACAGCTGCGGCACAAAGCTTACAAGCAGCAAGGCGGCGATCATGGCTCCCATCCATGGGATATAGGCCTTTACCAGCCGCATAGCCGGCAGGCCGCTTAGCTTACTCATGACAAAGATCAAAATACCGAAGGGCGGCGTCATGGAGCCAATGCCCATGTTGAGAACAAAAATAATGCCGAACTGCACCGGGCTGATCCCCCACTCCTTTACTAAGGGAAGAAGGATCGGCACCAGAATAGTGATAGCTGCTGTGGCGTCCATAAACATACCCACTACCAGGAGGAATACGTTGATTAGCAGGATCAGTGCCACCCTGCTGTCCACTGCACCGGAGATCGCGGCAGCAATCTTCTGCGGGATCATGCTGCGCACCAGGATGCTTCCGAACATGGCAGAAAATGCAACTACCAGACCGATCGTCGCAGAGTCATGGACCGTCTCGATCACCATGGCTCCCAGATCACTTAAGCTTACCTCCTTATAGATAAACACGCTCAAGATCATGGCATAGATAACAACGATAGCCGCAGCCTCCGTGGCTGTAAAAATACCTGTATAAATGCCTAAAAGGATGATAACGACCGTCATAAGGGAAAGCACAGCCTCTTTAAAGCTGATTGCAGCCTCGCTTAAGGACGGGAACTTCTCCTTGGGATATTTCTTTATGACCGCATAGATGAATACCACGCCCATCATGATCAGGGCCATAAGGATCCCCGGAACAACGCCTGCAAGGAACAGCGCGCCGATGGAGGCTCCGGAAATCGTTCCGTAGACGATCATAGGAATGCTGGGTGGTATCATGGGGCCCAGCATGGAGGAGCAGGCCGTTACGCCGCAGGTAAACTCATCGTCAAAGCCGTCGTCACGCATGGCCTTCAGCTCAATGGCCCCAAGGCCTCCTGCGTCTGCCACCGCGCTGCCTGACATTCCTGCAAAGATCACACTGCAGATGACATTTACATGACCCAGACCGCCGGGAAGCCAGCCCACCAGATCCTTTGCAAACCGGAAAAGCCTTCTGGTGATGCCTCCTGTATTCATGAGCTTTCCTGCCAGCAAAAACAGAGGGATCGCTAAGAAAGTAAAGGAATTAATGCCTGACAGGCTGGAGGATGCCAGCGTGCCCCACTGGATCCCGGAATGGGCCGCCATACCGATAAGGGTTGCTATGCCGATGCTGTAGGCTACAGGAACGCCGCAGAGCATCAATAGAATAAGAACGATCAAAAACAGAAAATTCATTTTTCTCCTCCTGCCGGCTTCTGAAATGAAAGGATAATGTCCACAATGTGCAGTATTGAAGCAATGGTAATCAGCCCCGTAAGGATGCTCACCAGGATATAGTGCTGGCTCATGGAAATGGATTTTACCACGCTGAAGGTAACTCCCTCATATTTGGTGACCGCATTCACATACGCAAAGGTCATGATACCGGAAAATGCGGACACCGCCAGATAGATCAGGATCTCGATCCCTTTTCTTACTGCTCCCGGAAGCATATCCAGGAAAGAAGTGATTGCAATATGGCCTCCTGTGCGCGCCAGATCCACTGTTCCAAAGAGCACCAGATACACAAAAGCATACCTGGTAAGCTCATCTACCCACACCAGAGTACCGCCCAGCTTGCGGACCGCTACCTGTCCGGCAATCGCTGCGCAGATAAATACCAGCAGAAGCGCTGCCGCAGTCCTGCAGGCCGCATCCACAGCCGAAGTAAACTTATTTATTGTTTTCATACCAATCTCCTTTTGTTTCCTCCCGGATGGCCCCTGCCCGTTTTTTCACGGGCCGGAGTCCTGCTTCCCCGGTGCAGGCGAAAGCCTCCCTGGGGCTTATCCGGGATCCAGGCGGTGTGTTACTGCTCAAAATAACTCATCACATCGTCATAGGAGGAAGCCCATTCTCCCTTAGAAAATTTTTCTTCATAAACAGGGCGCATCTTTTCAAACAGGCCTGAAAAATCAATGCTGTCGTCATAGGTCATGCCGCCGTCTGTCAATGCCTTCCTGCTGTTCTCTGCATCCTCTGCGCACACCTTTGTTACATTGCCCATAACCTCGTCTGCTGTATCCATGATGATCCCCGCAATATCCTCCGGCATACTGTCAAGCCATGCCTGGCTGGCATAAATGAAATAGGGCTCTGTGACATGGTTGGTAGGATAGAGATAGTTTGTAACCTCCGCATACTTATCGCTTACACCCTGGTTGTAGGGGCCCTCACAGGAATTTACCACGCCTGTGGAAAGTGCGGAGTATACGTCCGCGCCGCCCATGATCTGTGTGGAGGCTCCGATGGTGCTCCATGCTGTGATATAGGTAGACAGGTCTGGCATACGGATAACAAGCTTGCTGATATCCTCCGGGCTGGTCAGCTGCTCTGCGGAATACAGGACGCGGCTTCCGCGCACGGATTTACCTAATACTGCGATATTGCTCTCAAGAAGCTTTGCTTCCATGTCCTTAAACAGCTGACCGTCCATAATGGCCTCAAGATGGCCCGCATTGCGGATCAGGAAGGGAGCAAACAAAAAGCCGTACTCTGTGGCAAAGTAGTCGGTAATAGAGCCATCCAGGATCAGCTCGATCTCATTGTTGGAAAGAGCGGTAAACATATCCTTCTGAGCTCCCAGTACATTGCTGTAGAATGGGTTTACGGTTACTCTTCCATCGGTGCGCTCGTTTACCAGCTTTGCAAACTCACGTATCTGGTCTGACACGATATTGGTCTCAGATGCAGGCGTGCTCAGAGAGATCTCCCAGGTCTGGCCGTCGTCCGCCTTATCAGCCTCCTCCACCGCCTCTGTCTGGGGAGCATTTGCCTCCGCCTTTGTATCTGCTGTCTTGGAACCGGAATTTCCACATCCGGTCAATGCCAACGCCATTACCAGTGCTGCTGCCATTAAGCTTCTTTTCTTCATTTTTCCTTCTCCTTTTTCTTTTCTTTTTCTCAAACAGCCTTTTTGCTGTCTTTCTCTTATTCATACAGGATCAGGCAGATATACTGCAAGGGTCCGTTCCCGGTATTTTTTAGCCCGTGCTTTTGTCCGGGCTCCACCTGGGTCATGCACCCCGGCCCCACCTCTATGATCCTGCCATCATCGTAATACTCCCCGCTGCCCTTCAGGTAATAGTAGATCTCCCGCTCTCCCACATGGGCATGAGGCCCTACCCAGGCTCCCACAGGAAGGCTTGCATGGGCGAATATCCTCCCGGCTCCGTTCAGCTCCCCGGCCCCGTTGAGAATGTGGGTCAGCTCAAGCACTCCCTCCCCCAGTCCTGCCGCCTTAAAGTCTGCCTCTGTATGTAAAAGCTCCGATGCCTGTCTTATCATAGCCTACATCTCCACCGGAGGCTTAATCACGGAAATATCGCCGTTCTGGCAGCCTCCGTCACAACCGATATTCTGACCCGTCACATAGCTGCTGGCCTCGCTTAAAAGGAATACCATGGTTCCGCATAAAAGCTCCGGACTGCAGATGCGTCCCTGGGGGATCGTGGAGCAGATGCGGGGCAGATAACCGGGATCGCTCTCTACCTGATGGCGATTGATATCCGTTACCACCATGACCGGGGATACGGAGTTGACGTTGATCCCCATGCGTGCCCACTCTGCTGCCAGAGTGAAGGTCAGGCCGTTGATCGCTGCCTTGCTGGGGGTATAGGCAGTGTAGCCGGGCTTTCCGTGGGTCGCCGCCAGGGAGCTGATATTGATGATGCGCCCCGCCTTGTTCTTTGCCATATATTTTCCTGCAATTTTACAGCAGATCACTGTCCCCTTCACATTCACATCCATAACGGCTGACCAGCGGTCCATGGGCATCTGGCTTAAGGGAGCCACATGGGAAATACCTGCGCAGTTGATCAGCCCGTACACCGAGCCAAAATCCTCATAGATCTTCTGGAATGCGGTGCCGGTACTGGCCTCGTCCGTGATATCCGCTGCATAGCCTCTGACCTCTGCCCCGTTTTTCTCTGCCAGCTTCTTTGCTGTCTCATCCAGCTTCTCCTGGTCCATATCCAGGAGGGCGATCCTCGCGTGGCGGGCAGCAAGCCCCTGGGCCAGTCCCATGCCGATTCCGCCGCAGCCTCCGGTGACTACCACCACTCTGTCCTCAATGCTGAATATGTCCTCTTTTCGATCGTTCATTGAATACCTTCCTTTCCTCCCCATAGGCTCCTTACAAAGCCGCCTTCCGTATTTTGCAGTCATCACAGCCTTAAGCGGGCGGTGGAACCAGCACTCTTTCCATCTGCTCTGTCTGGCAGCCTGTCTCCGGGAAGTTCGATATATGCCTTAAATATATGTTATATATAACTTATATATAAGATTATAATAACAGTATTTCTATTTGTAAATGTACATTTGTTACGATTCTTCTCAAATCAAATTGTGCACCTTTTACAATTACTATTGTTTTCCGCTAACGATTCTGTCATTCCAAGCATTTACTTCCCTGATCATAAGGGTTTCCTTTCGAACTTCCCGTTCCGGTTCTGCCAGGTGGATTCCTCCGCGATGGTCTCCATTACATCCCAGTGCTCGGCGATCTTTCCGTTCTCCACGCGGAACAGGTCATAATAGCTGGTATGCGCCCCGCCGAAGGTTCCTTCGCTGACTGCCAGGCCGTAATTGCCGTCTGCCAATACCATGTAGGTCTTATTGTAGATCATCTCAATGCCCTGTCCTGCAAGAGCATCAAGCGCAGCACCTAAGCCCGAAAGTCCGTCTGCAATGCCGGTGTTGTGCTGGATATAGGTATCTCCGTCAAAGTAGCTTGTCAGCTTATCGGGATCCTCGCCCCGGAGCACATCGCCCACAAAGCCGGAAACCACCTTACGGGTAGCCTCGCTGTCTACAAGCTTCTTCTCCAGCGTACCATCGGTCTGGGTATGGCCGGAGGGATTCGGCTCAGCCTTTGCTGCCAGATTATCCCAGTGCTCGGCGATCCTTCCATCAGCGTCAAATCGGAAGATGTCAAAGGCCACCTGCTCTCCTGCCCCTGCAAAATTATAGACTGTCTGCAGGAACACCTTATCGCCGTCCTCAAAAGCGCGGATATTCCGGACGGTAGTCTTCACAGGCGCACAAGCCAGATATGCAACAGAGCCAACAAAGGCCTCCCTTCCTGTACCGTAGGCCAGATTGTGCTGGATATAGCCCTCTGCCAGCAGATTGCCTGCAGCCTCTGTATCTCCGGTTGCGAATGTGTTGATGAGTGCGATTGCTTTGTCCTTATTTGTCATGATGGTTTCCTCCTTGGATATTGTATTGTTACTATTTGCTTTTCTCTTGCTGTGATTACAATATATCGCAGATCCTTCCCTGAAAAAACGACCGAAAAATTGTATTCTCCACAACTTGAAGTTGTGGTAAAATAAAGACAGTTAGGAGGTATTTTATGGAATTTAAGCACATCGAATACTTTGTTGAAACCTGCCGCCACAGATCCATGTCAAAGGCAGCAAAGGCTCTGTATATTTCTCAGCAGGCCCTCAGCCGCTGCATTGCCAATATGGAATATGAGCTTGGCTGCACCTTGTTCCACCGGACAGTGAAGGGGATCTCGCTGACAGAGGACGGAACCTATTTTTACCGCATCTTTTCCCCTCAGGTGGCACAATTTCAGACGTCCCTGGCAGAGGCCATTGCACATTTTGAGAACCGTCCTGTCAGCCTGCCCTTCTGCTGCGCCCCGCTGATCTTCCGCTGCCTGGACCCGGAGCTTTTGTTTGATTTTCAGGAGCAGTATCCTCATATCACCCTGGAGCTTTTAGAGCTGTCTGATACGGATTGCGATGCCTACGTGGAGGCGGACACCTCCCATTTCGGGCTTCTGGCGATCCCTGAAAACCGCCACGGGGAGCGCCTTCCCTATACGCCGGTCAAAACCTTCCCTCTCTATCTTTTTGTCCACAAAGATAACCCCTTGGCTTCCCAGCAGGAGGTCAATTTTTCCCAGCTAAAAGACGAAAGCTTTCTCATGCTTGATAAGAAATCCTATTACCGCAAGCTGGTCCGGCACTATGCCCGCAAATACCACTTCACTCCAAAAACCGCCTTTGAGTCCTCCGATGCCAACCAATTGATCAGCCTGGTAAATAAGGGACGCGGCATTGCACTGAGCCTGGAACCCATGCTGGATAACACGGTCTATGAAAATGTGGTCATGGTCCCTTTTGACGATGCCACGATCACATGGTGTATTGCCTTTATCTACCAGGATTATGAGAAGCTCAGCACGGTAGCGAAGAAATTTATGTCCTTTCTCATCGAGCAGGTGAATACTGCAAAAAAATAGGCCTGCCGAGGCAGCAGACCTATTTTTACATCTCTATTCAATTTTCCGGTTCTCCACACTGCCTTCAGCGGGCAGGACCGCCCACACTGCCTTCCGGATATGTTCACTCCCTCATCGGAGTATCCGGGTCATGGCATGGCACCTGGCAATTCATCCCACGTCCATCCCGGATTTTTCAAGCCGGATCTCTATTGCCTTTTCCTCCACTCCCGTATTCAAAAGCCGCACCAGCACCTTCGCCGGCTCACTGCTTCCTGAAAATGCTCCCGGCCTTGTCTTTATCCAGAAGGCCCCGTAGCCTCCGGACACCGGAAGGATATCCGGGCCAATGACCTCGATATTCCCCTCTGTCTTGATCTGAAGAACTCCCTTAAAATACACCAGAGTCGTCCCTGCCTCGTCTCTCATACGGCAGACAATGCGGGTGGCATCCACATAATCGCCGTACAGCGACTGATCATCTGCCGTGACCTCCAGATCCGCCAGGCAGGAATCCCGCAGAAACCGCTTCACTGCAACAGGCTTTCCCTTGTAATAGCCGGTGATCTTTCCGTCCTGCCACAGATCCTGCCATACACCGATCTCCTCCTCGATCTCAATAGGAGGATGGGCCAGGCCAATGTAGCGGCTGTCGGGATAGTACCTCACGGGTGCCTTTCCGTACATCTCCACCTCGATGTAATCACAGTTTGTCAGCACCATAAAGGGCGATACCAGGCGGTTTCCCTTGTTGTCTCCGCGGGAAAACTCGGTAGTAGGCTCCATGACGATCTCCTCATCCGGATCCTTCTGACTGCGGAACACGTAGGCTGCGTATTTTGGAATACGGAACATATCCATGACACCGTGGTAGCAGATCTTGTCTCCGGAGCCATAATCCCCATGGGTATTGTAGTCAAAGGCGCACCAGCCGATGATCCCTGCCATCTCCTTTGACAGGCAGGACTGGTTTAACACCCTGGCATAGGCCCTGGCATGGGTGGTGCGCTTGTCTGCGCTGTCCCAGGCCTTTGTGGGGAAGGCGGTGCCAGAAAACTCTGTGATCATAAAGGGCACCGGCTCTAAAAGCCCTGTTGCCTCACTGCGCCCACGGAACAGCTTCGTGGCATCTAAGTCACAGTCCGAGTAGGTAAAGTCATTGAGGGCATACACGTCCTCCAACAGATGGCTGTTGCTGATATATCGCACTCCCGTGGTAGGTCTGGAAGCATCCAGCCCGTGGGCAAGGGCATTGGCCTTCTCATAAAGCTCATCGTCATCCAGGGATTCGTTGATGCGGATGCTCCAGATGAATACGGCAGGATGATTGTACTGCGTCAATATCATGGACTCCACATCCTCAAGCATCACCTGCTTAAAGCCGTCGCCGCCGATAAAGCCCCAGCCCGGTATCTCAGAAAAGACAAGAAGACCCACCTCGTCGCACTTATCCAGAAAATATTCCGACTGCATGTAGTGGGAGGTGCGCACCGTGTTGACGTTCAGAAACTCCTTTAAAAGCTCTGCATCCTTTTCCTGTGCCCGCTTTCCCATGGCATAGCCCATATACGGGAAGGACTGGTGCCTGTTAAGGCCCATGATCTTTATCTGATTTCCATTAATGAAAAGGCCCTCCGGTCGGAAATCCACTGTGCGGAAGCCCGTCCTTACCCGGTGGACATCCACTGTGCCGTTTTCCTTCTCCAGGCGTACCTCCACGGTATAAAGATACGGCTCTTTGGGGTTCCACAGCTTAAGCTCCCCTACAGGCTCCGGCAGGGTCACGCAGCTTCCCTTTCCTGAGCCCACCTGTACCTTCTGCTCATAGGAGTGGACCAGCTTTCCCTCCACATCCAGCAGGGAAATTTGAACAGTCCCCTCATAGGCCTGTCCTCTGTTGTCCGTCAAAAGCTCCGGCCTTAAGGTTACCTTACCGTCCTTCAGATCATAGCGCGCCAGCACCTGACTGATAAAGCTTTCACCGCACCGGTACAGCCACACATCCCTGTAAATACCTCCGTAGGTCATATAGTCAATGGCATAGCCAAAGGGCGGTATGTCCTCCCGCTCCCTGCTGTCCACCTTCAGGACAACGCGGTTTTTCCCTGCCTGGCACTGATCTGTGATATCAAACATGCTGCGGGAATAGCCGCCCTTGTGCTCTCCTACCAGCCTTCCGTTCACATACAGCTCAAAGCAGGCCATCACGCCGTCAAATACCAGGATCAGACGCTCCTTCGGTTCTTCGGAAAGCGTAAGCTCCTTTGCATAGGTGCTTATCATAGCCGTCTCATTGTGGCTGAAATAGCTTAAAGGCAGCTCCTTTACTGTGTGGGGAAGGTTCACTCTCACTGCCTTCCCTTCATCGTCCTCTGTCTTATAGTTCTCCTCAAAATGATCATAAAAATTCCAGTTCAGATTCCATAATACAGGATGTTCCATGCTCTCACCTCTTATTCTTTTACTGCGCCCGCAGCAATGCCCTCAATAATGTGTTTCTGGAAAAAAATGTAAAGTATCACCGTAGGCAGGGCCACCACAATGATCCCCGCTGCCAGAAGAGGCCAGGAGTTCTGCTGGGCCCCCGCATAGCGCATAAGGAAGGTAGTCAGCGTCTTGTTCTGGTTCTTCGGCATGTAAAGATAGGGGATGTACATATCATTTACAATGGATACCGTCTTAATGATCACCAGCGTCGCTGTGGCAGGTGTCAGAAGAGGGAAGATGATCTGTCCGAAGATGCGGAAATACCCGCAGCCGTCCAACATTGCGCTCTCATCCAAAGATACCGGGATCCCACCGATAAACTGCCTGTAGATATACAGCTGCATCAGATTGGCCGCAATATAAATGATAATGGGCGCCCCGATGGTATTGTAAAGCCCCAGGCCGCGGATCACCTGGAATCTGGCGATCTCCACGATATTGGTGGGGACCATCATTGCCAGGTAAAACAGGACATAGATGATCTTCTTAAAGCGGAACTCAAAACGCTCCAGACAGTAGGCCGTAAGGGACCCTAGCATCACATTGAATACAATGCTGACAACCACGATCTTCACCGTGTTCACCACTGCCCGCACCAGGTATTTTTCCTGAAATACCTTTCTGTAGTTGTTAAGCGTCATCTGAGAGGGTGAGAGCCATAAGGGAGACTGGTTATCCAGGCTTCCGGGCATTTTAAGGGAGCTCACCACTGTCACCAGAAGGGGCAGAAATACGGCAAGTATCAGGACAAGGGAAACTGCATATTTTCCCGCAAGAACTGCTTTTTTCTTCATGCATTTCCCTCCTTTCTCCTCACCCTTCCTGTGATAAAGCGCTGCACAAGCTGCACTGCCACGATCATGGCGATCATGACCACTGCCATGGAGGAGGCCATGCCGAAGTTGTTGTATTTGAAGGCAGTGTCAATGGTGTAAATGGAAAATGTGTTGGAGGCTCCGCTTGGTCCCCCGGCTGTCATGATATAAGGGATATCAAACATCTGAAGGCTTCCGTTGATCACGTCAAAGAGCATGAAATCAATGACCGTGCGGATGGCCGGGACCTGGATATAGCGCAGCCTCTGCCAAACACCCGCTCCGTCCACGATGGCAGCCTCCAGCATATCCTTCGGCACAGAAGCCAGCCCTGCCATAAACAGGACGATGTGGAAGCCCATATACCTCCATATGGACACGGAGGCCAGTACATAATTCAAGATCTTCGGGTCTGAAAGCCAGCTCCTTATAAGGCCCTCCATTCCCAGCTTTGTCAGGATATAGTTAAATCCGCCCTCCACCGGTGAAAAGAAATAGGAGAAGGAATAGGATATGCCGACTCCGTTGATGATAAAGGGAAGAAAGATCACTGCCTTTACAAAGGAGGAGCCCTTGAATCTGCTGGAAAGGAGCACTGCCAGCGCAAGCTCTATGGGCATCATGATCCCATGAATGATCAGATAGGTCAGGTTATTGCGGAAGGCCTGCCAAAATTCCGGTGATTGAAAAAAGAGCTGCCGGTAGTTCTCACTTCCGATAAAGGTACGAACCGAGGCAACTCCATCCCAATCCTGGAAGCTCATATGGATGAGCTCCCAGAACGGATACACCACAAAAATACATAATAAGATAACCGGAATTATGAGAGACAGGCTTAGAAAATACAGTCTTTTTTTACTCAGCCTGTTCATACTCTCCTCCTTACTGCAGACCCAGCTTTGCCCTTGCTGCTGTCCAGGCGGCATTCAGCTCCTCGCAGCGCTTGTCAAAATCAAAGCCTTCTGTCAGCATCTCCACGCCCAGCTGCTTGCAGTCAAACTTTGTCTCGGAGACCATGTTGATAAAGTCGCTCTCGCCTGCACCATAGGTAACGAAATTCACCTCCGGCTGCCGCTTGGACGCTGTCTGGAGCACTGGATCCAACCCCTTTGCAAAGGGGACCATGGTGCTGTCGCTGCTGATGGAGTCAATGTAATCAGGATACCACTTATCGCTGAAATAGAATTCCAGGAAGGCCTTGGCAACCTCCGGATGCTCGGAATGCTGCGTCACGCTTAAGAAGCAGTCACCCTGGGCCACAAGGTTGAACTCGCTGCCTGCATCATCCCGGAAGGGAAGATAGAAGGTCTCCATACCTGTGGTGTCATAGCCGTCTGCCTTGTAGGCTGTCAGGAACATGGGGCTGTTTAAGCACATAGCGCCCTTCTTCTTTGCAAACAGTGCGCGGCTCTGGTCATAGGTAACACCCAGCGGATCCTTGCCCAGCACGCCCTTTTCAAAGAGGCCAAATATCTTCTTGTAAACAGTGTTGATGGCTGTGCCCTCTGCAAAAGGAGCATCCTCCTTTGTCATGGCATCCCAGTAGTAGCCATTTCCGCTCTCAGCAGCAGGTCCGTATTCCATCAGAGGATAAGTGGGCCATGCGTCCTTTGCGCCCATGCAGATCGCTCCGAAATCAGGATCCTGCGGTCCGAAGCAGGCCTGGAGCTTCTCGCTGGCCTCCACAAATTCTCCCCATGTCTCCGGCACCTCTACGCCGGCCTCCTCAAACATATCGGTCCAGTAAAATACATAGTCATTGGCCTTTCGGTCGGGAACGCCTAACACCTTCCCGTCTACCTGGTACTGGGAAGCCAGCTGGTTGTTCTTGTTGGCCTCTGTGTCTGTCAGATCCACCAGGTACTCCTTATACTGGTTCATGCTGTCAGACTTGTGGAACATCAGGTCAGGGAGCTCTCCTGCGGAGGAGCGGATCTTCATGGAGTTAAAATACTCCGGTTCTGCGTTAAACTCCTCAATGTCGATCTCCACATTGGGATAAAGCTCCTGGAACCTGCCCTCCAGGTCCAGCTCCTCAAAGGTCTTAGCTGCCGCCACATCCCAGGTTGCCAGGGTCAATGTACAGGAAATGTTTCTGTCCTCCACGGAAGCCCCTGCCTCATCCCCGGCCTCTGCCCCGCTGCCTGCTGCCTCTGATCCGTCCTTGCCTGCAGCTGCCTGCCGGGCTGTCTCTTTCTCTGCAGGGCTGCTGCCGGAACAGCCTGTCACTGCCATCGCTGCAGCCAGCCCAATGATACCCAAAACCTGTCTTTTTTTCATTGTCTTCCTCCTTTGAAAACCGTTATCAGTTATATTTAGTTTAACAAATTCGTCCAGACAAAAAAATGAACTATGGTACGATTCACTGCACATTGGTTTGGTAATTCAGGCTTAGGACTGATACTTTTTCCGGAATACAGAAGGGCTCATCCCTGTTTCCGCGGAAAATACTCTCACAAAATATTCCACGCTGTTGTATCCCACTGCCTCACTGATCTCCCGAAGCTTTCTGTGGGAGCCCCGCAGAAGCAGCTTTGCATGGTGGATACGAAGGTTTTTCAGGTAGGAGGAAAAGGAGGTTCCTACCTTTTTGTTAAACAGGGTGCTGAAATATTTCTCGCTGAAGCCTGCCTTGGAAGCCACCTCATAGAGAGTCAGATCCTGCTTATAGTAGTGGTCATTGATATAATCCAGGGCAACCTGGATCTCATCAGGAAAGTGGAATTGGTAATGGGACTGGAGATAACGCTTCATGTCATTTAAAAAATTCACTGTCCAGATGCATACCTCCTTGCTGGAAGCGATACCGGATATCTCCTGAAACAGGTCAGTGGTATAAATGTAATCCGAATCCTCCAGCTGGTGGACCAGCGCTGCCGCTATGTGGTACGCCAGATACAGCGCCTGCCTCTTTGCCTCCTCTTCGTCTGCCCGCTGCATGACAGCCAGAAGCCTGGACTTTTCCTCTTCATAACCCATCCCGTCCCCTGACTTCAGGGCCTGGATCAGTTTCTTATACTCCCCCTCCTTTGCCCAGGCATCCTCCAGCGGAAAGTGGATGTATTCCTCCTCTGAAAAGAGGCTCCGGGATTTCATCACATATTTCATGGTAAGGTTCATATTGGCCTCTCCCAGACGCATTTCAAATTCCTCTGCACCGTGAGCCAGACGGCTCACCGCCCCTGTCATGTCCACATTCATATAATTCTTCCATGACCGCAGCAGGCGGGTACAAAGCCGCAGAACCGCGAGAAAGCCCTCTTCCCCCTCCTTCTCCTCATAAACCATTACAAGGCCCGTATCATTTGCAGGCACCAAAAGGCCATGCCTTGCGATCTGCGGAAGCTGGTCCGCCAGATTCAAAAGACCAGGGAAAAAGGTCTTCTGAAAGTCACTTCCAAAGCTCTTTACAATGCGCTGATACTCCTGTATGGAAAAGAAGGCCACATAATATGTTTCTGGAAGCCCTGCCTCTGACGGTTCGATCTGTCCGCGAAGGAGGCCTGCCAAAAGCTGCTTTTTATCCTCCTCCTTCAACCGTTCCCCGTCACCGGCCCTTCCGCACTCCCTCAGGCGGTCCTTCATGGCCTTTAAGTGCTTCTTAAGCAGCTCCTCGCTGATCTCCCGCTTCAGGCAGTAATCATAAATACCCATTTTAAAAGCCTGACGCACATAGGGGAAATCATTGTAGGCGCTTAAGACAAGGATCTCCGGCTGGAGCCTGCGCTCCTTTACATGACTGATCAGTGCAAGTCCGTCCACTACAGGCATCTGTATGTCCGTGATCAGTATGTCTATCCTGCATTTGTCCATCCACTCCAGTGCCTCCCTGCCGTTGGCCGCACAGGCCACCAGGTTCAGCTCCTGCCCCTCCCAGTCAATCATAGAATGGAGCATCATCCTCACAATGGATTCATCGTCCACGATCAGTACATTGTACATCGTCCTTATTCCCTGTCCTTTCTCCCTTTTCCGTCCGCGTCTCTGTGCTGCCGCCCGCATTATCCTCCGGCCTTATGACCGGCAGGATCAGCCGCACTGCCGTAAAGCTTCCGGGCTCTGACTGGATATCCACCCCGTATTGCGGACCAAAATTCAGCTTAATGCGCCTGTCTGTATTGCTGACTCCGATGGTCCTCCGTCCTTTCGGCTTTCCAGGCTCTGTGAGGATCCTGGCGATCTGTTCCCTATCCATGCCCTTTCCGTTGTCTCTGACCTCCAACACCAGCCTGTCCTCCTCTATTCTTCCATTGATCACGATAAGGCCCAGCTTCTCCTCCAGCCCGTCAAAGCCATGAGTAATGCTGTTCTCCACAATGGGCTGCAGGATCAGCTTCGGCACCTTGCACATAAGGGCTTCTTCACTGATATGGATATCCACTTCAAAGCTGTCCATATAGCGGAACTGCATGATATAGATATAGCTGTCCAGCACCGATTTCTCGTCTGACAGCCGGTAAAAGCCGCCGTCCCGGTTAAGGATCGCTGCCAGGATATTTTCCAGCGCATCCACCATATCCCTCATGCCGTCAAAGTGAGCGGAGATCGCCATGAATTTCAGCGTGTTTAAGGTATTCATGAGAAAATGGGGGTTCATCTGGGACTGGAGGGCGTGGAGCTCTTCCTGATACTTTTCTTTCTCCGCGTGCTCCTTTTCCAGTATCAGCTGCCTGATCTGGCCTACCATGCTGTTAAAAATGGAGATCATACTGGCAATGTCCTCCTGCCTGCACATATCCACCCGCACGTCCAGATTATGGCGTTCTACCTCCTTCATTCCCTCCGTAAGGCCTCCCAGAGGCACCAGAAGGCGGTCCATATACCATCTGAAATATACAATGAACAGCAGGACCACGCCAAAGATCACGATCAGGCTCACAAGAGAAAACAGGCCGAACTGCCCCAGCATTTCCCACTGGTCCACCAGGCTTACCACATATCTGCCGGACTTCGGGATCTCTCTGGCAATATAACGGATACCGCCCCAGGATACCTGGATCTCCTCTGCTTTGCTCTCCCTCAGCTTTTCCATCACCTGCTCCGGCACGATCTGTCCATTAAACTCTCCCGGCAGGGAGACGCCGTACTGATTTACCACATATATCTGCCCGATACCGCCGCTCCTGTTATATTTTTTCAGGGTATCCGGTATCTTGGAGAGCTTATAGAGGGCAACACACTCGATCTCAGGCATATCCTCCGGCACAAAGGCTGCCACCAGCATAGCCTCCTGGGAGGAACGTATCCGGTAGAAATAATCCTTGTCCTCCAACGTGCAGTATACCTGCCCCGGCTGCTTAAGAGCTGCCTGATACCAGGCTTTCTCCCTCAATTCCTCCTGGGAGTAGCGCATCTGCCAGCGGGGGATGACGGCCGTCTTGTCCTTCCGGTAGATCTGGATATCAAGGAGGCTGTATTCCGGGGCGGCCAGAAGATGGAACATGGTATCAAGCTGCTTTAAGGCCTCCTTTTCCTGCTCCCCGCCGTTCTGCTTTGCCGCTTCCCTTATGGTGGTTCCCCCGTTCATGTTTACCACATGGGACAGCGCAATGGAGGTGCTGCGTATTTCGTCCTCGTAAAGCGCAAGCACCGAATTTTGGGCCACTGCCACGGAGTCCATGGCGGCGCTGTAGATATACCGGCTTGCCACAACAAAGGCGATCCCCAGCACGATCATGACAGGAAATACGATCATCCAGATATAGCTGGTGACCACATCCCTCACCAGGCTGCTTTTAAATACCTTTTTCATTCCCATAGAAAAGAGCTGTTCCAGACGGAACAGCTCACCCTCCTCTTATGCTTCCGCCCATCCATCCCGGCGGCGTTTACTTTTCCAGACCCTTTTATAATATTATTGCATTTTCAGGAGAAAGTCAATTTTCCAGACTTCTCCACTTAAAGTTTGGCACCACGTCGGACCATTTCTTGATCCCAATGATCTCCTTTGCAAACTCCGAGGCCTCCAATGTGGCATTCTTTTTGTCAATATCCCGGAATACCTGCCATATCTTCTTTCTCTTCGTGGCAACGATCAGGTTGGGCTGGTTCATGTCGCACTCCCAGAGGCCAAAGCTTAAGCCCGTATTCACCTCGGCCGGAGCGTCCACCTGGCGGCTCACGGTGTAGGCGTCAATGTAGGGATTGCTGTCCACGATATAGTAGGAATACGCATAGGCTGCTGCCTGGATCTCCGGCACGCTGCCTCTTGTAGCGCTTGTGGAGGTAAAGCCCTGCTCTGTCAGGATGATGTGCCGCACATGGCCGGAGGGCGCCCGGAAGGCCTCCTGGCAGAAGTAATCTGTCAGCACATTCAGGTTGGCAAAATTGATGACCGGCGAGTTCACATCGTCTGTCACAAGCCCAGTGGCCCTGTCATCCCAGAACTCCGGCTCAGAGAGAGGATGGGGATAGGGATGATATGCCAGGCCCCAGTCCATCTGCCCCTCCACATTGGCAATGGAGTTAAAGGTATCCACAATATCCTTGCCCTTGTAGTTCAGGCCATTGTCCTGGTTCTCATAGGGAAGCCCCCACCAATAAGCCAGGGAGAAATACACCCTGTCATTGGCACTGGTGCTCTTGATCGCCGTATAGAAAATGCGGAAGGCCTTCTGATAGGCTCTCACATAGCTTGCCACATCCGTCACACCCATATAGTTCCACACCTGGCAGTTGATCTCATTTCCAATGATCCAGTTGGACACCTTTCCGTAGGAGGAATTTTCCCCGCTGTAATGCTCTGCCAGGAAGGAGGCAATGGCCCTGGTCTGCTCAAATCCAGCCTCTGTGGCCCCGTTGAACATGTAGTAATAGGCCGTGGACTCCTTCTGCGTTCCCGGATAAATGAGGTCCGGCGTATTGGGATTCCAGTCGTTGAGAATGATGGCTGTCACCGTCATCCCCTTGTTTGACAGGGCGCTGATGGTCTTGTCATAGGCATCCATCACCGCCTTGTTAAAATGATAGATTTTTCCGTCATACTCATACTCAATGCCGGTTCCCATGATCTGGGAAAACGCAATGTTGGTAGTCACATGCTTTACCCCCAGGTCGAAGGCATCGCTCAACATGTCGATCTCGATGTTGAGGCCCTTCTTTGTCAGAGGATCCTTAAACTCCGCTGTGTTTTTTGCCACCGCCTCCGGATTGGTGATATAGCGCGGCTCGCTGATCTCCCGGAAATGTGTGCCGTCATATGCAGCCAGCACGAACCGGCTGTAAAGGCGGTCCCGGGAGGTTCCTCTATTGAGCGCTGCCGTGATGGTTCCTCCGCCTCCGGCAGCTGCCTGACCAATATAATCCTTTCTGCTGCCGATCTCCTCCTCATAGGGCTTTAACTCAAACACATAGACCTTCCCGTCCGTACCTGTTCCATCGCCGCTGCTTGAAAAGCTGACCGCGATATTATTTTTATCCGCTGTGATCACACAGGAGGAGATCCATCCCTGAAGATTGATGGCAGGGGCTGCCTCCTGTTCTTCTGCTGCCTGGGCTCGTGCATCGGCTGACGCATCCGCCAATGCCGTTCCTGGGCCCGCCAGTGCCATACCACAGGCCAGCACAGCAGCCAGTATCCACATTTTTCCTGTTTTAACCATTTTCAATCACGTTCCTTTCTGTCAAACACTATAACTGCCTATACACGATACATCTTACAAAAACAGGACTTAGGATTCAATAACGTTTTTATTACATGTCTCTTAAAATATATGTACGGAATAAAATGGGAATTCTTGATTTTATGAAAGGGTTCTGATAGAGTAGAATGAGATTTACATGAGAGGGAGCTTCTATTTTATGAAGAATAAACGGATATTTGCATTCGATTTTATACGTGTCCTTGCCATGATCATGATCGTGGTGTTTCATTACAATGCATACTGCATTGATTTTTCAGTACAGTCAGAGCCTGTTTTGTTTATCCAATATGCCAATGGGACAATGGGCCATATCGGCGTCTCCCTGTTTTTTATCCTTTCAGGGGCCTCCCTCATGTACTCCTATGGCAGAAAGCTGGAGCTTAAAACCTATTTCAAAAAACGCTTTCTGTCCATTTATCCCTTGTATTGGATCACCTATGCTGCTTTTTTCACCCATTTTTATATTATCAACCGCTTCCCCATGCAGATTTCCAGGAAGACTCTCCTGCTCACCCTTTTTGGAATGGATGGATACCTGTATTACAAGATCCCGAATTATTACCTTGTGGGGGAATGGTTTGTGGGCTGCATCGTCATCCTCTATCTGCTGTTCCCGCTGCTGCGCCGGTGTGTGCTGAAGGCTCCTGTGGCCACTGCTGTTGTCACGGCAGTGCTTTACATACCTTATCTGGCCTTCTATCCCTTGCAGATGGAGGAACAGCGGTTCTTCCTGTCGCGGATCCCGGAGCTTTTGTTTGGAATGTATATGGTGGCCTATGGGTACAGGGCCTGCGGGGCACTGGCGGGCAGCCCCCGCCCTATCAGCTGGAAAGCCGGCCTTCCAGCCTTGGCAGCCTTCCTGTACATCCTTTTCGTTCCGGTACAACTGCCCCAGCTTTATCTCATCATGTGGACAGGCGCATCCGGCTTTGTGGCCCTGGCGTGGATCTCCCAGTTTCTGGAATTTCCATGGCTCACCAAACCCTTTCAGACCGTCTCCGCCTGCTCCTTTGCCATTTTCCTGGTGCACCATGTGCTCATGTCGCGGTTCATCGTGCCTGTGAGCGGAATGAACCTGGACTTCTGGCAGAACCATATACTGTTTTTCAAATATTTTATCTTTACCTGTGTCACAGGCTTTCTTTTCTATTTCCTGTCACAGATAGGCGTAAAGCTGCTGTCGCCTCTGTTAGACCGCCTCTGATCCGTTGTGCTGCCATGTCCATTTTCAAACGAATGGCGCAGATGAAAATTCAGGCAAGTCATTCGTTGAAGCATAAACGTTTCAGTACACTAGCAGAGCTTCTCCATAACGGACGCCGAGGTCCTCTCATTGTTTACACAGCAGGTCTCGAAATACCGCCTGTAGTATTCCGTATACAGCAGGTCGATCAAAAACAGCTGGCTGATCTCTGCTGAGGAGGAGCCCGCCTGCAGGGGGCTCTCATTGGCTCCGCATAAAAGCACCAGGTCCGCGTAGGCAGTCAGCGGTGATTTCACAAAGCGGGTCACACAGATAATATCCGCCCCTGCTGCCTTTGCCAGCTGAGCCACGTGAATGGTATCCTTTGTTGCCCCTGAGTAGGAAAATATCACCGCAGCTTCCCCCTTGGTCATGGTGGAGGCCATCATGGCCTGCATATGGGAATCGCTTACACAGTACACCTTTGGCTCGATCTTCAGGAACTTGTCTGCCGCCTTCATGGCTGTGGACATACTGGTTCCCACGCCGTAAAAGCAGATCCTCTTTGCCCTGTAAAAGCACTCGATGACCCTGCTGAAATTTTCTTCTTTTAACAGGGAATGTGTCTCCTTCAGGGCATTGATGTTGGAATTTAGTACCTTCTGGGCCACCAGTCCAAAGTCATCCTCCAGGCCAATATTTCCCTCCATCTGTCCAAATCCCTGTTTTCCTTCGTGCATACTGAGGGAGAGCATCATTTTAAATTCCTGATAACCCTTACAGTTCATCGTCTTGCAGAAACGGAAAACGCTGGTATCTCCCACGCCGCAGATCTCGGCAAGCTCTGTGATGGACTTGAACAGTACCTCTTTTGGACTCGCCAAAATGTAATCTGCTACCTTCTTTTCCGCCTTTGTAAATTGGTTATATTCCCCACGGATCTTTACTAAAAAATCCTCTGCCATTCGGTCCTTCCTCCTGTCATAGGATGAATTTCTCGCATCATCCCCACCTAATTATAGAGAAAAAAAATGCATTCCGCAAGTCTTCTTCTACCGGTACACCTTCTTCAATGTGAATCCTCTTCCTCTCACCTCATTGATCTGATTGATCACCATAAAGGCCTCCGGGTCCTCATCCAGCACCAGGCCGTTAAGCCTTGGCAGGTCTCTTTTGGATATGACTGCCAGGATCATCTCCTGCTCCCTGTGAAGATAACCAGTCTCCATATGGAGAAGAGAGGTCCCGCAGTCCAGCCTTTCCCCGATAAGCCTGTTGATCTCCTCATACCTTGTGGTAACGATCTTGACCTGTATCTTGGCATTTCCCGCCACAAGCACCTTATCCAGTACCATTGTATATACAATGATCAGGAGAATGCCGTACAGAATCGCATGGGAATCAGCCGCCAGCAGCTGAAGGGCCAGCACAATGCAGTCCATCAGGTAGATCGTCATGGAGACATTGATATTCCACTTCTTTTTCAGGATCAATGCCGGGATATCCATCCCGCCGGTGGAGGCCCCTGCCCTCATCACCACGCCAATGCCCGTTCCGATCAAAAGGCCGGCATACAGCACAGCCACCAGCCGTTCCTCCATTACAAAGCCCGCCGTGCCTGTTCCCTCCAAAAGCCCCAGCATAAGGGGATATATGACCGTACTTAGCACAGTGGTCACTGCAAACTGTTTTCCCAATATCCAGGCTCCCAGCAGGAACATCGTGATGTTAAACGCACTTACAAACACACTGATAGGGAGGCCTGTCATACGATTGATAAAAAGAGCAAGTCCTGTGGTGCCTCCTGTGATCAGTCCGTTAGGTACAATAAAAAGCACCACCGCTGCCGCATACATCAGATTTCCCACTATGATCTCCGTGAGCTGCACTGCCATCTTTCCCGCTGCTTTCTTATCCATCATTGCTTTTTCTTCCTTTCTTGCTTTATCAGAATAAAACGGGCAACAAAAAAACGGCAGAATCATCTGCCGTTCTGTTCTCTGTGATATTGTCTGCCGCCATGCTGCCGGTGAACCTTCTTTTCCCCCGGCTCAAACAGCCAATGGCTCCCGCTTCCAAAGCTTCTGCTTCCAATCATAGTAAATGCCTGCTATTCTGTAAACTGCTATTCGTTTACATGGTAGCACGTTTTGGGGGAGCTGTCAACCGGACAGGTTTTCCATATTTAGCGCTCTCCGTACACAATATCAGAAAAGCCCGGAAAACACTGGGCCTTCCGGGCAATCTTATGCTTGAACAAAATATCCGTTCAGATATTTAATTACTCAATGATAGATACAACTCTACCAGATCCTACTGTACGTCCGCCCTCACGGATAGCGAAACGAAGACCCTGCTCCATAGCTACTGGATGAATCAGCTCTACGGTCATCTCTACGTTATCGCCAGGCATACACATCTCGGTACCAGCTGGCAGCTCGCAAACGCCGGTAACGTCAGTTGTTCTGAAGTAGAACTGTGGACGATAGTTGTTGAAGAAAGGTGTATGACGGCCGCCCTCGTCCTTTGTCAGAACGTAAACCTGAGCGGTGAACTTGTGATGGCACTTAACAGAACCTGGCTTGCACAGGCACTGTCCACGCTCGATCTCTGTTCTCTGAACGCCACGCAGCAGAGCGCCGATGTTATCACCAGCCTGAGCCTCGTCAAGCAGCTTACGGAACATCTCGATACCAGTAACAACAGTCTTACGAACGTCCTCATGGATACCGATGATCTCAACTTCGTCATTCAGATGCAGAGTACCACGCTCTACTCTACCGGTAGCAACAGTACCACGACCAGTGATGGTGAATACATCCTCTACAGGCATAAGGAATGGCTTATCTGTCTCACGAACAGGATCCGGAACCCAGCTGTCAACAGCGTCCATAAGCTCAAGGATCTTATCGCCCCACTCGCTGGAAGGATCCTCCAGAGCCTTCAGAGCAGAACCCTGGATGATTGGTGTGTCATCGCCTGGGAACTCGTACTCGTTCAGCAGCTCACGGATCTCCATGTCAACCAGCTCAAGCAGCTCAGGATCGTCAACCATATCGCACTTGTTCATGAATACTACGATATAAGGAACGCCTACCTGACGGGACAGAAGGATGTGCTCTCTTGTCTGAGCCATAACACCATCGGTTGCAGCTACAACCAGGATAGCGCCGTCCATCTGAGCAGCACCAGTGATCATGTTCTTAACGTAGTCAGCATGTCCTGGGCAGTCAACGTGTGCATAGTGTCTGTTATCTGTCTCGTACTCTACGTGTGCGGTAGAAATAGTGATTCCACGCTCTCTCTCCTCTGGAGCCTTATCGATGTTCTCGAATGCTACAGCCTCGCCAGTACCCTTTCTCTCATGAAGAGTCTTGGTGATAGCAGCTGTCAGAGTTGTTTTACCATGGTCAACGTGTCCGATGGTACCAATGTTACAATGTGGTTTAGTTCTTTCAAACTTAGCTTTAGCCATTTTATAACGTCCTCCTTAATTTGCGCCCTGTATAATGGGCTATTATAGTTAATGTCAGGCTATCAATCATTATATTCTATTTTTCCTTGATTTACAAGCCTTTTGTGCATAAAAACATTGCCTATCTCTTATCTCTTATGCTCAGACAGAACCTTTTCCTGAACGTTCTTCGGTACCTGCTCATATCTCTCAAAGAACATGGAGTAGTTACCGCGTCCCTGTGTTCTGGAACGAAGGTCTGTAGAGTATCCGAACATCTCAGACAGCGGAACATAGGCCTTAACCATCTTACCGCCGCCAATGTCCTCCATACCCTCGATACGTCCACGGCGTGAGTTGATATCACCGATAACATCACCCATGTACTCCTCAGGCATGGTAACCTCTACCTTCATGATCGGCTCAAGCAGAACTGGATTGCCCTTGTGCATAGCATCCTTGAATGCCATGGATCCGGCAATGTGGAATGCCATCTCAGAAGAGTCAACCTCGTGGTAGGAACCGTCATATACGTCAGCCCATACACCCAGTACCGGGAAGCCGCCCAGAACACCAGTCTTTGCAGCTTCTTCAATACCCTCTCCAACTGCCGGGATGTACTCCTTCGGAATAGCACCGCCCACAACGGAAGAAGTGAACTTGAAGGTCTCTTCTGCATTTGCTTCCATAGGTGTGAAGTGAACCTTACAATGACCGTACTGTCCACGTCCGCCAGACTGTTTTGCGTACTTGCTGTCAACATCAACAGCCTTTGTAAATGTCTCTTTATAAGCAACCTGCGGAGCACCAACGTTAGCCTCTACGTTAAACTCACGCAGCAGACGGTCTACGATGATGTCCAGATGAAGCTCGCCCATACCGGAGATGATGGTCTGGCCTGTCTCCTCGTCTGTACGAACGCGGAAGGTCGGATCCTCCTCTGCCAGTTTTACAAGAGCATCGCCCATCTTGTCCTGGCTGGCCTTTGTCTTTGGCTCGATCGCGATATCGATAACCGGCTCCGGGAACTCCATGGACTCAAGGATAACTGGATTCTGCTCATCACAGATCGTATCACCGGTAGTTGTGTTCTTGAAACCAACTGCTGCAGCAATATCACCAGAGTAAACCTTGCTCAACTCCTGTCTCTTATTTGCGTGCATCTGAAGGATACGTCCTACACGCTCCTTCTTGCCCTTTGTTGCATTCAGTACGTAAGAACCGGAGTTCAACGTACCGGAATACACACGGAAATATGCCAGCTTACCAACGAATGGGTCAGTCATGATCTTGAATGCAAGAGCAGAGAATGGCTCTTCGTCAGAAGAATGACGCTCAACTTCGTTGCCCTCCATGTCAACACCCTTGATAGATGGGATGTCTGTAGGAGCAGGCATATACTCAAGGACTGCATCCAGAAGCTTCTGAACGCCCTTGTTGCGGTAAGCGGAACCGCAGCATACCGGAATAGCGGTACACTCACAGGTAGCCTTTCTCAAAGCTGCCTTTAATTGCTCAACAGAAGGCTCTTCACCTTCCAGATACATCATCATCAGATCATCATCCAGCTCGCAGATCTTCTCTACCAGCTCAGTGTGATACAGCTCTGCGTCATCCTTCATATCCTCCGGGATCTCGCAGATAGTGATGTCTTCGCCCTTATCATCGTTGTAGATGTAGGCTTCCATCTCGAACAGGTCGATGATTCCTTTGAATTCATCTTCCTTGCCGATGGGCAGCTGCAGGCAGATCGGGTTCTTGCCCAGTCTGGTCTTGATCTGCTCTACTGCGCCGTAGAAGTTCGCACCCAGGATGTCCATCTTGTTGATGAAGGCCATACGGGGAACGTTGTAGGTATCTGCCTGACGCCATACATTCTCTGACTGAGGCTCAACGCCGCCCTTTGCACAGAAAACGCCTACAGCGCCGTCAAGTACACGCAGGGAGCGCTCTACCTCTACTGTGAAGTCAACGTGTCCTGGAGTATCAATGATATTGATACGGTGCTCCAGAGCGCCATCCTTCTTCTTCGCATGATCCTGCAGAGTCCAGTGACAGGTTGTTGCAGCTGAAGTAATCGTGATACCTCTCTCCTGCTCCTGAGCCATCCAGTCCATGGTAGCAGTACCTTCGTGGGTATCACCAATCTTATAGTTAATACCAGTATAATACAGAATACGCTCTGTCAATGTGGTCTTACCAGCATCGATATGAGCCATGATTCCGATATTCCTGGTTCTCTCCAATGGATATTCTCTTCCAGCCAAGGGATTTTCCTCCTTAATCAATCGCAACTATCCAGGACTTACGTCCTTAACAATTGCAAACAAGCTATGCCGCTGTGTAATTAGAAGCGATAATGAGCAAATGCCTTGTTTGCCTCTGCCATCTTGTGCATATCTTCTTTCTTCTTTACAGATGCGCCGGTGTTGTTTGCAGCATCCATAATCTCGTTTGCCAGTCTCTCCTCCTGGGTCTTCTCGCCTCTCTTACGGGAGTAGAGGGTGATCCAGCGCAGAGCCAGGGCCTGTCTTCTCTCCGGCTTAACCTCGATGGGTACCTGATAGGTAGCGCCGCCGATACGTTTTGCCTTAACCTCCAGAACAGGCATGATGTTGTTCATTGCCTCTTCAAATACTTCGATAGCGTCTTTTCCGGTTGACTCAGCAACACGGTTGAAAGCGCCGTATACAATCTTCTGTGCAACACCCTTCTTGCCGTCTAACATAATGTTGTTGATCAGCTTTGTAACAACCTTGTTGTTGTAGATCGGGTCTGCCAGAACGTCTCTCTTCTGAGTATGTCCTTTACGTGGCACGTTACTTCCCTCCTTAATACTGCTTCAGACCATCTGCCGGCGCATCCGGCCTTCCGCTTTTCATTAATTCACCGGTACTCACATGTTTCCATAAAATGTGTTTCGTGCGCGGTATCTATATTTCCTGCAACCTACAGGTCAATATCACAATCCGGCACTAACATCGCGGGAACTGCAGCCTCTCAGCCTCTGCCCCGCAGTCACTTTACTGCTGTTAGTGGTACTATCATTTTTTGCGAAGTCTCGCTTCGCAGCTGCTTATTTCTTGTCTTTCGGTCTCTTAGCGCCGTACTTGGAACGAGCCTGCTTTCTGTTAGCAACACCTGCTGTATCCAGTGTACCTCTAACGATGTGGTATCTTGTACCTGGCAGGTCCTTCACTCTTCCTCCACGGATCAGAACAACGCTATGCTCCTGAAGGTTGTGACCCTCTCCTGGGATGTAGCTTGTTACTTCGATACCATTGGAAAGACGAACTCTGGCGATCTTTCTCAGTGCTGAGTTAGGCTTCTTAGGGGTAGCAGTCTTAACAGCTGTGCATACACCGCGCTTCTGTGGTGCAGATGCGTCTGTTGCCTTCTTCTGTAAAGAGTTGTAACCCTTCTGCAGAGCCGGAGCAGTAGACTTCTTCACGCTGGTCTGTCTTCCCTTTCTTACTAACTGGTTAAATGTTGGCATCCTTTTCACCTCCTGTGATATTGTCTGTGGTTGCTGTGATATTTCAGCTTTTGTGCACCAAAACATAAGTGTTTACGCACACCCACTTATTATATACATGGAAAAATGTTCTGTCAAGGTATTTTATCTGCATTTTCAAAAAGTCTTGAAACATATCAATTTTCTATATAAATCGAGTAGGAGGCGGTGATTAGCCGCCGTCCTCTCACACCACCGTGCGTACCGTTCGGTACACGGCGGTTTCAATAGTTGACGTGCATAGACTGATATGCTGTGGCTAAATCATAGAAGCCCCAGTGTATCAGTCTTTCTTTTGTTAACGCTCTTTGAACCACACCATTTCCTGCCATTCGCCAATAAGCCTTGCGGCTGTAGGCTGCTTCGCGGGCTGCCCATTCGGGCAGCCCCAGACCCAGCAGTTTCCGTCTGCGTGTCTTTGGCAGTTTCCACTGCTTCCAGATACACATACGAATCCGGCGGTACAGCCATCCATTCAGTGATTCGATGTTGTTCTTCATGTCTGCCATGCTAAAGTAGTTCAGCCATCCCCGCATATATACTTTTATGCGTTCCATGGTTTTCACTATACTTCCACACTTGCTCCGGGAAGTGAGCATCCGAAGTTTATCCTTGGCTTTCTTCCATGACTTGGCATGTACACGGATGCAGATGCCTTTGCCATTCTTCCCGAGGCAGAAACCAAGATACTTAAAATTTCGGATTGCAAACACACTGACCGTACGGCTTTTCTCCCGGTTCACCTTCAGTTTCAGTGTACCTTCGAGATATTTCGTGCTGGTCTCCAACAGTCTTTTCGAGGCTCGCTCACTCTTCGCAAGCAGTACGATGTCATCCGCATATCGGATGCACGGCACGCCCCTTCTCCTGAATTCCTGGTCAAACTCATTCAGATAGACATTGGCAAGCAGGGGAGAAAGATTTCCTCCCTGCGGTGAGCCTTTTTCTGTCTCAATGACAACACCGTTTTCCATCACTCCACTCTTCAGATACCGCTTTATCATCTGTATCACTCTTTCATCCTTTACATTCCTGCGCAGGATGTTGATGAGCAGCTCATGGTTCAGCGTGTCGAAGTACTTTGACAGGTCAAGAACAACTGCCCTTGTATATCCCTGTTCTGCATACTCTTTGATCTTCTGAATAGCATCCTTTGCGCTCCGTCCCGGTCGATAACCATAGCTTCCGTCCGAAAACAAAGGCTCATAGATGGGCATCAGCTGTTGTGCCATTGCCTGTTGGATGATGCGGTCTATAACGGTAGGAATACCCAGCTTGCGTACTCCGCCGTCTGGCTTCGGGATTTCCTTTCTTCGTACAGGTGACGGCGTGTAATGACCGCTTCTTATCTTCTGTACGAGTTCGTGGTTATGTTCCTTCAGCCACGGAAGTGCGTCCTCAACAGTCATTCCATCGGTTCCCGGCGCTCCTTTGTTTGCCTTTACTCTTTTGTAAGCACGGTTCAGGTTATCCTTTTCCAGTACCTTACCTAAGATGTCCGGCTCTGCACTGTCTCTTTCCTTCCATATCCGGTTGAACGAGCGGTTCGCTCTTACATACCCTTTACGTTCCGCGCTATCTCTTTGCAAGCAGCTTTCTGTGTTTTCTGCACCCATGTGCCCATTCCTCCTTTCCGGGTCGTACTAAAGACTCCTATTGATTTGGTCCTTCGTCTGTTACACCAACTGGCGTTCCAGCTTACTATGACCTCTGCTGACTCCTGCGCGTTCAACGCATCTTCACAGATGCGGTTACCTCTTTCAAAGCATTTCACACAGGTCTCCCCGGGTACCACACGTTTCTTTCTCTCCATCCATCTGTCACATTTATCCCCCGTGATTCCGTGCAGTTATTGGGCTTCGGCTTGCTTTGCAGTCTTAC
Source organism: Lacrimispora sp. 210928-DFI.3.58 (assembly GCF_020554865.1). GTDB lineage: Bacteria > Bacillota > Clostridia > Lachnospirales > Lachnospiraceae > Enterocloster. The sequence continues at coordinate 123,465 of NZ_JAJCIC010000002.1, forward strand.
CCTCACGAAAGACCTTATATGTGATTTCTGTACGTCAGACCAGAGATTTGCCCGTGGTTAGTCTGTTCCCACATCCAGCTTCCTTCAGATTCCACCTCACGATGGACACCCTTGCTTTCGGCTATATCCTTCCCACTGCCGGGCGGACTCGGGACTTTCACCCGTTAGAAACGTGCGCCGCCGGGCGCACAAAAGAAACCGGATACCACATATCAATAAACGATACATGGTATCCGCCTTTCATTTTCTATATTCTATAACCATCAAAAACCGTCTATTTCAACTCCCCCGACTGCTCCTGTGCCCAGTGATCCACGATCACGCTGGGCGCATAGACGAACATCATATGCATGTCGCTGTCACCGGTATTATGCAGGGAATGCTTTTTCCAGGAGGGGACGAACACATAATCTCCTTCCTTTACCTCCTGCTTCTCCCCGTCGACCTCCATCACACCCTGTCCCTTTAAAATGGTATAGGACTCGACCGTCTCATGGTCGTGTTCCGGGATGCCTCCGCCGGGATAAATCACCACATAACCCTGGCAGAACTTCTCTCCCTGGATGGCGCCGTTCTGCCCCAGGATGACCCTGGTACGCCTTCCGGCTGGAAATTCCATTCCTTCAATATCAAAAATATTTACTTTTTCCATATGCTTTCCTCAACAATTTCAGTATTCTCAAGTTGTTTGACTGAATCCCGGATAATGATCTTTCCACAAAAATAGGTGGTGCTCCTTCCTGCACAGGTTGCGGCCCGCATCTGCTCGGCCAGCTTGTCAAATACCAGCTCGGCAGTATCCTGGAGGGAATGGCGCAGGGTAGTCAGCGGCGGATTCAGATATTTCACAAAGGGGATATCATCAAATCCCACCACGGAAATGTCCTCCGGGATCCGAAGGCCTGCTTCATGGACTCCCTGATAGATGCCAAAGGCCATATAATCATTAAACGCGAACATGGCCGTAGGCCGGCGCTCCTCCTCCAAAAGCCGGAGGGTCCTCTGGCAGGCGTCATCCTCTGATTTAATATTCCGGAGAATATATTCTTCCCTTTGATGGATGCCGTATTCCTCCAGTGCCTTCATTGCACCGCTTAAGCGCTCCTGATTGTATTGCCTGTCCTTGTCATTGATCATCAAAGCGATATCACGATGGCCGTTTTCCAGCAAATGATGGACCATCTGATATGCCGCATCTACATTGTCAATATTAATGCATGGAACATCGATATCAAATGTTCTGTTTACGACCACCATCGGGATCGCCCCCACAAAGGGCTTAACATGCTCCACGCTCTCGGTGGATGCGATGTACAAAATGCCATCCACAAACAAATGCTGCAGCGTCTCAAAATACTCCTGCTCTTTTTTGGCATCTCCCAGTGCATCGCACAGGATCATGGAATAGCCGGCATTCGTTGCACATGCCTCCATGCATTTTACAATTTCCGGATAATATGGGTTTGTTATATCCGGGATGATCAGGCCGATCAGCTTGCTCCCACCCTTTTTCAGGCTCCTTGCTGCCAGATTAGGCTTATAATTCAATGCACTCACCGCTTCCAGCACCTTTTTCTTGGTCTCTGGCTCTACAAATGCAACTCCGGATAATGCTCTGGAGACCGTACTGGGAGACACACCTGCAAACTTCGCTACATCCCGAATTCCTGCCATACACAACACTCCCTTAATGATATCTATTTAAAGATACCATCTTTTCGGAAATTTTGCCACACATTTTCAAACCAAATATCGTTTTTCGGGATAGGACGCACAGCGCGCCAGTGGGGCCGGCAGCTGCCGCTGTCCGCATCATAAGATATTTCCTGGAGAACAGAGGTATCCGTCTCTTTTGTGATGTTCCGGAATAATTCATTCAGACGTTCATCCGGGAGCCTTCCCTGGGGGTTATACACCAGATAGGATCCCCTGCTGATCCCCACTGTCCTGGAATAATCCAGCATTGCCGCCAAATATACATACTGGCTCAGCAAGAGCTGTCTGAGCTGATACAGCCTTCCCAGCTCTGCCGGATCCGCTATTTTGTGGTGATCCCGGAAATAGGCGGCTTGCTTTCTGTTTTCTTCAATTGCCCTTTCCAGCCCCTTCTCACTGCGGATGCAGGCTCCATATTGGGTCATCCTGTGCTGAAGCTTCCTGCGCTCCTCTGCTATCTCCAGGTTAAGGCCATCTGTTTTGCTCAGGGCTTCCTCTGCAAAGCGCATTTCCTCCTCAAGGGCTTCCTTACAAGCCTCCAAAAATGCTTCCCGTCCCAACGGTTCTTCCCTGTAGTTATGGACAATAAACTGTGCAGCCCGCATGCTTCCTACCTGGCCGGAATTCAATGCGCTTCCCCCTGGGCGGTAGATCCCGTGGGAACCATTGGCCTCGCCGACTGCAAACAGGTGTGAAAGACTGGTCTCCCACCATTTGTTGGCTGCAATGCCGCCATTATTATGCTGGGCGCTCACCTGAATTTCCAGATATTCCCTGGAAAGATCAATGTGATGGCTGGAATACACCTCAATTGCCTTGGGATTCATCTTCTCCAGACGTTTATACGGAGTTTCTAACAGCGCCTGGCAATTTTCAAGATAGACTTTTCCATCTCCTGTCAAATACGTAAAATCAACCGCCCCATTTTTCTGAAGCGCCGATGGATTATGCATATAATCCAGGAAAACCCTCCGGCCTGACAGCACCGTCTCCTGATAGACCAGCAGGTCAATGAGTGAAGATCCCTGTTCAAAGGCCTTTCTGGGGTCAAAGGGCCACTGATATCCCTTTAAAAATATGGCGTTTACAAGCTTCCCCGGTGAATCGAAATAGGGCTCTAAAAATTCTCTCTCATCCTCCCCGTTGGCATCGGTAGACACATAGCGCGGGATACACTGCTGAAATGTGCCGGATAAATTCCAGCGGAACTTCACGGATGCAATGCCAAACTGGGATTCTGTCAGGTTCTTCGCCTTCACGCCCTCCCTAAGCAGCACGCCGAGTCCGCCTGTCTGGCTGGGAGGATACACGCTGGCCTCATACATGCCGGCCTCTCCGCCGGTAGCCCAGATCACATTATCTGCACTGAAAACAGCATACCGCTGTGCCTCGTCCCTGCACTTCTTTTTATTCAGCGCCAGTATCCCGCAGGCTCTGCGGTCACTGCCATTTTCCTTTACTAACAGCCTGACGGCCTGATAGCCGTCATAGATAGGGATAGCCTCTTCTTTCACCGCCTTTTCCAGGCACTCTGTCATATATCTTGATGTCAGAGGTCCGGCCGAGGTTCCACGCATTACCGGATCATGATCCGTTTTGTAGCCAATGTACTCGCCGCAGGAATTGTGCGGGAAGGGCACTCCCATTTCTACCAGCCGGAAAAATGCCCTCAGGGATCCGGCCGCCTCGCAGAGCGCCAGATCTCCGTCCATACAGCCCCCGTCAAACAGCGTCCGGGCCATTTGGGACACGCTGTCAGGTTCCGGGCCGTCTGTCATCAGTTTATAGTACGTCTGCTTGTCCGAGCCTGTATTTCTGGAGGTCCCCATCATAAGTCCTTCTGTAACCAGGGCAATGTGGGACTGGCCAAGCTGCTTTAACGCCAGCGCGGCATTTAACCCTGATGCGCCTGTTCCAACAATAATCGTATTATACTCATAAAACGGAATATCGTTATAATCCATGGTCAACTCCAATATCATCCTTCTTTTTATAGCTGCTGGTACTTCAAGCCCGGCTTTTAGGCTCTTTCTTCTCTAAAGGCGCTTAATGTGAAAGCCGCCGTCAACATCAATGTAGCTCCCGGTCGTATATGGGAAATCTCCGGATGCAAATGCTCTTACAGCTCTTGCCACATCCTCCGGGGTTCCCCAGCGTGCGATGGGAAACAGGCCCTGCCCGATCAGCCCTGAATATTTCTCCTCTACCTTCTTTGTCATATCCGTGCGGATGACTCCGGGCCGTACCTCGTAAACCAGGATCCCCTCTCCTGCCAGCCTGTCTGCATAAAGCAGGGTCAGCATAGAGATTCCCGCTTTGGAGATGCAGTATTCGCCCCGGTTAACAGAGCTCACCTCTGCCGAGCAGGAGGAAATATTGATGATAATACCCTTTCTCCCATCAACCGGCTCCTGGGCGGTCATTTCCCTGGCAACCCTCTGTGTGATGAACATGTTGGCCTTTGTATTGGTATCCATCACATAGTCATAGCTTTCCTCTGTCATTGTCAGAAGGTCTGCGCGGAGCTTAGGCGCCACCCCTGCATTGTTTACCAGCACATCGATCCTTCCAAACTCCTTAAACGCTTCTGTCACCACTCGCTCCCTGTCGGAAGAGCTGCTGATATCCCCTGTCAGCCAAAGGTAATCCACACCGCTTTCCTTTAGCTGCCTGCTGCTTTCAGGATAATGCTCCTCTTCTCTGGTAGCCATGAGTGCAACTCGAAATCCGGCCCGGCCCAGCTCCTTTACGATCGCCAGCCCGATTCCCCGGCTCCCCCCTGTCACAAATGCAGTTTTCATATCCTACTCCTTTTTTGTTTCTTCCTATATGTATGTTTACATCGTAACTGTTCAGTACCCTCACAGCTACGAGCAAAAATCCAATTAAAAACGGCTCCAACCATGGGATTTTTGCCTTCTGGCCCAGGTTATCTTACGGTCAGCGCAGCAAGTGCGCAGACCTACCGAACAGTTACTTTACATCAGCAGATTTGGCAGAGTCATCGTCAGCGCCGGAATATACGTGATCAGCATCAGCGTAATGAACATGGGAAGATATAACGGGAGAATGGCTTTGGAAACCTCCTCGATCTTCATATGTCCAATGGCGCAGCCTGTGAACAATGCGGTGCCAACTGGCGGTGTGCAGAGGCCAATGCCCAGATTCAGCATCATGATAACGCCAAACTGGATCGGGCTCATGCCAAAGCTCTGTACAACGGGAAGCAGGATAGGCGCCATGATCAGAACCAGCGGGGCCAGGTCCATAAAGCAGCCCAGCACCAGCAGGATGATATTGATCAAAAGAAGCACAATATACTTGTTATCGCTGATTCCCAAAAGCATATGGGTAGCCAGTGTGGGAACATTCAAATAGGTCATCATCCAGCCAAAGGCACCTGCAGCGGCGATCAGCCCATATACCATGGACAGCGTTTTCACTGTGTTGCCCAGTATCACCGGAATAACAGAAACCTTTAACTCCCGGTAGATGAAAAAGCCGACAATCGCACAGTAAATGCAGGCGACTGCTGCGGATTCTGTGGCGGTAAAGAAACCCGCCGAAACACCGCCGATTATGATAACCATGGCCAGCATGGCAAAAAAGGTATCCTTTGTCACAAGGAGCGCTTCCTTAAAGGGAACCTTTTCTCCCTTGGGATAGTTTCTCTTTTTCGAGATCACGTAGCAGCAGATCATAAGGGATATTCCCAGCAAAACCCCCGGAACATAGCCTGCGCAAAACAGGCTTCCCACGGAAACGCCGCCTGCTACCATAGAATACAGCACCATGTTATGGCTGGGCGGGATGATCAGTCCCTGGCAGGAGCTTGCCACTGTAACTGCAATGGAAAAATCCTTGTCATATCCCGCATCCTCCATCATGGGGATTTCCAGGACGCCCAGAGAGGAAACATCTGCGATGGCAGAGCCTGAGATCCCGCCGAACAGCATGGAAGCCAGAACATTTACATGGGCCAGGCCGCCGGTGATCTGTCCTACACATACATTTGCAAATTTAAGCAGGCGGCTGGAGATCCCTCCTGCTGCCATCAGCTCTCCCATCAGGATAAAGAAGGGAATTGCCAAAAGGGAAAATGAATTCAGCTGTTTACACATCTGCTGTACCAGGGTCATGGCCGGAATCTGCATATATATCATGGTTGCAGCCGTTGACAGCACCATTGCAAAGGTGATCGGCACCTTTATGATCACGCAGATGACAAAGGTCGAAAGAAGAATTGCGATCGCGATACTCTCACTCATTTGTCCTCCTCCTTTCCTTCCCCGCTCTTTTTTCCGTAGGAATCCTCCGTTTTTTTGTACTTTTTGAGACCCAGCAGATCAAGGATAACAAAATAAATAATGCAGGCCCCGCTGACCGGGATCATAATATACATCAATGTTGACGGAAGCTTTGTAACCGGAAGCGTTGAATTGCTGGTAGAAATACATATCCGCACTCCGTAGAGTAAAAAGATTACGCCCACTGACAGCTCCATAAGCTGGATCACACGGTCCACCACTTTTTTCAAGGCTGCCGGGAACCAGGAATAGAACATTTCCACCGCAATATGAAGATTCCGTTCTACACCAATGGCGATCCCCGCAAATGCCATCCAAATGGTCAAAAGCAGTGCAACCTCCTGATTCCAGCGGATATTGGAACGGAATATATTTCTTGCCACCACCTGCATACACACAATGAGGATCACAAACAGCAATACCCATCTGGCATAACCGTACAAAAGCCGGTATACCCAGTTAAAAGCTACAATCAGCCCTTTTTTTATTCCCTTCAACATAACTCTGTCTCCTATCTGATAGCTGCTGTTCACAGAGCGGCTGCAAACAGCCATTCCGTGGACAGCAGCAGCTGATTACTATAAAAGTCCCGCCGCCGGGCGCATAGAGGTTTACTATGAAAATCCCGCCGCCGCAAGGCGGCACTAAATTCAGGTATGCCAAGTGCGCCCGCCAGATTTTCATGGCGCGGTGGCGCGTCCGCCAGCCGGGCGCATGGAGGTTTAGTTACCAGCCTCTACGATCCGATTGATCAGATCGGTATATTTGCCATCCTCATAGCTGTACCAGATCGGCTCGCAGGCCTCGCGGAATTTTGCAAGCTCATCCTCTGTCAGCTCAGTGATCGTAACCTTTCCGGACTCGATCAGCTTTTCCTCATTGACCTTCTCTGCCTCTGCCCAGAGATCCTTCTGCAGCTCCCAGGATTCCAGTGCGGTATCGTCAATGATCTTTAAATCCTCCTCGCTGATCTTCTCACGTGTCTTTTCGCTCATGACCAGGATATCGGCTGATCTGGTGTGGTGATCCTTTACAAAATAAGGCGCAACCTCATAGTGTGTGGTATCCAGATAGTTTACGATGGAGTTTTCTGCCGCATCGCACACGCCCGTCTGCAGTGCGGAATACACCTCAGAATATGCGGTTGCCACGGAATCTGCACCAAGGGCCTCCACCATGGACATCATCAGCTCAGACTCCTGCACTCTCACCAGCATTCCCTTCATATCCTCCGGGGAATGGATCTCTTTCTTTGTGTTATAGAAGCATCTGGTTCCCGCATCATAATAGGTCAATCCATAAAGGCCTTTCTCCTTCATCTGCTCGCCCCGCAGGATGCTCATGCCAACCTCTCCGCCATGGGCTGCCCAGAAATGATCCAGATCCTTATAAATATACGGCATCATCAATGCATTGTACTCACCCACGAAGTTTGTCATGGTGGAGAGGTCTGCCTTGATGATATCCATGCCGCCGTACTGCGCCTGCTCTAAGCAGGAAACCGCGTCACCCAGCTCTCCGTTGTGGTGTACCTCGATAAAGATCCTTCCTTCTGTCCTCTTGTTCACCTCATCTGCAAACCACTCAACAGCCTTTGAAGTTGCATTGGTATCCGGCTGGTTGTTGGCAAGCTTTAAGGTAATGGTATCTGCATTCTTCTGCGGCGCAGCCGTCTCCTCTGCTTGGGTCTCCTCTGTCTGGGCCTCCTCTGCCTTTGTCTCTGCTGCTGCAGGTGCTGCGGTGGCCTCCTCTGTCTTGCCGGAAGAGCCGCATGCTGTCATTGCCCCTGCTGTCATTGCTGCTGCCAGGGTTACTGCTAAAATTTTTTTGAGCTTCATATTTTTCCTCCTTTTATTTCCTGTCTGTCCGCCTCATGACGAAATTCAGACAATGATTTCCCTTACCGCCGCCAACAGGCGGCATAAATGCTTCCTATCTGACAGAGTATCCTCCATCCACCGGTATCATCACTCCTGTAATATAATCAGAAGCAGCCGATGCCAGAAAAACGGCTACGCCCTCAAAATCCTCCGGCCTTCCCCATCTTCCGATAGGAAGACGCTCATCCATCGGCCTCCTCTTTTCCGGGTCACTCCAGATAGACTCTGTCAGCCCTGTCTGAATATAGCCCGGTGCAATTGCGTTGACACAGATACCGTATGGAGAAAATTCATTGGACAATGCCTTTGTCAGCCCCATGATCCCGTGCTTGGAGCAGGTATAGCCTGCCACATTCATCCCTCCAAAGGTGGTAAACAGGGATGCCGTATTGATGATCTTTCCTTTGCAGCCCCGCTCCCTGAAATGCCGGGCCGCCTTCTGTGACAGCAGCATGGCCGAACGAAGGTTGACTGCAAGCACACGGTCAAATACCTCTGCCGGATACTCAAAAGCTGATGAGCGGTACTGCATGCCTGCATTATTAAATAGGATGTCTACCGTACCGGCCTCCTTCATGATCTGCTCCCAAATCTGTTCGACCGCCTCAATGCTTCCCAGGTCTGCATGATAGCAGCGGATCTTTCCTCCCGCTTCCTGCACCTTGTTCTGTGTATCCGACAGATCAGCCAGATCCACCGCCACAATTTCCGCGCCAGCCTTCACCAGCCCCATAACCAATCCCTGCCCGATTCCAGTAGCGCAGCCCGTTACCACGGCACGCTTACCGGACAGTGAAAATAAGTCGTTCATCTTCCCTCCCCTTTCCGCTAACAAACTCTTTGCTTTGTAAAAATAATTTCCTTCTTTTCTTCAAGAAACCGTTTTCATGAATTTGTAGTTTTAGTATATATCATGAAAACGGTTTCGTCAAGCATTTCTTTCCATTTTTAAAGATTACTTTTTAAGACTTTTTAAGGATCAAAGCTTACCAAACAACGCAAAATAAGCCGGAATATGCAGACTTATTTTATATGCATGTTCCGGCTTTATGTCTTATATAAAGTCAACTATTAAAATCGTATCCAGCTTTAAAATACGTTCATCCCTTACGATGATCTCCGGATTATCCAGTCTGATCTTTTTCATGTACTGCCGCAGGATCCGGCCTGGATCATTCAAATGATAGAACGAAAAAATCTTGCCCGCCGCATCATCTCTGATACGGCGGGCCTTTATCATAATTACCCTATTTCATTATTCCTCTGTCTCAGCGTCTGCCTCGGAAGCTTCATCCTCTTCTTCCTCTATATCCGCCATATCATCCAGAGCCAGCACTTCCTCTGCCACATTGTCCTCTGTCAGGTTCAGTGTCTCGTCCTCCTCACCGGAGAGCAGGATATCATCGTCCTCAGACAGCATGATGTCATCTGTCTCTTCGATCTCGGTATCCAGCTTTACATTTCTGTAGCGCTTCATACCTGTTCCGGCAGGGATCGGCTTACCGATGATAACATTTTCCTTCAGGCCGATCAGGTGGTCCACCTTACCGTTGATGGCGGCCTCGGTCAGAACCTTGGTGGTCTCCTGGAAGGATGCTGCTGACAGGAAGGAATCGGTTGCCAGGGATGCCTTTGTGATACCCAGCATTACCTGACGTCCCTCAGCAGGCTTCTTGCCCTCTGCGATCAGGGCTTCGTTCATCTCGTTGTAGTCAAGAACATCCATGGATACGCCTGGCAGTACATCGCTGTCGCCGCTCTCCTCGATCTTGATCTTCTTTAACATCTGGTGAACGATCATCTCAATATGCTTATCATTGATCTCAACGCCCTGGAGACGGTATACACGCTGTACTTCCTGGATCATGTAATCCTGAACAGCACGGACGCCCTTGATCTTTAAGATATCATGGGGGTTTACACTTCCCTCTGTCAGCTCATCGCCGGCCTCCAGTACCTGGCCGTCAAGAACCTTGATCCTGGATCCGTAAGGAATCAGGTAGGTCTTTGCATTGCCCGTCTCATTGTCTGTAACGGTGATCTCGCGCTTTTTCTTTGTATCCTTGATGCTTACCACGCCGCCGAACTCAGTGATGATCGCAAGTCCCTTTGGCTTACGCGCCTCAAACAGCTCCTCTACACGTGGAAGACCCTGTGTGATATCGCCGCCGGCAACGCCGCCGGTATGGAAGGTACGCATGGTAAGCTGTGTGCCGGGCTCACCGATGGACTGTGCGGCAATGATACCAACTGCCTCACCAACCTGTACAGGCTGGCCAGTTGCCATGTTTGCGCCGTAGCACTTTGCGCATACGCCGATGTGTGACTTACAGCTAAGGACGGTACGGATCTTCACGGACTTGCGTCCTGTCTTGTTCAGCACCTTCATCACTGCTGCTGCACGCTTTGGCGTACACATATGGTTGGCCTTCACCACAACCTCTCCTGTATCAGGATCCGTAATGGTCTCAGCAATATAACGTCCTGTGATCCTCTCCTGAAGATCCTCGATCACTTCATTTCCATCCATGAAGCCCTTGATCTCCATGTATGGGATCTCCTTGCCCTCACAGCAGTCAACCTCGCGGATGATCAGATCCTGGGAAACGTCTACCAGACGTCTTGTCAGGTATCCGGAGTCCGCCGTACGCAGAGCCGTATCGGACAGACCCTTACGTGCACCGTGAGCGGAGATGAAGTACTCCAGTACGTCAAGACCTTCACGGAAATTGGACTTAATAGGAAGCTCGATGGTGTGACCCGTTGTATCAGCCATCAGTCCACGCATGCCGGCCAGCTGCTTGATCTGCTTATCAGAACCACGGGCTCCGGAGTCAGCCATCATGTAGATGTTGTTGTACTTATCCAGGCCGGTCAGCAGGTCATGGGTCAGCTGATCATCGGTGGTCTTCCATGTCTCGATAACCTCTTTGTAGCGCTCCTCCTCGGTGATCAGGCCTCGGCGGTAGTTCTTCGCAATGCGGTCTACAGTTGCCTGTGCCTCCTCGATCAGCCTTGGCTTGCTTGCAGGCACGGTCATATCGGAAATGGATACGGTCATGGCTGCCCTTGTGGAATATTTATATCCGATCGCCTTGATGTCATCCAGGGTAACTGCTGTCTGGGTAGCTCCGTGTACATTGATGACCTTTTCAAGGATCTGCTTTAACTGCTTCTTTGCTACGTGGAAGTCAACCTCCAGCTTCAGCTCATTCTCAGGAATACTCCTGTCTACAAAGCCCAGATCCTGAGGAATGATCTCGTTGAAGATAAAACGGCCGATGGTGGACTCAATGATACCGGTCTTCACGGTGCCGTCCGCCATCTTCTTGTGTACTCTCACCTTTACGCGGGAGTGAAGAGTTGCCTCCTGGTTCTCATAGGCAAGGATGGCTTCATTTACACTCTTGAAGATCATACCCTCGCCCTTTGCGCCCGGACGCTCCTGGGTCAGATAGTAGATACCCAGAACCATATCCTGGGACGGAACAGCCACAGGGCCGCCGTCAGAAGGCTTCAACAGGTTGTTGGGGCTGAGGAGCAGGAAACGGCACTCTGCCTGAGCCTCTACGGACAGGGGCAGATGCACTGCCATCTGGTCTCCGTCGAAGTCAGCGTTGAATGCGGTACACACAAGGGGATGGAGCTTGATGGCCTTACCTTCCACAAGGATGGGCTCAAATGCCTGGATTCCCAGTCTGTGCAGCGTAGGAGCACGGTTCAGCATCACGGGATGCTCCTTGATCACATCCTCCAGCACATCCCATACCTCAGACTGGAGACGCTCTACCATCTTCTTTGCATTTTTGATATTGTGAGCAGTTCCGTTGGAGACAAGCTCCTTCATCACAAAGGGCTTGAACAGCTCAATCGCCATTTCCTTCGGGAGACCGCACTGGTAGATCTTAAGCTCAGGGCCAACCACGATAACCGAACGGCCGGAGTAGTCAACACGCTTACCTAACAGGTTCTGGCGGAAACGTCCCTGCTTACCCTTTAACATATCGGAAAGGGACTTCAGCGCCCGGTTTCCTGGGCCTGTTACAGGCCTGCCGCGGCGTCCGTTATCGATCAGGGCATCCACAGCCTCCTGGAGCATACGCTTCTCATTGCGGACAATGATATCAGGTGCGCCCAGCTCTAACAGTCTTGCCAGACGGTTATTTCTGTTGATGATCCTTCTATATAAGTCATTTAAGTCGGAGGTTGCAAAACGTCCGCCGTCCAGCTGTACCATAGGACGGATATCCGGCGGGATGACCGGGATCACATCCATGATCATCCACTCAGGACGGTTGCCGGAGCTTAAAAATGCCTCCACAACCTCTAACCGCTTGATGATCCTTGCACGCTTCTGGCCGGTTGCGTCAGCCAGCTGCTTTCTCAGATCAGCGGAATCCTTTTCCAGGTCAATGGCCTTTAAAAGCTCCTGGATCGCCTCGGCGCCCATTCCCACGCGGAAGCCGCCTGTGCCGCCGTACTTCTCTACCTCTTCCCTGTACTCCTTTTCAGAGAGCACCTGCTTGTACTGTAAGCTGGTGGAGCCTGCATCCAGTACGATATAGGAAGCAAAGTACAGCACCTTCTCCAGGGTCCTTGGTGAAATGTCCAGGATCAGACCCATACGGCTGGGAATACCCTTAAAATACCAGATATGGGATACGGGAGCAGCCAGCTTAATGTGGCCCATACGCTCTCTGCGGACACTTGCCTTTGTTACCTCTACGCCGCACCGGTCGCAGATAACACCTTTGTAACGAATCTTTTTGTATTTACCGCAATGACACTCCCAGTCCTTGCTCGGTCCGAAAATCCTCTCGCAGAAAAGTCCGTCCTTTTCCGGCTTTAAGGTCCTGTAGTTGATGGTTTCAGGCTTTTTCACCTCGCCATGGGACCACTCCAGGATCTTATCAGGGGAGGCCAGGCCAATCTTAATGGCATCAAATGTCATTGGATGATAAGTTTCATTAGTCTCTGGCATGAGCTTTTACTCCCTTCTACTCTTCGTCTTCACCGTCTACAGAATCATCTAAGAACAGATCCTCATCTGAATCATCCGAATCCTCTGTATCATCAGTGTACTCATCATTTATTATGTCTTCACTTTCTACCGAAACAAGCTCGTTGTTCTTGAACTCCTGCTCCTGGTAGCCATAGTTGGAATAATTCTCATCTGAATGATAGCGGCGGTCACCCTCCAGCATTGCCCGCAGCTCCGTATCGCCGTAGTCAATGTTCTCGGTCATCTCAACCTCTGTGCCGTCATCACGGAGCACCTGTACATCCAGGCCTAAGGACTGCATTTCCTTTAACAGCACCTTGAAGGATTCCGGTACGCCCGGCTCCGGGATGTTCTCACCCTTGATGATAGCCTCGTATGTCTTCACACGGCCTACCACATCATCGGACTTCACCGTCATGATCTCCTGCAGGGTATAGGATGCGCCATATGCCTCCAGTGCCCAAACCTCCATCTCTCCGAAACGCTGGCCGCCGAACTGAGCCTTACCGCCCAGAGGCTGCTGTGTAACAAGGGAGTATGGGCCGGTAGAACGTGCATGGATCTTATCGTCTACCAGGTGGTGCAGCTTCAGGTAATGCATGTGGCCAATGGTAACGGCACCGTCAAAATACTCTCCGGTACGTCCGTCGCGCAGGCGGACCTTTCCGTCACGGCTGATGGGCACGCCCTTCCACAGCTCTCTGTGCTCCAGATGGGAGCCCAGGTAATCCATTACCTCAGGCTTTACCTTATCCTTATATTTCTCTTCAAACTCCTCCCAGGAGGTGTTTACATAATCATTTGCCATCTCCAGGGTATCCTGGATGTCATTCTCGTTTGCACCGTCAAAGATCGGAGTGGAAACGTTGAAGCCCAACGCCTTTGCTGCAAGGCTTAAGTGGATCTCCAGCACCTGTCCGATGTTCATACGGGAAGGCACGCCCAGAGGATTCAGCACAATGTCCAGCGGACGGCCGTTTGGCAGGAACGGCATATCCTCTACAGGAAGCACGCGGGAAACAACACCCTTGTTTCCGTGACGTCCGGCCATCTTATCACCCACAGAGATCTTACGCTTCTGGGCAATGTAAATGCGGACAGTCTCGTTCACGCCAGGTGAGAGCTCATCGCCGTTCTCCCTTGTAAATACTTTGGCATCCACAATGATGCCGTAGGCGCCGTGAGGCACCTTTAAGGAGGTATCTCTTACCTCTCTTGCCTTCTCACCGAAGATCGCTCTCAGGAGGCGTTCCTCAGCAGTCAGCTCTGTCTCTCCCTTCGGAGTTACCTTGCCTACCAGGATGTCTCCCGCACGTACCTCTGCACCGATACGGATGATACCGCGCTCGTCCAGATCCTTTAATGCGTCCTCGCCTACGCCCGGAACATCACGGGTGATCTCCTCCGGTCCCAGCTTGGTGTCACGGGCCTCTGCCTCATACTCCTCAATGTGAACAGAGGTGTATACATCCTCCTGCACAAGGCGCTCGGAAAGAAGGACCGCATCCTCGTAGTTGTAGCCCTCCCAGGTCATGAATCCGATCAGCGGATTCTTGCCCAGAGCGATCTCGCCCTTGGATGTGGATGGTCCGTCAGCGATCACCTCGCCTGCCTCCACATGGTCGTTCTTATATACGATCGGCTTCTGGTTGTAGCAGTTGCTCTGGTTGCTTCTCTTAAACTTTGTCAGACGGTATACATCGCGGTTGCCGTCAGAGTCTCTCTTGATAATGATCTCATTGGAAGCAGAGCGCTCTACCACGCCTGCATTTTTTGCCACTACGCACACGCCGGAGTCAACGGCGGCCTTTGCCTCAATACCGGTTCCTACTACAGGAGCCTCTGTGGAGAGAAGCGGCACGGCCTGACGCTGCATGTTGGATCCCATCAGGGCACGGTTTGCATCGTCGTTCTGAAGGAATGGGATCATAGCCGTAGCCACGGAGAACACCATCTTAGGAGAAACGTCCATCAGGTCAATGGTGCGCTTCTGGAACTCGGATGTCTCTGTGCGGAAACGTCCTGATACATTGTTGTGTACAAAATGTCCGTTCTCGTCCAGAGGTTCATTTGCCTGTGCTACCACGAAGTTGTCCTCTTCGTCTGCTGTCAGGTATACGACCTCATCTGTAACCCGCGGGTTAGCCGGATCAGTGGTCTTATCTACTACGCGGTAGGGAGCCTCGATAAAGCCGTAGGGGTTCACCCTTGCATAGGTTGCCAGTGAGTTGATCAGACCGATGTTGGGACCCTCAGGAGTCTCGATGGGGCACATACGTCCGTAATGGGTGTAGTGTACGTCTCGCACCTCGAATCCGGCACGGTCTCTTGACAGACCGCCTGGACCTAATGCAGAGAGACGCCTCTTATGTGTCAGCTCTGCCAGAGGATTGTTCTGATCCATGAACTGGGACAGCTGGGAGCTTCCGAAGAACTCCTTTACAGCTGCTGTTACCGGTTTGATATTGATGAGGGACTGGGGCGTAATACCGTCCATATCCTGGGTTGTCATACGCTCTCTTACCACACGCTCCATACGTGACAGACCGATGCGGTACTGGTTCTGAAGGAGTTCGCCCACGGCGCGGATACGGCGGTTGCCCAGATGGTCGATATCGTCTGAGGTTCCCACTTCCTCCTCCAGATGCATATTATAGTTAATGGAAGCAAGGATATCTTCCTTTGTAATGTGCTTCGGGATCAGGTCATGGACATTCCTGCGCACAGCCTCCTTGAGCGCTTCCTCATCCTCCCCAGCTTCTTCCAGGATAGAAGCAAGTACGGGGTAATATACTAACTCCGTAACACCCACTTCCTTCGGATCAAAGGAGACATAAGCGTCAAGCTCTACCATCATATTAGAGAGGACCTTCTGCTTTCTGTTTGGGCCTTCCACCCATACATAAGGAACAGCCGCATTCTGGATCTTCATAGCAGAATCCTTGGTAAGCTTTGTGCCGGCCTCTGCCAGGATCTCACCTGTGCTGGTATCCACCACATCCTCTGCCAGCACCTGACCGTTTAAGCGGTATTTAAAGGAAAGCTTCTTATTAAATTTATAGCGTCCTACCTTTGCCAGATCATATCTCCTGGGGTCAAAGAACATGCTGTTAAGCAGGCTCTCGGCACTGTCCACAGACAGCGGCTCACCCGGACGGATCTTCTTATATAACTCCAGCAGGCCGTCCTGATAGTTGTCAGAGGTATCCTTGCCAAAGCTTGCAAGAAGCTTTGGCTCCTCGCCGAACAGGTCTAAGATCTCTGCATTCGTGCCAAAGCCCAGGGCGCGGATCAAAACGGTCACAGGCACCTTACGTGTCCTGTCCACACGCACATAGAAGACATCGTTGGAATCTGTCTCATATTCCAGCCATGCACCGCGGTTGGGGATAACCGTACAGGTATAGAGCTCCTTACCCACCTTGTCATGTCCAATGCCGTAATAGATACCAGGGGAACGTACCAGCTGGCTGACAATAACACGCTCTGCGCCGTTGATCACAAAGGAGCCTGTATCTGTCATCAAAGGCAGATCGCCCATGAATATCTCATGTTCGTTCATCTCATCTTTATCTTTATTGTACAGTCTCACCTTTACCTTAAGTGGTGCAGCGTAAGTTGCATCCCGTTCTTTACACTCTTCGATGGTATACTTAATATCATCCTTGCATAATGTAAAGTCAACAAATTCCAGACTCAGATGTCCTGCAAAGTCTGCAATCGGAGAGATATCATCAAATGCCTCTTTCAGTCCTTCGTTCAAGAACCATTGGTAGGAGTCTTTTTGAATCTCGATCAAGTTTGGCATCCCAAGAACTTCTTTCTGTCTTGAGTAGCTCATTCTTACGCTTTTCCCGGCTGGTACCGGACGTATTCTGCTTTTCTCCATTGACGTTTCACCCCTGTTTTCTAAATCATCACTGTCGTTCTCAAATCTTGTCGGCAGGAAGGCGCAAAAAGCCCACCTTGCCACAATAGTGCACACTCCATAATATCATAGGAATGTCAAGGTGTCAAGAATTTTTTCTTGCATTTTATGCGTATAAATGATATACTATTATAGAATGTCTCCTGGTACTGCGGGGTTATAACCTGTTTTCAGACTGCCTGGATCCGGGCCAAAACCTCTATCTTTTACAAAGGAGAACCATACTATATTTACAGTATTGGAGGTAGCCATATGGCACAGACCATTTTTAACGCCCTGCTTGTAATCCTGGTGATTGCAGCTATCATCCTGGCAGTTCTTTATTTCCTGGGCAATAAGCTCCAGAAGCGCCAGGTAGAACAGCAGCAGATGCTGGATGCAACAGCACAGACTGTTTCTATCCTCGTCATTGACAAAAAGAAAATGAAGATCACTCAGGCCGGACTTCCTAAAATAGTGACTGAGCAGACTCCAAAGTACATGCGTTGGGCAAAGGTTCCCATTGTAAAGGCAAAGATCGGCCCCAAGGTCATGACTCTGATCGCTGACGCCAAGGTATTTGAGACCCTTCCTGTGAAGACGGAGGCGAAGGTTATTATCAGCGGCATCTACATCACCCAGATCAAGAGCGTCCGCGGCGGCTCCGTTCCGGCAGCTCCAAAGAAAAAGGGATTTTTTGCAAGATTTAAAAAGAACAGCTAAGAACATATCAAAAACTGCTGCAGCATAACTGGTTTTCCGTTATTTGCTGCAGCAGTTTTTTTTGCGCGTCCTGTCTTTGGAAAGCCGGGCGCCTCCGGGTATCATGTGCACTTTAGCCCTGAGTGTGTTATACGGACTGCACTCCTACCCGGATGCTGCAGTCTGATAAATGCTCATAATTAATGTCCAGGGAGTACTCTACATCCACCGTAAGCCTGTCAGGCTGCTCATTGATCCTGATATCCCTGGCCTGGATGCCTACTACCATATCGCCCATGGGGGTATTGTAGCAGGAAAGATTTTTCTTATCCTTCTCAAACTGCATATGGGTATTGGCAATCCCTTTTTTTATAATGTCCATGCTGTCAGGTGAAATCTTAATGATATTTTTCACCGTACCTGTAAAGCCCTCCAGCACCTCCTCATAGAGGATATAGTGCTTGCCGTTCTTCTGGTAATAATCCCCCCGCACCATCATCTCTATGTCCATATCATCCTCATCCATCATCTGGATTCCGCTTATGGTTATCAATACATCCTTTGTCATCTGCCAGCCTTTCTCCTATATATACCGCTTCATAGCATGCTGGATCAGCATATCTACCAATGTGCTCTTGCTGATGCCTCTCGCCTCCCACAGCATGGGATACATGCTGATGGCGGTGAAGCCCGGCATGGTATTGATCTCGTTAAAAATCACCTCGCCGCCCTCTGTGACAAAGAAGTCTACTCTGGCCAGGCCGTAGCCGTCCACTGCCTTAAAGACCGAAATGGCTGCCTGGCGCACCCGCTCTGCGGCATCGCCGGGAAGCTCGGGATCTGTAACCGTCCGTGACTCCTCGTTAAAATATTTCGCCTCAAAATCATAGAAATCTGCTGCTGCCAGTATCTCGCCCACACCGGAGGCCTTTACCTCCTCTGTGCCGCCTCCGAACACGGCGCACTCGATCTCGCGGCCCACAATGGCCTCCTCTACCAGGATCTTTCTGTCATGGCATGCTGCCTCCCTTAAGGCGTGCTCCAGCTCTGCCCTGTTTTCCGCCTTGTTCACGCCTTTGGAGGAGCCTGCATTGGACGGCTTGACAAATACGGGATAAGCAAAACGCCCTTCGATCCTTAAAGTCACCTGCTCCATCGCCTTAAGCTCTTCCCGGTAAACAGGCTCATAGGCTGCCTGGCGGATGCCAAGCCGGTCTACGATGATCTTTGTATAAAGCTTATCCATGGAAATAGCGGATGCCAGTACGCCGCAGCCAACGTAGGGGATCCTCGCCAGCTCAAACAGCCCCTGGATAGTGCCGTCCTCCCCATAGAGACCGTGGAGCACCGGAAATGCCGCATCGATCTGCACCTCTGTCACATTGCCATCCTCTAACAGGAGCACTGCCTTTCGTGTAGCGTCCGGCGAAAGGACCGCAGATACCTTCCCAGCTTTCCAGGCCCCGCTCCGTATGTCCTCCACGGAATCCGTCTTGATCCAGCGGCCTTCTTCAGTGATTCCTATCAAAAGCACCTCGTATTTCTCTCTGTTTATCTGATCGATCACATTGGCTGCCGACATACAGGAAACAATATGCTCTGATGACTGACCGCCGAATATGACAGCAATTTTCTTTCTGTTCATGACTAATCTCCTTCATTTTCACGGCAGTGTGATACCGTGATTTTTGCTGTTTATAGTATATCATATGTGGCAATAATTACAAACAGAAAATGAATCATCCCTTTGGACATGCAGAAAGATTAGCGGCATAAGGAGGTCCCAAAAAATCATGAAATATAAAATCAGTCTTTGCATATCCGTACTTTGCTTTTTTACTGCCTTTCTTCTCATCCTCGCTGCCAGGACAAGCAGCCAAGAGGCGCTGGCCCGGCGTATTTCCCCGGATATCCTGCGGTTCCACGTTCTGGCTGACAGCAACCGCCGGGAAGACCAGGAGAGAAAGCTTGAGGTGCGTGGACTCATTCTAGACTATATGGAAAAACAGCTTCCGGAAAATATCGGAAAAAAAGAACTCATAAAATGGCTGGAAAATAACCGGACCAGCATAGAGTCCATGGCAGAGGACTGGCTTTCCGATCACGGCTCTGAAAAAGAAGTGCGGTTCGAGCTTGCCAGGGATTATTTTCCCACAAAGGCCTACGGCGATATGGTATTCCCCTGCGGCGTGTACGATACTGCCCGTATTGTAATAGGAAGCGGACGGGGCAGGAACTGGTGGTGTGTCCTCTACCCCTCCCTCTGCTTTACCGACTCCCTTCATGCCATCGTCCCTGAATCCTCCAAAGATACGCTTAAAAACCTGCTCACTGAGGAGGACTATAACGCCCTTTTAGGGCCTGGGGCTTATTTGAAAGGGGCAGAAGGGACTGCCGGCAGATCGGGAACAGACCAAGCAGAAGGAACTGCTGCCGAAAACAGGGCACAGGAAAAGCCGAAGATCCGTGCCCGGCTCCGGCTCCTTGACATTCTGTGCGGTATATCAAACGGCTGATGTCTTCCCGAAGGCTTCTCCTGACAGTCACAAGGCCTTCCTCTGCCCGTCCAGCATTTCCTGCAGGGCCTCATCGCTGACATCGATCCATACATCCTCCTCCTCCGCATTCAGGCCCAGGTATTGGGCCAGGGTGCGGGGATCATCGCTGTTGTTCCATCGGCTGATATACCGGTCGATCTCCTCAAAGGGGATCTCCCCTGCAAGATATCTCTCTTTAAACGTTGCCTGCTCCATCTCTATCTTCTCCCCCGTCCATTTCCCGGTCCCTCCTGCTCCTGGACCTTGATATTGTGAGAAACCGTGATCTCCTGGTTATCAATATGCTCTCTGGCCGCCTTCTTGGCCTCTGCAATATTGCGGCTCTTGATGGCGCCTAAAATATGCTCATGCTCCACCAGCAGGATCTGGCGTTTGTCCTCATCCTTGATATATTCCAAACGGTAGCGGTACATCTGCTCCCTTAAGTTATTCAGCATCTGGATCAGCTTGTCATTTCCCGTGCCCTGGTAGATCACATAGTGGAACTGCTCGTCTGTCTCAGCGATCACCATGGCATCGCCCTTCTCGATGGCCTGGCGGAAGCTCCTCTGGACTCCTGCCAGATGCTCCATATTTTCCTCTGTCATTCTCTGGCAGGCCAGCTCGATCGCCAGCTCCTCCAGGGAACGGCGCACCTCCAGCACATCGCGCAGGCTCTTCTCTGAGATCTTTGCCACCTCTGCTCCCTTGCGGGGGATCATGAGCACCAGGCCCTCCAGCTCCAGCTTGCGGATCGCCTCGCGGATAGGCGTCCTGCTGACCCCAAGCTTTTCTGCCAGCTGGATCTCCATCAGACGCTCTCCCGGAGCCAGCTCTCCCTTTAAGATCGCCTGGCGCAGCGTGTTGAACACCACATCCCGAAGCGGGAGATATTCATTCATGTTCACCTTAAAATTGTTCTCCATTGTAATTAACCCCTTTTTCTCTTCTATATTTATGCCTTCATGTTAAAGAAATTTGTCAGATATACCTGCTTTGCCAGACCGGAGGCTTCTCCGAACCGCAGGGACTCATAAGCCCTCTGGGCTGCAGCAGGGCTGGTAAACAAGCCAAATACGGTGGGACCGCTTCCGCTCATCATCGCATTTACCGCCCCCTCTTCCATCATGACCTGCTCGATCTGACCGATCACCGGATATTTTCCTGCTGTCACCAGCTCCAGCACATTTCCAAATTTGCCGGCCACCTTCCGCAGGTCTCCCTGCCTTATGGCCTCCACCATCCCGTCAATATCCGGGTGGTCCTCCTTCCTCAGTTCCATCGCATCCAGGCATTCGTACACCATCTTTGTGGAAACACTGATCCCCGGCTTCGCGATCAGCACCTGACACTGAGGCATCGGCGGAAGGGGCGTCAGCTTTTCTCCAATGCCCTCTGAGAGAGCTGTGCCCCGCAGAATGCAGTATGGCACATCTGCTCCCAGCTTTACTCCCCGCTCCATCAGCTCCTCTCTGGAAAGTCCCAGGCCGAACATCTTATTTACTCCGAAAAGTACGGATGCTGCATCCGTACTGCCCCCTGCCATACCGGCGGCTACAGGGATGAACTTCCTCAAATGGATGGACAGCCCCTCATGGATA
This sequence comes from Lacrimispora sp. 210928-DFI.3.58, assembly GCF_020554865.1. GTDB lineage: Bacteria > Bacillota > Clostridia > Lachnospirales > Lachnospiraceae > Enterocloster. The sequence goes on from NZ_JAJCIC010000002.1 coordinate 145,117, forward strand.
TCAAACTCCTCCATCAGAAGCTTCGCTGCTTTATATGCAAGGTTCTGCTCATTATCCGGCAGATAAAACAGATTGGACTGAATGGCAATCCCCGGCTCTTCCTTTCTGTAGAGCTCTATGCGGTCATGGAGCCCTACTGTCTGCATGATCATCTTCACATCGTGATAACCATTTTCACGGCGTCCCAGCACGTCCAGACCTAAATTAATCTTGCCATATGCTTTCAAACGTAAATGCGAAATCATCCCTATTTCCCTTCTATGTACATTGTTTGTATTTGTGTTTTTATAATACATAATATTGTATACAATATTATCGCGCTTTTTTCAAGTAGAAAATGCAAAAAAACCGGCATTTTTTCTGCCGGTTTGCTGAAAATGGGATTTTTTCTATTTTTTATTGATTTTTCAGGCTCTGGATCGCTTCCTCGATCTCGCTGTTTTCCTCTTCGAAAAGCGGACTCATCTCCCGCTCCTCTCTCATCTCCTCCTTCGGCATATACTTCTTAAAGATGGCCGTGAAGAAATAGGAGTTCACAAATGCAATGAGAGGCATTCCGAACAGTATCAGGAGAAGCGCCATCTGTGGGAAGTAAAACATGGCAAAATAACCTGCAACCGCAATTCCAAGATCAATGGCAATGATTCCAATGGTCTGGAGCAAATGCCGGACGGACATGAAAAACGCATTAAAAAGGGTTCTCTTAACCGTATTGTAAAACCGGGACTGCAGGGGGAATACATAGGTGGCAATAAACAGGTAAAGCAGAAGCATACCGCCAAACACTGCGCTTAACACCATTCTGGCCGTTCCCTTTACTACCATCTGACCTGATAAGAAGAACCAGAAATCAAAGCCCAGCAGCGCCCCTGCCACAAGAAGGATAAGCCAGATGACTGTTGCCTGCTTAAAATTCGTCTTAAAGGAGTGGAAAAAGCTCTTGATGGTAGAGCCATCCTCATCCCGCACCAGCTTCAATGTCACATAGTATACGGCTGTGGTGGATGCACCGATCGTAAATATAGGAATGGAACAAATGATCCACAGAATATTTAACAGGATCAGATCTCCCAGCTTTCCGATAAACCTCCATACTGGATTGTCATAATTAAATAAGCCCTGAAGCATACGGTATCCTCTTCTTTCTTCTACAAAAATATTGCACTGTTGATTATTTTATCATATTAAGCCGAAAAAGCAAAGGGATGATGCCAATTCATTGATTTTTTTATGGATTTGGGTATCTGACCAGGTGGAAATGTGCTATACTTAAGAGGCGTCCTGACCTTTGACAGGATACAACCATCATAAAGACAAGGAAATGATCTCATGGATATAAAGACAAGCCTTAAAAAGGAAGCTTCTGCAGAGAAAGCAAAACTGAAAAACATGTCCTGGCAGGACCGCATCTGGTACATTTGGGAATATTACAAATTCCATATTCTGGCGCTGCTCATCGCTCTCGGCCTGGTTATCACGTTCTTCAACGTCCTGTACCGCCAGACCTTCACTACCCGCTTAAGTATCGCCATTGTCAACGACCGCTCAGGAGGAATGAACTCCATGGATACCTTTGAGACCAGCCTCCGCACAGAACTGGGCTATGGCAAGAAGGACCTTATGGAGATCAATGAGGGCCTCTACGCCGCTTTTGACGATGCCGCCATGTCACAGTACGCCTATGCCAGCCTGGCAAAAATATCTGCTCTGGTGGCAAGCAACAGTCTGGATATCATGATCGCAGACACCGGTGTGATCGAGCATTATGGTTCCATGTCCGGTTTTATTGACCTAAAAGAATTTCTGCCGGAGGAATTATACCAAAAGGTGGAGGAGTATCTTCTCTATGCTCCGGATGAACAGGGCGTTTCCAAACCCGTTGCCCTTTCCCTGAAGGATACCTCCTTTGCCGAACAGACAGGCGTCATGGTAGAGCCAGCCTACCTGGCAGTGATCAAATCGGCTCCGCATACAGAAGATACCCTTCGCACGATCGAATATCTGTTCCGGTGACAACAGCAAGTCCCAGGCCTTCCGCCACTTTGCGGGAGGCCTGATTATTTTTGTGGATCATGGCACAGAGCCGTACTCCCAGCACCTCCCTGCTGTAATCCGCCACTGCTGTCACTGCCTCCCCTGCATATCCCTGATTTCTGAAGGGACGAAAAATATGGTATCCCAGCTCCAGCCAGGGTCTCTCCTCTGTCCCCCGGCACCAGTCCCGCAGAAGTGCCTCCATCTGTTCGGGCAGATTGGGATTGGATACCCCGGCGATCCCTAAAAGCGTTCCCGTTTTCTTATGCATCAGACCCCAGGTTCCATATTCATAAAACCGGTACTGGTGCCTGATATAGTGTTCCAAAAGTGTCTCCGAACGGAACACCATCTCACTCTCCCCATACTCCTCCTCCGGGATCACTGTTGCATCTTTCTTTTCCAGCTCCCGTATCAGAAGACGTCTGGTCTCACCGATCATCCACGGAAGCCCCAGATGCCTCCTTAAGACAAGCTCTGCCAGCTCATCGGTGGCAGCCTCCACAGAGGGGACCACGTAAAAGATCCCTTCCATAAAACGGCTGTCCGCCTCCGGCCTTTCCACACCAACAACAGCCCTCCCGGCAGCTTTTGCTGCCAGAAGGGCCTCTGGTTCATCTGATATCAAAACAATATGGTCTTCCCCCTCCAGGGTGATCCTCCGTTCCAGCTTCATACATGAACCCCGCCTGCCAACGGCATTTCCAGAACCTTATCAGCACTTCTCCGGCTCCGGATACTCCTCGCCAAAGGTATCCACTGTCATGGACTTAATCTTCTGCTCCTTTAATGGGCGGTCGCTGTAGTCTGTCTGAACCTCTGCGATCTTGTTCACAATATCCATTCCCTCCGTTACCTTGCCGAATGCAGCATATGCCCCGTCCAGATGGGGAGAGGTCTTGTGCATGATAAAGAACTGGGAACCAGCTGAGTTAGGGGCCATGGCCCTTGCCATAGAGAGAACGCCCTCTGTGTGCTTTAAGTCGTTCTTAAAGCCGTTCTGGGAAAATTCGCCCTTGATGGAGTATCCCGGACCGCCCATACCATTGCCATTGGGGCAGCCGCCCTGGATCATAAAGCCGCGGATCACCCTGTGGAAGATCCTGCCGTCATAAAAGCCCTTCTTTACCAGGCTGATAAAGTTATTTACCGTATTGGGTGCGATCTCAGGATATAACTCTGCCTTCATCACATCTCCATTTTCCATTGTAATGGTTACTACTGGATTTGCCATAATATTGATCTCCTTTACATTCGTGTCCTTTTCATTACTGTTCACAGCCGGGCTTTGAACAGTAATTCTTTTTCAACTATAGCAAATTCTATGTGCTTTGTCCAGCATTCATATTTTGTTCACAAAATTACGAAACCTCGCAAACATGGGGATCTTTTCTCATATTGTAACCTATTATGATACTCCATTAAATTATTTATACAATTTAATGGGGTGCTTAATTATTGCATAAAATAACAATTCTTTTGTGCCTCGAAGGATACTTACTTCTGCCGATAATCTCGATGACGTCAAAGAACCAGGAACATACTGGTATGACACGGGAAACGTGCCATCCAATGCGCCTTTTTCCAATGCGGCGATAGTTGAGGTTTTTGGATCAAACTCCGGCACCTGGGGAAAAATTCAGCGAGCCACCCGGTTTGGCGCTGCAGGAAAATCCGCAATGCGGACTCTAGTTAATTCGTCATGGTTGGAATGGTGTGAATATATTACAACCGCTCAATCGGACGGGCATATTTGACTTGGACCTACTGGTGCTACGGCCCTTGAAAGTGCAAATGGTAGCACACACTATAGGCTTCAGCTAAATATTAATGGAAATGTCGTATTATATAAAAGCACTGATAATGGAAAAACCTGGCCGGATTCAAAAACAATTGCCACTTTTTCATAACATAGTTCAGGCATTCAATTTTATATAGCCAATTGTTATTTAATCATAGAACATAATAAGGCTCCCAAAATTCTCTGAAAGCCTTATCTAAACCTCTATTTCTTTTCCTTTGCCTCCTTCCTCCAGCTTATCCAGTCATCCCCACCATACAGATACTTTCCATTTACCTTTAACTGCTTCAGTTTATTTTGGATAGCCTCATAGGTTTCCTGGTCTTTGTTCCTATATGCTTCAATCCACTTCTCTTTATATTCTTTTGTGATTGCGCTTTTAATGCTTCCGGGAATTTTGGATTCTTTCATGCCATTCTCCTTCTTTGTCTGATAGAGGCGGCTTACAATGGCATTATACTCCTCGTAGCTTTTTTTATCGCTGGAATCCGTTTTCTTTACTGCTTCCACCAGATCAGAGGAGCTGTACGGCGTTTTCAGCTCAATCTCCGGGGCCTCTGCCTCTCCCTCGGCTGCCATAACACCCTCGTACAGATCATCCGGGTTTGTCTGTTCCTCTGCCTCCCAGTCGATATCCTCATCTCCGGCAAGCTGTTTTATACGCATATCCACAGCAGAGCTGACAAGCTCCCCGGAATACCCTTCTGCGATAAGCTGCTGAACCAGCGCTTTATACTCCCCATCGTCAGCTGCCTCCACCGCCTGGGCCGCTGCGTCAATCCTGGGATCCACTGAATCCTTTGTGATCAGTTCCGCCTTAACCATATTCTTAATTTTCTTGGAAATCGTGTCATTGTTAACCTTAGCCTTGTTTAAATCTGCCTTGATCCGGCCCTCCAGTTCCTGGTTGCCTGACCTTCGGGCCTCGATCATCATTCCGGCATACAGGTTCAGATTGTCTGTATTCCCCATATTATATTTCTGCTTCAGCCAGCCATAATCTGCTTCAGCGCTCCCTTTGTAGTTGATCACTGTATCAAGCAGCGCCTCTGCATCCCGTTCAATGTTCTTCACTGGCATACCGGTTATATTGGAAGCTTGCCTTGCAGCATATAAGATAACATACTGTGGTGTATACTTACTTTCTCCTCTCTTTGCCTTTGCAATCTCTCTGATAGCATAACCTATATCCTGGAATCCGGCCATATCAGATCGCACTGGTGTATCTCCCATGAGAGTAGCATAGATATCCTTTGCCCATGGAACATTGCCAATAAAGGTAATGGATTCGCTCACATTGCCCCAGAAGTTCTCCCAATACTTCTCTCCAAACGTTTTATCTCTGTCATTATCGCGCATCGCATCCATAACAGAAGCTGCCAGCGCTGTAGCCGCCGCCGTCAACACATATACCGATCCAGCTCTTACCGCCCTCTTTTTTGCCCCAAGCACTCCCAGCCTTACCTCTGCTCCAGCCCGGTACAGCATATCATAGCTTTTCAACGGTTCCGCCATAAAGCTTGTTGCAAGCTTTGTAAGGCCGTTTTGGCTTCTCATGATCTGGGTTCTGTGAAGAGTTGAATCTACAACCTGGGTTTTGTCTACAATCTCACTAAATCGGCGGCCAACTTCTTTATAAAACTCTTCGCTTTCTCTTTCCAGATCCGGGTGCTTGTCCATACACTCATATTCGCAAGCTCTCCACAGACGGTTCCAGGCCGCTTTATCTCCCATCTCTGCGCCGATCATAGTTGCATTTGTGATACGGTTTTTTAGACTGTCTGTGCCGAACATAATGTCTTTCATCTGCCGGCTGGTATCCATACGGTAAAATCCCCAGTCCTTCCACTGGGCAATGGGTGCATATTTGCAGATTAAATCCCACTGGCCTTTTTGTGTCCTGGTCATAGCGCCGCGGACCAGATACTTCCCATCAATTTCCATGGCAGCGCGCAGGTATGCGGTCGGCTGTTGGATTGCAACACGCAGGTTCCCGCCTACAGCAGACGCCTTCCAATTCGATAGCAGCCTATCTCCCAGGCTCTTTTCTTCATGCACACTGCCATTGATATCCTTTACCAGCTTATCAATATACTCATTTCCTTTCTTTCCAAAGGCGCGCTCAATTTCCTGCTTTATGCTCCATACATCCGCTCCCTCTCCCTTATTAATGTAGTTCTGAACCTTATTGAGGTCAGAAAGGGGCATAAGGTATGCATTGTATGTACTCATCTGGTCTGACTGTCGGCTGAATACATCCATGATATCCTCAATGATAATAGGATTATGGGCATTTTGAACGGTACTCTTTGTAATTCCTAGATTCTGGATCGTCTTGCTCTGGTTTTTCAAGTCACCCTGTACCGTTGTGATATAGTTCTTGTTGGTAACAATGGGAAAATAATTCGATGCCGTAAACTTCTTATACCCATACATCTGCACCGTCACATCATTGCCCCATGCAGCACAGTTGATCCCCATAAACCGCTGAAGGCCATCGGCAAATGCCTTCTGCTCTGGCGTCAACACATCTATGATGTTCTGTACCTCTGCCTCTGACACCCGGATTGGGGCATATTCCTTAATAACCTGCGACAATGCAAGCTTTCCGCCTTCAATCCGCGTCCGGCTGACACGCGGAGCCTGGCTGATCCCGCCCTGCCTGTCGTAGATATGTCCCCTGGCCTGGCCGCGCTTATTTAGCTCATACAGAGACATAATCTGGGCGATTGTCAGCTTGATCTTCCGGTCTCCTGACAGTTCAAACTCTTTCTCTTCCGCACCTTTTCCCGTCCACTTTCTAAGCTCTTTATCTGTAATCTTGGTCTCTTCTTTCAGAGCGTTCACATAATCCTGCGCGTCTTTCAGCATCCTGGTCTTTTTGTCCAGGCCCGTGCGCAGAGAATCGTACAAGGATTTCATATTATCACCCATCAAGCCAAACATAGTCTGCGGATCCAGCATGTCATAATTAAAAAGCTGATCTGCCGGCCCCAGAAGATCCCCCGCATATTCTGTCCTATTCTTACGGTTAAGCAGATCGCTTACAATACCATGGGCCATTTTCTCTAAGCTTTCTGAACGTTCATTGCTTTTTAGAGTATTCATCTCCTCAATGGTCTTTTTCATGGAAGTTACAATATTGCGCAGATCCTCCATCTCATGCGCGCTTAAATCTTCCAACCGTTTGATATCATCTGCTTTACTGCGCAAGTCCTTGATCCGGGCCAGCATATCAGGATCACCATCACAGTACACCATCTCTCCAGTGTCCTTATCCTGCCACGCCCCGCTCTCTGCTATGGACTGATAAAATGTTTCCAGCTCATTCCAGGCTTTTGTGCGGGCTGTTGGCTGATTATACTGGTTCAAATAGTCACTGCTGTAATCAATACTGTGCAGAAATTCCAGAACCGTATTCTTCACACCATCCGGCACATGATGGGTTTTGTCAGGCTTAATCAGCCATCTCTGCATAGCCTGTACATCCTTTGTAATCTGCTGCTTATCGCGGCTCCGCTGCTGCCGTTCCGCAGCCCGTCTGGCGCTCTCAACATACTTCTTAGGATTCATTACATTTCTGATTTGTGCCTGCTCCTGGTTCAAAGCCAGGATCTCCTGCTTCAGGCGTTTCATTTCCTTCTGATCCGCCCCGATTCCCCTGGCTGCCTCCTGCTCATATTTGATTTTCAGCGCATCCCGCCTGGTTATAATGTCCTGTTTGACATCATTTACACGTTCTCTGTATTTCTGCTTCAGAGATGTTTTATATTCTCCCATTTTCTTTGCATATTCATCGCGCAGTTGCTCGGCCTTTTGTTCAGCCTTGCTCTCTAAGGCAGACTTACTTTTTACATAATCATCTTTCAACCGCTGTATTTCCGCTTGTTTTTTGTCAGCGAAAGTTGGCGGTTCATTCCGTATAGCAAAGTAGGATTCTAGAATCTCCTGGCCGACAATGAAAGACATTTCATCGATATCCGCTCCATAGATATTTGTTACCTGCTCCTGCATCTGGTCAAGCGCATAGCCTACCGCTATTAGCTGATCCGCCGGATGCGTAATACTTGACGGGAACAGCTCTGGGTGCTGCGAAGACAGTTCCTGATACAGGCTGTCAATAGAACTTCCCTCATTCCCCAACCGTATTCTCCCAAAATACTTTTTTCGGAAGGCATTATAGCCGCCTAGGGATCCCAGATCCGCCTTGTCCTGCTCTGATATCTTGATCTTAGTCTCCCTGATCTGCTTTCGGATATCCTTATATTGTTCTGCCAGCTCTATATCCCTGGCCAGGGGCTTTTTCAGAATGCCCTTTGCTATGCTTGAAGCCGCTTCTAAAAGCTCCTGTCCATCCACCTGATCTGTACTCCGGATATACTCATAGAGCTTTGTCAGGTTCTGGGCCAGGGTCTTATCAGAGTAAGCGCTCCCGTATTTTTCAAGCAGTCCTTTGGCAACCTTTTTGATATCCTGCTGCCGCATCTCCGCTTTTGATGTGACCTCAAACTGTTTTTTCGTAAGCTCAAGCCGGTTCTGCAGAAGTTCGTTGGCTTTTTTAAGGGCCTTATTTTCATCTTCCAGGAATGCCCTGCTTACCCTGTTTGAGAGTTCTTCCACATCCTCCAGCTGGAACTTCACACCATCATTTTTTATGTTCTCTTCCTTGACACCCAACAATTTCTCAAATATACTATAGACAGATGGGAGATCGCGAGTGTCGCTCCGTGAACTGCTCTGCAGGAAGGACGGGGTCTTGATCGGCGCAGTGTCTCCCACTTTTATTGTATGTACTTCATGCAGATACATCCGGTTATCCTGCGCAATCTTAACAACAGCCAGTTCATAGTATTCACCAGCATACTTCCCTTGATCAATCTTTATTTTAGCCCCTATAACCGCAGAGTCGTACTTTCTTCCTTTCCAGTTTTCATTATAATTCAAAACCCGTCCCTTCTGCAGTACATCCGGCACTGCCGCAAAAGAGATTGCTTTCAGGCGCCCTATTCCATGCCCTATATCAGACTTTACACTTTCCCTGTCCAGATATATATCTCCAACTACATCATTATGAACCTTTCCACCCACAGATTCATAAAACTCCGTCACCTGGGAAACCAAATCCTTGTCACCTTTTGGAAATTCTGAACCCGTAAGCTCTGCTGCCGGATCCATCTTCTGAACCATTTTATAATTCTGTTCAATATGGTTTTCTGTCACCTGGCCAGGATTCTCCAGAATATTCTTTTCCTTCCCCTGCCATTCTACCTCCATGCCTGACTTATACCGCGCCCCGGCGTCTTCCGCTGCCAGAATCCAGACATCCCTGGCATCCTCAAAATATTGCAGATCCTCCTCCAGGCCTTTCGCCGCCGAACGGGTACTGCCAACCTTTATCATCTCCTTTATTGCATCTACAATATCCGTCAGGAAATCAATGATTTTCTCTGCCAGGCCTTTATCCTTTTCCATAACCCTTCCAATAAATTCCGGGTCATTCAGGAACTTCTGCGTGGCATCCGCTGTGATCTCCTCCATGATCTCCTCTCTCGTCAGCTCCTGGCCTTCCTGGGAGTATCTTGCCTCATATGACTCAACCAGACTGTCATACGATACATTCTGTGCTTTCATCTCCGCCTCTATGGCAATATCGCTGAACATTTTATAACCCTTCGGTGAATATTCCTTTATGAAATGGGTGATTTCATGTGTCACTGCCCCATTAAAGTCACTGGCATTTACTGACAAGGTAATCTGGCCATTTTTATAGGAAGCTTCTGCTCCTTCTACATCCAGGCTTTCCACAAGATTGATGGTAAGACCTGTTTTCTTTCCAATATATTCCCCTATCCTCCGTTGGGCGTTAGTCGCATTCTCTGATATTGTACCCAATCCGCCTGTTTTTGGCGCTCCCTGGATCATATTGGTGGGCTGCCCGGTTTTCAGGTCAACTTTGTAGGCATCATTAAAATCTTGTGCTCCTGCCTTGTAGGCGGCCTTAAACTGCTCCTCTGTCAGCACCGACATAATAGCCGCATGCTCTGCTATCCCCATATCTATCTGATGATAACCAGCATCATAGGCCCGCCCAAATGCACGGTTGTACACAGGAATTTCTACAGATCCGTCATAGGATTCTGTCAGCACCTCGCCGCCGCGCTTCCCATAAGCCGGGACATATGCAGCAGCATTCTCCCCTTCCTCTGCCGTCAGGGCCTCCTGCCCCTTGCTCACGGCCTCTGCCTCCTGCGCCTTCCGGCTTTCCAGTATCGGAACCCGGATTTCATTTTCCCGGTTCTGGCTTTCCTGTTCTCCGTTCGCAATCATATCATATGCCCGGTCATAGGCAGCCTGTTTCTTCTCTGGCACAGTTGTTTCTTCTGCTGTTTCAGGCTCATTATCGGCCCCTGCTTCCTGCTTTTCTTCCTCCCCTGTAAACTTCTCTGCCTGTCTCAATTCAGAGGCTTCCTGAGCCGTATGCGTTGGCAGCTCCTCTCCCTTTTTCGCCTGCTCTGCCATATCCTTAAGCCACTGCTCCATCCTGATGTCATAATCAGCCTTATCACGGTTGCTTATAAACTCTCCCCGTTTCTGACGCCCAGCATAGTCCTCTGCAAGCCGCTGGAGATTAACTGCCTCATCATAATACTCCTCTGCTGAATAATGCTCCCTATTAGTATCAATTCCCTGGGCATAATCACGATAATCTTCATTAAGAGTTTTTCCATACTGGTTTAATGCAATATTACCAACTGCCTGACTCCCAGCCCCCATGAGTCCACCCGATAACGCACCTCCCGCACCAGCCAGGCCAACATTCTGCAAGAATTCCAAAAAGGCGGCCTTCTTTGCCTCTGTCTGATTCATTCCCTGATCCAGACAGTTCTTGTATGTCGTGCTGTACCGAGACAATTCCTGCATAATAAGTTTATCAGAAATCTCGTTCGCAACCTCTGTAAATACTTCCTCGGATCCTTCTGTAAGCGCCTGTTTCCCCATATTTTTAAGAAACATTCTTACACCCTTGCCCGGCGCTGTCTTTAGCCCTTCCAAACCTTCCAGTGAGAATTTCTCAAAAAATGCCTCCGCTGCTGCATTTGCAGCTCCAAGCATAACTGCCTGCTGGGTGTTACCTCCCCGCTGGAGTGCATCCCTAGTTCCCGACAGGCCAGCCCCGCCAGCAGCAATTGCCAGTCCGCCTACTCCAAACGGAAGACGCCCTATATTTTCTCCCATGGACAGACCTGTGCCTACCAGGAAATCCCGGACATTATCATTGGGAATAATACTCTTTAATGCCTCATTGTCTGTTATTCCTGTGCGTATTCCCTCCGTCATGACGGATCCACCAAAACGGGGATCATTTGGATCCATCTCCTCATAATCCCCTGTAATTCCCTTAATTGCCTGCTCATACAGTAATGCAGGATAGGCTCCACTTCCTGCGACAGCAATACCTGCATCCAATACAGTCCCCACTACCGGATGCTCCTTTGCAAAGGCCGCAGTATTGGTACTTGCTGTATCCGTTGCCCTGCGGTTTAATTCCCTCCCCAAGGAATCCACAAAATCTGACGCCGCCTTTGCCCCATATCTTCCATTCAGATAATAATAGAGTTCCTTTTCACGGTCAGTCATATATGTAAAATTCTTCTGCGCTGCCCGTAACACCTCACGTTTATCTTTATTTAAATAATCAATCAGGCCATAGTTGGCATTAAACACATTATCGCTTTGCTTTCCCTTCTGGATAATCTGGTCATACGCCTCCGTACCGCTTTCTCTATCAGCCCGCTGAATATCCGTCCAAAGTTTCTCCTGTCTCTGCTGCCTGGCTGTTTCCTGCTCCTGGCGTTTGGCCAGTTTCCATTTCTCTGTCCAAGGAAGGTAGGAAGAGGATTTGCCAACGAGCTCCGTTGTAGCCGCATTTTTGTTTGCCGCCAAATCCTCCCTTTCCGTCCGCCTAAAGTCTGTCAATTGCCGGCCCTGCTGGATCTGCTGCTCCCTTTGTTTTTCCTGCTGGGCCTGTCTGCGCATCTTTTCTGCATACGCACGCGCATATTGCGATTCACGAGCTATTTTTTCATCATATGCCGCTACCAGAGGGTTTTTATTTGCCGTTGTACCGCCAGCATTCTCTATACTGGTTTGCCTCTTCTTTTTTTCATAAGCATCTACTAATATATTCGCCATAGCCTCTCCTTTTAGTATACTGACTTACTTTTTCTTCCAATTTCCACATTGCCGCCAGCCGCTTTTAAGACTTTCTCTCTTTCTTCTCTTTCAGAAACTCCGGCATCACGAAGTGCAGAAAGAACGGCGCCCGAATCATACAGATATTCATTATTGTCATCCGTCATAGCCAGCATTTCTTTTGCCATTGCTACAAGGTCAGCATACTTATATCCCCCATACTTATCCGAAGACGTCCCGCTCTTCCCGCTTCCGCTCCCGCCGCCGCTACGCGCCATGGAGGATGCCATTTTCTGCTGCTGTAGCGCATACTGCAATGCGTCCTGCTCCTTCTGATAATCAAACTGTGCCTGCCACTGCTGCTGTGCCAAGGCGTCCTGGGTCTTCTGGTATGCGTATTCCTCTGCCCATTGCTGCTGTGCCAGATCGCTCTGGTATTCCCCGAAATCCTGATTATAGGAACTGTCATATCTGCCGGAATAATAATCCAGATCCCGGTAATAATCCCCCACAGTATCCCTATAGCGTCCATAATCGATGCTGTCCTGTTCATTCACCATTCCAAGACGGTTATACAGCTCCTGTCCCTCCTGGAGATACTGGGCATATACCCTGTCATAGATATCCAGCGTCTTATCCCCGAGCTGGCTCAGATAATTGTCATACGCCTGCTGTCCTGCCGCCTGGGCATAGGTAGAGCCGTATCCGCCCGTCAGCTGTGCCGCCTGTCCCATCGTATCCCGCATGGCCTTCTGCCCCTGCTGGACATAGCTGTCCCGGTAATTTTTATACAGATCGCTGTCATACACGTCATCCGTATTAAATTCCTTTCGGTTCAGGATGTCGCTTATCAGCCCGTCTATGATCCCATCATATTTGCTGCTATATTCTGCCGGCTTACTGTCCTCCAGGTCTTCCAGCTTGCTTCCATAAGCCTGCGTCTTACTGGATGGTGAAAAGCGTGAATATTTATAGCCTGTAATATACTCTGACGCCGGGCTGGCTGCCTTAGAGCCGGAAACAGGTGTTATGGTCACATTCTGGCCATTTGCCACATTTGCAGGAGACGCTGCCTGCTGGCCTGCGGAAGACGCTCCTTGTGCCTGGAGCTGCTTTAACAGCTGCGTATTCTGGCTGTCCGTCCCGCTGTAATTCCCTATACCGTACTGGCTTGCCAGATTCTTCCTGGCAGAATAGGAGCTGTCCTGCCCCTGGCTCTTTAAATAATCAACAATGCTTCCTACTGCCATTTTTATTCCCCTTTCTTTTCTGCCTTATCCTCCAGCTGTTTCCCGCTGTTCAGGATATTATTGATGGACACAAGCATAGTTGCCTGCTGTATCCCCTCTACTTTCAGCTGGTTCATCATCATAAGCGCCATATTAATATCCTTTTCTTCAAATACAATCTTCATTTTCAGCCTCCTCTATCTCCTGTATTTTCCGTTCCAATCCATCTAACAGCTTCTGCTGCTCCCTGATCGCCCCCGCATACAATACGCTGTTCGTGCTGTATGGCACCGACATGTACTCCCCCTCATGATTCACAAGAGGGAGTTCCGTGCCAGCCTGCTCCTGCAGTTCATCAATATCCTGGGCAATAAAGCCCATAGACCTATTCCCAGAATCCTTAAATGCAAACGTCACAGGTTTCAGTCCCAGTACAATGGCAAGGGCCGTTTCATCTGGTATCTCTTCCACATGGTCCTTAAGCCTCCTGTCTGACCTTTCAAACAGCGTTTCGCAGGAAACATCGTATGACGCATACAGATAACGGCAGTTCAACTGTCCCTCGACATCCGCATCCCCGGCGATTCTCATATAATTAGAATACAGGAGTCCATTCACTGTCACCTGGCCGGAATATGTAATTGCTTTTGTTATCACTTCCCCTGAAGCAGATACAATAAACTGGTCATTGATATTAATGGAGCCGCCGCTTATTGTTCCGGAAAATACTGCCGTCCCATCCTTGTATAGCTTAAAATTATCCGTATCAATAACCAGATACCCTGTCTTAAAGGTAATGGCCTCTGCTGTGGCCGATATTTCAGAGCACAATTCCGCTGCGCTGACCTTTAAGGCGATCTCTCCATTCATTACCTTTATGCTGCTCTCTAAATTCTCCTGTACATTCTCAAACCGGGATATCATCCCCTGCATCGTCAGCTCCAGCTGTGCAATGGATGTGTCTGTCTCCTGGTATTGCAGCAGGGCATCCAGAGAAAAATTGTCTTCCGGGGTAATATTGGCAAGGCTATAACGCAGCTGGTCATTCAGCATCTGAATATAGCTGTATACCTTCTTTATATCCTGCCTGCTGCCTCCTATGGCTGGCATGTTAAAGCTTGACATTCCCCTTCCCTCCCATCCTTTTCAATGCAGCTGAAATCCGTTCAATGCGCATCTGGTTGTGCTGTATTGCCGCTGCGTACAGCGCTCCATAACTGTCATAGGATAATTCCAGATACCTTCCCCGGCGCCTGACCAAGGGAAGATTATCCAGCCGTTCCTGCCCCTTATATACCTCCTGAGCAATATACCCAACCGCGCTCCTGCCGCTTCCCTTAAAAGAAAAGCTCACTGGCCGGAATGCTGCTAACGCCTCTGCCGCCTTTTCCGGCTCTATCCTTTCAATATCCTGTTTAAGCCTCCTGTCCGAGGTCTGGTACACCTTCCTGCAGTTCAATGTATCTGACACATATGCCTCACTGCAGGTCATGTTCCCGGTAACATTATTCACATAATCACTGTCGTTATATATTTCCAGCTCATTTGCGTATACCCCATTATTTGGATTCAGCGTTGCTGTCCGAAGCGTCCCGTCTATATAACAAGCGCCAGCCGGAGTAACCACAAATTTATTCTGGATGTTAATGGCTCCTCCATTTATGGTCCCAGAAAAATCTGCATTCCCATTCTTATCAAGGGCCATATTATTCGCCTGTATGATAATTTGCCCTGTCTTCAATGAAATAAATTCTCCATACAGCTCCATCCTGGTCAGCATTGTATCAACAACGCCGCCCTTCTCTACCAGAAGGCTTATCTTTTCCTGCGACTGGCTCAAGGCAGTCCGCATATTCTCCGTCTCACTCTCAAAGGAGATCCTAAATTCGTCCGTATTAAACGTTATCTCCCGCGTTATTCCCTGCCGCTCTGCCAGGACATCCAGTGTGCCTTTCCCTATATTGTCCTCCAGGCTTAGATTTTCTATCGTATATTTCAGCTCTTCGCAGAACCGATACAGCTTCGACATGACCGTCTTGATATCCGTCTCTTCCTTATCCAATACCAGCGGCTTAAATACTGCCATTCATATCACTTCCATAACCAATATATTTGCTCATTGCGATCAGGGCAGCCGGACCCTTCCCCTCCAGGCGGTAACGGTAACGCTGGCAGCGTTCCGGCACTACTGTAAGAGCCTGCGTCCTATATCCTCTTGCCTTAAACGTATTCACTTTTTGAAATTCCTTTTGCCCATCGCACTTTATAAATATGTCCACTTCACTTCCCGGTTCCAGCAGGAGGTTAAACAGTATCCTCTTTAAATGCTTATATTCAACAGATCCCTCCAGCATATCCCCGCTTTCCAGGATCCACTCAATAAGCTCCTCCCGGTTCCCTGCAATTGTGAACAGCTTCCCTTCCGTGTTAATGCAATACAGCTGCCCTTCCCCATATGCCAGGAAAGCCGCCTGCAGTTCATCCTCCTTGTGCCATACTCCCTTTTCCAGGTCATATACATACAGGCCCCATGTTCCTGTGCTGTCCTGCAGGGAAGCATAATACTTTCCGTTATACTGCCCGGCCAGGCCTGCTGTAAACCGGAGCCCTGTCAATGCATCAGAAACAGACTCCGGGTATGCCCCGTCATAACTGCATATACAGCTTCTTGACACATACAGCAGTGTCTCATTTACCACACAGGCAGTCCTTTCACAGCCCCTGGCGATCCCCCTGGAAGGCGAGAGAGTATTTATCTGGAAATTACTAGGTTTATCCCCATAGACCTTATGGATGGTGTCCTCCTTAAAGAAATGCACATACCCCATATGCGACAAACAACCTGTAAAATCGCCATCACTTCCCACTGTCACCGCATAGGAGTCCGTGCTGATCCCTTCAAAGGCATTCCAATTAGTGGCATCCCCCAGCTTACAGCAATATATTTCATGATTCGCGCTGGAACAGCCCCAGATGCGGTTGCTGTTTTCACACACATAATCCATATCCGGCACCTTCCGCTTCACTTCCAGCCCGGATCCCTGGGTAAAACTGCCCGACAGGTCCCCAATGACTACGATATAATCCGCAGCTATCTCCTGGATAACCGTTGTCTTGTTAAACTCTTCATTGGAGCAGCCGCTTATCTCAACGCCATCATACTGTGAAAAGCCTGCCCCTATCCCCGTACAGCTTATCTTGACCATGGTGCTTCCTGTAGTCAGCGGGGCAAACGTTGCGGAGCTATTCTGCTTCCAAGAAGCTTCCATCTGGGTAACTGTATTGTCCACCGTGTTATACATCACCTTGTCCGGGAAAATAATGACATAAGCCCCCATTCCCACCATCTTCTTATCCGTGTCTGACAAAGTGATTCCCTCTACCTCATTGCCCTTATAGTACAGCTTTGTGCCATCTGCATATAGCAAACCATTTTTATAAAAAAGCCCGTGAGGGGCCGCAAGCTCCTTTATTACCGCTCCCCTCTTTTCCCTTGTGCTGATTGCCGGGAAACGGTCAGATGACATATTTCTCATGTCCGAAAATTCGTTCTCCCCAATCACCAATCCCTTATTCAGCCCAGCAAAGGAACCGATCTGGCGCACATCCGCCTTCGGGGCCATGGACAACATTGGCAGCCTCGCCATATCAACCACCCTAAAACCTTGTAAAAAGGCTCCCTTTCTTTGGAATATGGTTTCTGCGGAACCATGCTGTATATGCTTCAAACGCAGAATTAAACATAATCACATCATTGTTGTAGCGTTCTGTCTCCTGGTTGCTGAAATCAATTTTTGACAAAAGATAATTGATATAGACATCCTGGAAACGGTCTGGGATAGTGAGCTCCCGCTCCGCATCCTCCTCATACATCAAAGGCTCAAACGTGATATCAAGCCCCTCTGCCCGGTTAATTACCTCCTCCACTACCTGCCCCTCAATCTCATTCAGCCATCCGACCATAATATCTGTATCATACTGCTGCCCGCGCAGCCGGATAATCCGCTCAACCATTTCACCCAATGTCATACCTCATACCTCCGATTTCAAGAAAAGCCCAGGGTATTCCCGGGCTAAACCTCATGATATCTTATACAATTCCATGCCAGGCCGTCTGCAGAAGGAATCCTAACAGCTCCCAGATCTTATCCTTTATCTTCCCCATACAGATTTCCTTCCCCATGTCAACAGAATAATTTTTCGGATCTACACAAGAACTAGATTCCACAATTACAAATCCATTGCGCAGCACACAGCGTACTACTGTAGTCCGGTCACCCATGGTCTGCGTATCAATGCAGGAGATAAAATCATCTACCATTTTAGGGCCGATGCTGACACCAGATGGGAGGGCCTTGTTATCATCCACGGACAGATAAGCAGCATCAAATATATGCTTCGGTGACCAACTGACATATCCATCTGGATACTTAACCAAATATCCTGTATCTTCTGGATTTTCATTATCTGGGATTTTCCATCCACGGTAATCATTATAAGCGCCTCTTGTCATAGGCTCTGCCTCAATCAGTTTGCATCCAATATATTTTTCCATTGTTCCCCTTTCTTCGGTTTTCCCGGTGCGACTACAGATTAATCGTTCCTGCCGCCCTGACCCTGCGGCCGGGAGATAGCCGGATCACCGCCTTCCTCCGCTGGCTTATCTCCATTTTCATAATCACCTTTGTCAATTTTGTCTTTCAGGACAGCAATATACTGGATCAGCCATTCGGGCACATCCGCTCCCATCCTCCCGGCATTTTCAATAATAGAAAGAAGTTCATTGAGCAAATACCAAACAGCTACCAGCAGTCCAAAAAATGCACTTGTAGGCACTGATACACCCAATTTGCCAGATACTGCAAATATGACGTAATCCAACACCATTGCTGCCGCGATCACACACATATACCCGACCTTTTTAATAATACCCTTAGCGCCTTTTTTGCTGCTCCATCCGTAATTTGAATCGCCCGGATGATCCAATGCCTCTGCCTTGCTGGCAAGCATCCCTGTAACATAATCAATCGCCATCATTCCCAGTAACACACACAGCACCGGGAACAGTATCCCCAGCCTGTCACTTAGCCAGGCAGTAACCGCTGCTACAGCTCCCTGCAGCAGATATGCATATTCTTTCTTCATTTTCTCATCACTCCTATGGGTTCTGTTCCATCCACAACGCAGTCTTTGTCCGCCAGAGTTTTGGCACATCCTCCAGCACCATAGAGCCCTCTTTAATCTGCATTCCATAGAATCTTGCCATTACTCCGCTTCTCCTTCCGTTTGTTCTGCCATCAGACTTGTTATTTCCCCCAGATCATTCAAAGCACCAGTATGTATCTCCAGCACTTCATCTACCGCCTCCATATGCTCTGTAAGCTTTTCCACCTCTGTTTTTTCACGGAGCCTGTAAGTTGTCCGCACAGAACCATCTGAGGCCATCACAGAGGTTTCTGACACCAGTACAAGATCCGCATAGTTTCCTGTCACCATACCAGAACTGTTCTTGACCTGCACCTCCTCAAGATTTTCCGGAGTGAATTTTTTCCATATTTCAACCATCCCATCCCGATCCTGTGCCGATACCTGGATAGCAGACAAGCTTGCAGCCTGCTCCATTTCTATACTTGTACCATCCTTTAAAATCAGTGCAGCTTTTTCCATCGTCCTTCCTCCTTTTACTCTACGTCATCCGGATCCTGTACTTCCCAGATCTCCCAGGCGCCTTTTCTGTCATCCCTCTCGTGCCAGCAGGCTCCCTCTAACGATCCATTCGGAGTATTGTCCAGGAAATACCAGTCTCCACTTCCGTCATCCGGATCACAGATTGTACCATTCCAACGATGCCAGCCTGTCATCATATAGCCATCACGGTTAAACAGATAATAATGCTTGTTGATCACATGCCATGCATTTACGGGATAACTGCCGTCTGCCCGGCAGTACCAATATCCGTAACCATCCTTTACCCAGCCATACGGCCCCGCTGTCCAAGTTTTCATAAATTCTTGCGGAGTACTATACAATTTCTTAATCCCCGCCGTTGTACTTCCCCAATCCGGCAGCTGGAAATGAGGTTTATCCACAATGCTTGTCCAGTTTCCGCCCCATTCCAATCCCAAAGAAACTCCAATGGCACCGACACGTTCAAAGAACTGCCCTGACTCATTGTAAGTGCCTTTCCCATCATTTCTGAAAAAGTCAAACGCTGTTCCCCATTGATGAAAAGAGCTGTAACTGCTTCCCCTTGCATTCGTCACAATTGCACCTGGAGCAGTCCTGCCCTGGGCATACAGTGCGTCCTGCTCTTCCACTGTCCGCAATGTTTCCCCTATTTTGATAACCAAGCCTTCTTTCTGGCACTCTTCTACTAACCGTGCGGCCAGAATCTGCAGGCGGGGATGACACAAACTTATATCTCTCATTTTTACGCCTCTTTTCTATGAATAGGTCTATATTTTTAATACGCTAAATAACAATTCAAAAGGCTGGATCTTTTTAAATGAGGTCACTGGCAAAGAAAAAGTGTACTTTCCAGATGATTTTAATGAAATCTTAGTTAGTGTAGTTTTAAGTGCCAATAGTACCATCCGCTATTCAATTCTTTTTCCGAAAGATGAACTTTCCGCTGACGAGGAGCGAAATTTTAGGTCTGGTTCGTATGCAAGCGCTCAATCATACGCCCAAGTTGTCGTAATGGCAACCAGTAGCTATATATATTTAAGCAATTATATAAATACTGGCTCCAATGCTACTACAGACTCAAAAATAAGAGTGTATTATCGATAGTAATGGCAAGTTCTTCATCTGAGTAGATTACTTAATGCCGAATAATACAGCGCTCCCTGCACCTGTGTTTGCCAATCTGACAGATGTATCGTTTATATATATAGAAAACGCTAATTTATTTGTGCCACCGTCGTCCCATCTGGCCTGGATGTTAGAGGTTTTAAATATAGATATCGGAACTTCTGTAGTTGCAAGAATCTGACCAATATTTGCCTCTTCTGTCCCTGAACAGCTGCATAATGCTACCCTCGTATAATTGGTAAGAGTGTCTTTGAGCGTATACGGATTACTGTTGCCCGTTGCTAATCCTATCAGTGTCCACTCTTCTGAAGAATTGTTATTTAATGCAACAACAGCCTCTGCAAGATTAGCGGCTGAATTCGGCAGTTGGGATGTATCACCGATCATATCCGCTAATGTCTTCCCAAAAGCCGCATCAAGAAAATATTTCCCCGCTTCCGTAGTCAGGCCATTATTAATTAATAATGCCCTCATCTCTCCCAGCGTCACCAACCCCATGAGGGCTGCCTTCACTTTTGACAGAAGTTCTGGAAGTTTTATTCCTGTCTTCAATCCTGTAATAGCTGTTCTTGCATCCGGGACCTCTGCGGCTTCCGCAGAATAGTCATCCCACGCTGGGGCCGCCACAGCATTCAATAAAGACTGAACATCACTCTTTGCACCAGCTTCTCCTAAAACTCCACTTATGTCAACAGCCGATACACTAACAGCCTTTCCATCAAAGCTTGATTTCTCCGCCTCCTCTTTTGCCTTTTCGTAATAGAATTTTGCGCAGTCTGTATCCTCTCCTTCGCGGACGCCTGTGCCACCCCTGGCATATGATTCAGCAAGCTTATTGGAATGATCCGCTGACTCAGCTGAAGAAGCTGCATTACTGGCATTCTTTTCAGCATTCGTTGCAGCTTTTTCTGCATCATCCAATGTTTTTCTAGCTAATGTAATGGCTGATTCTGCCAGTTCCTGCCAATAAGCCTCATTATTCAGCCTTTTTCTTTCGTTTTCTCTCCTCTCTTCTTCTGCTCTGTTACGCTCATCTTCGTTTTGATCCAGAGCATTGATTTTTTCATCAATCCTTTGTTCCAATTGCTCCATCTCTGTAAGATTTTTTTCGCTTGTCTCCCCTGAAGCAGTCTTCTCTACGTATAGAGCTCCTTTATTTGTTGCCCATTTGATAGTTCCATTTTCATCATATCCTCGAATGGATACCCATACTGTCCCTGCAATTGAAACACAGGATCTGGGGATTTCCCAGATCAAAAGTATGTATTCTTCCTGTACTTCTTTTTCAACCATACAGGTATCCATTACATCATTCCCATACTCTAAATCCAGTCTAAAACTCAGGTGGGAGATATCAATACCTCTTGCCATAACACGGTCAATGCGAATATACCTCACCTCGGAATTATTATCATATGTTGTTCCTATCTGCCGCTCTGATACCGGGATGATAAGATTCCTTCCTCTGACCATTATCATGTCTCTTTCCTCCTCCCTGCGCCCTTTGTCAATTTTCCTTTATTTCCTGCTCCTTAAGCTTCTCCATGACCTGGATCGCATAATCGTTCTGGGCTGCGGAGTTTTTCAACACCTCAACTACCGCCTCCGGCATATCGACCACAACTCCCCGCTTGATAAGGTAACTCTTCCCGTTGACCCCTACAAACACATCCGCCCGGTCCAGTTCATTCCTGCCCTTCGGAATCATGAAGCTTACCATTTTCTCCCTCTGCACACCTGATGCTCCCGCATTCTCCATCTGTACACCCGATGCCTCCGTATTCTTTTCCTCGTTCTTCATCTTTACCTCCCCTAGTTCTCCACATGATCATTAAAGCTGGATGCTGTCTCAATCCGGACCATATACTGCTGGGACAAGATTTCTGTCACCTTCAATGCCTTCCATCCTACCGTTGCTCTCTGGTTCAGCGGATCCGCCGTGCCGGAAGATCCCAGCTGCTTAATGATCGTTTCCAGTCCTCCGCCTTCAACCTTTGTTGTCGCATAAGCATTGGCAGCAATAATCAATGTCGAATACACATCGATTCCGGACGCGCCAGCCTTTGCAAAGATCTTCGCCTCGGTTGTCTCCGCAAACCTTACGCCCTCAATCTCGCCAATTTCTCCCTGGTAGATCCTCTCCGGGTTCTTATATTTCACAACCTCCACGAATTTATCATCTTCCGTCAGGTCAAAGGAGCAATCCGGGTTAATGATCCCGTAATAATACCCGTTAATCCGCTTTGCGTTCTGCTTTTTCAGGAATCTTACCGCCATCTTGACCGCTCTCACTGTAAGCTTCATGTCAGCAGTAATGGCTGACCTGCTTGTTACCTGGCCCTCTGCATACTGCACATTTGTACCGCTGTTCATCACTTCCCTGGAAATGGTATCAAGAGTTCTCCCCGCCTGGTCTCCAATCAGCTCACTCGCCTCAACAATATTGTTGTCAATGGCCGTTAAGATCAGCATATCCGATAATGCAATAAAACCGCCGTACTGCTGCACCGTTGCCTCAATCTTTGTTACATTCATTGCCTGCCCGTCCGGAGTCACGCCCTCTGTTAATGGGGTAGTTGCTTTCGGCAGCTCATCATATTTGCGGAACTCAATCGTTTTTCCGCCATTCCTGGGAATATCCCTGGTCTGCGCCCACTGGTCATGAATAAGCAACGGCTTTGCATTCTCAATCAGGTTACGGTCATAGAAGGTTTTCATCTCAACCGTCATGCCATCTGCTGTTGTAACGTTAGCTGGAGCCCCTTCAAATAACCTCAAATTCAATAATATTAATTTTTTCACTCTTACTCCTCTCCGGTCAAAGGGTGACAACCTCTCCCCTCTTAACCCTGTCAACTAATTTCCTAAATTCCTCTTTCGATAATTCCATGACATTAATTTTTGCGCTGTTTGCCGCCCCTGTCCCTACGCCGTTTTCGGCCGGGCGTCCCTGGCCGGAACGGATATTGTCGGCCACTTTCTTTTTCGTGTCCTGTGCCGTCTGGGCCGCTATGCCTCTGGCAAGCTCCTCAAAGTGGCATGCCCTGTATGCTGCCTCCACCTCCAGTCCTGCCCCCAGCAAGCGCACAAACTGGGGATTGTTAAGCTCTATCTCCATGTCAAACTGGGGATACCTCTGGCGGCACGCCTCTGCCTCCCGGTCCCATCTGGCATAGGTCTCTTCCCTTTGGCGGTTCTGCTCTGCCCTCCTGGCGGCCTCCACCAGCTGCTTATGCTCTGACTCATACTTCTGCATCTTCTTGTACTGGTCTACAGACATATTTTCCTTCAAGGCAGCCTCTTCCCAGAAAGAATTATCCTTGTCCAGGGCGTCCATGATGGCCTGGACGTCTGTCCCCTCCACGCCATACTTAGAAGACAACATATTCAGCAATGGGTCATAGGAATCCAGTTGTTTCCTTAACTGCTCATTTTCCTTGTACCTGCGGTTTACTACCTTCTGCACGTCCTGGCTGTACAGATCCTTGAAATCCTCCTTAAAACGGCTGTACTGTGCTTTCCTTTCCTCCTCTGTCGGTTCAGCGGAGCCCTTCTGTGTTCCAGCTTCTGGTTCTCCTTCACCGCCAGCCGTTCCCTGCTGGGGCTGCGGGGCCGTTCCCTGTGATGCGGCGCTTCCCGGAGCGCTCTGCCCTCCTGGCAGCCCTCCCGCCATTCCTGCAGCAGACACTGCGCTTCCTGCTCCGCCTTCACCTTCAAAAAGCCTAAGATTTAACCATATTCTTTTCATATTCCGCTTTCCTTTCTGCACGGTCTCTCCCGAGTGTCTTACTACACGGTCTTTCCCGAGTGTCATGTTGCACGGTCTCTCCCGAGTGTCTTATTACACGGTCTCTCCCGAGTGTCTTATCCCATGTTAGCACATCCGCAGCGCTAAATCTCCCACCCCAGAAATACATAGGACGGGTAGGCCTTCGCCAGGAGTTCAAAGCCTGTCCGGACAGTTTTGGCTGTGGTTTTGATCTCCTCTTTGTACGCGCCCTTCGGTATCACCTTAATATCGATCAGCCCAGGTTTCACTACCATTTCATGGATTCCCAGCTTCCCCTCCTCTGCCATATCCAATACTCTCTGGACTGCCGTCTGCCCCAGCATGGAAGCAGCCGCGCATACGATATCATGCCCCTCCGGCAGCTGATGATCCGCCCCATATCCTGCATGGCCCTCTATACGCAAGTGGTAATACCCCGGAACCTCTGTCATCCTCACCTGTGTCATTACTTCACCTCCGTAGCCGTAGCCGTGCGTTCACGTGCCTTGCCAGCCGTACTATTATCCTGGTTAATGACATTCCCCAGGCTATTTGTTGAAATTTGGTTGCTCGGGTCTACATTGACTCCTGTCATTCCCATACCAGTAGCATCTCCAACCATCTCCTGTACTGCGGCCAGCAGATCCGGCCTCTGCGAGAAGTCTGTCACCATAGCCGCCAGCTGCATTACCAGCTGCCCCATCTGCTGCAGCTTCTGGTACATGGTCCCATTCTCGCTTATCTTTTTCATGACCTCATCCTTGCGGTCAAAATCCATCATATCTACCACTACTGCAGCCTGATCTGCAATCTGCGGGTTAAACAGACCCATCCCAAACAGCTCCTTTGCCAGCTCATTGTTGGCTATACGGCTGTAAGGGCTGGCCTTCTGCGCTGATACCTTCACGTCAAATACGGGACGCCTGCTGAAAATTTCCTCCTGGCCGCCCGGTAGCCCTGCCTGCTGGGGACTTAACATGCTGTTGTCAATTTCAATGTAACCAGCATTCCCATTTGGCTGTACAATGCGGAAGCACCGGGGCAGGGTGTAAAACTGCCTGATACACTCTATCACCAGCGTTACAACCTCCGCATGGGCAGCATAGGAACCCTTAATCATATCCCTGCTCAATTTTGATCCCGCCTCCTGCAAGGCTGCAATCGCGGATGCTGCCGTGACTCCCGATGAAGTAGCGCCCTGGGAAAAATCTCTATTGCCGGAGGTTTCCTTGATCTCCTCTATCTTCTCCTTGCGTATCTCCGTCACATAAGCTGACAATTGCGGGGGCGATATCTGCTTTAAGGTTCTGTCATCCAGGTTGCCTGTCACATGGACAATATCCCTTTTCAGATCGGCAAATTCCTCCTCATTGATCCCAACTCCATCCGTAGCAAAATAGCGCGGCTTGTTGAGGGATGCGCATTTCAGGATCACCTGATCCAGCTTATCAACATATTCCTGGGGATTTATCATCACATCCAGGTAGCCGAAGCCTGCCGGAGTACCTTTGTCGGGAAACATGATATCAAACACGAATGGATATTTCCCATGGTCATACCAGCCGCTCTCCCGCTGCTTCCCATCATTTTCCGTTGCATATAACACACAGCCAGGGATAAACTTGCAGTAATGCAGGACCGTCCGTATTCCGCCATTCTGCAGCCTTATCTTTTTCTTGTAATACCAGTCGATCACCTGCACCTTTTGCGAAGTGTCAATATTCTCCTCATATATGTACTCTGACTTTATAATCTCGCCAGTCCTCTTTGCCAGTCCTTTTGCCTGCGGATACAGCTCCTCCAGTTCCTTGCAGTCCATAAGCTCTGTCGTAAAAATATCCTTTGATTTCTGTATGTCCGTTATCCCCGGCTCCCAGAATATATTCATGATATCCTGGCATTTTACTTCGATATCTCCCAGACCATTTTCCTTTGAAGGATCCCAAAACACTCCATAAATGGCCGTCCCTGTCTTAGGCTTATCCCAGGAACCAGCGCTGTAGGCCTGGTCATAATGGTTCTGCTCCAGAATAACCGGGACAACCTCTGAAAGGATCTTTGCTGTCTCCTCATCCGACTCCTCCCGCGGAAGAATAGCCGGGCAAGGATAGTTGTCCTGGAAATCTGCATGTTTATTGATTAAGCTGTTAAAGAGCCAGCTGCTGGCAGGCTTCGGGTCATTCTCATTGCTGGAGTCACTTGCAAATCTCTCCCAGTGATGATTCTTCCACCACTCCTCTGCATTCACTACTCTTTTCTCCAGCGCTGACTTTCCCTGCTTATACCGCAGCAGGCGTTCCAGCGCCCCCTCAATCTCTTTTGTCCCGATTGCCTGATCTTTCTCATCCCCGTTTACCATTGCTCTGTCTTCCACTCTGACCTCCTAAATCCGTATAAATTGATACGTCCCCTGCCTCTCCTTCTTGTACAGATCCAGAGGATCATTCAGCGGCACAGGTTTTTTCATATTCTCCCTCCGCGCGATCTGGTGCTGCATCAAATAATATCTGCACTCATCATATACATGATCCTCTTGTGTCGTATCAATATCCTCAACATTTTTTTCGTCATATACCAGGGGAGGGATTGTCCGTATAAAAGCCTTGCACGTATTAAATACATAAAACATGGGCCTGCCTTCTGCATTGAAGGCCATACGGTAATGGTACTGCATTTTTCCTGCTATCCTGTGGTTGTCCCCCGGGCTCCAATACACTCCCTCCCGCGCCATGATGTCTGCAATGGAATCCCCTCTGCTGACATCAAAGATGGAGGGATCCGCTACCCCTGCTATCCTTCTGCCCTTCAGGTTTTCATCTGTCGACTCAATCTCACGGATCATACGGGCCTGCCCAGCCGGATCCACTTCAATGCCTTTATTGGCTTCGCCTTCCTTACAGCCATACAGCTCCCTTATGCGGTATACACATCCGTTGTAATCTACTGCATACCACCCGACAGAGAACGGTTTCGCATAACCAAAATCGTAACTTCTGCCAATGATCCATCCCTCCGGTATGCGGAAGGGCTCAATAACATGGGTCCATTGCTGGGTCTGGTATTCCGCCGGATCATTTCTCCATTCTGTGAACACCTGCCCGGAAAAAGAATCCCAGTCACCATAGAGCAGGGCCTTTCTCTCCGCCTCTGGCATCATTGCGAGATTCGCAATATATTCCGGGTTATTTTCCATGAGGGCCTGGTTATCAAATACGCTGCTCTGGATAAAAATACGGCTCCTTTTCATCCGTATGCTTTTCCCATCCGGCCCCTTTATTTCTACTTCCTGCTCAATCGTTGTTCCCGGCTCTGCAATACTGATAAAACGTGCCTTGACCCATGCATGGCCCGGCCCCCCTGGATTAGCCGTAGCCCTTATGTATGTCCGCAGTCCCGGCCCGGATGAACGTGTACGGGAAAACAGATACTCATACTCCTCCTGTGCAAAATGCGTAAGCTCATCAAAACCGACAAAATCAAAATGCCGCCCCTGGTATCTAAGTTTATCCTTCTTGTGCTGCATTGAGCCAAAATATATAATTGCCCCGCTTGGGAATTTCCATTCGTGCCGGCTTTCGTTATACCTGGCTTTGGGGTAGGCCGCCCCATACAGCTCATGGCTTCTGCTTATCAAGTCCGCCAGTTCTGGGTATGTTTTCCTGAATATGATCGCGCGGTAATGGGGTATCCCTACCTGCCTTAACGCCTCCACAAGCAGGTAATCTGATTTCCCTCCTCCTGCCGCCCCGCCATACAGCGCTTCAAATTCCGTCCTTGACATCATTACCTGCTGCCTTGGCTGCGGACACCATATAACACGCTCTGATCCAGCTGCATCCCTTATCTTTTTATTTTCCCTTCTCTTCACCATTCACTTCTTTTTGCAGCTCCTCTACCTGTGTCTGTGTCAGGACAATAATGCCTCCGCCCTCATCATCATTCCCATTATGTACCACCTTTTCCTTCCAGATCTCCGGCCTGCGGTTTTTCAGCCAGAATATAATGGCCTTAATATCCGGTTCCACATACTCTGTCTCCTCTGCATATTCGATCCTCTCATCCTCCGCTGCCCTCCGGCCTTTTTCGTCAAACTCTACGCGTTTCAGCTTAATTGCCTTCCTCTTTTTCGCCTCATACCCCTGTGTCATTCTGAACAAGCTGTTTTCCACCAGACGGTCCGCATATTCCTTTCCCGTTGACAATGCCTGCCGGATATTATCATTCTTCTTTTTCCATTCTGAAAGCGTTGAACGGCTTATACCTATCTGCTTCGCAATCTCTGCATCCGTCAGCCCCGCCCTTGCCCATGCCGTTAATATGGCAAGGTTATCCTGATTCTGAGCCCATTCCTGCCATTTCTGCCTTGCCATCCATCTCCTCCCCTTCCACGACCATTAAGCCGATTCTATCAGATCGCAATATGAAAATCTCCCACCCCAGAGAAGACCGCTTTTGTCCGGTTTCAGGGCATTAAAAAAGCGCCTTACCTGGCGCCTTTCTACTATTCCCGCGCGCGCGTGTACGCATACGCGCATTTATTGGTGTCCCGTTTCCTCCTGTTCCCCTGGCAGTTCTTTCACCATCACCTCCGTACACATATCCATGGATCCGTCCTGGTTCCTTCTTGCCAGATATCTTATCTTCTTTGCTGCCTCAAATTCCTCTGCATCAATGTGCACCACATCACCCAGCCTGGCAGCCAGCACTGTGATCCACAGCTGTGAACCGTCTGCAATCGCATTCGCACGCCGCATCCTCTCATCCTTTTCAAGCAGGCGGCGCTTTGCGTCACGTTCCTTTCTTTCTGCCAGCTCCACCCTTTCCCGTAAGCTTATCCTCTTCTTTGCCATGTTTTCTTTTTTCTCCTTTCTGACTCTCATATCTGTATATCGCTTTATAGTATGGGCATGTATCGTACATATCCTCACAAAACAACTGGGCATAGTTTTCCTTTTCTGCATGGGCACGGAAAACAACCTGGTTCTTGACATCAAATCCCAGGTTATTTTCTATGTTCCTGCATGTAATCGTGGCACTCTTTTTATCCGCTGTGCTGCGCGTTACATAAAAAGGGCAGTCCACACGTCTTATGTTTGGCACGATCATTCCTCCTCTAACCGCATACCATATGGCAGCCCGGTCAAGGCCGCTTCATCAGCCTTGCATAAATGTAGAACAACGCAAGCTTGTCATTATACTTTACCTCTGCATCCAGGAACCGATAGCCCGGATACGCCTTTTCCATCTCTTCTCCCAAAACAGTATAATCCTTTACCATCCTTCCCACTTTTGTCCTGCTGAATTTTGAATAGCTCCGGGTAGGCGGCGCTGGTTTTGTCAGATTCTTTGACGCGCACCACCTTTTTGTCCCGCGCGGATTATTTGACACATATGTAGCCAGGCCGGACAGAAGGAAATTATCGTCTGGCTTGATCCTCCTCGTATTTGGGCGGTCACATTTTCCCCACAGCTCCTCCAGCTCATCCCGGTCTATCCCCTTGCCTGTCATTAAGATATGGACGTGTGGCCTTGTATGTCCGTCAAATGCGATTATGTAGATGTACTTTATGTTGGGCTTCCCCGCTTTCTTCTGCCTGTAATTAATGCGTGCAATGAAATTTTTAACATCTTTTCTGGCTGCCGTGATATCCCCTGGCATGCAGGAATCATTCCAGCCAAAAGTTGCCCATATATCTCCCTTCCCAAAATTGATATTGGCAAGGCGTATCATATACCTTCTGGAATTTTTATCATTCAGGTTTTTCTGGGAAGGTTTACTCTCCCTCCTCTTTTTTGTTCTGGGAACATCGCTCTTTTTCGCAAAGCTGGGATACACCTGTGACTCCAAAAGGACAGCGCCGCTCTCCAGGTTTGGAGACTTCGTTGTGGTAGTCCGATAGCAGCAGGCCTCCCCTTTTTCTGCTAAGCGCTCCAGTTCCCATTCCTCAAGCTTATCCGCCTGCTCCTGGATGGCCTCCTCATAATCATAGTCATCGTAATGCTTCGTCATCCCATCCTGCTCCTTCGTGTATCCTGAATATTTTTGTATATCCCCCATTTGTTAATACCCATTACAAGGACGGATAAGCGTTCCTTCCTATATATTTGTAACAGGGCCGCCGACAGTCACCCATCGGCGGCATGGCATCCCTTTACGCGGCCCGTTCCCGTATATAACGCAGGGTCTTCGGCGTAGATTGTGCATAATACTGGGCAGTAACCGCCGGACTGGCATGTCCCATAATTTCTTGTATGGTTCCTATATCAACACCCTTATTCTTCAGGTGCATTCCCAATGTCTTCCTCATTTTATGAGGATATATCCGGCATTTAACTCCAGATCTCTTTCCTATTGCCTGCAATGCACTTCGTATCCCGCCCGTTGTCATCTTTCCATATGGCTTACGTGACTGCGGAAACATGTATGGACTATCATCATCTCTGCTGGCAAGATATTTCATATAATAGTACCTTGCCTCATCATCCAGATATATCGGACGGTACTTGCTGCTCTTCTCTCCCAGGATCATAATATCCCCAGTGGTAAGATCAATCTGGTCTAAGGTAATGTCTGTCACCTCTCCCGCACGGGCCCCGGTGCTCCTCAATACCTCCACCAGGGCGCGTTCCCTGGGCGTCCGGCAGGCGTCTCTGAGCTTTGACATATCCTCTGGGCAAAAATAATCGATAGGCTTTTTTATTTCTTTTCGCGGCTCTACTGCTTCCACTGGATTACACCGTATCAGCTTCTCGCGCCGCATCCACGTGAAAAAGGCAGAAAGAAAACGCCTTTCATTGTTAATTGTAGTAGCCTGGTTTCTCTTCCCTCCAGCATGTTCATTTCTGTGCTCATACCAGTGAAGATAATACGCCACATCTGATTCATCCATATCACTTAATGGCTTATTAATAAGGATTATCAGACGCTTTACTGCATTCAGATACGATTCCTTTGTCTTCTCTTTCAGATGCTTCTTTATGAGAAACAGCTGTATAATATACTGGTTCCTTTGATCGGTTTCATTATGGTATGTAATCGGAAGAGTGGTGATCTCTTCCATTTTTACTTTCAATAACTCATCATTCAAAACCATTTCCAATATCTGTAAATTCTCCGAGGATATATAGACTGACATGACTACAAGCACGTTATTAATGATGCCCCTTTTTACAGTTGGTTTCCCTGCATTATCCATATTCATTTTTTCCATGTATTTTTGCCTCCTTTGGTTGCTTAAGGAGCCAGAATATGGTATACTGTCCTTAAGCAGAAGAGCGGTACATTATACTTTGGACGGTTGATGTACCGCTTGTTTCTTTGTGCTTTCTTACTTTTCCCTGCTGCCCCATTGGAATCACCTTCTTTCTGTCATTATGTAAATGTCAGCAGTATATATCTTTTCATTTGCCATGCGGCTTCCGTACTCACAATTAATTTTCAAGGCCTGTTCTTTTACAATAATCTCTGCTATCATCTGTGCCAGTTCCCCGATAATATATTCCATATGCTCCGGCGCTTCCTCGCGTCCGGCATCCCATCTTTTCGCTGCCCTAAAATGCTTCAATCCTTCCCTTAACTCTCTTAAGTCACATTGTGCTATCCATAATTGCCTGCTAAGACGGGTATTCTCGGCCTTCAATTCCCGTATTTTCCTGCGTCTGCTCCCTCTCTGTTTCTTCATTCATTCTCCTTCTATGCCAGTATGTCCGACATATCCAACTGGTATATTGTCTCATAGTTCATTCAGATCACCTCTGTACGGCGCTCTCCCATCTCATCTTGATGCTCTATTTCCTCTTTGAATCTTACTTCAGTTTCATTTCTCGGCGCTCTTAATTGTATTCACAAAGGGAAGCACTTGTATCCAAATCAATATCTTCCATCACAGCTCTTGCTTCCAGAACCGCCATGTAATCTGTCATAGCCTTAATCTGCATATCGTACGTGCTTCTAGGACAAGTTGGCACAAAACCAAGTTCTGCCCCGCTGTCCCACTTATTGAGCATATTCTTCAACCCCCTGTATCTGATAATTAACTGCTGGTACTCTGCAATAAATCTCTCTTTGTAATCTGCGCTGGTCATTCCATTTACTGTATCTGCCAATTTCATCATAACCCTGCTTTCTCCGACACTCGGCAGTCGGCAGCCAAATTTCAGTTTTCATAATTATCCTTAATATTCTGGTTCCTTACACAACAGCTGCATTTCTGATGTCTTTTTCCAAGCCACTTACACCCTTTGCAATTCATCATCCGGTAATCATTCAGAGCCGCCTCGCTCCACCAACCGCATCCAATACTGGAATCAAGAAAGTATGGTGCTCGTCTCGATTCATCTACGCTTTCAATTGTAGCTTTTGCAAGGAATGTATCTCCTGCTTTGTACTTCGCCATCCTGCTACCTCCTCAAATCTTAATTTTGAATAAGTCCTTTTCTTTCGCAATACTGCTGCCAGGTCTCCGATCGGTAGCATCCGCCATAAACATATCTTTGTTGGAATTCCAGTTGCAGCTCGTTTGGCAGAATTCCTAACCGTTCATTACGCTCTGCTTGTGCGTATAGATTGATTGCCTTATAGCCTTTCAATGCTTCCACCCTGTCAGCAGCATCCTCAAGATCCGCCGTTACCAGAAGATAAATGAATATCCTATAGGGTTTCACCCCATACTTGCCCAGTAGTTCTACAGTTTGCCTAATGGGCTTGATCTGTGATTTCTGATCACAGGAAAAACGGATAAATCTGATCCACTTTAGCCCTGAAAGAATATTCGCAATCCGATCATCCACCAGCCGCGCATCCATGCCCTGGTTGAGGTCGATGCGGTATCCGCTCCCGATCAGACCTTCCAATTGCTGTATGCCATATTCGCAAGCCAGGATGTTATTATCCATCAACACCAGCTTGTCCGTATCCTGCCTCACGATATCCTCCCATCGCCGGTATGGTCTTATCTGGCCCTCCTTCTTAGGAACCACACACCACCGGCAATGATTGGGGCATCCACGAGTCAGATAACCTATCGCATAGTCACATTCCGGATAGATGCCGTAATCCGGAAACATAGCATCAATCTCTGGCGGCAGCTCCTGGTTCATTGGCAGGTCACGATAGCCAGTCCCTCCCCGTATTGCATCCTCTGGGAGATAGGGATCTGTTGGCGTGAAATCAAATACCTTGCTGCTGTACACCCGGTCATACTGATATAGCGGATTCCACCATTCTACAATATCTCCCTGCGCTTTATGCCATGCAGATATTTTCATGATGGCATAATTCGGAAATGTTTTGTTTCGAAAATACTCCTTCTCTGCATCGTGAAGTCCGACTATCATCTCTGCCTCCTCAATCTTAATTTTACTCTTATCATTTCATCTGCTTAATGTTCTGTCCAATCATCAAATTCTGGTTCTCCATCAGCTTCTATAGATTCGTTAGATCCAGCAACACCAATCAATTTATTTAACCCACCATTTCCAGCATAAGCATGAACTCCTTTAAATTTCTTTGCTTCAATTTCAATCTCTTCTTCTCCGTTTTCAGCCTCTACAGTAATTGTAGCTACTACTGGCACCATTCCATGTACATCATATTTTTTCATAGTTTCCTTTTTCTCCTTAAATAAAATTCCGATTCTGCTCACACGTCCTCTGCCCGGTACGGCTCCGGCAGTGGCCTCCAGGCATTGACATATAAACCCTGGCTGGCACAGCTATCTTCATCATCGCCCACATAAAAGGCACCGCCCTCTGTGTCTTCTTCATAGCGCCCCACCAGCGGAATTGAAAAATTTTCAAATGATAGCAGGATATAATCCTTACCTTCCGGCAGCCGCTCCTCCACCGGGATCCAGCGGTACTTTGCCTTCAGTTCTGCGAGCTTCTTCTTCAGATCCTGGATCTGTAAATCCTTTTCTGTCATGCATCCTCCTCCAGCAGTTTCTCCAGTTCCGGGAGCTGGCATATACCTTCGCATCCAATGTCCTGCCCCCACCAGCTGCATGTTTCGCAGTCTTTTCCATCGCCACCGATTACCCCTGCTTTCGCTGCGCAGTCCCGGTAATCCTTTTCTATCTCTTCGGTCACGTGAACCAGCAGCTCTGCCTGGCTGGTGAGCGGTATTGTTATGTCTCTCATTACATTCCCTCCCTGATCGTCTCATATAAGCCCTTCTTCTCATTCCACTTCACAGCTACCGGCGCCCCGCAGTCAAGGCAATTGATATCAAATGCTGTATCGGTCATATTGGTCATATACCGGAATCCCTTCCCGCATTCGCACCGGACATATATGGGGACCAGAGGTGCAGCATCAAAAAAAGTGGTTTCTCCGCAGGTTTTGCAGAAGTACCGTTCCGATCCGGTTCTTGTGAAATATCCTCTTGCCTCCCCGCAGTTTGGACACTTGATATACATGAATCCCTTATAGAGCATTTTTGCAGGCTGTGGGGCCTCCGCCGGTTCCGGTTGCCCCGGTTCCTCCGCTGGAGGGATCAGGAGTTCTGCTTCCTCCTGAAGAGGAGCAAGCTCCGGACCATCAAGGACGGAATCCCCGGCAGCCGGATTCTCTGCCGGCGGTACCTCCATCTGTTTCCGTTCTTCGTGTCGGGTCTCCGGAATTCTCATATCTGGTTCTGCCGGATCTCCTGGCTGCTTTTTCCCTCCAGCCAGCCGTAGCAGCTCCGCCATCTTCCAGAACATCCGCCGCGCCTGTCCGTCCTCCAGCTCCATCACCATGTATGCTCCCTGCATTGATACCCTAATCTTCATCCACAACCTCCAATCTCGAAACAGACACCTCATAGGCCGTCCGTACTTCGCTCTCCGTCTCACTCAGCTTCTTTGTGTACTCCCTGCTCTGAATACGTCCCCAAATACGTATCCTGGTACCCACCTGAAATCCTGCCGCATAGCGGGCATTTCTGCCCCATGCAATACAGGGTATGTAATCCGATCTTCCGTAGCTGCGGTTTACCGCCAGCAGAAGGTCGGCGATTTCCCTGTTCAGCGGCGTTTTACGGTAGACCGGTTCCTTGCAAATATAACCTTCCAGGAAGATCTGGTTGCTCTGATCGCCGCCCACTGGCTCTGTATACCAGATCTCCTTCACGAACAAAAACAGGATCAGCCTTCTTTTTGCCTCTTCCTGGCGATTGTATGACTGGAACTTCCCAGTCACTTCCACAGTGCATCCCGAATAATCCTGCCGGACATCCATAAGCCGCTCTGACACCATCAGCGGGATGATATCTTCCGTTCCGCTGAGGCGGGGCGATGCCAGATCCACCGTGTAGAACTTCTCGCCAAAAACCTCATGACTGTAGGTAAATCCTGAGATGATTTTTCCTGTTACCTGTACCTTATTATTTTCTCTTAGTTCATTCATTCTGTTTTCTCCCTCTGCCCGTAGGCCTTTAACAGCCTCTGCACGGTTGTTTTTGATTTTCCCAGTTTCTGAGCGATCTCTCTAACGGAGAGACCTTTTTCCTGCAGCCTTGCCGCCCGCTCTTCGTCTGCTTCTTTTCTCCCCTGGCCTTTCAGGGTATTACTGATCGTACTTTCGCTGTATCCTGTTTCTTTCGTAATTTCCCTGTGACCTGCATCTTTGTAAGCACGGTCCTGGAACCGCTTCCGTCTCCATTGCTTACGGACTCCTTACAGGTAATGTAATCGCCTATATGGACAGAGCCCTTAAACACCTGCAGTTCCTGCTGTGTAATTCCTCCTGTGATCATCGTCTCCTCCTTGAGTAGTTCCTTAGTCTCCTTCCGAAAATATGCTCCTCCTCAGAGATCTCCTCCCTCCCGTTCCAAAATCTGGTCTCATACCAGTAATTGCCGGAAGCATCCCGGTAAAACACACATATCCTGTCCCCGCGCTGTGTTCTTCCGATAATGGCCGCCCTGGTATGTTCTTCCTTACTCTCTATGCTCCGGGCATTCTGCCAGGCTTTCTCCAGCTCTGTCATGGCGGACCTCCGGGGAGGTGTAAGATCTCTATGCGCCCTATTTCGTCCTCCCGGAAGCTGTGGCCGTTGACCGTATACAGGACATACGGTCCCAGGATCTCACATGCAACACTCCGCACCCGGAGCGTATAGCGTTTCTGAGGGCATTTTTCGGGATGGCCGATATTGGGACACATGGTTTCATCATCATCTATCCGGCTACATTCATGGCACGGGATCTTCCCGATATAGCTTATGGTCTTCCCTGGAAGGCCCCATATCTTTCTGGTATCACACATCTCCCAGGAAAATGAAGCCGTCCGCCGGTTCTGGTGCCGGTTCCTCCGCCTCCTCCATTTTTGATAGCTCTCCCGGTCACTGTCTTTCAGGGAAAGATTCCTCCTAACGAAACAGAAAAAATAAATTCACAAGGACAGAACAAATACATGCAAGCACCCATACCGTTTCCCTAAACTTCCGTATTTCGGCCTCATCCTTCGCTGCATAAAACAGCTTTCTCCAATATCTGCTCTCTTCGTCTCGACTCATCGTCTTGCTCCTCCCTCAATTTCTTCAACTGCCTGGTCTATCTCGCTTATGCTCCGACCCAAATACTGGGCCAATTTATTTACCCATATGATAGGGCTGGCTCTGTTGCCATTCTTTCTATATTCTCCGATATCCCACTCTCCCAGCCTCATTTTTTCTAACAGGTAGGTAGATGACACTCCCATAATCTTTGCCGCCGTGGCAGTCCGTATCCGATTCTTATGCATCTCTGACAGCCCCCTCTTGATATTGCTTTATGCCTCGGATCAATATTCTGCTTTTACAATCGAAATGGGGAAATTTTCATAATATGATTTTCCCTCAAGCTCTCTCTTCACCTGCTCTCTGTCAATAGAGATACCGTGGTATAATCCAACCATCCAAAGAGCGTTTAATGCATCCTCTTCATCTCTGAACAGAGAGGAGCCATAATTGCAATGCACTTCATACATAGTTTTATCCCCCAAATTTTAGATGTTTAAATATCATTAGGAATTTCTCCTCCTCTGCCCCGTCAGGCTGACTGCTTCTCTTCTGCTTCATCTTGTGTTTTTCCCTTCTGTACTCCTATCATGTAGCCGAGAACGAACATCTTATTGTCTGGTGACAAGTTTTTAAACTCTGATGCTGTTGATTCAATTAACTCTTTTTTACAATCATCCATGGCTATCCTCCTTTTTTGTTGATTCTGTTTACATTATAGTTACGTAAATAAACTTTGTCAATGATTTTCTGCAACTTTTTGTTGACTTACGTAACTTTTTATAGTATTGTTTTTACAGGAGGTATTACAATGAACACTCGTTTAAAAGAACTTCGCAAAACTTTAGATTTGAGTCAAGAATCCTTTGGCCGCCGATTAGGAGTAACAAAAGCCTCTATCAGCCGCTTAGAAAATGGGGCAAATAATTTCACTGAGCAAATGCTAAAATCTATCTGTCGTGAATTTAATGTGAGTTATTTATGGCTCACAGAAGGTTCTGGCCCCATGTTCTCTGAACCTGATATTGATTATGCTGCTCGCATTGATCGTATTATGTCTGGAGAAAATGAATTTGCGAAGAATATTTTCAAAATGTTTTCTCAATACGATGATAATGATTGGAAAGATCTGCAACGTTTGATAAAAAAGTTACACTTTGACGATGGTGATAGTCTCAAAATGCCATCAGATTTGACTGCAACCAATATCCACCCACAGACCGCCGAGGAGTTAGAGGAACAATTTCCGCCAGAAGATCACTTTCCTCATGCCGGATAAATGTGACAATATCTCTTACGTAATTAAGAAGAAGGGATTATATGCGATTTATAAAAAATACTAATTTGATAGGTTGTTTGATATCTTCTGTACTTTATATTGCTTTATTTCTGGTGGCATCTATACCCTTTGGCGTAGACAGGGGTATGATTCTGTCCGTAATTACATGGGGTATTCTTATATTGGTATGTCACGCTCTTATACGTATTTTTGTGGGTGAAAAAAGATATAAGACCGTTGTGAACGATATTTTAATCGAAAATTATATTGGCTACTTACCATTTGTAGCTTCATGGGATATAGCAAAAAAACTTATTAATCTTATAGATTATGATGGTGCGAATGAATTTTTGAAAAGAAATACCCTCATCTGCCTAAATGCACTTGATGGAATTTTTAAATTCTCAGAGAGACACGAAATATTGCAATATTTTCGGGATGGTGGCTGGGAAAATCACGATGAAACTCAAGACAGGTATCAACTATGGCAATATATTTTTTCACATAATTGCTTTTCTAATGATTATGATACGCCTCTTCGTATTGCTTATATTGTATCTGTTGATTATTTGTTATATTTATGTACCTACTCTTCAAATAGCTTATCGCAAGAACAAGTTGTTGCATTCAAATATTTCTGTGACAAATTATATTGTTCTAGCTTCGCAAATAATTTAGATGAATTATACCAGGCTGATTTTCGTGACAAAATTGAACATCGCTTATTACAAATTTGTAAAGACTGTAACGAGCTAAAGGCTAAAAGCTAATCATTATAAGGAGATAAAACGAGTAAGCTAATTTATACTCATGTTTATATTCCACTTGACTTTTTTCTCATTTTTATAAAATATACTTGAAGTTTTTTATTTTATTATATACAATACTTGTATAATTCATAAAGGAGTGTATATATGGCATTTGATGAGAAATTATTTCAAGACAATTTTTCTTTTGGGGTTAGGGCTTCTATTGCTAATACTATCCGAATAGCAACAGCCGCATTTACTTCTTTCTGGAAGGATAATGCTTCCTTCCTCAATGGTGCAGATGAACTATATGGACGAATTCTTGACTATGCTGTCAAACGGCAATTTCAAAATTCTGCCCCCTTGACATCTGCAAATTATTTTGCCTCCATTAAGGAAACAAATTTTTGTAAAGGATCTGCAGTCTTCTTAGATACCCATGACTATGTGATCAATGTATGTCGAACAGTAAAGCCTAACAGGCTTCCCTGTAAAGCTGCCTATAAATTACGACTTGCCCAAGGCAATCGGGAGGATGTAGCCCAAATGGAGCTGTTTCTCCCTGAAAATGATAACCAGTTAAGTACGCGGCCCCCTAAGCATTATGCCATTATCGGCTATCGTTATTTCAACCAGAAGCTTCAACACCTTAATATTCTGGTTCCTGATCCGGCATTTACAAGTATCCTGTATTCACTGGATTTACTTAAGCAGATAACGGAATACTATCACTATGTCCCTGAGAAATTGGTTGAAGAAAATGTTGCCACTTTAAAGAGTGAAATCCTTCAAGCAGCTCAAATCAAAAATTTAATTGTATCAGGTGAATAAAAATGATTACACAAAAGGAGATCATTCCTTATAGGATTTATCAGGCCCGAGTTTCCCGCGGCTTATCCATGCCAGAATTGGCGGAGCTGATCGAGGTTTCAAAGCAGGCTGTCTCACAATATGAAACAGGAAAAAGTAAGCCATCCGAAGGCACATTAAACCGAATTGCTGATGTATTACGATACTCGCCGGATTTCTTTCGGAAACCGCTTCTTGCCAATACCTCCGCATCCAGCGGTATATTTTTCAGAAGTAAAAAGACAGCCAAAGCCAAAGATTTGAAAGCAGCAGAGGTAAAGCTTGAGATATTACAGGAGATCAACAGCTACCTTTCACAGTATATTGATTTTCCTAAGGTCAAATTTCCTAAGGCAGATTATGATTATCACGAAATAATACCTATTGGAAATGATGAGATAGAAGCCTATGCTCAAACATTACGTAAATTTTGGAATCTTGGAAATGGCCCTATTGATAACCTTATTAATGTTGTCCAAAAAAATGGCATTGTGATTTCTTCTTCCCATTTTAATCTCGGTAAACTGGATGGCTTATCCGAATGGAGCAACAATACTCCCACTATCTTCATGAGCCGTGACAAAGATACAAACTGCCGTATACGTTTTGGAATCGCACATGAACTAGGCCACCTGCTTATGCACGCTGGTAACATTCCTCCGGAAGATATACTTAATAAAACTATCCACTCAAAACTAGAGGATGAAGCAAACCGATTTGCAGGCGCATTTTTACTTCCTGCGGAAAGCTTTGGGGGTGACGTTTTTAGCTCCTCTATTGATCATTTTATCCAGCTAAAAGCCAAATGGAAGGTATCTATTGCTGCCATGATTTATCGTTGCCAGTCTCTCAATATTTTAACGGTAAATCAAATTAAATACCTAAATGATCAATTAACCTATTTACACTACCGACAACACGAGCCTCTGGACTCCGAAATGCCTATTGAGCAGCCATTTGCCCATAAGCAGGCTGTCAATTTACTCTTGGAGTACAATATTATTCAGCCACTGGATTTTGTCAGAGCGATCGGCTGTACCGCCAGTGAATTAGAAGATTACTGTTGCCTGCCTAAAGGAACGTTATCGCAAACTAATTCAGACAATATCATTCAGTTGCGCTCTACTCCAAAAAAGACCATTCATACAGTAGGCTGAATGGTATTCTTCCATAATACACCCAATCCTGGGCCATTGGTTAGAATACTATGATATAGATCTGTGCCACACCCTCGAAGTCAAGATTATAGTATATGGTTTTTCTGTTCTTATAATACAGTGCGTATACTTTCTTGTCTTTATAACGTATGTATTTTCTTGTCATATATGTCATCCTTTCCTTATGATGGATTGGGTGCACAGACTATTATAAGTCCATGAGAGGAGGATTTTTCATGTTACAGCCGAAACAACGCTATTATACATCGGAGGATTACTGGAACCTGCCGGAGGGAGAACGGGCCGAGCTGATTGATGGAAGGCTTTATGCCATGGCCCCACCCAGCCGGATCCACCAAAAGCTTGTCATGGAACTGTCTGCTCTTTTCCACCAATATGTCAAATCCCAGGGCGGAGACTGCCAGGTTTACCCTGCCCCCTTCGCCGTCAACCTGGACGCGGATGACAAGAACTGGGTAGAGCCTGATATCTCTGTGATCTGCGACAAGAGCAAGCTTACAGACCGGGGCTGTAAGGGGGCACCAGACTTTATTGCAGAGATTGTTTCCCCCGGCAGCCGGAAGATTGATTACTCCACAAAGAACACGCTGTACTCTGACGCTGGCGTCAGGGAATACTGGATTGTGGATCCGGCAAAAGAGCGCACCACTGTATACCGCTATGAGGAGGACGCAGCTCCCACCATCTTCCCTTTTGCCAGCGATATCCAGGTAGGTATCTATCAGTCCCTGTCTATCAATATCGGTGATCTTCTCTCTGAAGAATGATCCGGCAGCATAATAAAAACCGCCCCTGCGCCAACAGGAACGGTCTTTACAGATACTATTGCAGGACACAATGCCAGAAATAATATCAGGTCTCCCAACCTGTGAATATTATACCATCTGGCATCCATTTCTGCAATGGGTGTTATTTTTATACTCAAACTTAGGAAGGATGTGTATATATGGCTCTTATTCTGTGTCCTGAATGTAATGGAAACGTAAGCGACAAAGCCGCTTCCTGCCCACACTGCGGATATCCCATCTGCTCCCCTCCGGCCCCCAGACGCGGACGGCCTCCAAAGACTACAACAACAGATATGGACTTCCGCCTTCCCAATGGTTACGGAACAATCAAGACCTTAAGCGGAAAACGGCGCAGGCCTTACGCCGCATACGTAAATCCCCGCCTGGTCTTAAATGAAGGAAAAGGCACTGCTTATTATGCATATGACTTCTTAGGCTCTTACTCTTCCAAAATAGATGCTTATGCGGCCATAACCCAATACAATCAGAATCCCACGGCGATCTATAAGGATATCACCGTTAAGGAACTGTTTGACAAATGGTGTCCTTCCTACATCAAAGAGAACAATTACGATGACATTATGCG
This sequence comes from Lacrimispora sp. 210928-DFI.3.58, assembly GCF_020554865.1. GTDB lineage: Bacteria > Bacillota > Clostridia > Lachnospirales > Lachnospiraceae > Enterocloster. The sequence continues at coordinate 186,862 of NZ_JAJCIC010000002.1, forward strand.
GAAACGGTATGAGAATCAGTTTTCCTACTGCAGCCCCCTGTATAAGGTTAAGGTTCGTGACACCAGTCCGGCTCTGCTAAAGGAAACCATTGAGAATGCCTCCCATCTGGCAACCAGAGGGCCCAATCAGGGAAAGAGCGTTGAGGCTTCCCCCATAATTAAGGGGAATATAAAGTCCCTGCTCAATATGCTGTTTGACTATGCTGTTTTTCTCCGTATTGTCACTGAAAACTATGCCAGGACCTTCAATATCGGTGTAGAAGAAACGCAGAAACGGGAGGGATGCCCCTACAGTGCTGATGAACGTGAAATTTTATGGAAACATTCCGGTTCTCTTTTCATTGATGCTACCCTGGTGCAGTTTTATTCCGGCTGGAGGCCGGGCGAATTATTTAATATCGCCCTGGAGAACGTTGATTTTCAGAACCTGGTTTTTACAGGAGGAATCAAAACGCCGGCAGGTATTGACCGGGCAATTCCGATCCATACCAGGATCCTCCCTATTGTGGAGCATTATTATAAGCAGGCCCTGTCCATCGGCCGCCCTGTCCTTTTTGGACGTCCCGCCCCCTTTAAAGGCTCCTACCTTTACAATGACAACTCAATCCGTTATTCGCTGATTAAGGAGCTGAAGGCTCTGGGCATAACCGGCCATCTTCCGCATGACGGCCGCCATACCTTTTCAACTCTTGCCAAAAAGGCCGGCATGGATGATTATGCCCGTAAAAAGCTAATGGGCCACTCTATCAAAGATCTGACGGATAAGGTATACACCCACCTGGATATGGAATGGTTCCGGCAAGAGCTTGAAAAAATCAAATAAGCTGCCTAGTACGTATACTATTATGTAACTATCTAATTATTGTTTTAAAATTGTATGTGCCTTTTTGTGTTGCCATAGCAACATTTTCCCGTTATTCCCGTCATTTTTTCTGTCATATTTCCCCATGTTCAGAAGTTCATAATTCGTTCACAAAATTCAAAAAACCTTTACATAAACAACATGATTTCTTCATGTTTAACCGATATACTTTAACCATAGAAACAAACAAGAACATACATGTAACACCTAATACGCTTACAAGATTTTTTTCATAATACTCGAGCTGGTAAGCAATTATCAGCTCTCCTCCCTTTTAATAATACTTTTTCCGAAGGAACGTATCATCCGCCAGATGATGCGTTCTCTTTGTTTTATGTCCCATTCTCCTGTACAGGCAAAGTTACTTCTCCCGCAAGGAACAAAAGGGCTGTCAGATTGGGAAATGCCATAAGGCCGTTCCATATATCAGACAGCAGCCACACCACATCCAGCCGTCCCTCACTTCCAATGAAAACAGCTCCCAGAAATAGCACGGGATAAATGCGGTCACAAAATATGCCCTCCAGCAGGCGGTCCCCCGTAACCCCCTGCACCAGATAGGCACCGGCCTGTCTTCCAACGTAATACCAGGCCATGATGGTGGCAAAGGCAAAGACCACCATAGAACCGCTGACAAGATATTCTCCCGCCCTTCCCAGTCTGCTGCCAAAGCACCAGGCAGCCAGGGCTGCTCCCTCTCCGGGGAGCTCATCAGGGGAGATCCCTGCTGTGCACAGAATGACCAGCGCAGTCAGCGTGCATAATATGACCGTGTCAAAAAACACCTCAAACATGGCCCACATCCCCTGCTCGTGAGGCGTGGTGCACTCCGCAGGCCCGTGGAGGATGGCCAGGGTGCCCAGGCCGGCCTCATTGGAGAAGACTCCGCGGGAAATGCCATAGCGTATGCTTCTGCTCACCGCGTATCCTGCAGCCCCTCCTGCTGCGGACTCTGGCCGGAAGGCGGAAGAAAACATGGCTGCCAAGGCCGCCGGTATCCTGTCATAGCAGGAAAGAATGACAAGGAGGGAAAACATAATATAGATGCCTGAGGCTGCCGGCATCAGCCTCTCCGCCACACAGCCGATGCGCCGGATGCCGCCCCATATCACAAGGGCCAGAAGTCCTGTAAATACCAGCCCGCCTGTGAATGCAGGCACATTCCACGTATAGCTCATAGTTCCCACAGCGGAATTGGCCTGTACCATACTGCCCATTCCCAGGGAACACAGCAGGCAGAAAAAGCTGTATAAAACGGCCATTCCCTTGACCCCCAGCCCCCGCTCCATATACACAAAGGGGCCGCACAGATAGTGCCCGTCTGTTCCCTTATAGCGGTAACGGATCCCCAGCATGGTTTCCCCATAAGCTGTCATCATCCCGATCAGGGCGGAGACCCACATCCAGAACAGAGCTCCGGGACCTCCTGCTGCCAGGGCCGTAGCCACCCCTGCAATGTTCCCCGTTCCCACTGTGGCTGCCAGGGCTGTGCACACGGACTGAAACTGGCTGACGGTTCTCTTTCCACTGTTCCCCGTGCCTGCTCCCCCTTCCTCCTCTTCCTTTTCCTCTTCCTTCCGCTCCTGCGCAAGAAGTCTCCCTGCGGTCGCTCCCCACCAGACCCGAAAGCCTCTTATCTGGAAAAAACGGCATTTTACCGTATAAAATATCCCCACTCCCAAGAACAGGAGCAATGTCCATGGCCCCCAGACCATCCGATGTATCTGCTCCAGCCACCATAAACCTCTCATCACTCATACTCCCCAGCCTTGCGGTCTCTCACTATCTGTCTTATTCCACCGCTCCCTCCTCTATGACAAAAATGCACTCCCTCCCACCTCGCATTTTCATATGGAATATGTTATACTTTCGTTAAGAAACAACGTAACTGTGAGGGTACTGAACAGTTACGAAACAACAAAGAAAAGAGGACTGCCAATGCCAGGTTTTACCACCCACTATATCCTGGGCATGAAAGCCTATAATGATATGCCCACCAACAGTTTGAAATTCATCATTGCCAAATACCGCTGGCTCTACCAGTTGGGCCTTCAGGGGCCGGATATCTTTTTTTATAATCTCCCTATCCTGCGCCACAGAGACCACCGCAATGTAGGCTCCTACATGCATGATCACCATGTAAATGAATTTTTCCGCTGCTCCTTCTCCAGACTGGCACGCATTGAATCCAGGCAGCAGCGGGAACAGGGACTTGCCTTTTTATGCGGCTTTCTCTGCCACTATGTAGGCGATTCCATCTGCCACCCCTATGTATACGGCAGGATCAAGTACGATGTCCAGCATCCCGGTCCTTACTACCACGGCCTTCACGCCAAGCTGGAAAATGATATCGATGCCCTTCTATTAAAAAAGTACAAAAAAAAGAAGCCCTCCCAGTTCAACCAGGCGGCTACGATCTGTTTAAATGGCATGGAGACTCAGTTTATCTCCCGTTTTTTGGCCGACTGCATCAACGAGGCCTTCTATCCCTTGAGCTACAAGAACCGCTATCAGGTAACGGCCCGTATGATACACCGCTCCATATTGGCTATCCGCTTCGGCTGCCGGACACTCTCCGATCCAAACAGCCGCAAGAAGGACAAGATCGAGTTCTTTGAATCCCTGATCTTCAAGGCTCCCGTTGCATCCAGCAAGCTTGTGACAGATACCGTGGAGGATCCCGTGTGGAGCTTAAACCTCCGCCATGAGACCTGGTGCAATCCCTGGGACAAGCGCATTGCCTCCCAGGCCTCCTTCCCGGACCTGTTCCGCCAGTCACTGGCTAAGCTGGATACCCTGTACTACATCATCAACTCCATCATAGGCTCAGACCGCACCCTGTCTGTTCCTGCTTTGGAAAAGCTTCTCATGGAGCTGGGAGATTATTCCTACCACAGCGGCCTGCCCTGCGTGGATGACTGACGGATCAGCTCAAAGCCTCCCTGCGGATCCACCTTCCCCTCATCAGCCGCACAAAGAATACGCTGCCACGGAATACCAGCTCCGCTGTCATGGTAGCCCAAACGCCGACGATGCCATAGGCGCGGGTAAACAGGAGCACTGTCATGACACGTATCCCCCACATGCTGCACAGGTTGATGAGGAAGGGGCCCTTGCTGTCCCCTGCGCCGCGGAGCGCACCGATCACCACAATGCTGACAGCAAACAAAGGCTCTGAAAATGCCACAATGCGGAGCACGCGGGTGCTGAGGGCGATCACCTCTGCCTCCGGCGTTAAAAGACTTGTGAGCACAGGGGCTCCCGCAAACAGAAGGCCTCCGGTCAGTGTCACCAGGCCAAAGCCCAGAGCCGTGGTACCATAGGCAAAACGCTTTGCCATGTCAGAACAGCCTGCGCCAATGCTCTGTCCCACAAGGGCCGTTGCCGCCGCCGCCACTCCATAGGCAGGCAGGTAACAGATGCTCTCCGTCTGGACAGCTACATAATTGGCCGCCACCGCCACAGCTCCCATGCTGGTAACCACCGTTGTCATCACGATCTGGGCAAGGCACAGCGTCACGCGCTCTAAGGCAGTGGGAACTGCCAGATGGAGCGCATTTTTCATGCATGTTCTGGTAAAACGCCAGCTCTCATTTCCCCGCAGCTTCAAAGGCCCCTTGCGTCCCGTCACCAGCAGGAGAAGGGAAAGCCCGATACAGGCCTGGGCCAATCCGGTACCCATGGCAGCTCCCCTGACACCGAGGCCTGCTCCCCATACCGTGAAGCCTCCGATCTGCCTTGCAGGATGGATGAGAAAAAAGTTAAAGACCACATCCAGCAGGCACATTCCCACATTCATAAGGCTGGGGAGCACCACATTGCCGCTGCACCGGAAAATGCTGGAGTACATGACAGACGCCATGGAAAAGGGCAGAAATATGCCCACTGTGCAGATATACGCCCTGGCATAGGGCCGGATGGAGGCATCTGCTCCCAGCAGCCCCGGCAAAAACTGCCCCACTGATACGGCCGCAAAGGCCAGGCACAGTCCGAAAAGTACATTGAACATCACGGCCTGGCACAGCACATTCCGGCTGTCTGCCTCCCGGCCTGCCCCCAGATACTGGGCCACCTGGACCGAAAAGCCGACTGCAGCCGCATTGACAATTCCGTTTAAAAGCCAGATCGTGCTGGCTACCACACCGATGGCGGCTGTTGCCTCGTAGCCCAGGCTTCCCACCATGGCCGTATCGATATAGCTCATAAGGGTCATTACCAGCTGCTCCAGGATCGCAGGAATGGACAGGGCAACTACCAGCCTTATCTGATCCTTCCGTGATATCACCTGGCCCTTCCGCATGGCCTCGCTCATTTGGAGCATGTTCATATAGGGACATCCTTTCCGCGCCAAAGGGCAAGTGCCAACACTGGCACCTGCCCTGATCGTCAATCACAATATTTGTTCCGGTTACTCGATAACCTGGTCTCCGTCCTTTATGCAGTAATTTGTCTTCACACCCAGACGCACCATCCAGTTCCTGGTCTCCATGGTACGCCAGATACCGCTTCCGGCACCTCCGCCATTGTCATTGTCCCAGAGCCACTGCGGAGTAGGCCACAGGCATACGCTGGGCCTTAAGGCCTTGTATACCTCATAGTCAACACCGCTCTGTCCATGATGGGCCATCTGGACCATCGTACATTTTAAAGCTCCCAGGTCGCGATCCGCCATAAGCTGTGCGCCGCCGGCCCTTGCCAGGTCTCCCAGGAACACCACATTCGTCCCGTTCAGGGATACCATATAGGCCACACTGCTGTTATTCACAAAATCACTGGTGGTCTTGTAGGCCTGGTTCAGCACCTGGATCTTTGCCGGACCAGCGTCAATGACCTGGCCTGCCACAATATTTCCGTGGAGGCTCTCCTGAGGTACATTGGCAAAGGCTCCCTTTACATAGCCGACCATGCCCGCCACGCTGGAATCCTTCTCCCCATACCAGCTGTCCTCTAAGAAGGAGTAGTAGATGCCGTCAATGGTGATCTCACCGCTGTGCTTGTACAGGATATCAGCCAGGGCTCCCACATGGTCGGAATCCGGATGAGTGATAAGCCATGCCACAACATGGCCGCCCTTCTGCTTGATCTGGTTCAGCAGGAACTCTGCATTGTCCGTCCATCCGCCGTCCACTACGATCAGTCCCCCGGCTCCATTTTCAATGATAACTGACAGGTTCTGAGCTGCTGTCTCGTGGTTGGCATACATTGTCAGGCGGCCCGGTCCGAAATAGGAAGAGGAATCCACCACAGGTGTGGAAACGTCTCCAAAGGCTGCGATCTGCACATCCCCTGCAGGAACACTTGCAGAGGACGCACCTGCCTGGGAAGCGCTCTGGCTGCCGTCACTTGTGATCTGTACACCCTGGAGCACCGGCTGGGCTCCCTGGCCTATGGCCTGAATATTGGTCTCCGAAGCGTTCTGCGCCCCGTTTCCTGCCTGTCCGTCACTGATAATGATCTGGCCCGGCGAGGAAAGAACCTGCTCCCCGCTTTTTTGGAAGGGCTGGGTACCGGTCATGGCAAAGCTCTCAAGCTGCGTCCCATTCCCCCAGACCATCAGCATGGCAGCCGCCATAAGCCCTGCCGCTGCCCGTTTCCAGTATCTGTCAATTCTTGTCATAAACAGCTGTCTCCTTACTACACGTTAAGCCGCAGGGCGCAGCATCCTCTGCTCTCCTGCTTTCATGGTGTCATTTACAATGTAGGCGCTTTCATTTCCCTCTTCATCATAGTGGAAGGCCTGGACACGTACATCGTGTTCATCAAAAAAGCTGCCGTAATAGAGCTCTCCGTCCTCCTGCTCCTCCTCAGGCGCTTCATAATAGAAATTCTGCGTAGCCACAGAGGTCCCGATCACCTTCAGAACAGCTTCTCCATACACTGCGGCAATATCTCCTGTGGTCCTCTTTGTCACAGGAAGAAGAACAGTCAGCAGATTGCTGCCGGCATCATATCTCACATCCAGATCCATTACATAATCAGCAAACACGCCGTAGGGCTCCAGGAATTCATCGCGAAGATCCTCCCTGACCTCAGCCCAGTCAATGTCGATATCCTTGTCCACTTCCACATCCGGCTGTCCGTCTCCTTCAACCCAGCCATCTCCGGAAGCAGTGGGCGATACGATATTACTCTGGGTACATCCGCTCAGCACGGAAACAGAAACGGCTAATATCACTGTTAATTTCTTCCAGCTTAACATTCTAAAAATTCCTCCTTTTTTCAACGGTACTATTATAACGAAGAATCCCTTAATTTAACAGTCCTTTTTTCTTACAAAATTATTGTTATTTTGAAATACTACTTGATTTTTCCATAGACTGGTGATAGTATGTTCAATATAAAAAATATTTTTAAATTTTTGAACACAAGTCAAGGAGGCAACTCAATTGAAAACGGATCATAACACCCCACAGCAGTTTTCCCAACATTCATCCTTAAAGAAACAGTTGGACTGGATCACAACCCTGATCCCCTTTCTCTCCATCCTGGTCCTCTGCTTCCTTTTTATGGTGAATCCCGCAGGCTCCACCTCCATCCTGGGCTCCATCCGCTTTTTCCTGGGAGACCAGCTGGGAAGCTATTACCTGATCATAGGCCTTGGAGCTGTGATATGTTCCTTTTATATGGCGTTTTCCCGCTACGGGGCCATAAGGCTGGGAGATACCGAGAAGCCGGAGTTCTCCTCCTTTCAGTGGGGCTCCATGATGTTTACCGCCGGACTGGCAGCAGACATCCTGTTCTACTCCCTCTGTGAGTGGATGCTCTATGCGGGGGAGCCCCATATCACTGAGATGGGCACTATGCAGGACTGGGCCTCCACTTATCCCCTGTTCCACTGGGGTCCGATTCCATGGAGCTTCTACATCATCCTGGCTGTCTCCTTTGGCTTTATGATCCATGTGCGAAAGAGAAGCAAGCAGAAATATTCTGAGGCCTGCCGCGCCCTGCTGGGGAGCCGTGTGGACGGGCTCTGGGGAAAGCTCATTGACCTGATCGCTGTCTTCGCCCTTTTGGCAGGCACCGCCACCACCTTCTCCCTGGCGACTCCTCTTCTCTCCATGGCCTTAAGCCGGGTATTGGGGATCCGGGAGACGAACCTTCTCACTATCGCCATCCTTGTTGTGATCTGTGTGGTCTACACCATGGCAGTTTACTTTGGAATGCAAGGTGTGGCAAAACTGGCGGCCTCCTGTGTATACCTGTTCTTTGTCCTGTTAGCTTACTTTCTCTTCTGCGGCGGGGAGACGCGGTATATCATTGAGACAGGCCTGACCTCCATCGGAAATCTGGCACAGAATTTCATCGGCCTGTCCACCTGGACGGACGCCCTGCGCACCTCCAGCTTCCCACAGAACTGGACGATCTTCTACTGGGCTTATTGGATGGTGTGGTGCGTGGCAACGCCCTTCTTTATCGGCACCATCAGCAAAGGCCGCACCATACGCCAGACTGTTCTGGGAGGCTATTTCTTCGGGCTGGCAGGCACTTTTACCTCCTTTATCATTCTGGGCAACTATGGTCTGGGCCTTCAGATGCATGGAAGGCTGGATCTGATGGGTATTTACGGTGAGACCCAGGATCTCTACCAGGCCATCATCTCCATTTTTGAGACAATGCCTTTGGCCAAAGCCGGACTGATCCTGCTGGCAGTGACCATGATCGCCTTTTATGCCACCTCCTTTGATGCCCTTACCATGGTGGCAAGCTCCTACTCCTACAAATCCCTGGAGGCCGGGGAAGAGCCTGACAAGCGGGTAAAGCTGTTCTGGGCCGTGCTGCTCATGCTTCTTCCCATTGCCCTGATCTTCTCTGAAAATTCCATGGCCAACCTGCAGACGGTCTCCATCATTGCCGCCTTTCCCATTGGCTTTATCATCCTCCTGATCGTCTTGAGCTTCTTCCGGGATGCGGGACATTATCTGGATAAGGAAAACCCTGCGCGGGAGCCGAATACCCCGCAGTAAGCTACGGGGCATCAAATTTGCAGCGCAGCAGAGCGGCGGGATATCCGGCTATTGCGGCATTCGCCAAATATCCGTGCAAGCACGGCTACTTGGCTCATTGCTTCGCAGAAATAAACAGCGCATAAAGCGGCGGGAGCCCTCAACGGGCCCCCGCCATGTTATCCTTCTTCTATGTACCCTTTTTACCTGATCATCTCCTGCTATCCTGCCACAATATCCGGTGTATCCTGTCTTCTGCCTCATTCTCATCGCTTCCTTTAAAGTAAAAGGTAAGCAGGCCCAGGATATTGAGACTCTTCATCTCATCATAGCGCTTTACATTGGCCCTTCCTTTGTCGCTTTTTACGTAAATATCGCAAACAAACTGATTGGCGGTCTGTACCAAATATGAAATCGGTATGGGATTCAGAGCCTTCATACGGCTGTCCACCTGTCTGGTCAACATAGAATCACCTCAATTCAACACAACAGCTACTACATGCTACTCTCCTTTTGAATGTTATTATCCGCTTCCTTATGTAAACAGGATATCAGAATTTTCCCCAAAAATCAAGCTTTTTCCTTCTATTTTCTGTATATTTTTAACAATAAAGGTAACAGTTCAGGCGGCGGGGAAATCTATGAAAAAATGGCCGTCAAGCTTGTTTGTAAGGCCATTTTTTCATAGATTTCCCCGCCGCCTGAACTGTTACCAATAAAGAGCCGGGAGCCTTACTCATTATTCCGCAGTGATAGAAAGCCCCTTCACTGCCCAATGATAATTCTGCATTGCCTGCTGCAGCGCGAGATCTGCGCAGCGCAGCCCTGCCTGGGCCTGGAGGTAGGCGACCTCCTGCTGCATATACTGGATCTGGCTTAAGGAGCCATTCTGCCTCTGTATCTGGGCTGCATTCCAGGTAAGCTCCGCCGCCCTGTAGGAGGTGGCCGCGGAATCATAGGCAACCTTCTGCTCCAGTATGGTATCATACAAGGTCTGAAGGTTGGAGCGCACCTGATCCTCGCTGTAGGCCACATCCTCAAGCTTATTCCTGGTCTGAGTGGTGGACTTTGTCATAAGTTTCTCTATCTGATCCATATTCCCGCCCTTCCCGGATCTCAGGGAAATCAGATTATAGTTGTTGTTCACCGCCTTTTCCTTATCCGTCTCTATCTGGATAGAGGCAATAGCGGATATATCGGCAGACGGAACCGGCCCGATCTCAGGGCTGCTCTCCGGCCCCCATCCGGTGAACTGGCAAAGGGTCTTTTTCATCCTGGCGGCCATGGTGTCTATGGACTCCAGCTGAGAGCGGTTGGAGGCCAGGCTGGAGGCTGCACTTAAGATATCCGCATCCACTGCCAGTCCCTGGGCCATCATGGTCTGCTGAAGGCTCTTTGCCATCTCGGCCAGCTCCACTGCCTTTGCCAGCACCTGGCGGTTCGCCATCAGCTGCTCATAGCCGTTCATCACAAGCTGCATCTGGTATACTACCTGGTTGACCTGGCGCTGGATGGATTTTACGGTACTGCCGCTGTCCCTTAAGTTGATATCAATGGTGCGGTACATGGTGCTTGCACCTGAGCGGTAGGCCTTCGCCATATAACGGTTCGTTCCCACCTCTGTCATTGTATCGATAATGGAGCCCGGATCCACCTGACCGCTTTTTACCAGATCCTCCAGGTCATCCGCATCGTCATCCAGCTCCCTGGCTGCCTCATACATGAGAGAAGCCACATCTGCCATATCCGTATCATAGGTGCTGGTAGCTGCTGCAAAACCGGAACGGATGGGTTCATAATAATGTTTGATCAGATCCTCCAGTTCATCGTACTCCATATGGTTATCCTGAAGCCTGGCATAGGCCTCTTGAAATTCCTGGTCCGGTTCCTCTGTGGGCAGTGCATAGGCTGTGAACATCCCGGAGGAGGCCGCCATCATAGCGGCCATGGCAGCACACAGGATCTTTCTGCTGTTCTTCTTCATATTCTGTCACCTGCTTTCCCTTGATCAGGATTGGAAGGTCAGTCCCTTCTTGATCCAGTCATACTTTTCCATTGCCAGAAGGAGCGAAAGTTTGGAGGTCTCCACTGCATTCCGGGCAGTTGTGAAGGCTGTCTGCTGGCTGATCACCTCCAGCTGGCTGGCATTGCCTGTAGCTGCCTTTGCGTTCACCGTATTCATATTGACTGTTTCAAGCTGGAGCTTAATGTTGGCTGCCTCTAAGGCATCCCTTGCATCAAGGATCGCATTGTACTGGACCTTCAGGTTATTCTCCACCGTGTTCCTCGCATCATCGATGCTGGCCTGGGTAGCGGAGCGAAGCTCATTTGTGGATACATTTTCCAGCTTCTTCTGATAGTACTTGATATCGTAATTGTTGGCAAGGGCCTCTTCCTTATCTGCTGCCGGATCCAGGACTGCAATGCGGTCCAGATCTGCCTGGGGAACGGGACGGATATCCGGCTGGGCATCCGCACTCCAGCCCAGCATCAGGCAGAGATTCCTGTGCACATTGTCAATGGACTTTTGGGTAGAGAGAATGCTGGTGTCAATGTCCTGAACGCTCTTTTGAGCTGTCAGCACATTCACCTCTGTTGCCATGCCCACAGACTGCTGGGCCTGGACGGCCTCGTAGTTTGCCTGGGCCAGGCTTCTGTTTGCCTCCAGGTTCTTCATGGTGTAGCCGGACTGCTCATATGTCACCATGAGCTGCTGGGCCTGGAATACCAGATTGGCCTCCGTCTGGTCATACTGTATCTTGTACATTTCAGAGTCCATATAGTTGTTGTCAGCCAGCTTTGCCAGAGAGTTTCCTGAGAAATCCATTTGGGCGCTGGAAAGCCTTCCCATGTAGGTGTCCGTATCAAATTCCCCGGCAGCGTCCCAGGCATCCCTGGCATCATCCATCAATTCATCATAGACATCCGTCAGGTCCTGGTTCTTCTGGTCATTGTATGTATAGCGGTTGCTGCGGACCGTGGGATTGTACTCATGGATCAGGTCAGCCAGCTCTCCGTACTCCATCACATTGTCCTTTAGGGCAGCCCATTTGTCCTGGGTGTAGGCGAACTCCGGGCTGATATCCTTCTTATAATCAGGAGCAGGGGCCTCAGGAGGCTGATAGGACTGGTCATTGGGGCTGTTCTTTGCTGCTGCAAATGCAGTCATAGGTGAAGATACAGCCATAGCAGATGCCGTGAGCACAACTGCCAGGCGGCGTAATCCTTGAATATTGGCATTTTGTTTTTTCATAGTAATTCTCCTCTTCTCTGTTTGCACAATCTTTTGGTCTCCGGAGCCGGCGTGCCGGCATGTTCACCAGGCCCCTTCATACCTCTACAGGCTTAAATGAACTGCAGGCTCCCTTTTCAAGTATATGCATTTCATTGCCAGCCACGGTCAATATATCCTCCTTGCTGGCTGCTCTTTTGTAAAACAATGTGATGGCTTTGATCGACAGCATCATGCTCATCTCAACAACATAGGATAACGTTTCTTTTTCCATGGGAAAACGCGATTTGTCCAGGTTCAGATACACCTTGTCAATAAAATCCCGGAAGGTATCATCCCGAAACAAAAAGCCTCTGACTCCAAACAGCTGGTGCTGATTGACCAGGTTCAGATCAGAAAGCATATTCTGATACATTTTGTAGCCCAGCCCTTCCGTGTCCCTGTCCATAAGCTTTGAAAGGATCCTTATGGGCACAGCGAAGACATTGCCCTTTTCCTCCTCCATGATCCTGAATGCCCACTGCTGGCACCGGTCTCCGGCTCCCCGCAGCAGATATCTCATCAGATCGTCCTTATCCTCAAAGTAGGTATAAAAGCTCCCTCTTGAAATATCAGCCTCTTTAATGATCTGATTAATGGATGCCGAAGAATAAGGAACCCTGGAAAATTCATGGACAGCAGCCTCCAATATGACCTTCTTTTTCTCTTCCTTCAGATTCAAGAAACGTTGTGTTGGCATATATGCGCCTCCTAATCATTTGCAGAAATGACAAAATGTCACCATGACATCTTGTCACGGAACCAATTATAAACATCTGTGCCATAGATTGTCAATAAAAGAAGTCTTAAAATTTTGTGAAAGGCTATATGCATAGCAACAGTTCAGGCGGCCGCTGGGAGAGCGGCTGGAGCGACTTTGCAGGACATTAGAAGCACTTAGTCAGCTGGTTTTTCCGTTCAGAGCAGCATCAATGATTGTTTGAGCGCAGCGAGTTGCTTTGATGCTGCTCTGGCTCTTAGGAAAAATCAGGTGTCTTAGTGCTTCTTATGTCCGAAACTGAAGCGCCAGCCGCTCTCCCAGCAGCCGCCTGAACTGTTACTATGCATGGCAAAAGGCCCCTGCTCTTTCTTGAAAAGACGGGGCCTGCTGTTTTCATTTATTTACTTCATATTCGCTGCCAGGCCGCACAGGATCTGGATCCCGTTTGCCATGGCATCCTCGTCAAAGTCAAACTTTGGCTGGTGGGCCAGATGGGTAAAGCCCTTGTCCGGATTGCCGGAGCCGATCCACAAGAAGGAGGCCGGGACCGCCTCTGCAAAATAGGCAAAGTCCTCCGCACCCATCATGGGGGCTGACAGCATAAGGACATGCTCTTTCCCTGCCACCTGCTGCGCTACAGCCGCAGAATACTCCACCGCCTCCTTGTCATTTACCAGCACAGGAAGTCCGTGGAGAACATCGATCCTGCAGTCGGCGCCAAAGCCGCTGCAGATGCCATTTACGATCTGCTCCATGTTTTTCAGGATCTCCGCTCTGGTCTCCTCCCTCTGGCAGCGGATGGTTCCTGCGATCCTTGCAGTCTCTGCCACCACATTTTTGGCTGAGCCTGCCTGGAAGATGCCGACAGAGAAAATGGCCTGATCAAAGGGATCCATACGCCTGGACATGTAGCTTTCCATGGCAGTGATCACCTTTGCGCCGATAGAGAGCGCATCGATACACTTGTGGGGCTGTCCTGCGTGTCCGCCTCTTCCGATGACCGTAATGTCAAATTCATCGGTGGAGGACGCCATCGCTCCATATTTTGCACATATTGTTCCCAGAGGATAATCATTAAACAGGTGAAGGCCGAAGATCCTTACGATCTTCTCTGCCATTCCCTTTTCCTTCAGGTCTGCCAGCATGACTCTGGCGCCTCCCAGGTTCGGGCCCTCCTCTGCCGGCTGGAAGATAAGGAGCACATCCATGGGAAGCTCCTTCTCATGCGCCTTTAGGAGCCTTGCTGCTCCCAAAAGCATGGAGGTGTGGCCGTCGTGGCCGCAGGCATGCATTTTCCCGGGACACCTTGAGCGGTAGGGAACGTCATTTTCTTCCTCTATGGGAAGAGCGTCCATGTCTGCCCGCAGAGCAACCATGCGGCTGCTGTCCTGTCCGCGGATCACTCCCATTACTCCCATCTTTGCGGGCAGCAGCTCAATGCCCAGCAAGGTCAGGCGTTCCCGCACAAGACGCTCCGTATTCTGGGTATCAAAGCCCACCTCCGGGTTCATGTGGAGATAACGGCGGGTCTTTACGGCCTCCTCCATCACAGGAGGAAGCTCTGCTCTCACCTGGTCCAAAAAAACAGTATTGATCATTGTCATAGTGTTCTCCTCTTCCCGGGTATATCAGCAGTAGCCCATCGCAATGGCTCCGAATACAAACAGGCACTGGAAGATAAAGCAGATGCCCATAAAGGGAAGGAGCCACTTATAATATTTATTTAACGGGATCTTTGCCATAGCGCAGGCGACCACCATAAAGCTGGTGGGCCACAGCAGGTTGGAGAAGCCATCGCCAAACTGGAAGATCAGGACTGCGATCTGGCGGTTCATTCCGATCAGGTCAGCGATCGGCGTCATGATCGGCATGGATACGGTCGCCTGTCCGGAGCCGGATGGGATGAGCAGGTTCAGCAGTGTCTGGAACACCAGCATTCCCACGCCGCTGGCATAGAGGGAAAGGCCATTGATCAGGGAAACACAGCCGTGGATCAGGGTATCAATGATGTTTCCTGCTGTCATGATGGTCAGCACAGTTCTTGCCACGCCGACGATCACTGCGGAGAGCACGCCCTTGCTTAAGCCCTCTACCAGGGTACCCGCAATCTTGTTGGCGCTCCAGTGGTTGATGAGGCCGACCACAATGGCTAAGATCATAAAGATGGCTGCCACCTCATTGATATACCAGCCCTGGGTGATCAGCCCCCAGCCCATGATGATAACTGCAATAAGCAGGCATACCAGGCTCAGCTTTCTCTCTGTGGTCATGGCGGTATTCATCCTGGACTCATCCACTGCCAGGTCAGAGTAGTCGATGCCGTAGGTCAGGCTCTTTGTGGGATTCTTTTTGATCATGGTTGCATAGCGCATCACATAAACAATGGTGAGCAGAGTCATCACAGCCAGGATCAGGATCCTGTAGCCCAAGCCGGAAAACAGCGGAAGCTCTGCGATCGTCTGAGCCACGCCGATGGTAAAGGGGTTCACGGTAGCAGATGCAAAGCCTATGCCCACAGGAACCACAGAGATGGCTACACCGACCATAGCGTCATAGCCCAGCGCAATGCTGACAGCCACAAAAATGGGGATAAACGCTATGATCTCCTCATAGGACATGGTCCCGGTGGAGCCCCAGATGGACAGGGCGATCATGATAATGATGATAAAAATGTTGGCATATTCCGGATGATCCTTTGTCTTGCGGACGATCTGGGCAATAGCCGCGTCAATGGCTCCCGTTTTCTCCAACAGGTAAAGGCTGGAAAATGCACAGAAAATAAGGAAGGTAATATTGGCTGCTGAGATCAGGCCTTCCTCCAGGCATACGAACATCTTAAAGGGGCCTACCGGCGTCTTAGGCAGATACTGAAAGCTGGCCGGGTCAATGACCTGGCGTCCGCTGGCCTCATCAAGAACTCTGGTGTAAGAGCCTGCCGGAAAGATCCAGGTACAGATCGTAGCAAGCACGATCATCACCAGAAGGATCACGAGGATGTGGGGAATTTCCCGTTTCTTTTTGGAAGTGTCTGTTTTCATGGTATGTTCTCCTTTCAGCATCTGAAGCTGGTTTGAGGGGATGCCAGATGCCTTGTAATAGGAAAAGGGCCAATAGTGCGGTCACTACTGGCCCTTTTCAGTTAATAATTATACATAGTAGGAGAGATTTTTGTCAATATTTTTTTAAGTAAAGTGGAAAAATATGCATGAACTGTTTTTAAAGATTAATTTTTTAAGCCTGCTAACCCTCATATTCACAGTTAATCTCTGTCAGCTTATCATCCACCCAGGGTCTGTCATAAATGCATTCCCTGATAATCCGTTCAATCAGGCCGGCTTCCTTGGCGGATACTGCCCGTACCTCTTCTGCCAGCCTCCTTGCCTCCCAGGGATGGATCGCTACGATCCCGTCTTCATCGCCTACGATGATATCTCCCGGTTCGATGACGATCCCACCAAAGGTAATGGTCGTTCCAATCTCACCTGGGCCGTTTTTATAAGGTCCGTTGGGGGTCACGCCCCTGGCATAGATCGGAATGCCAATTTTGGTCAGAGCATTGTAGTCCCGGACAGCGCCATCCACAATAATTCCGCCGATCCCCCGCTTCATACAATAGGTCGCCATGATCTCACCAAAGATCGCATGGCCTGTACTCCCTTTTGCATCGATCACAATAATATCGCCGGGAGCGGCCAGATCCATGGCCTTGTGGAACATCAGATTATCTCCCTCCGGCACCTTGACTGTGAACGCAGGTCCTAACAGAGGGTGATGGCTCACTGGCCTGATATCCTGGTGCACTGCCGCCATACGGCTCATGCAATCTCCGATATTTGCCACGGGCAGATCTTCAAACAGGCGGATCAGCTTCGGATCCGGCCTTTTTATCTTACTATTAATCACACAACCGATCATGTCTTATTCCTCCAGTTCCAGCACGTAAATATTTAACGCCCTGTGTACGGTAGCCGCCCTTAAGCCTCCGCCGTTTACTACACCGCTTCCATGGGAAATGCTGGCATGAATATGGACAATGTAATTGCAGGGATCATCCTGCACGAAATGCGACAGGCTCTTTGGCGTATCGTCCTTTCTGATCAACTCCCCTGTAAAGCTCATGATCTCACAGGGAACATCTACCGTAATAGGAAGAAGTACAGACGGAGGCGTATCGGAAATGGGGTTAGACAGCGTAACTCCCCTGAGGGAACCGGCCGCCGTCACAATGACGGCGCCCTTCCAATCCTTATCCATCATATACTGCTTCAAGCCTTCCTTTACGTCCTGTCCCTTCTCCAGCTTTATCACATGTAATTTACTCATCGATCCACCTCACGCAAATTCTTTTCCAACCTGAGGCATGAATCTTACAAAGGCTTCTGCATATTTGATGCCCGGATCGCAGGCCAGGCGTCTTGCCAGATAGCTGCGGTATTCTGCGCGGTTTGTATAATTATTCAGAAGATGCTGCTGGGAGGCAACGACCTTCATGGCCTGGATCTTCCTGTCCATCACATCGGTAATATCAATGAACATATCTGCCTTAAAACCGCACATCTCCGGCTGATCCGGTTCAAACATATAGATATTGGTTGTTGTAACCACCTTCTTCTCCGGATATACACCGTATACTTGAGCAGAACGCAGAGCTGCCTGCACTGCATGGCTGGTATTTGTATGGTCAGGATTTAAAGGATCCTCTGTGTGGGTGAGTATAATGTCTGGATGGAAATCCTTGATAGCTCCGGCAAGCTTCATCACCTGATCGCGGTCAATGGTCAGAAGGTGATCCTCCCACTCATAGAACTCGATCTCTGCTCCCAGGATCGCAGCGGCCTCTGTTGCCTCCATACGGCGGCGGATACGCACCTCCGGTTCACTGATTGAGGGATTTTCACGCCATACCTGATCTGACTCTCCTCTTGATCCAAAAGTCAGGTCAATAATCTTCACTGTATGACCTGCCTTTGCATACTGAGCGATAGTTCCTCCACATCTCCAGATAAAATCCACTGCATGAGCACTGATTACAAGTAATCTCTTCTGTTCCATAATTATTCTCCTTTTCTCTTTCATTCATCTTTGTTATATACATCAGCAGATCTGGGCAGCTGCCTCATCTGCCAGCATCTGATCCTCTTCGCCTGTCCATCCGCTAATTCCCACAGCTCCGATTACGTCTCCCTCTTCGTTCTTAATGGGAGCACCGCCTTTTAATGGGGAAAGATTGGGATCACAGAAAGCGCTCATAGGAACCCCCTGCTTGTCCAGATGCTTCACCATCTCCCAGGTTGACTTCTGAAACTTTGCAGCAGTATATGCCTTGTGTGTTGCAAAGCCTCCTCCTCTGACTGCCATTCCCTCCATCAAGGTCAGGGATACCAGCACTCCGGCCCCGTCTGATATGGCAATTGCTAAGGGCTTTCCATTTGCCTTCTCTACGCGTTCCATTAAATAATGAATGATCTTCTCTTTGTCCTCAAATGATAATTTTGTTTTTGCCATTTTCATTTCCTCCTTGCTTTCTATATGTGCTGCAGTATAAATATCCTGCTATGCCAGGCTTGTAAATATGATAAACAGACCAGTTCCCGCCAGGAACAAGCTCATTGGGGAGGCATACAGCATGGTCTTTAAGGGATTGATCTCCTTTCCCAGAAGGCCGCTCAACAGCCCGCATACAATGAAGGTAGTCATATCCGCAGGCGGAAGTCCCTGTCCTCCTGTGGAGATACAGCTCTCCCGCTACTGCTGCTGCCGCTGGTGTCAGCCCCAGAGCAACCAGGGCCGGACCATAGAATGAGAAGATGGTACTGAGTGAAACAGAGTCTGCTCCTGTCAGCATGCCTGGGATCACAAGACAGACCGCGCCTCCCAGGATCAAGGTCGTGCTGTTTAGGCTCAGAGCAAAGGCCTCAATGGTCTCAATCTGATCTCCTGCATACATTGCTCCTAACAGACAGGCTGCACAGGCAAGCTTGATCATCTGGCCCTTTACATTTTTTACTCCCTTAAGGAAAATGTCTTTTGCATTCATGCGCACTCTCTTGTAGAAAAAGCTGACAGCAGCCGCTACAGCCAGGCTCATTACGATCACTCTTGCAAAGCCTTTTATAATCGGTATCTCAGACAGTACCGCCAAAACAGGGCCAAATACCATGGTGATCACATCTACACCAAACCCATTGTTGAGTATTACTAATGCCAGAAGTACACCTACCGGGATCAGTGAAGGCCAAACCTCACATATCACATCTCCCAGCCGTTCCCTCTTTATCAATTCCGCCGAGCTGTCTTTGTCCTTATGGCCAAAGGCCAGCACCGAATAAATCATAACAAACACCGCTGCCACAAAGGTGGCGATCCACCCCAGCTTCAGTGTCTCCGGTTCATTTGCGCCAATAATGCTTGCAGACTGCACAAAGGAGGAGGAGATCGGCGGCATAAGGGAGCCAAGGGAACCGGCCATGACGATGATAGCGGCAATCTTTTCCACCTCCATCCCATCCTCATCCAAGGCTCCTGCGACCAAAACTCCTACGATTGCTGTTGCCGCACTGGCTACTCCCAGCATGGAACCTGCAAATAGAAGCGAAATGACCGTGCAGGCGATCAGGCTGCGCCTTGACGTCCCTAACAGGCAGCGCAGGATCCTGACAATCCCATCCATTGCTCCTAAGCGAAGCTGTGTCTGCGCATAGATGCCGGCCACAGGCAGCAGGCAGAGTATCCATGCAAAACGGTTTAGACCGTCATAGACCGCATAAGCCCATGTAAGCGGGTTGTAGATGCCGCTGGTGAGCAAGAACAGGGCCGCTGCGGATAACAAAGCCACTTCGATGTTTCCACCAATCACCGGAAGCCTCTTGATCAATGCGATCGATAATAACACAGCTATCGGCAAAACAACAGTAATCATATCTCCCCCTCCTCTAACTATCATATTCTTTTGGATATCCTAATAAAATGCTATCATGCCTTTGGGGAAAAGTAAAACGGTGAATACCGTTCAAAAACAACGGTAAAACCGATCAAATCTGAAGCCTGATCCACCCGCCTTTCTTTACCCGGATACCGACACAGACCATCCGTGTAAACTGGTCTGTCAGGATCGCCAACCAGGCCCCTATCAACCCCAAGTCAAGTACATAACAGAGCAAATAGCTGAATATAGGCCGGATAACAGTTACGCTCACAAAGGACACAACTGCCACATAGCGGGCATCCCCGGCCGCCCTTAGGCATCCTGAGCTTATCACCTGCTGCGTCTGGATAAATACGATCACCGCTATAAAATACAGTACGATCACTCCAATATTTACAATCTCTTCCTCTCTCGAAAATGACAGATAAATCGGACGTCCCAAAAGAAGAAAGATCACGCTGAGAACCGCTGAGATGGCAAAAGCAAAGCCTCTTATAATCTTCAGATAGTGCAGCGCCCTGCCGCTGTCCTTTGCTCCCAAGCTCTGGCCGACCAATGCCACAGAGGCAGCTGAGAGCCCATCCCCAAAAGAAAAGCACAAAAACAGGATATTCATGCCAATCTGATGGGCAGCAAAGGCCTGAGTGCCCATATGAGCTACCACGGCTGTAAATAAGAAAATTCCAAAGCGCATGCACAACTGCTCGATCCAGGAGGAGGAAGCCAGCCGTCCCAGAGAGCACAGAGAAAGGATGTCCTTTGCTTTCCTTTCTTCTTTACAGCTCCAGCAAAGGAAGCCGTCCTTATGCAAAATAGTCGAAAGGCTGACAAGACAAGCGCAGACAGTCCCAAAAAGAGTGGCGATAGCCGCTCCTGTTACCCCCAGTGCCGGGAAACCAAATCTTCCCTGGATCAATAGATAATTCAATATCAGATTTACCAGATTAGAAATCAGACTGGTCCGCAGGGCGATCCCTGTATTCCCGGCCCCGCGCTGAGCCCCATTGATCACCATAGAAAGCCCCTGAAAAAGGATCCCCCCTCCTATGATGTAGAAATAATGGACTGCCAGTTCATGGGATTCAGGCTCCGCACCCATAAAAGTATAAATAGCATCTGCAAAGGCCACGCAGACAGCCCCCACGAAAAGCCCCAGGATCAGCGCAACTGCCACAGCCTGCCTCAGGATGCGGTTTGCACTTTCCCTGTCTTTCTCCCCCTTTCTTCTTGCAACCAGGGATGAAACTGCAATCTGCAGTGCCGTAAAAGGTGTCAGCGCCAGCATTTTAGGCTGGGAGGTCATTCCCACCGCCGCAATGGCCACACTCCCCAGAGCAGACACCATGATCGTATCTGCAATAGAAACACAGCCTACGCTCAGGCTCTCCAGGGCAGAAGGCCAGGCTGTCCTGAAGGTTTGAAGAAGAAGCTCTTTGTTCTCTTTTTCCATTGTTAATCCGTCCTTCTTGCACTCCTTCCCTACCTTGCTGTCAATTGATTGATCTCCTCCACGTAGTGACAGGCTACATAATGCTTTGGAAGGATCTCTCTGGCCTCCGGCGTCTCGCAGCGGCACCGCTCTGCCGCATAGGGACACCTGGGTGCAAACCGGCAGCCCGGCTTTGGATCAATGGGTGAGGTGATCTCTCCCTGAATCAGCTGCCGTTCCTGCTTCCGGTCAATATCTGTGGATGGTATAGCTGCCAGAAGGGCCTTTGTGTAGGGATGAAGCGTGTGGAGAAACAGCTCCTCAGACTCGCACATTTCGATCCGTTCCCCCAGGTACATGACCATGATGTTATCGGAAATATGCCTTACCACAGATAAATTATGTGTAATAAACAGATATGTCAGCCCTTTCTCCTCCTGCAGATCCTGCATAAGATTGAGTATCTGGGCCTGGATAGACACATCCAGAGCAGACACCGGCTCATCGCAAACAATAAACTTCGGATCCAAGGCAAGCGCCCTTGCGATCCCGATGCGCTGCCTTCTTCCTCCATCCAGTTCGTGAGGATAGGAATTCTCCAGCCGCTTTGCAAGACCTACGGTGTCCATCAGATCCCTGACACGGCTGGCCCTCTCCTCCCAGTTTTTGCATATTCCATGTACGATCAGTCCTTCCTCGATAGCCTCGCGCACTGTCATACGCGGATTTAAGGAGGAGAAGGGATCCTGAAAAATGATCTGCATATTCTGCCTGGACCTGATATAATCTTCCCCCTCCAGGTTTGTCACATTTTTTCCATCGAATATGACTTCCCCGCTGGTTGCCTTTAACAATCCCAGGATGGTCCTGCCAAGGGTGGATTTTCCGCAGCCCGACTCCCCTACCACTCCCAGTGTTTTACCCTTTTCAATATCCAGGCTCACATCGTCCACTGCGTGAAGGATCCCCTTTGGGGTCTTAAAATATTTTTTCAGATTCTTTACTTCCACTAATTTTTCCATAGACTGCTCTCCTCTGAAAATTTCAGGCACTTCACATAATGATCCTCTGACAGCTCTATCTGCTTTGGATCCTTCTTCCGGCAGGTCTCTGTGGCATAAGGGCACCGGGGACTGAAGCTGCAGCCCTCCGAGAGATTAGTGGGATCCGGCATCAGGCCTGGGATCGGTTTTAATCTCTTCACGCGTTTTTCCATGCTGGGAATGGATTCAAAAAGCCCGATGGTGTATGGATGCTTCGCGTTCTTATAAATCTCCCGAATGCTGCCGTACTCTACGATCTCACCTGCATACATAATGGCAACCTTATCACAGACTTCAGCGACCACTCCCAAATCATGGGTGATCATAATAAGAGAAGTATTGAGCTTTTTCTTGAGCTCTGACAGCAAAGAGAGCACCTGGGCCTGAATGGTCACATCCAGGGCAGAGGTAGGTTCATCTGCGATCAGGATCCCCGGATCACAGGCCAGAGCGATTGCTATGAGCACACGCTGTTTCATACCGCCTGAAAACTGATGGGGATATTCTGCGATGCGGTCAGAGGGGATGCCAACCAGCTCCAGCATCTGGGCCGCCTTCAGATACACGTCTGCCTTTGACATTTTGGGATAATGGAGTTTTATAATCTCTGATATCTGTTCTCCCACTGTCAGAACAGGATTAAGGCTGGTCATGGGATCCTGAAAGATCATTGCTATCTTCTCTCCCCTGATCTTCCGCATCTGCTTTTCACTAATGCGCAAGAGAGATTCCCCGTCCAGGATCACATCACCCTCTATGATTCTTCCAGGAGGGTTTGGCACCAGGCGCAGGATACCCAGGGCTGTGGTCGTCTTTCCTGCCCCTGTTTCTCCCACCAGTCCAATGGTCTCTCCGGTCTTCAGGGTAAATGTCACTCCATTTACAGCTTTTACAATTCCATGATCGGTCGAATAATGGACATGTAGATTTTTTACTTCCAGCATTTTCGCAGCCTCCTATCGTTTCAATCTCGGATCAAGGGCATCCCGCAAGCCGTCTCCCAGAAGATTTAAGGAGCAGATGGTCAGCATGATCGCAAGTCCTGGGAAGGTGACCATGTGCCAGTAATTCCTGATATACTCCCGTCCGGCCGACAGCATGCTTCCCCACTCCGGCGTAGGCGGCTGGACTCCCAGGCCTATAAAGCTCAGGCTCGCAGCTACCAGAATCGCTCCTGCCACACCCAGGGAAGCCTGTACAATAATCGGAGCCAGCGCATTAGGGATAATATGTTTTAAAATGATCCTCCTGTTTTTCACTCCCAGGGCATGGGCAGCCTCCACATATTCCTGTGTCTTTACGGTCATGACCGAGGCCCTGACCACACGGGCATAGGTTGGGATATTGCTGATGCCTACAGCCAGAATCGCATTAAAGAGTCCCGGCCCAAGACAGGCGGAGAGAGCAATTGCAAGCAGAAGGTTAGGCATTGCCAGCATCACGTCCATGATCCTCATGATGACTGTGTCCAGACGGCCTCCATAATAGGCTGCCATTGCTCCCAGGGTGCCTCCCACTCCACAGCCAATCGCAACAGAGATCAGTCCCACGATCAGGGAAATACGTCCTCCATAGAGAACACGGCTGAAAATGTCACGACCGAAATTATCTGTACCAAACAAATGGGCAGCACTCGGTCCTTTCAAAAGCTCGGAAAGGTTCTGCTCATCGTAGGGATAGGGTGCAATCACATTGGCAAAAATGGCAGAAACTGTCAGCATTACCAGGATGGCCAGCCCTATCATGGCGCTCTTGTTCTTTTTCAGACGCTTCCACACTTCTTTCGCCTGACTGTTCTTCTTTCCCTGGCTCATACCTTTTCCTCCTTTCCTGCTTTCTTCTTTTTATAAGTGTTGTACTGAGAACGGATCCTGGGATCCACATATGCATAGAGCATATCGACCAAAAGGTTGATCATACTGAAGGAAACGGCTATGAGCAGCACACCTCCCTGAACGACCGGATAGTCCCTCTGCTTGATCGCATCCACCATAAGCTTTCCCAAACCCGGCACCGAGAAAATGGACTCAATGACAACGGCTCCTCCCAGTCCCGCGCCAAAACGGAGTCCTACGATGGTAAGCACCGGGATCAGGGCATTTCTCAGAGCATGGATCCATATCACTCGTTTTTCGCTGGCTCCTTTTGCCCTGGCTGTCCTGATATAATCCTGCCGGATGGTCTCAAGCATACTGGAACGCGTAGTGCGCAAAATACTGCAAGAGGTATGGACGCCGATAGTAAATGCCGGCATGATCCAATAGGAGGGCCCATAGAAGCCGCTGGCAGGAAGGATTTTCAGGTTCACTGCAAATATGAGGATAAAGATCATAGCCTGCCAGAAATTCGGCATGGAAACACCCAGGAGCGATACCAGCCTGGCCAGCGTGTCTATCACGGTATCCTGATACACAGCTGATAAGATCCCCAAGGTATGGCAATGATCACTGCCACAGTGATGCTAAGAGCCGACAGCAGCATTGTGGTCGGGTAGCGTGAAAGCAGAGATTCTGTTACGGACTGACCAGTAATATAGGACTTTCCAAAATCCCCATGGAGGATTCCTCCCAGATAGTTCCCAAATTGGACAATATATGGATCATTAAGGCCCATCTCCTCTCTCTGGGCCTGATATTCTTCTTCTGTTGCCATCTCCCCCACGATCATGCGGGCGGGATCGCCCGGTGTCAGATATAGCATAGTAAAAATCAGCAGAGCGACACCGAACATCACCGGGATCATAAGCAGCAGCCTTTTTCGGAAATACCGAAGCATGTATTCACCTCCATTGCAGATCAGCTATTCTAATGTAATCTTTGTCAAATCAGGCAGGCCGGAGGGATCAAACCCAAAGCCCTTTACATTGTCTCTGCAGGCATAGGATATGTAGGCAAATACCAGAGGTACTGAATAATAGCTGTTCCAGCAGTACTGCTGAAGTTCCTCATAAATCGCCTTTCTCTTTTCTGCGTCATATTCCGCCCGCCCTGCATCCAGCAGCTCCTGGATATGCTGGTCATTACAGTTCAAAATGCCTGCATAGCCAATGGCCCATGTGGACATAGCATGGTCGGGATCGCCTGAGGAGGCATTAAAACGGCTGCGTCCAAACCTTGTAAGCTTCGCAGCGTTGCGCTCACGGATCGTTGCCTGGTCGTAAGTGGTGATCATCACATTGATTCCTGCCTCTTTCCACATAGCCTGTGCGATCTCAAGCATATTCTTTGTTTGCCTGTCCTCCGCCACTGTGATCTCGCAGTCAAAGCCATTGGGATAGCCTGCATCAATCACAAGCTGCTTCGCCCTCTCTATGTCACGCTTGATGGGGCCGATGGACTTGTGTCCAAAGATCTCAGAGCTCATGACTGAATCTGCAGCAACTCCCATATCTCCGTAAACAGCCTGCACAATGGCCGGAACATCCAGCGCAATGTTCATAGCCTCGCGGATGCGGATATCGGAAAATTCTTCTGCCTCCATGCTCATCTGCAGGATCTCGTGAGTATATCCGGGTCCGGAAAGTGCCACGATCTCAGGATTTTCATCCAGACGGTCATAATCCTCTGGACCTACGGTATAGATAATATCTACACCGCCAGACTCCAGCTCTATGGCACGGATACTGGAATCAGAGATAAAACGGTAGATCACGCTCTTTAAACTGGGCTTCTCTCCCCAGTAGTTCTCATTTCTTGTCACGGTAACGTGGTCGCCAGCCACCCATTCTGTAAAGATATATGGTCCTGTGCCAATGGGCGCCCTTCCATGTGCATCCTCGCCCATCTCCTCCATCGCCTTCTTGTTTAAGATCTGTCCTCTTCCAGTAGCCAGGTAATTCAGTACGGCTGAGGAAGGATTGTAAAGCTTCATCTCAACTGTCAGTTCATCAATGGCCTTTGTATTAGCCTCGTCAATATCAGAAAACTGTGTCTTGGTGGCAGAGCCTGTTTTTGAGCGGTTGATCGTGTATATGACATCCTCTGCGGTAAGCTTTTCCCCATTGTGAAAATACACATTATCCCGGAGGTGGAATACGATCGTGGTGTCATCCGGCATTTCCCAGGATTCGGCAAGCCCTGGTACATAATCGCCATTCTCCCCTTTCTTGATCAGTGTCTCCATTATCATCTGCTGGATATTGTGGGCCTGCGGAAGGTTCTGTGTATGCGGATCCAACTTGGCAGGCTCTGCATCCAGAGCAACGATTAGTGTATCTCTGCCTGACCCCTTTTCAGACTCCTTACCTACCTGTTCCTGGGCAGCGGTTTCCTTTCCGCTTACCTGGCTGTTATTTCCCTGGGCTGAAATGCCAGCCCTTTTTCCGCCTGTGCATGCAGAGAGAAGCATGACAGCGCTCAATATCAATACGGTCATTCTGCGTTTTTTCATTTTTCATCCGTTCCTTCCTTCATTTATCATTTTCTCAACAGTCTCAGTGACCGACAGGAGGACATATCCCCTCCGGCAGTGGCGAGCGGTATGGACGGTTCTTTGTTACCTCGGAAAACTCGGCCTTTGCACGCTCCAAAATAAGCGGATTCTCCAGCAGCCTCACTCCCCAAAGGGCCATGCTCCTGGCTGCAAACATCGCTCCCTTAAAGCCAATGCTGCTTCCTACACTGGCAGTCAGCTGCCAGCTGTGCCCTGGTGTGCCCAGAGGCATGCAGGCTGTCCAGAAGGTTGCTGTAGGTACGATCCAGCTCACATCGCCTGTATCAGAAGAGCCCATGCTTCCTTCTGTCAGTAACGGGAGTACCCCTCTGTGAAGCTGGTCATTCGGAGAGAGCTGATACTTTTCCACTGTTTTTTTGTAATAGCCCGGCACGGTGCGATTGATCTCCTCTGCAAATTTCAGCTCTTCCTTACTCCAGGGCTCTTGTATTGTGTCCTTCATGCATTCACAGATCAGTTCACATAAAACCTTATTATGCAGCTTGTTATAACAGCCTCCCAAAAAATCTGCCTTCAGCTCTGTCTCTGTCATGAGTGCAGCTCCTTGGGCAACCTTAAGCACCCTTCTGTAAACCTCGTCCACATTTTCTCTGGATGAAGCTCTTACAAAATACAGTCCGGCTGCATATTCCGGAACAATATTTGGTGCCTTTCCCCCATCGGTGATCGTGTAATGGATACGCACATCCGAAGGGACATGCTCTCTTAAATAATTAATTCCTACATTTGTGAGCTCAAGTGCATCTAACGCGCTTCTTCCATTTTGGGGATCAGCACTGGCATGAGCCGATTTTCCATAAAAGTGCAGGCGGAACTGATTCACGGCAAGACTGCTGCCAACGGTAACCCTGTTCACCGTCATGGGATGGAAGGAAATGGCACAGTCCAGTCCGTGAAAGACTCCTTCCCTTGCCAAAAAGAGCTTACCGCCCATAGATTCCTCTGCAGGACAGCCAAGGTAAACGATTGTTCCTTTCGTCCCCTTTTTTATCATCTCTGACCGCAGCCCCAGCACTGCTCCCAGGCAGGCAGTGCCCATCAGATTGTGGCCGCAGCCATGGCCATATTCCTTTCCGGCAGACTTCTTATACGGAACGCACTCCTGGCTTAAGCCCGGCAGGGAATCATACTCTGCAAGAAACCCGATTGCCGGCTTTCCATCCCCCCAGACAGCGCGGATGGCTGTGGAAATTCCCCCGATTCCTGTCTCCACCTCAAAGCCTTCCTTTTTGAGAATGCTGCAGATGCTTTCGCATGCAATCACCTCTCTGTACCCTGGTTCCGGATTCTCCCAAATTGTCCGGCAGAGCTTCTCCAGCTCTGCCTCATGTCCTTTGATTTCTCTTTCAATTGCTTCCACTGACATAACCATACCCTCTCTATCTGCTCTTTCCTGTCTTCCCGTTTACAGGCTACTCGACTGTAACCTTTGTCAGATCCGGAAGCCCGGAAGGTACAAATTCAAAGCCCTTTACGTAGTCACCATGAGCATAGGAAATGTAGGGGAAGGCCATGGGAACGCTGTAGTAGGTATTCCAGCAGTATTCCTGGAGTTCTCCGTAGATTTCCTTTCTCTTCTGGTTGTCATACTCTGCACGGCCTGCATCCAGAAGCTCCTGTATATAGGGATCATTGCAGTTTAGGCCGCCTGCATAGCCAATGGCCCAGATGGACATTGCGTGGTCCGGATCACCAGAGCCTGCGAAGAAACGGGTACGTCCAAATCTTGTAAGCTTTGCCACATTCCTCTCACGGATCGTCGCCAGATCATAGGTTGTAATGGTCACATTGATTCCTGCTTCCTTCCACATAGCCTGGGCAATTTCAAGCATATTGAGGGTCTGACGGTCATCCGGCACTGTGATCTCACAGTCAAAGCCGTTGGGATAGCCCGCTTCGATAACGAGCTGTTTTGCCCTCTCTATATCCTGCTTGATCGGGCCGACTGCTTTGTGGGCAAATACCTCGGAACTGATCACAGAATCTGCCGCCATCGCCAGATCCCCATACACCGCTTTCACAATGGCGGTGGTGTCCAGTGCAATGTTCATGGCTTCACGGATGCGGATATCGGAAAATTCCTCTGCCTCCATACTCATCTGAAGGATCTCATGGGTATAACCAGGCCCGGAAAGTGCCACGATATGGGGATTTTCATCCAATCTCGCATAATCCTCCGGTCCCACTGTATAGATAATATCCACACCTCCTGACTCCAGCTCAATGGAGCGCACGCTGGAATCTGAAATAAACCGATAGGTCACATTCTCCATGCCGGGATTCTCTCCCCAATAGGAGTCATTTTTTGTTACCTTGATGTGATCGCCTGACACCCATTCCGTAAACATGTATGGACCTGTTCCCACAGGAGCCCTTCCGTAGGCATCCTCTCCCATCTCCTCCATAGCCTTTTTATTCAATATGTAGCCCCGTCCCATAGAAAGGTAGTTGAGAACAGCTGATGACGGCTGATGCAGCTTCATTTCCACAGTAAGCTCATCAATTGCCTTTGTGTTTGCCTCGTCAATATCAGAAAATTGTGTCTTTGTGGCTGATCCCGTTTTCGCCCGGTTGATCGTGTATATGACATCCTCCGATGTGAATTTTTCACCATTGTGAAAATATACGTTGTCCCGGAGATGGAAAATGATCGTTGTGTCATCCGGCATTTCCCAGGACTCTGCCAGGCAGGGTTCGTATTCTCCATCCTTTCCTTTTTTAATCAAGGGCTCTTCCACCATTTGCATCACATTGTACGACTGTGGAAGGTTCTGTGTGTGGGGATCCAGCTTTTGAGGTTCAGCCTCCAGGGCCACGATCAGAGTATCTCTTCCCATTTTCTTTCCCACTTTTTCTCCAGGATCAGCTGCTGCTTCCTTTGCAGGCTCTGCTGCTCCTCCTTGAGCCGACGCATCTGCTGCCTTTTTCCCTGAACAGGCACTGAGAAGCAATGCTACGCACAAGCCCACTATGATCATTCCATTTCTTTTCATTGTTTTCCTCCTTTGCGTGATTGATTTGAGAAATGTACATACAATAAGATTAAACTGAATATAACATACAGAATTTTGAATGTAAAACGATGAATACCGTCGATAAACAACGGTAAAACCGAATTCCATTTAGAATTAAATCATGCTATAATGAAGAAAATATCACGCAAAGGAGAGGGGACAATGACTGCAACATTACGGCACTTGCAAATTTTTTCAGAAGTGGCACAATGCGGTAAAATGAGTCTGGCTGCAGAGCGTTTATTTCTGTCCCAGTCCACTGTAAGTCAGGCCATTTCTGAACTGGAGGGCTACTATAATGTGCTTTTATTTGAACGTCTCTCCAAACGCCTCCACCTCACTCCCAAAGGGGAAGAGCTTCTGATCTATGCCCGGAGAATCCTTACCTTGACGGAGGATATGGATTCCTACTTTAAGCATTCTGCCAAAAGGGCAGATCTGCGCATTGGCGCATCTGTGACCACCGGCACCTATATTATGTACACTCTGGCAAAACAATTCCGTAATATCATGCCGCAGATCGATATGAGGGTCTGCGTCTTCAGCTCTCCCCAGATCAAGGCAAAGGTTTTATCCAATGAACTGGACATCGCACTGACAGCAGGCTCTATCACCAACCCGGATCTGATCGTCCGCCCTGTGATCTCAGACGAGCTGGTATTCGTATGCGGCCGGGAGCATCCCTTTTTCGGACGTTCCCAAGTGACTCTGAGTGATCTCGCTGACCAGGAATACGTACTGCGTGAATCTACCAGCGCTACCCGCAAAATTTTTGACAGCTTTATAGAAAAACATAATATTCCTATACGTATCAGCTGGGTATGCAACAATACGGAAGCCGTCAAGCTGGCGGTAGAAGGCAACTGCGGTATTACGCTCATTTCCCGGTCCCTTATCAAAAAGGAATGTGCCGACCAGCGCCTGCACCCATTCTCTATAGAAGGACAGAGCTTTCAACGCCCCCTTTCCCTTATCTACCATAAGGACAAATATCTTGGGCCTGCTGCGGAGGAATTTATCAGACTGTGCTCCCAATTTAAAGAAATGGAAGATCTTTGAGCTATCCAATGTGCCTATAACGCCAGCAGGAGAAGTACCCTTTGGCACTTCCCCTGCTGGGTTTTTTCTATTCTATTTCTGCATTTGATTCAAAAGCTGTCCGGAAGCAGTATCCTATCTTTCTATATTCTCCGTCCTCTCCACAATATAGATCGGCCTGTCCTTCAGCTCCGTAAACAAAATGGCGATATACTCCCCGATGATCCCGATAACAATGAACATCATGGCAAACATAAAGCAGATCAGCACCACAATGGTAGCATAGCCGCTGGGAGCTCCCTGCCTGGTGAGCAGGGTGTATATCATCACAGCCACTCCCAGGAGAGCGGAAAAGATTCCGGCGAAGATCCCCAGCTTCAGAGGCATATTAGAAAAGCACAGGATGGTGTTGACGGAAAACACAAACAGCTTGCGGATGCTGTACTTGCTCTCTCCTGCCACCCGCTCCCTGGCCTCATACTCAATGGTTGTCTTCCGAAAGCCCACATTCTGGACATAGCCCCGCAGGAAGCGCACCCGCTCCCGATAGCTATCCTTTAACACCTGAGCCACATGACGGCTGATGGCAAAAAAATCAGAGGCATTTGGTTCAAAATGGACATCGGCAATATGGTTGATCAGCCAGTAAAAGCCCGCAGAGGTGACATTTTTCACAAGACCTGCGGTGCGGTTCTTTGTCCGCACCATGTTCACTACCTCATAGCCTGCCTCAAACCGCTCCAATATCTGTGGAATACATTCCGGAGGATGCTGGAGATCCGCATCCATACAGATGATCCCATCCCCCCTGCTGTAGTCCAGACCAGCGATCATAGCCGCCTCATGGCCGAAATTCCTGGAAAAGCTGATGACCTTCACCCTTTTATCTTCTTTGGAAAGCCTGGTCAGTATCTCCAAGCTCCTGTCAGCGCTCCCATCATTTACAAACACCAGCTCCCAGTCCCAGCTTATGCCCTTTAGTATCCTTACTGTTTCGCTGTAAAATTTTTCCAACGCCTTTTCCTCGTTGTAGACCGATACCACAACGGAAACCATCTTGTCCATCTGTACGAATCCGTTCCTTTCTTCCCCGACTATACGTCCCAGATCTCGATCTCCAGGCTGGAGTGGGCAGGAACCCGCTCCTCCTCAGGCGGAAGCTTCCTATAATCTCCATAAACCTCTGTCAATATCTGATGCCAGCCCTTTGGGATCATAAGCTTTGTATCCTCGAACTCCGCATCCTCCACCTCTTCGCACCATTCCTTATCCAATGTGACATAAAGGTAATCCGGCTGATAATTACTGTAATACCACTTCGTCCCCCTGCTGTGCCGGTCCTTCAAGGCCAAGGCCCTCTGCATGGCAAAAATAGCCTTCATGGGGATCAGCCGTCCAGCTCCCGCCAGACCGCCCACAAAGATCTTGTGAACCAAACTGTATTTCCCAAAATCCAGACAATCCCTATGTCCCATCGCAAGACCGTAGATCGCCTTGTGAAGGAACTTTGTGAACTCCGCGCTGCCCTTTCCCGCCGGAAGCTTATCCAGGATAAACAGATCCACCCACAGGTGGTTCAGCTTTCCCTCATAAAACTGCATGTGGGCATTGTCCTCGTGGCATTTGCTGTTCTTGTAAATGATCCTGGGGGTAAAGTCAAAGAAAGCCCTGCCCTTCCGGTAGCAGTCCGGCTCCAGAAACTCCATGGAATCCGGCAGCTCCCTCTTTGCCACCTTCTTAAACGCTTCATACTGCTTTCTTGTAAATACCACATCCGCGTCATCATCCCAGGGAATAAAGCCCTTATGGCGCACAGCTCCCAGCAGAGTGCCTGCATCCAATCCATACCGTATCTTATACTTGCGGCAAATGCGGTCAATTTCCTTTAAAATACTTAGGTTTGCCTGGTGAACCCTTGTCATGTCATACGATACTGCCATACGATCGCTCTCCTTTTTCACAGCCTGCCTGCCCAGGGGACAGAGCCAGCTGCACCTCCTATCCTTCCAGATTTCCCTGTCTGTCAGCACAATGCAATGGCCTCTTTGATGACCCTTGCCATATAATCGATCTTCTCATCCGTCATACCCGGATAGACTCCTACCCAGAAGGTGTCCTTCATGATCCTGTCTGTCTGCTCCAGACCTCCCACAACACGATACCCCTGACCCGAAGCCCTCATCTCGTCAAAGCAGGGATGCTTTGTCAGATTGCCCGCAAAGAGCATCCTGGTCTGAACGCCCTTCTTCTCAATATACTGCACCACCTGGTTGCGGTCCACTCCCTCCTTACAGGTGATAAGGAAGCCAAACCAGCTGGGCCTTGCATAGGGGCAGGCCTCCGGCAGAATGAGCTTATCCTCTGTTCCATGAAGCCCTGCCATTAAACGGTCAAAGTTATGGCGGCGGTGCTCCACAAAGGAGGGGAACTTGTCAAGCTGGGCACAGCCGATGGCTGCCTGCATGTCTGTTGCCTTCAGGTTGTATCCCAGATGGGAGTACACATACTTGTGGTCGTAGCCCACAGGAAGCTCCCCGTACTGCCTGTCAAAGCGGTGTCCGCAGAGATTGTCGTGGCCGGAGGGACATACGCAGTCACGGCCCCAGTCACGGAAAGAACGGACAATTTTATTGAGAAGGGGATCATCGGTATAGACAGCGCCTCCCTCTCCCATTGTCATGTGATGAGGCGGGTAAAAGCTGGAGGTGCCGATATCGCCGATGGTTCCGGTGAAGCGGGTCACTTCTTTCCCGTCCTCCTCCATGGTATACTGTGTTCCCAGGGCATCACAGTTATCCTCCACCAGCCACAGGCCATGGGCCTCACAGAAGCCCTTCACTGCCCTTAAATCAAACGGATTGCCTAAGGTGTGGGCGATCATCACGGCCTTTGTTTTTTCCGACAGAGCTGCCTCCAGCATCGTAATGTCAATGTTGTACTGGGGTATGGTGACGTCCACAAAAACAGGCACAGCGCCGTACTGGAGCATCGGGGCAACGGTAGTAGGGAAGCCGCAGGCCACGGTGATGACCTCGTCCCCTCTCTTCACACGGCGCTCTCCCAAAAGCGGTGAGGTCAAGGCCATAAATGCCAGCAGGTTAGCGGAGGAGCCGGAGTTCACAAGGGAGCAGAACCGGATCCCCAGATACTCTGCCAGCTTTTTCTCAAAGCGCTCCGTATATCTTCCCGACGTCAGCCAGAATTCCAGAGAGCTGTCCACCAGGTTCACCATCTCCTCGTGATCATAGACTCTGGAGGCGTAAGGTATCCTGTCTCCCTCGCAAAACTCCTTTTTCTGGTTGTGGTAGGTATCGCAGTATTCCGCCACCATGTCCAGGATCTGTTTTCTTGCTTCTGCTTCTGTCTTATGCTCAAACATGTTCTGTCTCCTTTAGATCTTTCATAAACAATATATTTTTATGTAACTGTTCAGAAC
This sequence comes from Lacrimispora sp. 210928-DFI.3.58, assembly GCF_020554865.1. Lineage (GTDB taxonomy): Bacteria > Bacillota > Clostridia > Lachnospirales > Lachnospiraceae > Enterocloster. The sequence goes on from NZ_JAJCIC010000002.1 coordinate 220,996, forward strand.
GGGCGTCTGATTTCCCGCCGTTCTGAATAGTTACGTTTTTTTACAGAAAAAACTCCCTTATCTGCCTGTCCATGACCTCCAGCATATCCTGTCCCTCCAGATAGGCTCTGGACCACTCCACGGTCTTTGCAATGGCTTCCTCCACCCCATATCTGGGATGCCAGCCAAACACATGCTTAATCTTTGAGCAGTCAAGCTTTAAAAAGCTGGCCTCATGAGGGCCGCCGTCATAGCGGCAGGTCCAGGAAAGGCCTTCGCCCCAGGCCTTGCAGAACATATCCACAAGGGTCCCTGTGGTAACGCAGTCCTTGTCATCCGGTCCTACATTATAATATCCCTGATATTTCCTGTCCCCGAACTGTCTCATAGCAATGAGCAGATACACAGCCAGGGGCTCCAGCACCAGCTGGTAGGGTCTGGTGGAATGGGGATTTCTCACAAAAATATCCTTCCCGCCTGCGGCTGCTCTTACACAGTCCGGCACGATCCTGTCGTTGGCAAAATCTCCGCCGCCGATGACATTTCCCGCTCTGGAGGTGGAAACGGCGCAGGGACTGTCCTGGAAAAAGGATTTGATATAGCTGTGTGTCACAAGCTCAGAGCAGGACTTGCTGTTGGAGTAGGGATCATGGCCGTCTAAGGGATCGCATTCCCGATAGCCGTACTCCCACTCCCTGTTCTCATACACCTTATCTGTGGTGACATTGAGGACAGAGCGGACGCTGTCTGTCAGGCGCACACACTCCAGCAGGTGCACGGTTCCCATCACATTGGTCTCATAAGTATATACAGGATCCTTGTAGGAATCCCGCACAATGGGCTGGGCCGCCAGGTGGAACACGATCTCCGGCTTCACCCTGTCAAAGACCGCCTTTAAATGGGCAAGGTCCCGCACATCCCCGATCACGCTGTCCATCGTATCCTCCAGCCCCGCAATGGCAAAGAGGCTGGGATCTGTAGGCGGTATCAGAGAATAGCCTGTAACCTCTGCGCCCGCAAGAGTCAGGATGCGGCAGAGCCAGGAGCCCTTAAAGCCTGTATGGCCTGTCACCAGGACCCGTTTTCCTCTGTAAAATGCTGTCAATTCATCCATGTTCATTGGTTATGTCCTTCTTTCTCCAGATTTCTCTCCGGTTCCGGCATCCTCTGTCCGTTCTCTGCTTTAATCCTTCCAGATCTTCCACGGAGCCTTCCCGGACTGCCACAGCTCCTCTAACTTCTTCATCTCCCGCTGGGTATCCATGCACTGCCAGAAGCCGTCATGGTAGAAGGATTTTAACTGTCCCTCTGCTGCCAGCTGCTGCATGGGCTTCTGCTCAAAGACCGTGGTATCTCCCTCCAGATAATCAAAGATCCCCGGATTCATGATCATAAAGCCTCCGTTGATCAGGGCCTTATCGCTGTCGTCTTTTTCACGGAAGGAGAGCACGGTGTCATTTTCGTCAATGTCCAGCACTCCCTTTGTCTGGGCCAGGCTTACGGTGGTGATGGTAGCGATCCTTCCATGGGACTTGTGAAAGGCCAGAAGGGCATTCAGATCCACGGTGGACACGCCATCCCCATAGGTGAGCATAAAAGGCTCCTCCCCCACATAAGGGCGGATACGCCTTACCCTTCCTCCTGTCATGGTATTCAGTCCCGTATCCACCAGAGTCACCTTCCAGGGCTCGGAATAATTGTTGTGGACCTCCATCTTGTTGTTCGCCAGATCAAAGGTCACGTCTGAGGTGTGAAGGAAATAATCTGCAAAGAACTCCTTTACCACATACTGCTTATATCCCAGGCAGATGACGAAATCGTGGAAACCGAACTCCGAATAATATTTCATGATATGCCACAAAATGGGCTTTCCCCCGATCTCGATCATTGGCTTTGGCTTTAAATGGCTCTCCTCGCTGATCCTGGTGCCCAGGCCTCCTGCTAAAATGACTACCTTCATTTCAAATTTACCTCCGTTCCTCCCGGAATACATTCCAGTGGTTTTCTTCTATGGTGATAAATGCCTTCCTGAGCCGTTCTGTCCCATTCCAGTATTCATAATAATCCGCCAGTTCCTCCGCCTGGGCGGCAAATTCCTCATCATTCAGATAAGGGATCTCAAGGGCCCTCTCTGCCCGAAGCTCATAAAATTCCTTCCGGTAATGGGCCTTGTTGATCTCATGATACGTAGTATACCCATTTCCCCAGAGGATTGCAATACAAAACAAGGCCGTGAGGACCTGATATATCCTGGCCCTTACTCCACGCAGCTGCATCACCAGGGCACAGGTCAGGATGATACCGAAGATGCCCACCTGAAACTGCAGGGTGTACCGTGAAGAATTGAGTGCATAGGACTCCTTCTCAAAAATGTAGCGTGCCATGAACACCAGCAGATGGTTGAATCCGCCGCCCGCGATCAGCATCACCGGAAGGATGGTCTTCTCATAGAGGCCAAACCGGATGTTGACCCACAAGGCCAGAAGATAGCCTGCGATCACGAACATTCCCAGGAAATAGCAGCCCTTATTGCTGAGGCTCCCTGCCTCCATAAGTGTCTTTAATTCCTCCCCGCCGATGAAGATCCCTGCAAAGGACTTCAGCAGAAAGCGTATGGGAAATGTGGGATTGTCCAAAAGGATCGTAAGGAGCGGCCTTCCCGTATCCCCGGCATACTCTTCAACCACATAGGTGTTGCTGAGCATATAGAGAAGAAGGGGAACCAGGGTACAGGCAATGTAAATGATATAGGGCTGCCGCCTTCCATGGCCTGCCCTTTCCCGAAGCCTCCCGTCAAAGAACTCCCTCACCATACAATATCCGTAGGAAAGGATCAGCACCACTGCATAGCTGGCACAGTAGGGCCCCGCCGTGCCCAGGATGATGAGCCACGGAAGAAGCACCAGCCTGATCCTGTCATGTGCTTTCTCCCGGCCGCTCCATACCCGGTCAAGGACGATCTCGTGATAGTAAAAACCTGCAAAGGCCAGGAAATGACACCAGCCGCTTCCATTTACCAGCATCTCCCATTTGTTCAGGCTGAACATCATGAGCATAAGAACGGCAAACCAGAAGCAGTTTATGTCCCTGTCCCGGAAGTAGATGCCAAGCACCAGGCCCTCCAGCCCCAGAAATACCACTCCCAGCACCCGGTCAAAGGTGACGGAAAAGCCGAAAAGCTCCACATTGATGATACGCCCCAGATAATTGACCGGTATCCTGGTAAGCACATCGGGCACAAAGAATTTTTTGGGATTATAAATGTCCGGCAGATAGCTGTCCACCAGCCGGATATAGTCCGAATATATCACATCGCAGGTTGCCTGGCCCAAATACCAGAGGCCGAAGGCCACTCCTGCAATGGGCAGTATCCAGAGAAGGATGTTTCTGCAGGTTTCTCGATTCATGGACTGCCTTTCCTCCTACTATAAAAGTCCCGCCGCCGGCAGGCGGCATGTATTCAGGTATACCAAGTGCGCCCGCCAGACTTTCGCGGTGCGGCGGCGCGCTGGCCAGCCGGGCGCATGCAGGTTTACTCTACATTGATATGGACTAAGGTGGCCAGACGGTACTCGCTCCTCTGGTCATCTGTGCCCTGCATGTAGAAATTATAGTCAAATTTCAGATCCACCAGCTGCCAGGGCTCTGCCTGGATCTGGTGATGGACAACGCTGGCCTGGAGGGGGATCCTCTCAGGAGTCCCATCATCCTTTGTGATGGTGATGGTCTCCCCTCCCTCCAGGATTCCGGGGAACATAAACTCCAGGTCGATCATGCCCTTTTCCCCTGACATCACCGTGAGTTCTCCGTGCTCGTCCATCCAGGAGTCCTCATAATATCCGCTCTCCACATGGACCTTGATGCTCCTCACAGTCTCGGTGATATCCACATATTTATTGTACTTCGGCTCCTCCTTTAACACCAGGGTGTTATTGTCCACCAGCCCCATTTCCTGGATGCTGTCAATGAATTTCACCGTGGTGAGCTCCGCCATCCTGTCCTTCTGGAATACCTTAAAGAAGGTGCGGGCCGTGAAATCGCTTACCTTATAAGTATTTCCAATGATATAGACCGTCTTCCCGGCCATCTCATCCCCATACTTTTCATAGGTCTCCTCTGCCAGGGAATTGTACCTCGTCTGCTCCGGCCACAGATACAGAGATGGAAAGCAGCTTCTGTAGAACAGTTCTGCCGGGAACATGAAAAGCACATAGCAGACCACCACGATCCCCCAGGGCCACAGCCGTTTCAGATAAAACTCCGGGGCAACGCCTTCCGTCAGCTCCCCATACATGTAGGCCATGAACAGCAGGGCCGCTGTGTAGGTGGCGTAGATCCAGCGCATCTCCACACGGATGGTAACGCTGGAGGAGGCAATGCAGGCTCCGATAAAGCAGACGAAGAGTCCTCCGTTCTGCAGCATCTGCCATCTTCGTTCCTTCCGCTGTTCCCTTATGAGCTTCCACACAAAGCCTGCCGTCAGCACCAGGACAGCCATATCCGCCAGCGCCACAAGGACCTTCACATAAAAGGGCGTTACCCCCCAGGGACAGCCGTTTAAATGCTCCGGCCCCGCATTGATCCCAAACACGTAGCAGACCTGGTCCAGGGCATACCCCAGGGCCTCTGAAATATGAAAGGTCTCCGCCACCTTTGTCCTTCCTGTTCCCGCAGGAAGCACAGTTCCGATAGCAAAAAAGCGGATAAGCTGCATGAGCAGGAATGACACAGCGGCTGATCCCCATTCAAGCACATTCCTGCTCTTCTTTACCAGGAGGACAAGAAGCAGCAGCGGGAACAGCACCATATACCGCTCATGGACAAAGCAGACAATAAAGTACAGAAAGCTGCACAGATAAAAGCGCTTCTCCTTTCCCGCCTCATTTAAGTAAACATAAAGCTGCCACAGGATGCCGATAGACAGCCACAGAGCCATTGTCTCCATCAGCCCCAGCACCTGTCCGATCTGGTAATAGGCCATCCTGGTGGACAGGTACATGGTCCCGCAAAGGAAACCCACTGCCTTTGAGCGTGACAGCCTTCTTCCCATGAGATAAACGGACCAGGCCACTGCCGTGTTAAACAGAATGTTAAAGGGCACAAACCAGTTCACATGGCGGCCTATAACCGCCATCTCCAGCCAGGCAGCCAGATAATAAATGAAGCGGAACCTGGTGCTGCCCACAGGAAACACATATTCAAAGAATCCCTGTTCCCCATAGCAGGACCACAGATACAGGTCGTCCATGTAAAGTCCCTTGATCTCCACATTTCTGTTTACCCACACCGCAAGGCCCAGCAGGATACCCATGAAGATCACATGGTCCTTCCACTCATATTTCTTTTCCATTCTTGAAAAACCGATCACGTTTCTTGCTTTCTGCATTGCTTCCACTGAAAACGCCGCCTCCTTTTGTAGTGTTTCCCCCCTGTACCAACCAGAAAACCCGTCACTGGCGGCTTTTCTCTGCCTACTGGTACTCATCATAGGCTGACTGATATCCCTTCATCAAAAGCCGTACCACCGGCTCTGGCCAGAACCGGGAGAACATCTCCCTCTCCTCCCTGGCACGGCTGTTGTCCTCCATACACGCCTTTGTGGCAGCTCCATCGTGGACGCGGTAGTACAAAAGAGGGCGTTCACAGCAGATGAATCTTCCCTCCTCGCGGGCCAGACGCACCATATTGTCCCAGTCCAGCGCAAAGCGGTAGGGAGAATCCACCAACGGCGCTCCCAAAAGCGCCTTATTATACGTGGTCGCAGGGCAGCAGATAGGATTGCCCAGGATGAGGGGCGCCATTTTCACCCATGTCCTGTCACAAAGTCCGGGAAAACGCAGCGGCAGGCGCAGAAGCCTCTTTACCCACAGCATCTTGTCCCCTGTGATGAGCTTCTCTCCCTTTACGATCACATAATCTGTGGTAAATACCGTCATGTCCCGGTATCGTTTCCCGGCCTTTAATAGGTTTAAGACATAGTCCTTGTGGTATATGTCATCCTGATGGGCGATGGTCACAAACCGCCCGTCCGCCTTGGAATAGGCAAAATTCCAGTCCTCCCTGATGCTGCTCTCCCCCTCACGCACATGATAGGGGAGCCCGTACTTCTTTGCCATATCCTCTAAAAAGGGGCTGGGTGTGGAGGTACATAGAATGATGTGGGTGGGCACAGACTGGGCCTTTAGGGAGCGGATGCACCGCTCCAGGTAGGGCGAGTCCTTGTAGGCCGGTATTGCAAAAACATGTTCGTATGTCATGTGAAATCCTCTTCTATGATCTTCCATGCGCCGTCTAAGCTGAAATGCCGCCGGATATATTCCTGAGTCTTGCGGGACAGCTGCTTACAGCGCTCATTGTCACCATAGAGGCCGATCACCTTCTCTGCAAAGCCCTCCGGGTCGTCTGAAATCTCCAGGGCATTTCCCACAAAGGGGATGCCCTCTGCGCCTATGGTGGTGGTTACAAGGGGGATGCCATTGTAAAGAGCCTCCAGCACTTTCCCCTTGACGCCTGCACCGTAGCGCAGGGGAACGACAGCCACCTTGCATTCGGCGTACATCTTAGCCAGCTCCTCGTCGCTGACAAAGCCCTTGATGACGATGCCGCTCTCCGGCTGTGCCAGGGCTTTGATCTCATCTGTCATCTTAGAGCCTGCAATATAAAACAGCACCTGCGGGAAACGCTCCCTGATCTTCGGGAAGACCTCCCTTGCAAACCACAGTACGCCGTCTGCATTCGGCGGATGGGCAAAGCCGCCCACAAACATGATATTTTCCCTCTTTGCAAAGTCCTCCTGGATACTGCTCAAGAAGGTATCGTATACATAGAGGGAGATGGCCTTTGCCCGGATGCTGGCGTCGATGGAATGGATGACATCAATCTCCACATAGGATGGGAAATAAGAGATGTCTGCCTTGTACATCATGGTCAGCTCCATAGACTTCCAGTAGTCCGCTTCCCTCTTGATCTCAATATCGCCGGAAAGCTCGTACTCGCGGCTTAAGCGCAGGAAATGGAGGTCATGGCCGAAATAGATGACCTTTATCTTCGTATAATCTTTGATAAAGTCCACATATTTTGTCGCAATATGAGGGCGGTTTAAGTAGGCGAAGGAGATCTCATCGCCGTTTTTCTTAAGCCAGTCCCATATTCCTGTGGCGTAGGCATCGCCGTAGAGCACCTCGATGCCCAGCTGCTGCAGGGTGGAGGTGTAGGGCTCCTCGTGCTGGAAGTTGTCTCCCAGGAATTTTACCACATAGCCCTTTTTCAGGAACATTTTCAAGTACAGGAAGGTGGCTTTGGAGCCCGCGTCCTTGTCAAAAGTAGGAACATAGTGATCCACCACCAAAATGATCTTCTTGCCCCGGCTGCGCTCCCTTGCCCTGAAGGGGTTGGGGTTGCCGTCATTGACATACTGGTTCTTAAATTCCTCTGCCCATTTTTCCTTCAGCTTCTTAAAATTCTCCACCTGGTAGCGCTTGAGCCCCGTGCCGCCCACGTCTGTGCCGTTGGACACTCCCTCGAAATGGATGACCTTTGAGCGGGGCTGGTAAACTACCCGGTAGCCTGCCTTTCTCACCTCAAAGGCCAGATCTGCGTCCTCACAGTAGGCAGGGGCATAGCGCTTGTCAAAGCCGCCGATCTGCTTCCACAGGGCAGCGGAGAGCATGATGGATGCCCCCGATATATAGTCCACATCCTTTACATAGTTGTACTCTGACTTGTCCGGGTCATCCATACGGCCATAGTTCCAGCCGGAGCCATCGCTCCAGATAATACCTCCTGCCTCCTGAAGACGCCCGTCAGGATAAACCAGCTTTGAACCCACCATACCGATGGTCGGGTCTGATTCGATCAGCTCCACCAGGGAGGAGAGCCAGCCTTTTGTCACCTTGGTGTCATTGTTGAGGAACAGGATATATTTTCCCCTGGCTGCCTCTGCCGCCTGATTGCAGTTTAAAAGGAAGCCCTGGTTCGTCTTGTTGCGGCGGATCACAAGGCCCTCGGTGTATTTGTCAAGCTCTGCCGTTGCATCGGTGGATACGTCATCTGCTATGATGACCTCATAGGTCACGTCCGTGGTAAATTCCAGAATGGACTGGAGGCAGGCATAGGTATAGCCGATCTGGTTATAGCAGGGAATAACGATGGAGACCATGGGCTTTGCTGCCTTCGGAAATACCAGCTTCCCATATTTTAAGTAGTCCTCGCCGATCTGAAAATCTCCCTGGATCTTGTTGCGTCCCTCCTCTGTGGCGTACAGCTTTCCGTAGGTGATGGGATGCTTTATGGTGTTGATGCCGTAGTTTAACATCTTGCGCTTTCTGGTGCCCTTGGGGAATACCTTGTTCGCCTGCACTCCCAGCTTGCGGCGTGCCTTAAATACAAGGGCCTCGTGACCGTTTAAGTAGGTTGCCAGCTTGCCCAGCTCATCGATCTCATGGCGCAGGTCCTTGATCATGACCTCCAGGTTCGCCACATGGTTGTTGGTCAGGCGCTGGACCTCCTGCTCTTTCCGTATCTGGAGATTCTTTTCCTCCACCTCGGCCTGGAGCTGGATGATCCTGTCTTTTGCGCGGGCAAGCTCCTCATCACGGCCCTTTAACTCTTCTAACGTGGTGGTCTTCTGGACATAGTTGGCCAGATAGCCCTGGCTGTCATCCCCGTGTACCCAGGACTGGAAAGAGCTCTCCATGCTCTTGTAGACTGCCGCCAGTTCCCGGTGAATGCCAAATTCCTGTAAAAATTCCTCCTCAGAAGGATAGTCCAGGCGCTCCCTGTTCTTATAGTAGAAATATGCCAGACTGCGGTACTTCACAAAACCGCAGGGCACAGGGAAGTCAAATACCCACTCATAATCCAGGCAGTACAGGCCGTCCTCCGTCTCCATCATGTTCTCGAACAGGCTGTCAATGTTGCTGACTCTATAGGAGTCATCTGTGATGGAAGGGATCTCCCCAAAGACTTCGGTAAACTCCGGTGTTGCCTGAAAGGCCTCCTCCATTTTTTCCATGTTGTCAAATATCCGGCCTAAGGCAGAACGGACAGCAGCCGCAAAAGAAGCCTTGTCTGTCCTGTCACCCAAAGCCTGGCCCAGCTTTTCTGCCAGGGTAATGCCTTTTACAAAGGGGAAATATACCTTTGTCTTATCCCGGGAAACGGCAGGCTCCAGCATATGGATGTCAGGGCTTATGGATCTTAGCAGGCTGTATTTTGGTCCAAAGGAGGCAATGTGGGCTTTGGCTGCCTCTGTCAGGGCTGCCTTTTCCACCTGTTTTTTTCCATTTTCTTCCAGAATGGCAGTGCGTATCCGGAACTGCTCTTTTCTGGTCTTATTGTATTTCACAAATACGGTCCTCTGGGCTATGGCCTTCTTTGATGCCAGCACCAGAAAGCCCCCTGCAAAGCGGCCAAAATCTCCTTCCTCCACAAGGCTGTCGTAGACCTCCTCCTCCTTCATGCAGGAGTACCGGGGAGCACTGTAGGCAGCAAAAGCCGACAAGTCGCCCTTGCCGGGAAGATAGCGGTCAGAGTACAGGGAGGACGGCAGCTTGTAGTCCGGCATGGCATAGTAGAACCGGAAGCTTTCCAGGCCTGCCTGGCGCAAGGCCCCTTCGATCCGGCCCTTTGTAACGCTCTCCTCCTCCCTGTCGTGCTCTGCTCCGGAAAGGAAGGTAAGCCCCAGACGGTTCTCGCATGCAGCTATCAGCATTCCCTCCTCTGTGAGGCGGTCAGCAGCCATTTGAGCGAACTTCTCCAGAGAAATGCCCTTTCGGGGACCGCAGATGACGATCAGATCATATAAAGCTGCGGCTTCCTCCGGAAAACCATTTTCATCCACATGATTTACATAATACACATTATCTTTATCCTGAAGGCGCGCCTTCACCACAGCCAGATCCTCATCACGGCTGTCTGCTGCCCAGATCTTCCCGCAGTGCTCTGCAAAGAAGCCCGTAAGGGCCCCATAGTCCGCGCCGATGATGAGCACGTTCTCCCCGCCGGAGAGCTCCAGCCAGTCCACCAGATTCTCACGTGACTCTGAAAGGGCATAGAGGACTTCCGGCCTGTTGTCATTTTCCAGGATCGTCCTGATGGCTTCCTTTGAGCTTCCATGAGCCTTGAATAAATCTAATATCTCATAGCTTATATCCTTCATTCTGCCTTCCTCTTTTCCGCCTTTACCTGCGATTCCATATCGTATACGCCTACTGTGTTTTTATTGGAGATCACAGTAATGCTGGTAACATCATATAAACGGTGGTACACCACATGCTCCCCCATCTCAAAACCGGTACAGCTCATACTCAAAAGGTATTCGCCGCCCTGGAGGTTCATCTTCTGGGTGAACTCCACCACATATTCATCTCCCTTTTTCACCGGACGGATGTCAGCGCCTTCGTAGAGCGTATTGGTTCCTGTAAGCTCTGTGCCCTTTTTGTCCTTGATGGTATAGGTGAAAATGGGGGCCTGGATATCTGCATGGAAGCGGATGCATTCCTTTATGGTAAACAGCTCTCCCTTTAACAGGAGATTGGTGACATTGCCCCGCGCATCCAACAGCCCCAGATCATAGATTTCCGCCCGGCCATCGCCGTATTCCGTGCGGTCAGGGTTGATCGTCATGTTGGACTTCATAAGAGAGCTGCCTGAGTCCTTGCCCGAAGCGCCCTCCAGATCCATCCCGCCGGAAAAATCCGACATTTCCACAGCAGTATTCCCTTCCTGTACTGCGGTTTCGGAGCTTCCGGCCTGTCCGTCCCTGCATGCGCTGCCTATCGCCCTATTTACACTGCTGTCAGCCTGATCTGCGCCGCCGCCCCATGCTCTGTTCCCACTTCCGGCTCTATTCCCGTCTTTGGCCTCTCCATCAAGGGCAGCGTTCTTCTTCCGTCTCCGTTCTGCCTCCAGTTCCTTCATCAAAGCGTCCAGCTTCCCGGCCAGGATCTTCTTATACATATCCACCACCCGTCCAGGAGCCCCCTCAGCGATGAATTCCCCTTTGTTCAGCAGAACTACACGGTCACAATATTTGATGATGCTTCCCATATCGTGAGTCACCATCAGGATCGTGGTCCCGCTCTTTCGTATCTCCTCCATCCTGCGGTAGCATTTGGACTGGAAAAATACATCCCCTACCGAAAGAGCCTCGTCCACAATGAGGATCTCCGGGTCCACATTGATCGCCAGGGCAAAGGCCAGGCGCACGAACATACCGCTGGAATAGGTCTTTACCGGCTGGTACACAAAATCTCCGATCTCCGCAAAATCCAGGATGTCCTGCAGCTTTGCGTCCATCTCCTTTTTCGTGTAGCCCATCATGGTTCCGTTCATATAGATATTTTCAATGCCCGTGTAATCCATGTTGAAGCCGGCCCCCAGCTCCAGAAGCGCCGATATCTTGCCGTTCACCTCTACGTTTCCCGATGTAGGAGTCAGCACTCCCGTTATGATCTTGAGGATGGTGGACTTGCCGGAGCCGTTTGTTCCGATGATGCCCACGGTCTCACCCTTTTTCACAGAAAAAGAAAGCCCGTTCAGTGCATAAAAATCCCTGTGGTAATTCTTATGGGAAATGCTCACCGATTCCTTCAAACGGTCAATGGGCTTTTCATATAATCGATAGACCTTTGTCACATCCTGTACGGATATGGCGTACCCGGTCCCTGTTTCCTTTACTGACATGATCTTCTCCATCTTTGTGCATACTTTTCCACTTTACGCATAAGTATAGCATATAATGTCAAATTTTTATACCTCAATCAGAATTTTTCCAGTCAGCGGGCCTAAAAAGCCTGCGGCAGCGCCGCAGGCTTTGATCTTTCCTTCCTTTCTCTCTAAAATTCCTCTTTTTCCACTGCCCTGCGCACCGCCTTACAGGTGCGGCTGCACAGCTCCTTGATCGTTACCTTCTGCATCTTGCGCATCATTGTATAGATGGTATCCCCAATGGGAGTGATCCATCTGGCATCAATGGCATCCAGCCCGATCATGATCGCCAATGCGTTTAAAATGGGAGCTGCCGTGCAGTCCACATCCTGTCCTTCCATTGCGATGATGTGGCAGGTCTCTTCAAAATCCATGTTGCCGTACCACAGCGCGATCACCTCTGCCGCCGCATTTGGGTAAGCGTGGATCCAGTTATATTCCTGATACTGCCTCTCACAGAGGCTCCATGCCTCCTCCCAGGTATCAAACCTTCTGCAGGCATCCAGTGCAAAGCTTACTACCGTATAATACTCGCTGTCATGAGGGATCATCCGGACAGCCTTTTCCACCACCCTTCGGATATCGTTCTCCGTAAAGCTTAAGGAGGTGAGAAGGGCATTGAAGATCCCTCCCAGCATTCCATTGTTGGAATGAGATACCACGCTGTCATCTGCTGCCAGGCGCGCGGCCAGCTCCGGGTTTCCGGGCGCCAGCATCCCGTGGATGGGCGTGCGCATCTGGGCTCCGATCCAGTCAGAGAAATAATTGTGCTGCTGCCCGCTCTCCGGGGGCATGATACCATGCCTCAGATTCTCAAGGGCGATCTTCTCCGCCGAGTAACCGTCAGAGATCATATCCAGCCACTGCATTGCCACATCCTGGGAGGTGATATCATATCCCTTTTCCTCAAAGCCCACCAGATAGGCCAGTTCATAGGTGATATCGTCATTGTAGGTCTCCGGCCTTCTTAAATAATCCCTGACCTCTCCGAACCGCCTGCGGATATTGTCTGTGGTATACCCCTCGATCTGAGTACCCAGGCAGCCGCCGATCAGCTGCCCCATCCATCCTGCAAGGATCTTTTTTTCGAAATCCTCTGACATCACGTCATAAGGGGCCGGTACGCCAAAATCGGTCCTGGCCTTCACATCTGCAAAGGTGCGGTATATCGGATACTTCCAGTAAGCCGCCTCCTCTGCCTTCGGAGCCTGGTTCAAACAGCTGTAGATCCTGGCCGTTACCCGCTGGATCCTTCCTCCATCCCTGTCTGCCAGGGCTGAAAGCCCTTCTTCAATATATTTCTCAGCTTCCGATACCTCGTATCCCTTATTGTACATGCTCTGGATAGCCGCCACCACCAGATGGCAGGGAGCTTTAGAGCCCGGAACCTCGCTGTACCAGTCAGTAAACAGCTGCTCATCCGACCGGTTTCCGTTCTTTGCATAGGTCATCCAGTCTTCCTCATTATCGTCCGATACTTCCGGAGGCACCGCTCCCGTGATCCATGCATGGTCGTACTCCCATGCTTTTTTCTTATTTTCCGTCATACGGCTGTTCTCCTTTCCTGCACTCTATTTCCGCTTTACCTGCATATTGTGTCTGGAGTAAATGGCGATCGCTACGATCGTCACCACATATGGGATCGTCTGGATCAGCTGGGACGGCAGATTCAGCATCTGAAGACGGATCGCCAGGGAATCCGCCAGGCCGAACAGGAACACCGACAGCACGATCCCCCAGGGCGTTCCGTGACCCATGGACTCTGCCGCCATTCCGATCCATCCTCTTCCCGCTATCATGTCCCTGGAGAAGAAGGATACATAGCTCATGGACATATAGGCCCCGCCGATCCCGGCCAGACAGCCGGCAAGCACCAGAGCAATATATTTATACTTCATCACCTTTAAGCCTACGGAGCCGGCAGCCTTCTCATTTTCACCCACTGCGCGTATCCGAAGGCCCATGGCCGTTTTCCAGAAAAAGATCCCTAGCAGCACGGTCACTGCCAGCCCCACATAGGTCAGGACGCTGTGTCCCGACAGAATGTCTCCTGCTACCGGAATGTCCTTCAGCAGCGGGATATCCACATCCGGGACCACCGGATTGTTCAGGCTCTGGGTAGAGCCCTTATTTCCCGTCAGGTAATAGGTGATAAAGATCGTAAGTCCTCCGGACAATGTATTGAGAGCGATTCCTGCCAGCACCGGGTTGGTGTTCAGCACCAGGGTAAAATAGCCGAAAAGGCAGGACAGGATCACGCCCACTGCCATGGCCAACAGGATCCCTCCCCAGACACTGCCTGTCAGATACCCGCCCACCGGCCCGGCCAGGGCACAGCTTAACATGATCCCCTCCGTTCCAATGGCGTCAATTCCCCCTTTGGTGAAGACCATACAGGCCAGAGCCGCAAACAGGATCGGCGTCATCACGCGGATGGACGTAAACAGAAAATCAGGTGACAAAATAACACTCCACACGCTCATAGCTTATCCCTCCTGTATCCTTTGCTGCTCCAGTTCCTGCGCCTCTTTGATGATCAGCCGTTTCTTTAAGCCGCTTAGGATCGCGGTCGCGGAGATCAGAAGCACCATTACTGCCTGGATAATATTGACGATCTCAAAAGGAATATCCGAATTGCGCGACATGATATCTGCCCCGATGCGCAGATATGCCAGGAAGAAAGCCGCAAAAGGAACGTATTTCACCTTTCTTCTGGCCACAATGGCGATCAGCACTCCGTCCCAGCCATAGCCGGGAAGCGCGGAATACTGGAATCTCTGGTACATGCCGAACAGCTCCACAGAGCCGCCCAGGCCAGCCAGCATGCCTCCGATCAGCTGGGCCATCAGGATTACCCTGCCGGAATGGATGCCGGAATAATCCGCCATGTTCTTGTTCTCTCCCACCAGGTTTGCCTTAAAGCCAAAGGAGGTCTTGTTCATCAGGACCCAGATGACCGCCACTGTGGCAATGGCCACAATGGTTCCCCAGTTAATGCGGGTCCCGCCGATGATCCTGGGAAGTCCTGTGAGCTCCGGGAACTTGTAGGAATAGTTGGAATTCTGGGTGGGATCATAGAAAAAGGTCGTAATGATCCACAGTCCAAAATACAGGCAGATGTAATTCAGCATCAGCGAGGTTACCAGTTCATTGGCATTGCACTTCACCTTCAGAACGCCGGGGATAAAACACACTGCCCCTCCTGCAAGCGCTGCAAATGCCATGGCTGCCGCCAGATTGAGGCGCCCGGGAAGCCCAAAGGAAAGCGCCCCGGCACAGGCTGCCACTGCTCCTATGAAGAAGGCTCCTTCCATGGCCAGATTAAACAGCCCAGGCTTAAACAGGATGATCACCGCCAGCCCGGTGAACATCAGAGGCGTCATCCCCTCTATCACGTTGCCAAAACGGCGGACCGAGGTCAGAGGGCCGAACACGAAATCTCCCAGTGCGGCTAAGGGCTGCTCACTGATGAGCAGAATGATGGCAAATACGATCAGCAGAGAGCAGAAAATAGCAGCCATGGTGCGCAGCATCTCCACGTAGGATGATAAGGTTTTCTTATTTTTCATCACGCCTCTGCCTCCTGTCTCTTGAGCCCCAGCATATATTTGCCCAGCTCATATTCGTCCACCTGGCTGCTGTCCTCAAAGTAGGCAGCCACATGTCCCTCGCACATTACCAGAATACTATCGGACAATTCCATCACCTCATTCAGATCAGCGGAGATCAGGATGATTCCCTTTCCGGCATCTCTCTGCTCCACGATCTTTTTCCAAATAAACTCATTGGCCCCCACATCGATGCCGCGGGTGGGCTGATTGGCGATCAGAAGCTGGGGATCCGAGGAAAACTCCCTGGCAATGACCACCTTCTGCATATTTCCGCCGGAGAGCATCCCTGCCAGATGCCCGTCGTCCTTACAGAGAATGGCAAAATCCCTGATGAGTGTTTCCGTCATGCGGTGGATCTTTTTATAGTCCAAAAAACGCCGGGTGCGCAGCCGTCCATCGTCAATGATATCGGATACCAGATTGCCCCAGATCGGCACATTTTCTGCCACACCAGTCTTGATCCGGTCCTCCGGCACATAGGAAATACCGAGATCACGTATCTCCCGAATGCTCTTTCCCAGAATATTTTCTCCCTTGTAAATGACAGCTCCCGATGCATTTTTATAGAATCCAAAAATGGCCTCCGCCAGCTCGTTCTGGCCGTTGCCCTCCACTCCGGCCACACCCAGGATCTGCCCCTTTCTCAGGCGGAAGGATACATGGTCAAGCGCTTTTCTGCCCTCCCTTGTCGTATAATTCAGATCCTTCACCTCCAGGAGAAGCTCACCAAAGGACGGTTTTTCCTTCTGCACCTTCAGGATCACGTCCCGGCCCACCATGAATTTGGAGATCTCCTCCTCGGTGGCGTTCTTCACCGGCATGGTACCAACGGTGCGTCCTCCGCGCAGAACCGTGATATTATCGCAGATCTGCATGACCTCCCGGATCTTGTGGGAGATGAAAATGATGGTGTGGCCGCTTTCCTTTAAAAGCAGCAGCTGCTCAAACAACTCCTGTGTCTCCTGGGGCGTGAGTACCGCTGTGGGCTCGTCCAATATCAGCAGCTTTGCTCCCCTGAGTAGGACCTTTAAGATCTCCACCTTCTGCTTCAGCCCTACGGAAATATCTCCCACCACAGCCATGGGATCCACATTCAGGTTGTATTTCTTCGCAGTCTCCCGCACCAGCTCAATGGCCTTCTCCCTGTCGATCAGGGCACCCTTCTTCGGCTCCATGCCCAGGATCACATTTTCATATACCCGCAGGGAATTTACCAGCATAAAATGCTGGTGGACCATGCCGATGCCCAGCCGGATCGCGTCCGCGGAGCCAGCGGCCTTAAGCTCCTTTCCCTGGTAGTAGATGGTCCCCTCTGTCTTTTCTTCATCACCGAACAGGATTTTCATCAGAGTGCTCTTTCCGGCACCATTTTCCCCCATGAGGGCGTGGATCTCTCCCTCCTTCACGGTCAGGTTCACATCCTTGTTGGCGATCACGCCGTTAGGATATATTTTGGTGATATGTTCCATTTTCAGCAATTCCCTATCCACACTTGCCTCCTTCTGCTTTTATCCAAACCTTCCTGCGCCCGGCAGCGGACTTTTCTCATGATCAGTTCTTATCTCACTTTTTAGAGCACATTTTCCTTCGCGTGGCGTGTGCATCTTGCCGACCGGGCTTTTTGTGTCACAGGAAGCTCCAGAAGCGTTTCCTATGATACAAGAATGGGGCTGTATGCACAGCCCCCAACCGGTCTTTTCTTACGGTGCAACGGAATCGATCAGAGCCTGCACCTCATTCTGGTCTGCGTCTCCCAGAGCTGTCGGTATCTCGACCTTTCCGTCCAATACTTCCTGTTTCTTCTCATCGATGACGGCACGGATGTCTTCCGGGACATTTTTCTCATAGTATTCGTTGACAGCAAGACCGGCTCCGCCTTCCTTTAAGCCCAACTCCTCATAGCGGCCATAGGGCACCGTGCCCTCCATCTCCATGTTTGCCATACGTACCAGGGAATTGCCTACCTCCTTCAGTACAGAGGTCAGGATCACATTGGCCTTTGCCTCGTCTGTGCCGGAAAACAGCATAGCCTGGTCGGAATCCACGCCGATGATGTACTTATTCATCTCAGCGGCAGCCTCCACACAGCCCAGTCCGGCCTGCTCTGCTGCCGGGAAGATGATGTCAACTCCCTGGTTGTACTGGGCAATGGCGGTCTCCTTGCCCTTAGCCGTGTCATCCCAGGAACCAATGTAGGATACATATACCTTGATATCCTCATCCACGGATTTTGCGCCTGCAATATAGCCTACCAGGAAATCAGTGATGATCGGGTGCTCGGAGCCTCCCACAAAGCCGATCTTCTTGTCTGCATTGGCGTATTCCATGTCAGATTCTGTCACCAGCGCTGCCAGGACTCCGGCCAGATAGGAGCCTTCGTTCTGCTTGTAGCTGATGGCGTAGAGGTTAGGATACTTGTCCTCCTCCATGGTCGCATCAAACATGACGAATTTCTGATCCGGGAATTCCTCTGCCACCTGCTCGATCACCTCAGCTGAGGAGGAACCATTGGAGATGATGACGTCATATTTTCCCTCTTCTGCCAGATCCTGGAAGGTCGGCTCCCATTTTGTCTGGTCGCGGCCGATCTCAATGACCTTTGTCTCACAGCCCAGGCTGTCTGCGATCTCCATGATGCCGTTGTAAGCGGAATCATTAAAGGACTTATCACCCAGCTGGCCGGTGCAGACAAATACAAATGAGGGCTTGCTTCCCTCTGCCTTCTGTTCCTCTCCTGACTGAGCCTGGTTTTCTCCTGCGCCCTTCGTATCTGCCTTTTCCGCGGAACTTGCGCAGGCAGTCAGCATTGCTGCTGCCAGAAGCAATGCCGCTGCTTTCATACCACTTTTTTTCATAAATACATCCTCCTTACAAAACTGGAACCTTTTTGTTGATATCAGGATACCACCCGTTGAACAAAATGTCCAGCAACCGCCTTTGTTCGTTATTTTTTTAACTATTGTTGGTCAAAATATCCAGCGTCAGCTGCCTGTATGTGAAATTCCAGACATCCTCTAGCGGTGCAGATACATCCTCGCCTCATAGGGCCGCAGCATGGTTCCAGGCCCCGCCTCATCATAGTTATGGATCAAAAGCTCCTTTGCCTTCCACTCCTTTAACAGGGGACAGTCCACACTGCGGCCAAAGAAATTGCAGACCACCAGAAGACGGCTCTCCCCATTCTCCCTGACATAGGCGAAGATATCTCCGTCTTCCCTCATAAGCAGCTGGAAACATCCGTCTGCAAACACCGGATACTCCTTCCTCAGCCGGATGAGTGCCCTGTAATACTCAAAGACCGAACCCGGCACATCCACCTGGCTGGCCGCGTTGATCACACTATAATTCGGGTTCACCTTGATCCAGGGCGTTCCCTCTGTAAAGCCGGCATTGGGGCTGTCATCCCACTGCATGGGTGTGCGGGCATTGTCCCGTCCCTTGGCATGGATGGATTCCATAATATCCTTTTTCGAATAACCCATGCTTATCCGTTCCCGGTACATATTCAATGTCTCGATATCTCTGTAATCCCCGATGTCATACCGGGCATTGGTCATACCCAGTTCTTCTCCCTGATAGATGTATGGTGTTCCCTGGAGACCATGGAGAAGTGTTGCAAGCATCTTCGCTGATTCTGCTCTGTAGGTCCCGTCGTTTCCCCAGCGGGATACGATCCTGGGCAGATCGTGGTTGTCCCAGAACAGGCTGTTCCAGCCGCAGCCGTAAAGCCCCCTCTGCCACCGGTCAATGACCTCCTTCAGTTTAAGGAAAGGCAGGGGCGCCAGATCCCATTTTTCCTTTCCCTCCTGCTGGTCCAAACCAATATGCTCGAACTGGAAAACCATGGAAAACTCACTTCCGTCCGGATTGCTGTAGAGCTTTGAACGCTCCACATCGGCTCCCCAGGCCTCTCCTACCGTGATAAGGTCTCCCTTCTGAAATGTCTCCCGGCTGAGCTCCCTGATAAATTCATGGAGCTTCGGCCCATTGCCCGTAATGCCCTGATCCGGCTCCTTGGCAATCTGATCGATCACATCCAGGCGGAAGCCCCCTACGCCCTTGTCCATCCACCAGAGGATCATATCATAGATAGCACGGCGGACCTTGGGATTTTCCCAGTTTAAGTCCGGCTGCTTCACGGAGAACTGATGGAAATAATACTGTCCCAGCTCAGGAACCCACTCCCAGGCAGGACCGCCGAAGCCGGAGCGGAGTCCGTTAGGAAGTTCCCCTTCTTCTCCGTCTCTCCACACATAGTAGTCATGGAAAGGGTTATCCTTTCCCTTCCTTGCCTCCTGAAACCAGGGATGCTCATCCGAAGTATGGTTGAGCACCAGATCCATGACGATCCGTATATGGTGCTCTCCGGCCTTTCTGATAAGCTTCTCCATATCCTCCAGGTTTCCAAACATGGGATCAATATCCTGATAATCAGAAATATCATAGCCATTGTCATCCTGGGGCGACCGGTATACCGGAGAAAGCCATATCGCATCAATACCCAGCTTTTCCAGGTAATCCAGCCTGTTTATGATTCCCCTTATATCTCCGATCCCGTCTCCGTTGCTGTCCTGGAAGCTGCGGGGATAGATCTGGTAAACCACCGCATTTTTCCACCATTTTCCGGGCTGTTTCATCCTTTATATCCTCCTTGGATCATCTTATCTCTTATAGTCCTATTTTAAGAAAAATGCCCGGCAATGTACAGGATAATATCTAACGATTTCTTTTCGATTTTCATGATTCTATATGTCCTGTAAAAACGGACTGTGCTTTGCCGGATGATCTGCTTTGATCCGCCCCTTTATCGCCGATATATTAGTTTTTCTTATCTGTTTTACTATATTAAAAATAATTTTTAATTAATGATCAGTGACTTTTATCACATATGTTTCCTAAAAAGTGTGGTATCCTATACTCAAGAATTGATATGATATGGAAAATATACAGGAGGAACGAATTATGGCACTTACACATTTAACAAAAAATGATTTTGACCAGGCAGTGAATGCTGGTGATGATCTGGTTGTAGTTGATTTCTTTGCAACTTGGTGCGGCCCCTGCAAGATGCTTTCCCCTATCGTGGAGCGCGCGGCCGAGCAGCATCCGGAGGTACATTTCTATAAGGTGGATATTGATGACGAGATCGACCTGGCTTCCCGTTTCCAGGTGATGAGCGTTCCCACTCTGCTCTACATGAAGCGCGGCGCTGTCGTATCAAAGACCATCGGCCTGATCTCCCCGGCCGAGCTGGAAGCCCAGATCAAAAATGCAAAATAGGAGGCTTTAAAGCCTATCACAGGAGTCCGGTTCCAGCCGTACTCCTTTCTTTTTGTTACTATGAAAGTCCCGCCGCCAGGCGGCATGTATTCAGGTATGCCAAATGCGCCTGCCAGACTTTTATGGTGCGGTGGCGCGCTGCCAGCCGGGCGCATGCAGGTTTACTTGAGTTTCCTCTGTTGACTTTCCTTTCCATGTACTTTACAATCAAATCATTCATAGCGCGGAGGTTTTTACATATGACAGCGGAGACCATCACCCTGGGACTCTTTTTAATCGGCTTAGGCCTGTGTATCATAAGCGGCACAGAGGTTTTATACGCCCTGATCTTTGGCATGGCCTGTTTTTTCTTCTACAGCCTGAAAAAGGGCTTTACCGTAAGGGCCACCTGTTCCATGTTTTTAGAGGGTATGTCCAGGGTGACGAACATCCTCATTATCTTTGTATTTATCGGCAGCCTCACTGCCGTCTGGCGCATCTGCGGTACCATTCCCTTTATCCTGTACCATGCCATGGGACTGATTGAACCCAGGTATTTTGTGCTGTGCACCTTTCTGCTCTGCTCCATGATGTCCTTTCTCACAGGGACCTCCTTTGGCACAGTCAGCACCATGGGCGTGATCTGTATGCTGATCTCCAACACCGCAGGCTTAAATCCGCTGCTCACAGGAGGGGCTGTGCTGTCCGGCATCTTTTTCGGTGACCGCTGCTCCCCCATGTCCTCCAGTGCCCAGCTGGTCTGCTCCCTGACAGGGACGGACATTTATACGAACATCAAAAATATGATGCGCTCCGGACTGATCCCTTTTCTCCTGTGTGTCGTCCTCTACATCGTTTTGGCAGGCGGGGCCGGGGCTGATCCTGATCTCTCCATGGTTTCCCTGTTTGAGGAGAACTTTTCCCTTCACTGGGCTGCTGCCATTCCGGCGCTCCTGATCCTGGTGCTTGCCCTGTTTCGCGTTGATGTGAAATACGCGATGGCGGCCAGCATCCTGTCAGCCTCTGTCATTGCCTTTGCTCTCCAGGGCACCACTCCTCCTGTGCTTCTTGTGACCCTTTTAAGAGGCTACCGGGCAGAGACGGGAACAGAGCTTGCAAGACTTTTAAACGGCGGAGGTATCACCTCTATGGTATCAGCAGGCTTCCTTGTACTGATTTCCTCCTCCTACTCCGGCGTATTCTCCCGCACCCCTATCCTCTCCGGTATTAAGGGGGCTCTGGGCAGGGTCTCCGGCCTTCTGACTCCCTTTGGCACCGTGACAGCAGCTTCCATCCTCTCCTGCGCTGTAAGCTGCAACCAGACACTTGGAACCATTCTCACCTTTCAGATCTGTGAGGATCTGTATGAGAAAAAGGAGGAGCTTGCCCTGGCGCTGGAGGACACTGCCATTCTCCTGGCTGCCCTTGTGCCCTGGGGGATCGCAGGGGCTGTTCCTGTGGCAGCCATCGGCGCTCCCTTAAGCTGCCTGTTCTATGCTTTCTATCTTTATCTGATCACCGTATGGAACCTTTTAGCGGCTGTCTGGAAAGCACGGCGGCACCGTAGGACAGAGCGCGTTTGAAAGAATGCGGCTTCAATGCCCGTATTCGTAACTATCCAGCCATGCCATCTTCCTGTTCTCTCACACCCTGCCTCCATTCTCCTTCAGCCACCTTCTTCTCTCCCTGTAATCCGGCAGGATCCTCTCAACCTCTGCCCAGAACCGGGGAGAGTGGTTCATCTCTTTTCTGTGGGCCAGCTCATGGACCACCACGTAATCCAGCACCTCAGGAGGCATGAGGATCAGCTTCCAGTGGAAATTTAAATTTCCCTTGGTGCTGCAGCTTCCCCATCTGGTCTTTGCCGCCTTTATAGCGATCCTGTTATAGTCCACTCCCATTTTTCCGGCAAAATAATCTGCCCGCTCCTTAAGCCTTTCCCTGGCCTCTTTCCGATAGGCTGCCTCCAGCTCAGGATGCTTTGCATAATCTGGCTCCGGCTGCTCTTTTGCTTTCCTTTGACGCTCCCTCATGAGAAACCATTTTTCCACGATCCAAGCCTGCCGCTCCTTGATAAATGCCACCACGGCCTGATTGGAGGCCCTGACAGGCACGCGTGCCCGCACAGTCCCATCCTCCTTTATCTCCAGTCCCAGGGTGCGGCGTTTGGAATATACCACCTCTACGGGTATGCTCCCTTCCTCTTCCCCCTGTCTCCATCCGATTTCCACTTGATGAATCATTGCATCTCCTTACAATAGAAGTCCGCTTGCGGACTTCTCCGCCTGCGGCGGGTCGCATTAGCGACACAATTCCAATCCGCCGCAGGCATTGGCTCACTTAGCGAGTGTAACGAGCTTAGTGAACAAGCCCCCTTTAGGGTTGCGATCCTGCCGGTCGGGCTTTTTGTATCATAGGAGGCTCCGGAGGAGTTTCCTATGATATGAAAAGCCAGGCCCGCTCCCTTGTTGAGCCACAGGCCTGACTCTGTCTTTCCAATATTCCTACAGCACATCTGAAAAATGAGGCCGCAGCCGTTTAAACATCTTAAGTCCCGCCAGCAGCACGATCCCTGTCACCACCCAATAGTAAACGGTAAGGGTAGGTCTTTCCCAGAACCAATTCCCGGTCAGCATACTGTCCCTGTAGCCTGCTGTCACATAGTAAAACGGATTCAGCTTGAACAGGAGCTCCACCCATTTTCCCTTCGAGGTAAACATGGATTCATGGTACATGATCGGCGTCATCCAGATACCGAACTGGAGGCAGATGGCCACGATCTGGGCCATGTCCTTAAAGAATACGTTCACCGCACAGGTAAAAAAGCCGATCCCCAGGGCCAGCATGGAAGCCGCAAAGGTATAATACAGGATCTGTATCCATGTCACCATAGGCATCCTGCCGCTCACAAGATAAAGCCCCAGCATGATCACCACAAAAAAACCGTGGACCATCAGGCAGGAGATCAGCTTGATCATGGGCAGGATCTCCACCTGGAAGACCACCTTTTTCACCAGATAGCTGTACTCCTGGAGACAGTTCGTGATGCTGTTCAAGGCCTCGCTGTAAAAGAACCAGGGCACAATGCCAGGCACCAGCCACACCACATAGGTGGCCCCAGGCACAGGCGGCGGCGACTTAAACCCGGCTTCACCGAATACAAAGGCATAGATCGCCACTGTGACAATGGGCTGGATAAACATCCAGATAATGCCGAAATAGGAGCCCACAAAGCGCTTCTTAAAATCCGCCTTGCCCAGGTCCCATATTAATTTCCGTTTTTTAACGATCTCTTTCCCAAGAGCCAGCACATAACCCATAATCCTCTCCTAGAACTTAAAGGTATCCTTTAACCCGCTCCACTTCTTATCCTTCTCCGAAATGATCAGCTCCATGCCCTCTTCCATGGGCCAGTCAATGCCGATCTCCGGGTCACTCCACAGAAGGCCGCCCTCATCTCCCGGATGATAGAAGTCTGTACATTTGTACGCAAACTCCGCCTCATCGGACAGCACCAGAAAGCCGTGTGCAAAGCCCTCAGGAATATAGAACTGCTTCTTGTTCTCCGCAGAGAGCACCACGCCGAACCATTTTCCGTAGGTCTCAGAATCGGACCGCAGGTCCACTGCCACATCAAATACCGTGCCGCGGATGGCGCGCACCAGCTTTCCCTGAGGATACTGCTTCTGGAAATGAAGCCCTCTCAGCACGCCCTTTACAGACATGGATTGGTTGTCCTGGACAAATACCATGTCAAGGCCTGCCTCCTTAAAATCATTCTGGTTATAGGTTTCTACAAAATATCCCCTCTCATCCTTAAATACGGTGGGCTCAATCACATAAAGGCCCTTGATATCGCAGGGAGTAACTTTAATCTTTCCCATTTTCTACACTCCTTTTTCTATTCTTTCAAAGCCTCTGCCTCCCGGCAGCACAGCTTTTCCACATCCATTTGGAAATTCTACCACGTTATCCACAAACTCGCAATAGTTTATCCCCGGAGTTTCCGCATTTTGCACGGCGGCTGCCGGGAGAATGTCTGGCGCTCCGGTTTCGGACATAAGAAGCACTAAGGCACCTGATTTTTCCTAAAAGCCAGAGAGGCATCAACGCAACTCGCTGCGCTCAAACAATCATTGATGCCTCTCTGAACGGAAAAAACAGCTGTCTAAGTGCTTCTAATGTCCTGCAAAGTCGCTCCAGCCGTTCTCCCGGCAGCCGCCGTGCAAAATGCGGAAACTCCAGTTTATCCCACTCCTCACGAAACTCTAAGGCAAACCACGGCAAATATGCGCAGGATCACATACACGTCCAGCGCCGTCATCACATAGAGCAGATAACCGTCATTCCATCCCGTCCGCACCACACGGTCATTCTTCACAGTCAGAAGGATCATGGGCAGAAGAGGCAGAAGGTATCTTCCCTGAACACCTTGAATCATGCTTGCAGTAACAGGAGTCCAGGCGAGAAGCATGGAAAACATCAGGGCACTCAGGCATGTAAGGGATAAAAACCAGATCCAGGCCCTGCTTAGCGCCCCCATCCATACATTCTCTCCCGGCTTTTTAAGTGCCAGGACTGCCAGTATGGCCGTGAGGGCCAGGACCACCACGTAAGGCGTATTGAGCACCGGATCCATGTTGCCCAGGGCTGAACCGATCATGCCGGAGTAGAGCTGTTCTCCCTGCCACATCAAGGTGTTGTAGCACATTTTTATCACCAAAAGCGGGCTGTGGATCAGCTGGGAAAATGTATACCCGGTCTCCTGCGCCCAAGCCACATAGCTTTCCGAAGCCTCTGCATACATCGCCACGGTGTTTCTGTTCACTGCGATCATTGCGCCGCAGAAGGCCCCCAGCACCAGGACAGCCGATATCACCCAATTCCGGATGCCGCCAAACTTCTTTATAGGGATCAGCAGGCAATAGCCTGTGATCACGCCGTAGACCATCTTGCAGGGGCCCATCACGCCCATGAGAAGGGCCAATAGCAGTACATCCGCCGCCCTGACCCGCTCTGCCCTGTAAGCCAGATCCAGGCAGATGGCAGCAAAATATCCGCTGCACGCAAGTATCATCACATCATAGGAAAAGGAGGATGCCAGATGAAGTGTCATGGGAAGCATATACACGCCGAAAAGGATCTCTTTGCCAAAGGGCATCCGCCTGATCGCCAGATAGCCCATAGCCGTGAAAAAGAACAGGTTCATGAGTCTTCCGAAAAACAAAAGCCCCACAGGCCCCAGCCCCAGCAGCCGGGAAATGGTGATCCCCACAGCCTGCGGCACGTAAGCCATAGGAGTGGTGCGCACCGTAGGCTGGTAAGAAAGGCATTGCTCCGCCTGAAGGGCGGCTGCTCCCTCCTCCGTCTGCCAGGTGTTCTCTCTGTCCTCCTCCAGCCTTTCCCTGTAGATCCAGCGGTACGTCTCCTCCGTCAGCTCCTGCCCCAGAATGACCGTCCCCTCGTCCCCTCGTCCTTCCCTGTATCCGCTGCCGTCATCCTTCAGGATATCCGTCATGTCCTCGATCAGGCAGTCCTGGGGACGGATATAGACCTGACTGTCCTCGGTGCACGCTTCACGCCCCAGAAGCCTGTTTGACAGCTGGTAAGCGCTGATATAATGGCTTGCCTCATCCGGAGCTGACAAGGGCGGAAGCACAATGCAGAACATGATCCCCAGCCCCAGCGCTGCCCAGACAAAGAACCTCTCCAGGCTCCACTGCCTCCCGGCACACATCTGGTATCCGCTCATCGCCAGAAAGACCATTCCGAACAAAAGAAGCCAGATGTAATATCCATAAAGCCACCGGTCGCCTGAAGCCACTACCCCGGCTCTCACATCCGTCAAATGCCAGAGGCCCAAAAGCAGTACCAGCCCGGCAGCCAGCACGATTCCTGTCACCTGTCCACGCCTCATATCAGTCCCGGCCTCCTGCCATTGCTTCCGCCTCCGCCCTGTTTTCTTTTCCCCGGATACCCTGCACAGCCTCCGGGCCGGCCTTCTCCTTCTTCTCCTCTGCTGCCTCCAGGAGCCTCTTTAACAGTTCCTCCTGTTCCTTCTTCTCCAGAGCCATCTTCTGGACCAGCTCCTTCTGCTTGCTCTCCAGCTGGGATACCTGCAATGTCATGGTAAATACCTTCACCAGCAGCAGAAAGATCATGGAGAGGAACAGAAAGTTGGGCGTAGAGTAGATGCCCAGCAGCCTGGCGCAGAGATCCGCAGCAGAGGGGAACAGGGAAAATACCACCAGGATAAGAGCCATCACCACCCAGAACATGGCTGCCTCTATCTGAACCTTTGCCTGCCTTATTTTTCTCATCATAAAGGCCATTGTCATAAAGGAGACGATCACCAGTATGACCCTGAACACGGTTGTCATCATTTTCCATCCCTGCTTTCTTTTGTTTGGCGCTCCCAGCCAGTCTTCAGGCAGAAGCCTATTTCCAATAGCTTTGATTCATGGTGCATTTCATGATCAGGCTCTTTGGAAGGAGCCTGTAGCACTTTCCCATGCGATAGCCCATATATTTGAATCCGCTCTTTGCCACCAGCCCTGGTATAAGCCATGGCCGGTGCTGATCCACAAGATACCTGGCCGTCTGCTTCACCAGACGGATGCCCTCGCTCTCTGACCGAATGCCGCCAAACACCTCCGGGTGGTCTGCCTGGGACACTGCCAGATCAAAGTTTCGCTTAAACTGTGCAATGCAGCCGTAATTGTGGGAATGCACCACCTTTGCCTCTGCTGCATAGGCAATGGCATAATCATCCTGCAGTACCGCCCTTCCGGCAAATATCATGTCCTCATTAAATATGGTCCGATTAATGAAGCCTCCCTGGAACCAGAATTTCTCCCTGTTGTAGGCGCAGCACACATTCGATGCAAAAAAGGTCTTGATGCCCAAACGGTTTATATCCGCCTTCGTCTTTACGCAGCTCTCCTCCGGGTAATTAAAGGCCCTGGTATACCGCTCTGCCATGGCGCAGTCCTTATCCGGCAGCTGACGTGCGTAAGCCATGATCACAGACTGACCCTCCGGTCCCTTTTTTGAAAATGCCTCCACCAGATGTTCGATCAGCCTCTCGTCCGCCGGAACCGCATCGTCCGTCATAAACACCATGATGTCCGCCCGGCTGAAACGCGCTCCCCTGTTCCTGGTTCCGCCGTGGTCGAACTCTTCCTTTGTCAGATGATGGACTTCCAGCCCCTTTATCCCCTCAAAGCCGCTGTCATTCCAGTAGGCCTTCTCTGTATTCATAACAATGATCTTCCCAATGGGATATGTCTGTACCTCCAGCATTTTCAAAAGCCTGGAAAATTTCTTTCCCGGCCTGTATGTGGGGATGATCACATCCACCTTAAGCTGCCCCTTCGGTGCTTCCATTTTTATTCACTCCCTCCTTTCCCTGCTTATAAGCCCTGACCGTCCACAGGCCAAAGCCCAACACAAGCCCGGTCATCAAAAGCAGATAGCACACTGCCGCTCCATCCATTCCAAAGCTGCGTACCAGCCTTCCGGATATCATCCAGGCAATCACTGCCGCTGCTGCGTATATTCCAAAGATCGCCTTCTGGCGGCGCTGTATCACCAGGGCATAGTACATCAGATTCGCCAGGGCATAAAGTCCTCCCCCCAGCACAATAATGGAAAAAGCCAGATGGCAGGACACAAGCTTTCCGCCGTAACCTGCCCCTAACAGGCACTCCATCACGGAGAGCACCCATTTTCCCAATACCGCTGTGGCCAGCACCGCCAGGCCCGTAAGCCCCAGGACCATAGCTCCCAGCTTCAGAAGCTCTCTGCGAAAGCCCTCCAGCTT
Source organism: Lacrimispora sp. 210928-DFI.3.58 (assembly GCF_020554865.1). Lineage (GTDB taxonomy): Bacteria > Bacillota > Clostridia > Lachnospirales > Lachnospiraceae > Enterocloster. The sequence continues at coordinate 249,376 of NZ_JAJCIC010000002.1, forward strand.
CCTGCCATCCCACAGGGACGTAAGTCTTGTAAGGTAAGGACGGATAATAAAATTCGCTACCATATAAATAACAGAGGTAGGCATAAAAATCAAGTTAAAGTATCCCGAAGCGGCATTATCCATGTTTGCGTCAATGGCATATTTCGCTGAAGAGAAAATATAAAAATCCAGGAACACGGACACGAACAAAAAGGCCGTACTTCCGGTGATCCCCCTAAGCCCGCCTGCCCTTTTCTCCCAGTCCACCTGCGGAAGGACCCGGATCACATCCAGGTTAAAGAGGAATACCCCCGCCGCCTGGGCCCCCACCGCTGCCAGACATGAAAAAAACAGGCTTCCTGAGACTCCCAGCACAGCGAAAAACACTGCCACTGACAGCACTGTCCTGAAAAAGTTGGACTTTCCCGTCAGATACAGGCTTCCCCGGCGCTGAAATTCAGACTCATATACATCAGCATACCCATCAATCACCTTATATATGACCAGAAGAAACAGGATCATGGACTTATGGGTATTGTATCTTCCCAAAGCCCGCATAAAGGCCAGAAATGCTGCCCCTGCCCCCAGGGCCAGACCGCAGGTCCTCATGCGGTGCCCCAGATAATCCCCAAAGGAATACTCTCCCTTTCCGTCTGTGATCTGGAAGGGCCTGATCCCAAAATAGGCCACAATAAACATCTGCTGTCCCAGGGTGGAAAACCCAAAGGAGAATATCCCGCCCTCGTCCTCCCCTGCGATCCGCATAACCAGAAAAGACAGAACCATGCTGGCAAATGCATAGCAAAAGCTCCCTGCAATGTTCCAGACCATGTTCTGCCGTTCTATATGATTCCCTTTATATAATAAATAGTTGGTCAGGCTCCTCATGGCTTTCTACCTCTTCCTAAAATTCTGGATGAACAGGATGGACAGCAGCATCCTCGCCATATAATAAACAGCCGTTAAGGGCTTTAGGTAGCTCTCTCCCTCCGTGCGCTCATCGATCTTTACCTGTACCTCAGAGATCTTTGCCCCCTGCTTCAGCAGGAAGGACACCGTATCCGGCTCCGGCCCGTAATTTAAGTTTAAAGCAAACTCTTTGATCATTTTCCTGGAAAACAGCCGCATCCCGGAGGTGGGATCCGTCAGCCTCGTCCCTGTTGTCACAAAAATGGCAGCGCCGATAAGCCTGCTCCCGATCATCCGTATGGACCAGCCCTTCTTCTCCTCCACGAACCGGGAGCCGATGACAATATCATATCCTTCATCCATCCGCTCCTTCATAGCGGCAATATACTCCGGCCTGTGCTGCCCGTCCCCGTCAAACTGGATGGCATAGCTGTAGCCCTTTTCGTAGGCATACCTCATCCCGGCCTGAAAACAGCCCGCCAGCCCCAGATTCACCGGAAGGTCCAAAAGATGGTAGCCTTTTTCCCTGCAGATGGCAGCCGTCCTGTCCCTGGATCCGTCATTTACCACAATATAATCCAGCTCCTGAAACTCTGACTGCAGGCGGTCAACCACCTTCTCGATATTCTTTTCTTCATTATAAGCAGGTATCACCAGCAGTACCTTATCCATGACGTTTCCTCTTCCATCCTCCAGTGAGAAGCCATACCTCCCATAAAACCAGCCGGAGGTACACCCTTGCAAGGAACATTCCCCAAGGGCCTGTTCCCAGATAATTCTCATAATAGTAAAGCTTACTCTCATGGAGCAGCCTCTGCTTGCCCGCCATGGCGGATACACTCTTGTCAATGCTCACTGAGTGGGCATGGACATAGGAGGCATCCGTCACCAGCACCTCTGTAAGCCCTCTTGATGCCAGCTTCTGCCCCAGCACCTTTTCCTCATAATAGAGAAAAATACCCTCGTCAAACAGCTCTCCTGCCTCCTGAGGAGTAAATGAGCCCATCTTCAGCATAAAAAAAGAACCTGGAAGAGCTCCCACCAGACGGCTGTGCCTGTCCGTGCCCTTGGGAAGACGTCCGGGCGGCGTGATCAGCCAGGGCCGGAATATCCGCCTTGCCACAGGCTCCGTATCCAGAAGATCCTTCCACAACGGCAGCAGATCCCAATGGGAAAACAGCCGCTTTCCCTCAGGGCTGACCACCAGGGCTGACGCCGCCCCGCCGTTCTCCTGGAGGGACAGTGCCTGCTTTACCCTGAGAATACAGCGGTCCGTCACATGGATATCCGGATTTGCTATCACAATGTAATCCGGATTTGTATACTCTATGGCATAGTTGATGCCGGCCTGATTTCCCATACCATAGCCGCCGTTTCTCTCTGTGCGCAGCACGTGGATATGCGGCATGGAAAGCCTGTCCTCCAGCTCCTTTAAGCGGTCCCAGGAACCATCTGTGGAACAGTTGTCCACCACAATGATATCCTGAAGGGCCCGGCTTTCCTTCAGCTCCGCCACAAGGCCCTCCGTGGTGGCAGCATCATTATAATTTAAAATAATACAGCTTATATGATCCATTCTCTTTTATCTTCTCTGCTGTCCCCTATTTCTTTGTTTTCCTCCGGCTGTCGATGACCTTCATCCCCAGCCGCCTGCTTATAGCAAGCCGCAGAGCCGGACACACTCTTGTCATCTGATTAAAGCCCCACCACACCTGCATATACAGAAATCTTCCCTTCTGGGGCTTTGTCCCCTTCCAGGGAGTGTGGGACAGATACCACCAATACAGCTTCCTGTAATGATTGTGGTTTCCTGCGATCCACGGCCGTTCATCCCCCAGATAATGGAGGATCACCGGTGAGGCCTTTGCTTCCCGGAAAGCATTCCTTCCCACCTCTCCGTAGGCTTTGCAGAGCTTCCTTAAGGTGGGATACCGGAAATACCTGTAATTTGTAAAGAAATTGTACTTTGGGGGAAGGGAACGGATGCGGCCTCTCAGCGTCCCGTTTATGGTATCCTGGTCACAGGCAAATAACCGCCCGTCATGGCTCTGGTAAAAATCCAGAAGCTTCCCCAAGACCTTTTCCCTGCGCCAGCCCTCCAGATCCATAAGGATGACCCCGGAATTAAAATAGGCCTCATCCCTGCAAAAGCCAATAGCCTCCTTCATCTCCTGATAGACCGTGGGCTCCATCACCATGCCTGCCAGATCCCTTCCCAGTTCATACTCCCAAAGGCCTGCAATGCTCCCGCATACAATGGTATCGCAGTCCAGATACAGGGCCCGCTTCACTGTCTTTGGCAGCACGTCCGGGGAAAAAAGCCGGCCCATGGCACTGATGTCAAAGCCCCTGGTATCCACCTCATAGGGGAAACGCTGAAACAGGTCTCCCAGCTCCACTACGTAAAGAGGACGGCCAAAGCCCTCTGCGATTGCTTTTAAGCGCCCCTGATACTCCCTGCACATCCCTACAGAGAGAATGTAAATGTCCATCTGAGGCAGCTGGCGGTTGTGATCTAAGAGCGAATAGAGGGATGCCCCCAAATGGCCTGCATAACCGTCATTGGACGCATATATAATATTTACAGGATTTCTCTCCCTATCCATTATATTCCTCATTTCTTACAGCCTCTGGTCATTTTATTTACGATTTTACAATAAGACCGAAAAAAAGTAAATCATATATGGTATTTTTCCCATAAATATGCTAAATTAGGAATTGCATTGATTTTAGTTCTAGGAGGTTTTACCATGCGTAAATCATTTCAGCATACAGCAATTGCTGCCCTCGCTGCTATTCTTGTTGCTGGACAGGCCATGACGGCATTTGCCGCCCAGGATGATTCCAACTACGGACCTGCTTTTGCAAACAAAACACCCACTGTAGAGCAGGAAGGACCTGGCGGACCTGGAGCAGCCGCAGAAGCTCTTCAGCCGGCAGATACCTCTGTCGGTAATGTCCAGGTATCCGGTGAAGGAACAGCAGACGGCGGAACGGCTCAGACGGCCGAGGGCGTTGATGTCCTGCAGGAGATCGTTGATAACGGAGGCCAGGCAGAAGGTACCCAGGTTCCTGCCAATCTCGCCTATCTCCAGTTCCAGCTCCTGCGTCCGGATCTGACCTGGACGGACCCCATTGTGGATGACACCACTGTTTATCCCGGTGAAGGCGGCTTCCTGTCCATGTCCATTTATGCCAACAACCTGCCCGGCGATGTGCTTTACCGCACCTATGCCAGCTCCCGCGGATGGAGCAACTGGGCCATGAACGGAGGACACACAGAGTGGCTGATCGATGCCCCTGTAGAAGCAGTCCAGATCCGTTTAAACGGCGTGTTCGGCAACCAGTTCGATATCTACTATACAACGACACTTTCCGACGGAACACAGCTTAGCTGGTCCAGAAATGGCGGCACCAACGGAACCATGGCGACTGGCAAGATCGTCACCGGCCTCCGTCTTTCCATGTGGGGCAAGAATGTTGCCGGAGCTTCCTATGATCTAAGCCGTCCGGTGGATGCGGCTGCTCCTGACGGCATCCAGTTCGTAAACGGAGTTCCCGTGTACAGCAACGGAACAGGGGAAGGCTTTACCGGCTGGGCCTGGAATGACAGGGACCGCTACTACTTTATCAACAATGCAGCGGCTGTTGGCTGGCACTACATAGATGGCTACAAATATTTCTTTGAGGCAGACGGAAGACTGGTAACAGACTTAGAGCCTTACCTTGCTTCCCCTGGTCCCTTCCTGATCAAGATCAATAAGCAGATGAACTGCACTACGGTCTATATCCAGGACGGAGAGAACGGCTTCATCGTTCCTTATAAGACCTTCCTGTGCTCTACGGGAGACGATACGCCTCTCGGCAACCACAAGACACCTGAGAAGTACCGCTGGAGGCTGATGGTAACAGATGAGTATTGCCAGTACCTGACACGTCTGGGCGCTGGGCTTCCTATCCTTCTGCACTCCGTTATCTACGAGCGCCAGGATCCATACACCCTGTTCCCTCATACCTACAACTATCTGGGAGCCAACAAGTCCCACGGCTGCATCCGTTACACCACAGCGGACGCCAAATGGATCTACGACAACTGCGCTCTGGGCACCACCGTCAATGTGTACGAGTCACCGATCCCCGGACCATTTGACCGTCCGGCGCTCCAGGTTATGATCCCTGATACCCAGAACTGGGATCCTACGGATCCGAATCTTCCGGAAAATCAGCCGCAGTAGCATGAAACTCTGCAGGCTTCAAGGCCCAGGCTTCCTTTAACGGGATTGCCTGGGCCTTGCTGTCAAAAACTCAGATAATCTTTATATGCCACATCCGGCTCCAATACCAAACTGCCGTGGAGAGTCGGGGCCTTTGCCGGCTTCATGTAGTCGCCGTACTCCGCTTTCAGCCTTCCGTCATACCCCACCGGCACAGGTATCATTCTGTTCTCAAAGGGCATGTAGACTGTCCCGGAAAACCATTCCCGTTTCCATGTATTCTTTTCCAGATGGCGGATGAACACCGTATCGCATACATAGGTAGTCTTCCTGCCCAGATACAGGGTACACAGACCCTCGTATACGGAATAGGCCTTTTTCATAGGAATGTGCAGAAGCCTTCCCAAACCGTTCAGCGCTTTCCCCGCCGCGGTGGCATTTTCATAGTAATCAAATCTGTACCAGATATAAAGGAGCATCCAGAGCATCTTTACAAAGAAAGCCCACAGCCTGGCAGAACGCCTCCCCTCCGGCATCCCATCCAATGGGAAGATGTCAATAAAGATACCGCAGTTATATCCTGCCTTTCTATCCTCCTCATTGCAGCCCGTTGTCCGGCTGTTGCGCAGCTGGGCATGGCCCCTCAGATAGTTTTCCTCAGTGTATGCCGTTTGGAGCACCAGGGGACTTTGAAGCTCCTTCCCAGCTACCTGCACAAAGACCTCATAGTCCTCCCTGAGCATCGCCAGGTCAATATCATCATCCCAGGGAATGTACCCTTTATGGCGCACTGCACCGATCAGTGTCCCGCTGTCTGCAAAATACTTCAGGCCATATTTCCTGCAGATGCGCTCCACCTCATCCAGCATCTCCAGCTGAACTGCCCATACCTGTTTCATTTTCCGCGTTACCTTGTAGCCGCAGCGGATCTCTTCTTCATAAAACTGTTCTTCTTCCATCATCTGTTTTCCTGTCTATCCTCCGGATCCTGCCCTTATTTGTTTTCCAGTATAGTTCCCCAAAAAACCTTCTACATTCTGTTTTCTATGCTGTTTCTTCTGCTTCTGTCTCTAAAGAGCGGCCTCCCTACTGCTTCCAGAACCGCCCAAGCACCTGCCTCCCCTGGCCCAGCAAAAATTCATCCCTGAACGCACAGAGCAGTACAAAATAGCAGGCAGCTCCCGCTCCTATCTGGAAAAATGTCACAGCCGGGCCGATCCACAATGCCCTGCCTAAGGCCGCCACCACTGCCAGCATCACGCCTGCTGCCAGAAGCCGCTTCCAGCCCATTTTCAAAAACATGGAAGGCTTTATAAAGTCCCGGCACAGCCACAGGTACATGCCGGTGATGAATAGCTCCGCCGCCACGGAGGCCCCGGCTGCTCCCGCCGCCCCAAAATGAGGTATCAGGGCCAAATTCAGCACAAAATTCACACAGGCACCGGCCACGATCACCTTGCCGCTTTTTGCCCTCTGACCGCTGGGCGTCAGTATGAGACTTCCCATGCAGTCACTTAAGCCCACGATCAGCACCAGAGGGCAGCATACATACATAAGTCCAGCTACAGGCTCATAGCCCTCACCCAAAAACCAGGGCACAAACCCGGCTGCGATCCCTGCCAGGCCAGCCATAATGGGAATCCCCAAAAGCAGCACAAAATCCAGGGACTCCTCCACCTTTCTGTGGATCTCCTCCCTTCGCTCCTCACCGAACAGATAGGACATTCTGGCGGACATGACCGCATTAAAGGACATGATCAGTATCTTTGCCATATTGACAAAGCCTGTGGCATACTCATAATATCCGTTTTCTGACTTATCACTGCCCGTAAACCAGCCCAGCATTGTCTTATCCAGGATCGTGTACACGGATGTGGCGATCGTCGGGATAAAGTACACGATGGTCTCTTTCAGATGGCGTCTGACACATAAGCCTTTCCAATCCACCTTTACGAGAAAATATTTTAAATATCCCCACATGGACAGATTGCCAAACAGCCCTGTCGCTGCTATGAGGGCCACATAGAGCAGCAGGTCATCCCTGGTTTTTATAAAAACAAACAGCATGACAATTCCTGCCAGCTTAATGAGTATATTGCGCACAACGATCAGGCTGTAACGTTCCAGCCCTCCGAAAAACCAGGAGATATCAAAGGCCACAGCCAACAGGGTCATTGTCAGCACTCCGTAAAAAGGAGTATATACCCTTGAAAAACCGATCACAAACATCCACACCATCAGGCAGAGCGCCGTAGTGGAGGCGCATAAAAGCTCGATCTCCCAGAAGATCCGGCTCCGCTCCTCCTTGTTATCCCTGTGCCGGGCGATCTCCCTCTGTCCATAGGAGGCTGTCCCCAGCGCCGCCAGGATGGCAAAATACTGCACCACTGAGTTCGTATAGCTCTGTACTCCCGTGCCGTCCGGCCCCAGAACTCTCGATATATAGGGCGTGGTAATAAAGGGTGTCAGCAGCGTCATCACCTGATAGATCAGATTATAGGTGTAATTTTTCCGGATACTGGGTGGCTCCAGCTCCATTTCTCCCTGTTTCCTCCTAAAGAACATGCTTTACAGACCGTCCAATCATCATTTTAATACTGCCAATTCTAACACATCCGCCAATCCTTCGCAATCTTGAGTTTGTAAGTTTATGCCTTGCATTCCTCTGCTGTGTATGCTAACATGTAAAATCCCAATTAAAAAGCAGGGAGATCGCATCATTGCTGCAAGAAAGCAAAAACCTATTGCTTTCATCCCATTTAACGATTATAATTTTTCTTATCCTAATCATCCGAAGGAAGAATACGGAGGGAGGCAACCATTTGAAATTCGGCGTCATTATCGTAACCTACAACCGCAGAGAGCTGCTCAGAGAATGCCTGGAATGCGTCCTGTCCCAGACTCTTCCCTTTGAGGAGATCTATGTGGTGGACAACCACAGCACGGACGGCACAGCGGAATACCTGGATGGACTGGAAGAGCGTTTAAAGGGCAGTGAGCCTCCCCTTTTACACATATTCCATCTGGATGAAAACATCGGCGGGGCCGGAGGCTTTTCCTATGGTATGGAAAGGCTTTCCAGGGGCAGCTGTGACTGGGTCCTCATCATTGACGATGATGCCATGATCTCCAAAACTTATATGGAAGAGCTGGCACGGGCAATCCGGGAGACTGACTATCTCGCCTACTCCGGCACGGTCGTCACCGAAGGAGCCATAGACATCAGCCACAGACGCAGGATCAAGAATCCCTGCCTTATGACATATGCCCCGGTGGAGGCCTCTGCCTACAGCGCAGGCTCCTTTGAATACGATATCAGCACCTTCTGCGGACTGCTCCTGCGCACCTCCCTGATACGCGATATCGGCCTTCCCAAAACAGAATATTTCATCTGGTTTGACGATACGGAATACTGCCTGCGCTTCCGCAAACAGTCGAGAATCTTAAATGTGAACCGGGCAGTGCTGAACCACAAGACAGCCGCCCCTGGGACAGGACCTGTCATCAGCTGGAAGCATTTTTATGGCTTCCGCAATTCCATTGACATCGGAAAGGCCTACTCTTCCTGCCCGCCTCTTTATATGGCCTATATACTGGCAAACCACAGTGCCCACATCCTCATTGACTCCCTGCTCCTCCTGTCAGGCAGACGGAAAAAGGACTCCGGCCCATCAAACGCAGATCGGCGCTACCGTATACGTATCTACTGTGATGTACTGAAGGACATGGGCAAAAGGCCCTCCGGCCGGGACAGCCGCTATCTTCCCGGCAGCGGACCAAACAAATAAAAAAGGAGACTATGATGCAAGCAATCATCTTAGCAGCCGGTATGGGAAAACGGCTGAAGCAGCTGACACAGAATAACACCAAATGCATGGTAAAGGTAAACGGCATTCCCTTGATCAACCGCACCTTGAGCCAGCTGGAGCAGCACAGCCTGTCCAGGATCATTATTGTGGTGGGCTATGAGGGGCAAAAGCTGATGGACCATATCGGCACCCTTTCTGTCAGGACACCTATCGTATATATAGAAAATCCTGTTTATGACAAGACAAACAATATCTACTCCCTGTTCTTAGCAAGGGATTACCTGTTGAAGGAGGACACCCTGCTCCTGGAGTCCGATATCATCTTTGAGGATTCCGTGCTGCGCTGTCTGGCGGAGGATCCCAGAGACAGCCTGGCCCTGGTGGCAAAGTATGAATCCTGGATGGACGGCACCTGTGTGCGCCTGTCCGACCAGGACGAGATCGAGGCTATGATCCCCGGAAGCAAATTCCGCTTTGCAGATGCGGATCAATACTACAAGACCGTCAACCTCTATAAATTCAGCCGCGAGTTCTCCCGCACCCACTACGTTCCCTTCCTGGAGGCCTACACAAAGGCATTGGGGAACAACGAATATTACGAACAGGTATTGAAGGTGCTGGTCTCCTTAGACAATCCCGGCATCCGGGCCAAACGGCTGGACCCGGACCAGCGCTGGTATGAGATCGATGATATCCAGGATCTTGACATCGCGGAATCCATGTTTGCATCAGATAACGAAAAGGTAGGACTGATCCAGAGACGCTACGGCGGCTACTGGCGCTATCCAAAGATGGTGGATTTCTGCTATCTCATCAACTGCTACTACCCGCCAAAGAAAATGTTGGAGGAGATGAAGGCAAACTTCGATGCTCTTGTCTGCCAGTATCCTTCAGGCATGTACGTCAATTCCCTGCTGGCTGCCAGGAATTTCTCCCTGCGCCAGGAGCAGATCGTGGTCGGAAACGGCGCTGCGGAGCTGATCAAGGCTCTGACGGAGCATATGACGGGAAAGCTGGGTGTTATCCGGCCCACCTTTGAGGAATATCCCAACCGTTACCGGGCGGAAGAGCTCGTAGTATATACCCCCTCCAACGAGGATTTTTCCTACTGTGCTTCCGACATCACGGCATACTTTGCAGACAAGGATATCCGCCGGCTGCTCCTTGTTAATCCGGATAATCCTTCCGGAAACTATATTCCAAAGGCAGGTATGATGGAGCTGATCCAGTGGACAAAGATGAGAGGCATCACATTTATCGCAGATGAATCCTTTATCGATTTCTCCTGCGAACCTGATCCCACCCTTCTGCTGGAAGGCCTGCTGGATGAGAATCCCCACCTGATCGTGGTCAAGAGCATTTCCAAATCCTACGGTATCCCCGGCCTGCGCTTAGGGATCGCGGCCACGGGAAACAGGGAGCTCATCGCCGCCTTGAAGAAGGATGTCGCCATCTGGAATATCAATTCTCTTGGTGAATTCTATATGCAGATTGAGGAAAAGTACAAAAGGGATTATGCCTCCTCCCTGGAAAAGGTGCGCCGGGAGAGGGAGCGCTTTACAAAAGCCCTTCGGGCCATCCCCTCTGTCCGCGTCCTTCCCTCCCAGGCAAACTATCTCATGATAGAGATCCTGAATGGCCCCTCTGCCTCCGGTCTTACGGAGGTGCTCTTAAACCGCTACGGCCTGTTTGTCAAGGATCTGTCCTCAAAGGTGGTACGTGACGGACGCCAGTTCCTGCGCATTGCCGTCCGCACAGAGGCGGAGGATGATCTGCTGGTTCGGGCCCTGACAGATATTCTGAGTGCTTAGATCCGACAAAACGCGTCTTTGGTGCGTTTTTGCCGGATATTCCACAAAGCAACAGCCCCGCGTCCTTGTATCCGGCCGCGGGGCTGTTGTTTTCTCTGCTTCGTTAACCTGCTTTTTACTATAAAAGTCCTGCCGCCGGACAGGCGGCATGCATTCAGGTATGCCAAATGCGTCCACCAGACTTTC
>NZ_JAJCIC010000020.1 GCF_020554865.1 Lacrimispora sp. 210928-DFI.3.58
TTCATTGATTTTTCAATGGATTCTGCGGGGGTGCGGTTACTTTTTCATTTAACTAGTTTAGAATTTAATAACATATTCTGTTTTTATATACCACAAGGAGACTGATACACTCGTGTATTAATCGCTTGGTGATCGTGGTATATAGTGCTGAATATTTCGTCACTCTGCAAGGCGGAGGAAGGAGGCGATGCGGTGGCATCGTTGACTGACAACAAGGCGGTGGATGACAAAATAGGCAGTGCTGGATACCATGATCGTCAGAAAGTCAGTGCACTAGTCCTGCAAATAACCACATTTCCAGAAGGGTTTCCCTTTGACACTTTCATACAGAACCACTATAATATTCCTTAAACAAAAGCGGACAGCAGCCCCCTTACGGTACTCACAAGCGCAGCTGTTAAAAAAACAGCGTTTTTCGCTTCCCACAGGGTCTGGCTTTTGATCGAAGGAGATATTTATGCCAAACATCATTGAAATAACAGACTTTGAAGCCCCGGAACTGGATGTCTATGCCCGCCTCACAGAGGGCCAATTGCTCAACCGCCACGAACCGGAAAAAGGACTTTTCATTGCAGAAAGCCCGAAGGTCATTGAACGCGCCTTGGATGCCGGATGCGAGCCTGTTTCCCTTTTGCTGGAACGAAAGCATGTGGAAGGACAGGCGCGGGACGTAATCGCCCGCTGCGGGAATGTCCCTGTCTATACTGCTGAATTTGACGTTCTGACACAGCTGACCGGCTTTCAGCTGACCCGCGGCGTACTGTGCGCCATGCGCCGCCCGCCTCTGCCAACGATTGAAGCGGTGTGCTCCGGTGCCCGCCGTATCGCTGTCCTTGAAAATGTCATGAATCCCACCAATGTGGGCGCTATTTTCCGCTCTGCCGCAGCCCTGAACATGGATGGGGTGCTGCTTACCCCGGCATGCAGCAATCCTCTCTACCGCCGTGCCATAAGGGTCAGCATGGGCACGGTCTTTCAGATACCATGGACCTATCTTGGCAGAGAATCTCAGGAATGGCCCCAGCCAGGGCTTCCGCTTCTGAAGCAGCTGGGCTTTCAAACCGCTGCCATGGCTTTAAGTGATCATGCTGTCAGCATAGATGATCCCCAGCTCATGGCAGAGGAGAAACTGGCCATTATACTGGGTACAGAAGGTGATGGACTGTCTTCCAATACCATTGCTGACTGTGATTATACGGTGCGCATCCCCATGTCCCACGGGGTGGATTCCTTAAATGTTGCGGCAGCCAGCGCCGTGGCCTTCTGGCAGCTTGGAGCCCGCTGATCCCATTTGCTCTGAGGTCAATACAATTCCTTATAAAAACTTTGTCCCTCGCCATATGGCGAAGGACAAAGCTTTGATCCTGACCAATCATTCGGAATCGGGTTTTGGGTTTTTCTGATACATTGATAACAGTTTATCCAAGTAAATGGACTTAAATTGCTTGCTCGCCAATGCCTGCTTCAATGGAGGCAGCTTGAGAATCGTACCGAACACTGCTGCCATCGCCCGGTGATTCGCAAAGGCCTGATTGTCAAATATCAGGTTCTGCAATGTTCCTTTCTCAATCGCCTGGAGCACGAACCGATGTGTACTGTTCACCGGCGTAATGATCTGTATTGGTCTCCGCTCTAGATGAATTGCCTTTGTTGGACAGTTCCTTGCACAAACGCCGCATCCAAGGCAAATTTCCTCATCAATAACCGGATATTTCTTTTTCGCTGAAATCTCAGAAGCCTTCTCTTCCATCGATATAGCCAGGATCGGACATACTTTGGCACATTTTCCACAACCAACACATTGGTCCAGAGAAACTTTCGGTATATAATTGGTTGTTGCCACCGGCTGCATAGGGCTGAATCTCCTCGCCGCCTGCAGTGCCTCGCAGCAGCATCCGCAGCAGTTGCAGATAAACGCCGGATGCTCCCGGACATTCTCTCCGATCTGTACTAAATTGCTTTCATAGGACAGCTCCAGAACATCCCTTGCCTCCTCTTTGGAAATCAGCCTTGTATAGCCCCCATGTTCTGCCAGGGAGCGTGCCACGTTGTCAAAGGTCAGGCACACCTCCCACGGAGCATTGATCTCGCAGGGATGTCCTGCATGATACATCTTGTGCCGGCAATAGCAGGTCCCCACTCCTATATATTCTGCTTCTTCTATGATATGTGTTGCCCGCTCATAATCCAATATATGGTTGGTCTTATCATTGGTCAATACCGCTTCCTGCACATAGACCCGTCCAAGCCTGGTCTCTGTTGCAAAGAACAGGTCCTTCACAAAGTCCTCTTCCACATTCATATATTGATAATACAATTCTCCCAAATACTTCTGATCAATATCTCCCCTGGTGCGCATCAGGGCAAACTCAATAAAGCCGGCCATTGGAGGCGGCATGACAAACTGGCGCTCACCGTGGTAATCAGAATCCACCAATAATGCCTTCTCGCAAAGGTGATCCAAAAGTTTCTCCGCTTTAGCCTCTGTGGTACCCCAGATTTTTGCCGCCTTTTTCAAGGTAAAAGGACGGACAGGGAGCAAAGCAACCCATTTCGCCTCTTTTTCCGTGTATAGTACCTGAAGAATCTTATACAGCGTCTCAGAAGCCGGAGCACCCTGAGTGAACCAGTTAATTCGTTCTTCCAGGCTTTTATACGCGTCTTTTGTTGTCAGATGCCCCATTTTGCTCCTCCTTCTTTTCATTCATTCTATTATGCGCAGTCTGTGCAGGATGCATGATATCTTTCGCGGGGAATTTTCTTTTATAATTCAGCCTGCAGCCATTTTCGATAAAATTCCAATTCTTCCACCGTATGGAACCAGTGTTCCCCGCCTTTCTGCTCCTCCAGCCTACAGTGAAACCTCTCTGCAAATGCAGAAACAGTCCCATATTCGCATAGGGTATCATATTCTCCCCGCAGGATCGATGTGGGGCATTTCCATTTTATAATTGGATGATCTTTCACATAGCAATAGTAATCCCACGAAAGAGGCTCTATAGGATGATCAATCACCTTTCTGTCCCGGAGTTCTTCCTCTGTAATTCCGGATTGCTCCATCATATTGCGGATAATGCGCCCCATATCCACAACAGGGGACAAAAACCATGCATGATGGATCTTTGTATCCTTATAGGCCAGCAAACTAAAATATGCTCCCATACTGCACCCAAACAAGGAAATCTGTTCTGCTCTGTTTTTCCCATACTCCATCATAAGGGCCAGCTCCTTTACGCAATTTTGTGCCCTGCATGGCTCTGCTTCATAAACCCGTTCTCCATGCTTTGGCAGATCAAAGCTCAGGACCTGATAGCCACGTTTTGCGGCCTCTTCAGCTAAAATCCAGATGCAGTCATCTATTTTAGACGAATGGCTTCCATGTACCGCAATAATCAGCCTCGTGCTCTTCTCTCCCCACAAAATAGCAGGAATCCCCTGAATCTTACATTTTTCTACTATCACAATCATTCTCCTGTCAGTGCGGAGAATACCTCCGCTGTTTTTCTTTGTTGTCATGTTTCATATATACCAGCCTCCTTTCTCCCAATTTGTAATGGGCGTTGATTTATCATATAATTATACTACTATCACGTCAAAAGTCCAACTCACTTGCTAAAAATATGGCTTTCCCAGGCATCACACTCATACCAATATCTGCAAAATGCTCCGAAAATCTTATCCCGCATAATGGCTGCCATGCTCACTGTGCATGCTACTGCCCGCATTATAAATATCCTAGGGCTATAGTGTAGTTTTAAAAATGCAAAAATACCGGCAGCTCCCACCCGCCGGTATCTCCACATTTTCCTATATTTAGCCCTTCAAAAATTCCTCCACAATTGCCACAAAGACAGCCGCACCTCTCCAGAATACATCCTCATCCACATCAAATTTAGGATTGTGATGGGAGATATCTGTTCCTTTTTCCGGGTTTGCGGAGCTGAGGAACATGAATGCACCAGGCACTTTTTCCAGATAATAGGCAAAATCTTCGCCACCCATATTGGGAGCTTTCAACTCGGTGATGACACTGTCCTCGCCTAAAACGGCTTTCGCAGCTTTCGCTGCCAGCGCTGCCATCCCATCATCATTGATAACTGGCGGTGCCCCCCAGATTATCTCATAATCCACGCTGCCCCCAAACACCTCCGCCGTGGCCTGGGCAATCTCGCCGATCCTGTGAGCTGTATACTGGCGCAGTTCCTCCTCCAGGGTTCGGATGGTTCCCTCGATCACTACCTCATTTGGGATAATGTTGTACTGACTTCCTCCCTGGATCTTTCCGATGGTCAGGACCAGAGGACGGGTGGCATTGACCTCACGGGTAGTAATTGCCTGGAGAGCCAGTACCACGTGAGCCGCGATATTGACCGGATCCACGCCCTTTTCCGGGGTGGAGCCGTGACAGCCCCTGCCCTTTACCCGAATGACAAATTTGTCAAAAGCAGCCATGCAGCAGCCCTTGGGAACAATAAATGTACCGGCAGGAATCGTCTTGTCAAGAATGGTTCCGATATGAGTGCCAAACACAGCATCTGCACCTTCCACACCGCCATTTTCAATCATGACCTCAGCCCCCCGTGACTGCTCCTCCGAGGTCTGGAACAGCAGGCGTACCGTGCCGGACAAATCTGCCCTGTGATCCCATAGGACCTTGCCGGCGCCCAGAAGCATTGCCGTATGGCTGTCATGACCGCAGGCATGCATGCATCCCTCATGTCTGGAAGCAAAGGGAAGGCCCGTCTCCTCCGTAATAGGAAGCGCGTCCATATCTGCCCTCAGACAGATGGTTTTGCCGCTCTTTCCGCCCTGTATCGTTGCGATGATTCCGCTGTCCTTCTGTGAACGGACATAGGGAATACCGATCTTATCCAGTTCAGCAGCTACATAAGCCGATGTCTCCGGCAGATTCAGCCCCAGCTCAGGTATCTGGTGCAGATCCCGGCGCAGGCCCACAATATATTCCTGCAGATTTTTGCATTCATTCCACATGATCAATGATCTCCTTTCTACTATCACTATCAATTAGCAGCCTTTTTCTGATCGCCAGTGTAGATCAGGCGGGCAATGCCTAAGGTACCAAATACTGCGCATACGATCACCATCCATGCCGGAACAGGAATGAACAGCTTGAGCACGGTAGGAATCATCAGACCAAATACAGCTACCTTCGGGTATTTCACAGCAAAGTTGCCAAAAGTTCCTCCAAAAATAGCAGCAGCGGCATAATTTTTCAGAGCAGTGTTCAGGAAAACCGGAAGCACGGCCACAACCGCAGAACCGACTAAAACAGCCGCCGTAGTTGCGATCAGGTTGGTAATGATAGAGCCGCAGATAGCCATGGTAGATACCACCTCTGCCTTGATCGTTCCGCTCTCACTGTCCGTAACATCTAAGGCCAGCGCTGCACAGGGGACACGCATATTCCCGATATTGCCGGAGAGAAATCCCAAATACGTGCCGCTCATGCCCAGAGCCGCATAGTAAGAGATAGGTTCCACAATATAAAACGCGCCAAAGGATAAGGCGGTCAATGCCCAAGCCGACAAAACCAGTTTGAGATCCGGCCAGCAGTCATATTTACTGCACAGGTACAGAACGGGGATAAAAGCAGTAAAAGCTGTCAGAAGACAAGTAGGAGCGCCAATTCGGATGCTGTTCTTTTTCCATTCAGCCATATAATCCTGTTTCATAGTCATTACCTCCTCTTAAACCATTACGATATCATGGATCACAGCAAAAAACATTCCAATGATCATAGCAATGCCAAGGGAATATTCTGCAATCTTTGGATGCTTCGGAACAACCCATTTCATAATCGCCACCATACTCAGTGCACCTGCCAGACAGGCAATGGTATTGCCCAGGCCCTTGACGATCTCGTTGGCATTCAAATATCCAAAAATACCCAGGGAACATGCACCAGACAATACGGCCAGCCATTTGGTGTCTCCGCCGCTGAGCTTGCCCCGCAGCTTTTCCAAAGCAGGGGTGATCGTACCGCTGACCACCAGCCAGCCTGCGCCATTGAGCGCCATGGCAAACCATGACACAGCCATGATTGTAAGCGTATATCCTTCACCGCCAAATTCCACTCCTGCAGCTTGGGCTCCCATAGTAGCCGCAGACAGCTCTGTCGCCGCAGCACCAATAATGGAAAGACGCAGCCAGGCCATGGGGCCTCCGATGGAAGCCATCAAACCGACCATAACAATAAACACTCCACAGGCAGGACCAATAGCGGAAATCATGCCGATCTTGAACGCCTTTTTGGGAAGCTCCTGCGGAAGGTTGACCTCTGCAGATGTTTTGTTCGCCTGCCGCATAAACAGCAGCGCCTGCCCCAGAGAGATCAAAACAGTGATTCCACACAATCCCCAGAAGACCGGAGCATTTGCAATCGATAAATAGTCCATAAGATCATTTCCTCCTCTTTCATACCATTTCAACTAATAGAATTGTACAACGTGGACTATTATATCACCTTTTGTTTTGCCTTTCATTGTCTCTTAAGTACAATCTTTTATATTTCTCTTTGTCTTTCTTCTCTGCTATTGTCTTTGCCGGACACTGTACCCCCATTTCTATTTGTACCCAAAGGACAATTCATGGTGAAATCTCCTGTATTTTCTGATATAATCAAGGAAATAAGCAAAGGGACGGTGAACTCGTTTGACAATTTCTGATTTTTTACAGCTTCCCAACTTTTCTGATCTCCGTTTACTGGCAGGAAGCGGCGGTCTTCTGCGGGAAGTGACAAATGTGACAGTGGTGGACACGCCGGACGGCTCCAACTGGCTGAATGGCGGTGAGTTCGTCATTACCACTGCGTATATGCTGCATGAAGAGGAGGAAAATCTTCTGGACTTTCTTCAGACGCTCCAGCTCCATGGCGCAGCCGGCCTTGGCATCAAGGAAAACCGGTATATCAGCTGTATTCCAGATTCCGCATTGCAGCTGGCCGACCAGCTGTGCCTTCCGCTGATCTCGGTTCCGGAGGCTTATCCATTTGTAGATATTATCAACCCTGTACTGACTCAGATCATCAGCCGGCAGTCCTTTCTGCTGACCCAGGCCAATATGATCCACAAAGAATTTTTAAGCCTGGCCATCAACAACAACAGTGTCCCGGAAATCCTCCAAACTCTGCGAACAGTTACAGGCATTCCCTGTGCCTTTATGGACACTCATTTCAAAAACCTGTATTTCTCAGACGAGGATTCCCCGCTGATGCAGCAGCTGCAGGATGTCCGTCCGGAAAGCATTACCAATGAATTCCTTCAGCAATATGACCATTATGCAGTTGCTAACAAAAACGAGCAGTTTGGATTTCTTCTGTTTGAAAAAACGAAGCTGAAGGTCAACAGCCAAAGCAGTGTGCAGACTGCGCTCGAATATGCCAGCATTGTTCTGATCCTCCGTATCCAGATCCGCATTGCCAATCAGCAGATGGCGGAGAAATATCAGGCTGCTTTCCTGGAGGATCTTCTGTTAAACAATGTCAAGGCCGATGTGGAGATACACAACCGTGCACGGCTCTATGGCTGGGATTTTACTCACGGCGGCCTTGCCGCGGTGGTGGACATCAACAACATTAAAAAATATTTCATTGACCGGCTGGACTCCAACACCAACCGTATGCTGGAGGAAGCAACGGAGATCATTTTCAGGCACTCCATCCGCGAAATGCACCAGACCTTCCCTCAAGCCAAATACTTCCGGCAGAGCGATCTTATTGTATTCATCCTCTCTGTTCCGGCCGCAGAGCGGGAGATCCTGCCGGAGCAGCTTGAACAGACATTCAAACGCCTGCAGGCCCAGCTGGCAAACGTGAGCCCATTTACCATCACATTAGGCATCGGCCAGTATTATGAAAACATCCGGGATATTTCCAAAAGCTACTCCGAAGCCAGGGTAGCGATCAATCTGGGCTATTCCCTTCAATGGTTTGACCGCATTCTGTTCTACAACCGCCTGGGCCTCTACCGCCTCCTGGCCCCCATCATGGACCGTCCAGAGGCTGAGGAGCTCTATACTCAGTATATTCTCCCTCTGGAAGACTATGACAGGCAGTACCATGGAGAACTGCTTGCTACACTCCAGGAAATCCTGCAATGCGGGTGGAACTTAAAGGAATCCGCTTCGCGGCTGTATATCCACTATAATTCTATCAAATACAGGTATTCTAAGATCTGTAAGATCTTGAATCTGGATCTGTCTGACCATAATAACCGCTCATTGGTGGAGATTGCTATGAAATTGTACCGGCTTAAGTGTTTTCGGGGGCGGGAGGCGTAGCGGTGCAGAAATCGTTCTGATGCTAAAAAAAGCAGATAAATATGCCTGTGCAGGCCCAAAGGGCCGAACAAGAGCAACGTTAATGCCCGTTATCAGTGTTCAAGCCGATAACGGGCATTTCGTCAGGCATATACATCGTTCGTCTAATTGGAGCGGCCGGACAGCTATCTTTTTTCCATATTCCGATCTCCATGCTCCTTCTCATAGGGAATATACCCCAATCTCTTATCGCAGCCTCTCCCTGACCCAAAGTATCCAAAGCCCAGTCTTCTTTCATTTCCCCTGGTTTTGTCATAATAGACCGCAAGAAGGCCGCTTATGATCAGCTGAAATCCCAAATATTTTTCATTCTCCTTATGTTCAAAAAGCAGGTACTCTGCCTTTCTTTCCCTTTCTTTTTCTTCCTTCTCTTTTTCAGGCGGATCCTTTTTGGGACCTGTTTTATACACAGACCACCTGTTCAAAGCTCCCACGTATCCCGGCATCCAGTCGTAACGGTTCTTGCCCTTTTGGCAGAAAATCTTGCTCAAGTGCGCAAATATCTTTTCTCCCTGCTTATCTGCCGTGCCATTTTCCTTTGTATCCATTGATACCAGGGCCAAAAACGGTCCCTTTACCTCCTGATTTCCAGCATTCCTTCCGGTGCACAGTTTTCCAACCTGCTCCAGGGCTTTGATCTCCTGATCCAGCCGGGAAAAATACAGATTCTTTTTTACTGATATCACTCCGATCACGCCCTCCGGAGGAACGATCACATGATCTCCCATTCTGAGAAATACAGGAAAGTTGGCCGAATCATATACAATAATATCCAGCTGGGAAGAATGACTGTCCTGATCACCTGCCCTTTCCTTTTTTCCGCTCCCTGTCTTTACCGCCGGGCGGAGGATAAAACCGGTCAATGCCTCCAGTCCCGAAGGGAGAAATTTCTGAATATAGCTCTTTAGCAGAGCCTCCACATACATTCCATCCTCGCCGGGATGGGCCGCCCCCTCTCTCCCGTCTGCAGGTATCAGAATCTGAAACTGACTGTAAACCTTCAGCATAGCCTCTGCTTCATTTTCCATGAAATCTCTGATCCTTGTTCCATCCATCCTGTTATCCTCTGTCCAAAATAAGCCCTTCGGAGTTCTATGTCATCCCAAACCACCTGCTCTGGCACTGATCGATCAGCTGCTCCAAATTTTTTATCTTTCGTTCCAGCGCCCTCTGGTGAAGAGCCTGGCCATTTTCTCCCTTTAAAAACGTGATCAAAAACGCCCGGTAGCCACAGAGATAATTCATGAGTGCCTTTTTGTTGCTGAACCGCGCAATTTTACCAATAGGAAACAGCGCGTTCACCTTATCCACTACTCGAAAATCCTTTACCTTTTCCTCATCCACCTCATAAGGAGAGCCATCTATCTTCGCTCTTTTGTCAAAGTAATTTAAAATTCTGTTAATTTCCCTCATGCGCTTTCTGGAAAGACGGACCATACAGCCATGAGCTTCCCCGCCTACCACAAACCCTGACATGGATATTTCGCCTTCTGTCATGTATGTCTTGTCATGGTTCAGTCGGAACCCCTTGTCCATGAGAATGTGCTTAATCATCTTATAGAAAGACAATTCTTTCCTGAAGTCCAGATATTCGCTGGAAAACATCATATCATCCGCATACCTGGTATAAACAATGTCCTCATACAGAACCTGCTTTCCTTCCTTTACCTTTCTCACTGCCTGACAGTATTTTAAAATACGCTGATCAATCTGCCGAAAAACAATATTCGACATGGCAGGAGAGGTAATGGCTCCCTGGGGAAGGCAGCCGTTCAGAGTGGTAATCTGACCGATATTGATCCGGATCCTTTCATCCTGAACAAAGTCTTTCAGGCTTTCCACCACCTGCTCTTCCGTCACATGATCAAAAAAATGGCGGATATCCAGGCGCAGGTGAAACCGTTTTCCGCAATGAGGACGCAAATAATCCTGATAGCTCTTCCCCTTCACAAAGCCTGCTGCCGCCTTAGAAAGAGGGATTCTGGAAAGCAGATTTTTATTCAGATTATTCTGGAGCTGATACAGACCGCTGGTTTGATCCACCTGCTGAATCACCCTGGACTTTCCTCTGTCTCCTATGGTAAATGTGGAATAGCTCTCCTCCTTTTCAGCCAGGCTGCTCGCTATAAATGCATCATTCTTCCACAGGATCTTTTCGCAATAATAATCCCATCCGTATATTTTTTTCATTTTCCTATCACTTCAAGCGGGCACTGTCTTAAAAATTCGTATGGCGTTTAATAATTTCCCATCAGTCTCTGTATACCCCATAAATTATAGCAGTCAAAAAGTAGGATTTTCGCCCTGGTCTATGGAGCTGTCACTCCCTCAGGGCCTGCCTTTACACTAGTATCAAAAGCAGCTTGCTGCCCGCTCTCACTTATTTTTATGTATCCAATCTACCGATCACCTTACCAGTTAGCATCCAGGTACCGGCTCCATTTCTCTTAAACCATCTGGCAGACCATGTGTATCAGTTCTCCCAATTCCGGGAAATCCTGTTCAAAGGCCTTTCTTACACTTTCAAGCTTTTCCTTCTTCTCCACTTCCCTTAAAAATCTCCCGATCTCCTCCGGCCCGAAGCCTTTCAGCCCGGCCTGCCTGCATAGGTAAAAGCGCAGCCAGTCCGCCGCCCACGAGGTTTTGGAAATCATGTTTTCCTCCAGGAGCTTTTTCAGCCTCTCATCCATGGCCGAGCTATTATTCCGAATCCAATTATACCTCATACCATAGTCGCATTCCCCTCCCAGGAGAAGGCGGACAAAGGTAAGCTCCTCCTCCTTTTTCAGAAGCCTTTTGTCAAAGGGATAGATTCTTTGATAGCGTCCGGAAAAATATTCCTTTAAAAACTCCAGAAACAACGGCAGTTTTTTTTCTGTTACCAGCATTCCCTCAATGGTGGTCCGGGCTATAAATATCCCATATTCCCTGAAATATTCCTGGATCAGGCGGATAAACTCCTGATAGTTTTCATCCTCTGAAAGATAAAAGGGTCTTACATAGTGGAACCTGCATTTTGCAGCCATATTGTATATGCGGTTTCTTCTGGCTGCCAGAGAAGCTCTTGAGGAAGACGGGGTATCCTTCCTTTTATAGAAAAAATAGTTTTCCCCGGCGCTGCACATATGAAAATACTTTTTCTTCAGTTTCTCTGGATATGTATAAACCTTATCAAGGTCCAGCAGGATCGTCACTGGAATATGGCAGCCTCTGTTTTTGGGTGAAACAATGCGGTATACTACGTCATCACTCATCCCCTTGATCAGCTCTATCTGGCTCAGCCGCGGAAAAATCCCCCGCAGGAAACGGTTGCGGAACACCTCCAGCTCCGTTTCTCCTTCCACCAAAAAAAGAGCTTTTGCAAAATATGCGCTGGCATGCTGATCCGTGATGAAATACCGTTCCCGCATCTCTGTGTCCTTACGGAACATCTGAAAACGTGAAAGCCTTGTCTCCTCTCCTCTGCGGTAGACCTGATACAGCTGATTATCTCCGCCCTCCTGCGCCAGAATATTTTTGACCAGCCTGGCCGAATGAGTGGCAAGCAGAACCCCCACATAGCCCCTGCACTGATAAAATACCTCTGCCAGATTGTCGATCATATTGTTATGAAGAGAGATCTCCGGCTCATCCAGTATGATCAGCGGCTCCTTCATCTTCGTCTCCGCCATAAGCCTGAGAATCGAAAGAAGCAGATATGTGAAATTATAAGCATTGGTTCCATTGGAAAATTCTGACAGCCGGCTGTCATCAAATTGATACTGATCTCCAGAAAAATACATCTTCGATAAAGCTGCGGCAAACTCATTCTTAGAATATTGGGCAACCTTCACATTCTGCCTCTCAAAGCCCCTTTCGATCTGTTCCAGACGCTCTTTCATCTGTCCGCTCGCATCACCAATGGATTTTCTCAGCTCCTCCCGCAGATCCCTTCCCACGTTATTTTCCAGCTTCATCAGATCGCCGATATGCTTCCACAGCACATCCCAGTTCACCAAATCAATCTGTCTTGCGTCTACAAAGTACATGGGAAAAAGGCCTGCTATGAGCTTTCTGGTATCCGCATTATGACTCCACCGCACAGGCATATCCCGGATCTTCACCATCCGCACCGTTATGATATCCTCTGCCGAAATTCCCACAATCTTCTCATAATAACTGGCGTATCTCGTCTTCTCATCCTTAAGGTTGGCACGGGCATACCGCTTTAAGCGGCTCAAGTCATAGGTCAATGCAATCTCTACCCGATTATTCAGCCTGTTATTGTGATCAAAAATCTCATCTGACTCTGACCGTGAAATTAAGTTATCGTAGAAATACCTGACAGCAGAAAGAATGTTGCTCTTTCCTGTTCCATTCTCTCCTAAAAGAGCCGTCACACCGTTTAGCTGAAAAATACAGCTGCCTATGGATTTATAGTTTGTTATAGAGATTTCAATAAGAGACATCCCAGGCCTCCTCCCTGCTGCCCAAAGCAGATATCCTCCCGGCCTGCTGTTTTCCGTTTCCAAAAGCTGCCATATCTTTATTATAACAAAACCTCGTAGATTCACAACACATTTTTGAAATGCTATGCCGCCCTTCTCGATATTAAGGCATGTATATAAAGAATGTCTCCTTTTTAATTATCATACAGCTATTCTACCAGAAGCTTCCAGCAAATGAAACAGCAAATCATTTAAGGCTTAAAATAAATTTTTGTTGCTATATTATCTTAGGTCTCCTACAATAGAAGAAACTGGACAACTATTTTCATGGGGGATTTATGGAATACACCATACGAAAAATGGCAGAGCAGGAATATCCGCTATTAAATGATTTTCTGTATGAAGCTATTTTTATTCCACACGGTATAGAACCGCCGCCAAGAACTATTATTGCTTCTCCCGAATTGCAGATTTATATTGACCGCTTCGGAGCATTAGAAGATGATCATGCATTAGTTGCAGAAACAAAGGGAAAAATTATTGGTGCTGTCTGGGTGCGCATGATAAATGATTACGGACACATTGATGATAAAACTCCCTCCCTTGCAATCTCCCTGTATAAAGAATACCGGGGGCAGGGGATAGGAACCGCTATGATGAAAGAAATGCTGTCTTTTCTGCAGGCATATGGCTATGAGAGGGTTTCGCTTTCCGTTCAAAAGGATAATTACGCGGCTGGAATGTATCGAAAAATCGGCTTTGAAATCGTAAAGGAAAGGGAAGATGAATGGATTATGCTATGGCAGGTGGACAGACATTGATCTATTCTGTATGCGCATACACAACTCTACTCAGCACCGCTCTGGGCGTTTGCTTTCCCATAGGGGCCGTCATAGCAGAAAAAGGAAGCAGCCAAACAAACGCTCTGTATATGTTCACCAGAAGCTTTGCTTTCATGTATGCCGCTGTCATTCCTGTATGTGTAAACGTGCCGATCATTTTGATCGTTATCACAGCAACAATGCTGATCGTACAGGCTGTTGACTGTATGATTGGTATGATTATAAAAAGCAACATGCGTACTATGGGCCCATTTCTTATGGCTGTGCGGCATGCAGTATGTTTGCTGCTATTCATCTAATCTTTAGAAAAAATCACTATTTAAGTTTTTTATACACAAATGTGTCTCATTGTTGTAGGAGGTAAAATAGCTTGAATACAATATTTCAGCGAACAGAATTTTCAGAACCGACTTTATTCAGTCCGTCCAACACAATGAAAAAAATGGATGATTTCCCGGAAATATGTGTTTCCACATTTTCAGAGAATTTTCTTCAAAAATTTTCTTCTCTGAACATTACCGAAAAGATTACAGAGTTATATACTGCAAATGGCATCATACAGAACATTTCAAAAAGCTTAATTGCAAAAGTAAATTCTAGTGCACGGATAACTGCTACCGGCTTTAAAAAGTTGCCGATTTTTCCTTAAATGCCCTTAAAGGGCTCTTCCAACAAACAGGCAGCAAAATTCATTGAGCAGCCCACCTTTGAACTCCATGACATCTACCGGGCGCTCTCTGTTCTTTCGAAAGAGAATGATTTTATACAGGCCCAGCTTTACAAAAACAGTCAAAACGTCATCGAACGCAGAAAAGATATCCTTTATTACGACTGCACGAATTACTTCTTTGAACTGGAAGAACCGGATGACCTGCGCCGGTATGGAAAAAGCAAACAGCATCAGCCTCTTCCCATTGTAGGCATGGGACTATTTATGGATTATGACGGCATTCCGTTAGCATTCGATATTTATCCCGGCAATAAAAATGAGCAGCCTACGCTGAAGCCTTTAGAGAAAAAAGTGATCCGTGATTTTGGCCTTGAGCAGATCGTTGTCTGTACCGATGCCGGACTTTCTTCAAAAACAAACAGAAAGTTTAACGACAGAGTGATAGGAGGAGTGCAGATCCGTAGCTTTATCACCACACAGTCCGTCAAACAGCTTCCGGAATACCTTAAGGATTTTGCGCTTGATCCGGACGGATGGCATCTTACCGGCTCTGATGTGTCTTTTAATCTCAATGAGATTGATGAAACCAGCGATTATGATAAGATCTTTTATAAAGACCGATGGATCAAAGAAGACATTTCTTAAAGAAAGAGCAAAAGCGGGGCAAACCCTTTAGAACAGCATCTGGTCATTTCCTTTTCACCGAAATATAAGACCTATCAGCGGAAGATCCGGAGTGGACAGATTGAACGCGCCCGGCAGCTCATTGACAGCGGGAACTATAAACAGCGTCCGAAAAATCAGAATGATCCCCATCGATTTATATCCAGAGAAACAGCAACAAAAGACGGGGAAATCTGCACAGAAGAAATGGTTTTCCTTAACACAGATGCCATTCAGGAAGAAGAACGTTATGACGGCTTCTACGCCGTATGTACGAACCTTGATGACATGGGAGTGGATGAGATTGTCAGGATTAATAAAAAACGCTGGGAGATTGAAGAATGCTTCCGCATCATGAAGACCGACTTTAAGGCACGCCCAGTATATCTTCAGACCGAAGATCACATAAGGGCACATTTCATCACATGCTTTATAGCGCTGGTGATCTACAGGGTTCTTGAAAAGGAACTCCATGAAGCATACACATGTGAAGAGATCATCAATACGTTGAAAAACATGATGATAGCACGTCCTGGTGAAAAAATGGGATACACTCCTGTCTACACAAGGACAGACCTGACAGACGCATTGCATGAAACAGCAGGATTCCGTACGGATTATCAGATCATTAGCGATGTAAATATGCGAAAGGTCATACGAGCATCAAAAAAGAAAAAGTAATAATATCTAGCTACATTTCTGACCATTAAAAAATCCGTAGAAAGCTTGATTTTAAGGCAATCTACGGATTTTTGCTGTCAAAGATGGGAATATATCATACTATCAGCGATTTTGCCACAAGAAATAAGGGACTCGTATTCTCGGACATCCCCACATTCCGGGAACTGACCGCAGCCAGGATCATACCATTTCTTAATTTTAAAAGCCGACCATCGCTCAATCTTGAGCTTTGATCGGCCTGCTGAATTTGTTAAAGCTTATTGATAAGAATACCTTTATCTGATTCAGAAATCCCCATAGCCACCAATGCCTGCTCTGCCGTCAAGCCCAGATTCTTCATCAGATTACGAAGTGTTTTAAGTCGATCTTCAGCAACGGCTTCTTTTCTCATATCCTCCATGGCTCTACACATAGCTTCCACTCCTTTCGCATCCTCTTTAAAATAGCGTACTCGATCAGCTAATATTTTATAATACATATCTTTTGCATCCGTGCAGAAAAAATCATGCATCAGTTTACCAAGTTCGGTGTCATCTTTTATCTGGGAATTTACATATATGATATGTGCTTCATCCCCAAACATTACACCAGTTTCTTTAATTGTCCGGTCAATGTGATAAATAGGCAAGCCCGCCTTCAGTACATCATTCTCTGTAATGAAAATAACATACGTTTCTGCAAGGTTCTCATAATCGTCACCCGGCTCCGTTACATTTGCATCCAGCAGACTGCTGTTATACCTTGCCTTCTTAATGCTGGCTCCCTTATCACTTCTTTGGATTTCGATATTATAGACACGTCCATTCCCATCAATCGCTATGATATCCAAACGGATGGAACGTCCCTGCAAATTCTTTATATCATGCTGTGCGTGTACTTTTTGGACGATCAAATCTTTTTTCTCCAAAATGATCTGCAGTAAAAACTGCGAACACGCTTTATCTTCAAAGACTTTGCTCATAAAATCATCATCCAGAAGGCGGAATCCCCGCAGTCTCTGCAAATCTTCTGCATGTTTTCTTTCAAAATCCAGTTCTGCCATAGTCTCACCGATCTTCCTTTTGTCTAAACTCTAATAGCAGAAAGATCTTTTCTATTACTCATATCATACCACAGAAAAAGTATCTTTACAATCAGCGCAATTTTTCTGATTGTAAATTTTTTATAAATCTTTGATTTATTTCTGCTCCTACCCTTCTTTTTAAGCTGCTATACGAGCAGAAGCTACATAATGCGTTGCATACGCTTTTTCAATTTCTACCTTGCCACTTTTACCGAACCGCAGAGGATATACCTGCTTATGCCCCTGACTGTTTTCTTTTTGCGCCCTATTGCTTATAATAACAGAATGACAGTTTCAATCCATTTTTGCCCGCATAAGACTGTATCTGCTTCATAATAAAAGACAACCGCATAGATTCCAGTTACAGACCGCCTCCATGTACGGGATTTTCCAAGTCTCCACTCCTCATATTTCTGTTTTTATAAAACCCCGACATCCATCAAAACATCCACCAGTGCAACATATCCTCTTTTCTGACATTGCTGATAAACAGAGTTATGTACTTTTCCAGTCAGCTCTCCATTCTTCATTCCTTTTATCCTACCCGTCATAATCAGTAGTTCTGTTTATAAAATAAGCAGAGACTGCATATTTCATACATCCCTGCTCATCCTATCTTCTCATTAAATTTGTAACCTACACCCCAGACCGTTTGAATATAAATCGGGTTTGACTGATCCGGTTCAATTTTTTTACGGATTTTATTGATATAAGCAGTAATATTCCGGTCATCCGCCACATAATACTCTCCCCATATCCTATCATAAATCTGCTCTTTGCTAAACACCTGTCCTTTATTTCTGGCAAGAAATTCCAGAATATCAAATTCCTTGCTTGTCATAAAAACCTCCTGCGTATTCAAAAAAACCTGGCGTTTTGATGGAATAATCCTTAACTCACCAAAAGAAATATCTTTCGTCCCATATGTAGCCTTGCTAATACTATAGCCGTACTGCACAGCCAGTTTCATTAGTTCTTCGCAAAAACCTTCCTGGACTTTTTCCATCATGATAAATAGTACATCCACTTTTGCTTTTCCTTCCTGCTGCTTCATAAAACCTAGCGAAATCAAACCGCTCCTGCTTTATCTTTTATCAATGTATTCAAAACACTTCATCGTAAAATTCCAAATGTGTAATCCACTGAATTAAAAATTTGTATTGAATACCATAGATTTTGAGAGAAACCAGTACAACAAAGGTTCTCTGTTGCTGCTGTTTTTTCTTATTATCTGCCATCATAAAACACCGACTTCTGGATAAGTTCTGGATGAGTTGTGAACGGTCTAATATTTTGAAAATCGTTCGACAGAATGTGGCAAAAACAAACAGGGTCGGCAACTGAAAATAGACTTTACAATACTAATTTCTGCGATCTGCTTCAGCAGAATACAGATTGCAAAGAGCCTGCCGCACAAGGACTTTTTCCTTTATCATTGTGCGGCAGAATTTTCAGTAATCAGTTGCTAATAAGTTGAATTTCATAAACTGTTGGATAGTAAAATGGTTTTTCCTCATTAAAGGCGTTTTTGAGAATTGGATAATCTCATGGAATGGCTTTTCCTGCTTGTCAGAGCGGATTTTCTCATAGTAATCGTCAATCCGGCGGTCACTTCAGGTCTGCTTCTCATTATACTGGGCGAGCGCTTCATCAAATAATTCGTGATATACGTCTTTGAGATTTTCGTTGCAATATTCCACGTTCAGACAGCTTCGTTCCGGGTCAGTATTCTTATCATGAAATTTTCTGCTGTTATGGTTGACAGAGCCTTTTCCTGTCATAAAGCTGATAGTTTGCTTCAATCAATATCCTTTCTCCCTGTCCAGGTAATCAGCGCCGGATACTGCGCATAATAGAGGAACCTTCCCGAACATTAGTAGTCTGGGAAGTATCGGAGCGAAGCCCCTCCTTTGTTACTTTCACCGAAAGTAATTTAAAAGCACTTTTGACAGGCTCCGCTCTATCAAAAGCTGCCTTTGCGCTCTGCCGAGGGCTTTTCCATCCTATGGACGGGGCGGCTGTCCAAGCCGCTTTACACCGCCGCTTTCCGACTCATTCAAGACCGCAACAACGCAAGATCTATATCTTTTGCAACCTTGCAGATACCAAGCCCGCAAATTCTATATACTCTGCATTGTTGCGCTGTTGCCTTATTCCGGTCTGATTTTATCCAGTTCCCAATACCATGAATTATTTATCCGCCTTGATCTGATACCCAGTTCCTTTTTCGCATTTTCAAGCGTCCGTCTGGATATGCCCTGTTCCTCTGAAAGATTGAAAATCTCGTTGCTCTGCATGGCATTATTTGTTTCCGCCTGTTCCAGCTTATTTGCTTTCGGAGCGATACCACCTAGCACTTCATCTGCGGTAATCTCGTAATCTCCGAGCCAGTGAAAACCGTCCTCCGATAACTCAAAGCCTTTCGGGTGTCCAAACGCCTCCAGATTGTTTTTTATCTGGACTACCGCCCTTATATTCGCTTCGCCCTCCACTCTGCCAACCAGCAGGACGCTTCTTGCCACTGCAAAGAAATCAATGGAACCCATGCCCCGGTACGCCGCCTTATTTCCCGCCGCTTTGTTCATGTGCCCTACAAGCACAATGGCGCACTGATATTTCTCCGCCAGAACCGCCAGCTTCTTTGTCATGTCCCTTGCTTCATTTGCCCGGTTCATATCCATACCGCCGCCGATATACGCCTGTATCGGGTCTAAAATCAGCAGCTTCGCCTTTGTCCTTATGACCGCTTCTTCCAGACGTTCATCTATCATGGAAAGTGATTTTATGCTCTCGTCAATGACGGAAATATTTTCGCAGTTCGCTCCTGCCGCTTCCAGCCAGGGCTTTACCGTGTCGGCAAGCCCGTCCTCCGCACTCTGGTAAATCACAGCCAGCGGCTCCGTCAGCTTCATCTCGCTGTCTATACCCTCGCCCTTTGACAGCTTCGCCGCTATATTCATCACCAACGTTGTCTTACCGTCCCCCGGATCGCCCTGCACAATCGTCAGCTTCCCATAGGGAATAAACGGATACCACAGCCATGCCACCTACTGCGACTGTATCTCCGACATTTTAATTTTGAAACCTCTCTTATTTTTTTGTGGCTCACGCTCTGCCAATCCTTATAGTAAAACTGGCAGTGCCACATTTTCCCGTCCCTTGTTGCCGACATAAATTCTCTCCCCTTTCTACATGGCTACGGTCAGGCCGTAGAATTTTTCTTCAAAATATTTTGTCGGAACCTTGCCGCAGATTGTCCGATAACCCTTTGCTTTCAATTTTTCGTTCAGCCCTCGGATAATCTTATAAGCGTAGCCCGTTGATACGCCAAGCATTTCTGCCGCTTCCTCTGCTGTTACATACATTTTTTTCGTTTTCTCCATTCATTGTCCTCCCGTTTTTATATTAGGGACTTTTATCCCTTTCTTGTATTTTGATTATATAGGCTCTTTTGCCCTTGTTAATATATTTTTCAGATCCTATTTGCTTATTTTAAGCGTAGATGTTAGAATACAAATGTCCCTATTTTTTATATTATCAACATTAAAGGAGTTGTCCTATGACAGTAGGAGAGAAAATTAAGACATTCCGAAATATCCGGGGAATTTCACAGAATATGTTAGGGGAACTGGCAGGTATAGACGGAACCACTATCCGCAAATATGAGTTGGGAAGCCGGAACCCCAAGCCCGATCAGCTTTTGAAGATTGCCAATGCTCTGGGTGTGAGTATCAATGTCTTTACAGATTTTGATATAGAAACCGCTTCCGATGTTTTTACTCTGCTTTTCAAAATGGACGAGCAAATAGATATGGAAATTGACGGGGAAAAGGATAAAGACGGAAATCTCATTCCAGACACGATATATATTCGTTTTAAGCACCCGGAAATCAATAGCCGCCTTGCCAAATTTGCAAAAGCCAAGAAATTGCAGGAAAATCTGATTGCTTCCAAAGACGCATTTCCAAGTGAGGAAGCCTTTCAGCATGAAGTCGAGCAGATAAATGAAACGTGCGAGCAGATTAAGCAGCATTTAGTTGATACGAATAAAGTTGTGAAAAAGGGAACATCTGGTATCGCCATCAAAGTTTATTCCGAAAATACACCTTAGCACTTACCATAAGAAGATTTTCTATGAAAAATTTCAAAAGAGAAAATTTATTATTTTCCCTATGTGGATTGAATTGTGGCTTATGCCCTATGAACCTAAATCAATACTGTCCTGGTTGTGGGGGCGGAGAGGGAAACCAATCCTGTTCCATAGCAAAATGCAGTTTACAGCATGGGAATGTAGAATATTGTTTCCAGTGTGAAAATTATCCCTGCGAAAGGTATGATAACATAGACGAATTTGATTCTTTTATCACACACCAACATCGAAAGAAGGATATGGAAAAATTCAAGAAATTGGGAATTGAACTTTATACAGCAGAACAGCAAAGAAAGAAAGTTCTGTTAAATCATCTGTTGAATACTTATAATGACGGAAGAAAAAAGACATTGTTTTGCGTTGCGGTCAATTTGCTAGAACTAGACGATTTAGAAAACATCATATCCGAATTGGATAAGTATACTTCAAATCTCACATTAAAAGAAAAATCCGGTCATGCAGCCAGTTTACTTCAACAAGCTGCTAAGAAGAAAAATATCATTTTAAAGCTACGCAGACAGAAAAGCCCAGGCAAATCCAGTTAACATTCAATCTATCTAAAGGGGGACTAAAATGGAACACAATCAAAACTTTCTTACTATATTTCAAAAATCTGAAATTTCAGAACCAGCTTTATTCAATCCGTCTGATACAACGAAAAAAATTGATAATTTCCCGGAGATATGTGTTTCCACGTTTTCAGAGAATATTATTCAAAAATTTTCTTCACTAGACAGTACCAAAAAAATAGCAGAACTGTATACCGCAAATGGTATGATACCCGTTTACAAAATCCGTTATAAAGATACAGATATTGCTTTCTATCTGTCCAGAGTAGGGGCACCTGCTTGTGTCGCTGGATTTGAAGAAATCATTGCTATGGGAGCCAAAAAGTTTGTTTTGTTCGGCTCCTGCGGAGTATTGGACGATGATAACGTAAAAGACAATATCATTATCCCTGTTTCTGCTGTCCGTGATGAGGGCACAAGTTATCATTATATAGCGCCCTCGTCAGAAATTGAAGCAGATCCACATTCAGTCCAAATATTAGAAAGTGTTTTATCAAGTTGCGGTTATCCGTATGTAAAAGGGAAAACATGGACTTCGGACGCTATTTACAGAGAAACGCTACCCCTTATTCAAGAACGCAGACAAGAGGGCTGCCTTGTCGTAGAAATGGAATGTGCTTCCATGCTGGCAGTTGCAAAATATCGACATATTCCCTTTATCCAATTCTTGTACGGCGCAGATAATCTTAGTTCTGATACATGGGAAATCAGAGATTTGAATTTATATGGTCTGAACAGTGCAGAAAAATATATGGTACTTGCCTTTGAATGTGGACTTGCTATGTAAAAGAAATAAGGCAGGTATCATGATACCCGCCCCAAATCCAGTATTCTTCAAATAAATAGAGCTATTTTAGAGCCAAACGCCATAAAACAATGCTGGAAATGCCCATTTTATCAGCATTTCCGGCGTTCTGTCCGTTACTCAAACTCGGCGTGTCCTTTGTCGTTCTTAACTATATTTGTTTAAGTTTTATGCAAATACACGCCGCTTTTTACTTCAATTACATCAATCATTCTGGCTTGCTGATTTTCTGTTGCCAAAATGTTGCCACAG
The DNA here is from genome assembly GCF_020554865.1 of Lacrimispora sp. 210928-DFI.3.58. GTDB lineage: Bacteria > Bacillota > Clostridia > Lachnospirales > Lachnospiraceae > Enterocloster. The sequence continues at coordinate 22,460 of NZ_JAJCIC010000020.1, forward strand.
ATATGATAAAATATTTTCAATCTTTTGTCTATAAATATCCTGAAATTCCCAACAAACCTATGAAAAAACATCATCCAATATCCGACGAATTTTTATCATATGCCTTTTTGTTTTTCTATCTATAGGTTCATCTTCCCCAAAAACCTTTTGAGCACGTTGAACATATGTTATAAAATTTCCCTTAATATGTCCATTTGAATCTTTTAAACGTGCCCCCTTAACAGAATACTTCTCATATAAATTTTTACAACTTATTCTCTTTCCTGAAGAAGTATAGCCCTCATTTTTTACTATAGTTTTAAGTTTTCGATATAATCTATAATAATATTTTGATATAGTTTTATCCCTTATTGTTACTTCTTTACCATCAAATGTAAATCCTAAATAATCGATCTCATTTTTTCCATTTACCATATCATCTAAAAACAACGAGTTACAACTTTTCAATGTTGTATCTTTATATTTATATATTTGCGTTTTATCTGGTTGCAAAATCAAATTTGGAATCAATTTAATTTCACCCATTATATCATTTAATACAATTTTAAAGCTATCTTCCGATATTCTCGGCAAAATAATAATAAAATCGTCACTATAGCGCATATATAAGCCATTAAATTTACCTGCCAACTTATCCATTTTCTCATCTATTGTTGTCATATAAATATTTGCCAAAACCGCACTAATTGCTGAACCTTGTGGTATTCCATAATTCTCTTTATGTCTGATGATAAATTCCTTTTTATGCTTTTTAAACTCTTTCTCAGATAATACTCTACGTTTTGAATTTAAAATTTGTATATCTTCTTCCGTATCTGTTAAGTTGTTTAATTTCAGCAACTCTGTTAATTCCCAAATTGAATATTTTGTTATATTCTTAAAAACCGCATAATAGTCAGGTGGTAATATCTCAACGTCTAAAACATCACATATTTGTTTCTTTAAATAAGCATGGTCTAAGGAGTCAAAAAAATGTGAAAAATCTCCTATAATCACAAAGCTTTCTCTTGTCTCTCTAATACAATCAAAAGCTTTTTTTGCAAAGTGAATATTACTTTTATGCAAATTATCTCTATATGCAACTGCAACCATATCCATATTACGTTCTTCCAAATATTTATTATATTTTTGATTCAAAAGATACCCATAGTATGAATATATATATCTATCAATATGTGCAGAATAACATAAGTGCCTAGACTTTTCTTTAATATAGCCCATACCATCTTTTTTAGTAAATTTGTTAAACTTCTTTTCATAATGAATAAAAGGATAAAAGCCATGTTTCATTATGTTATCTGGATTACTAATATAATTCCATACTTTGTCCAACGAAACTTTTTCGTCAAAATGTGCGTATTTTCTGGCAGTTGCATTTTTAACTTTCCATTCATATAGATCCATACAGTTTCCCTATTTAGCGAAAGACCCACCAGTATGAGGGATAGCATCTCTTGACTGATAGGTCTTCTTTTAACGTGGTATTCAATTTTGTCTTTCGACAGCTTTGATGTGGTTCCAGCTATCCATTATTCGTTCAATACATATCTATGTTAGAATAGATAAGAAGGAGATGATTCTAATTAACATTCTTATGTGGTTATTCATAAGTTTGCAACCAGAACACCAGTCATATCTGAAAGAGCTCTTTCAGGTATTGACAACAATTCCTTTCCCTTATATCTAATATATAAGGCACTTTAAATATAACTCTTTAATTTCCACATGTCAATATCTACTCGTAAGTTAGATTTTTGAAATGTTACGCAATAGAAGACCATTTTCGGAGATTTAGATATAAAATATCGCAATACCTTTTATCATCTCTGAAATTCCTTGAAAAATAAGGCTTTCAGAACGTCTAATGCGTAACCTTCTGCCCCAGCCCCATTTCCTTTATCACTTGCTTTGCGCTATCCGCTTTATTACTGGGTACAATAATTGCAATCCTATCATCAATACCTCTGCCCATGCCATAGCGTACAGACGCAAATCCGGCGTCTCCTAAATCCTGTCCGTATGCCATAATACCGTTATCTTTCAATGTACTTATTATCATTTCCGCCTGCATATTTCCGTCTGCTATAAATACATTTACAGGCTGTTGCTCTTTAACCAGTACAGCCTCATTATCTGGCATACTTTTTTCTCTTCTTTTATGATTGATACAAGCCAGTATTCTCAATACCCCAAAACCAACTATAGCAATTCCCACAAAAAATATAAGTGCGCTATGAACCGCTTGAGACGTTGTTGCACCTAATCTGATATAGCAAATAACCAATGCTACCGCAAATACTCCGGCACATATCACAGATATCAACGCATCTGTAAATGGCGTACTTTTGAATCTGGAACCAGTCTCCCAAACTCCATTATAGGTCATCACTCCAATATAAGCTGCTCCACCAACAAGCAAAACAGCAGTTTCTCCTGCCACAATCGCCAATTCTCCCACCATGAGAAGCTGAATGATTATCACAGCCGCACAAATAGCAAAGGTTAGACCAAATGCAATATTTCCGGCTTTTGTTACCCTCTCTTTTTCCAGTTTGTTATAGTCTGACACTTTAGATAATGTTTCTCTCAATTCTTTATCCATATTCTCGCTTTTCCTTTCTCCGTCCAAAATTTCTTTCACTTCTACATTATAGAACTCCGCCATTTTGATAAGGATACTTAAATCTGGCATATTAGTTCCTGTTTCCCACCGAGAGATCGTTCTTCCCGATACAAGAAGAATTTCTGCAAGCTCTTCTTGTGTTAATCCTCGTTCTTTACGAAGCACTTTTAAAAATTCTCCTATCTTTTTCGTATCCATTCTTTTCCCCTCCTTTCACTTGCACATTACCATAAATGTCAACAGCAAAACACGACACAAAGCGAGAAATGCCCTATTTTCGCCATTAGACACGATTGTCTAATTAAATTTTCTTGTATTGCAAGGTCATTTTACCAGATACTCGCTCAATTATCCATGTTATTTTAAATAACAAATAGCAAATCCCCACCAGCCAGTCAAGAGTAAACTAAACGGCTACGCCGCTCTTGACTAACTGGCGGGGATTCACTCCATGGCAGCTAAGAGGGCTTTAAGCAGCCCTCCGCCTGTTAGCGGGTTTCCCGATTATGTTTTCTCTTTGCAGCCCGTTTCTGCTCGGCTTCTATCTGTTCCTGTTGCTTTGCCCGGTTAATGACAGCATTTACTTGTTCAGAGCCGACCACCGCCTTCACACGTTCAAAATCTGCCGCCACTATTCTTAGTTCCCGATTTTCCTCCAAGACTACTTCCAACCTGTTTGTCAGCCGCTCGTTTCCTCTCCGTTCCCTGTTATATGCCGCTTGCAGCTTTGTAAACTTATTTGAAATATCCAGATATGCTGAATAAACAGAGCGCATGACTTGTACGATTTTCTTTACCAGCGGTTTTGCTTTCTTCTCCCGATACGACTTTGCAGATTCCATAACCGCTGCTTCTGGAAGCGTCTGCTCGGGATCTGCGGAAAAGTCTGCCGCCAGCTTCTCCATGTTCTTTACCATAGGAGCAAGTTCATTCATGCGCTTCTGGTATTTGTCCGCCTGTTTTTGCGCTTTCTCTGCTTCCTGCCGGGACTCCTGTAAATCTTCCTGTAAGGAACGAATCTCATCATCAACCTGTAACAACTGTTCATGCAAATCTTCATTGATTTCTTGAAAAGTAGCGTTTTCTTCCTGTAATTCCACTTTTCTCGCTTCCAATTCTGCGACTTCCTTTGCCCGTTCCTTTTTCTCAAAATCCAAGACAGATAAATGCTTCTCATGTGTGCCTTTCTTCTCCCACTCAATTCCATGTTCCAGCATGACAGCGGCAAGCTGTTCTTTCTCATAAGCCACCCACTGATTCAATTCCGTTTCCCGTCTTGTTCCGCCTTTAAATCCGAGAGCAGATAACGCCTGTTTCAGAGAAACTCTTGTATCAAGCCCTCGCTTGCTTCCTGTCGTATACGGTATAAAATCTATATGCAAGTGGGGCGTTGCTTCGTCCATGTGAAGATAGGCAGCAAATACTCTTAAAGTGGGATTGCGCTGCCGGAAACCTTGCATATATTCATCAAGCACCTTTGCCGCAAGCTGTCCGTCCTCTGTTTTCGCCCCCATATTGTCCTTATCGCCTATCTGCACAATGATTTCATGGAATGGCTTTTCCTGCTTGCCGGAACGAATTTTCTCATAATAATCGTCAATCCGGCGGTCACTTCTGGTCTGCTTCTCATTGTACCGGGTGAGTGCTTCATCAAACAATTCGTGATATACATCCTTAACGTTTTCGTTGCAGTATTCCACGTTCAGACAGCTTCTCTCCGGGTCAGTATTCTTTGCATGGAATTTTCTGCTGTTATGGTTGACAGAGCCTTTTCCTGTCATAAAACTGATTGTTCGCTTCAATCAATATCCTTTCTCCCTGTCCGGGTAATCAGCGCCGGATACGGCGCATAGGCTTTGTTACTTTCGCCGAAAGTAACGCAAAAGCACTTTTGACAGCCGTTCCGTCCATCAAAAGCTGCCTTTGCGCTCTGCCGAGGGCTTTTCCGCCCTACGGACGGGACGGCTGTTCCCGCCGCTTTGCTTCCGCCGCCATAGCTTTTCGGATAGCCGAAAATACGTTTTCTACCGTACATTCCTCCCACCCAGCAAGCCATACCAGCGTCTGCATTTCTGCCGCAGTCAGTTCCACATCTCCAAAGATTTCATTGAGTGCGGCAATCCTCCGGGCTTCACTTTCGTAAAAATATTTGTTCACGTTCCGAGTTCCCCAGTCCGGCTGAATTATCATCAAATCACACCTTTCTCGTTGTCTGATATCCACAGGAGCGTGACACGCTCCTGTCTGTTATCATCAAAGGAAAACTACCAGCGAAAGCTGTCCGGCACTCCACGTTTTTCCAGATATTCCTGCCTGGCTTTTTCCCGTTCTTCCTGTGTGGGCGCAGTCTTATATTTCGCATATAATTCATGGCGCACCAGCGAATCCAATTTTTGTTCCAACCCCTGCCGGATTTCATTCAGACAATCATTATCTTCCATTAGATGATAGCAGAGCAGAGATACAAATAACTCATAAGGGATTTGCACGTTTTTCATCACTTCATCCTTTCTGCGTCGGTTTGCGTCGATAGCGTCGATATTTTCTATAGCAGCCTACTGTAAAAAATACCGTCGCAACCGACGCATATCGTCGCTTTTACTCTCTCGGTTCAAGTCGTTTCAGAATAATCTTCCTTTCATGCCCCCGCTTATTGTCATAGAAAATTCCATAGTCATTAAGCAACTGGCTATTGACTACATTCAGCTTTCTGGAAAGCACGTTTGCCTGTATCTGCATATCCGGCAACTGGCTCACAAGTTCTGTTGCCGTCCCCTCCCATTCCGGCTTATCCTCTGTCAGGAAATTGTTGATTGCTTCCAGCAGAGGATTCGGCGGTTGTTTCCACAGTTCCGTTTCTGCCTTTTTGAATTTCCAGACGCAACGCTCCCGGTCAAACTCTATGGTCAGTTCCTGATCCGGCTGATCACGCCCCACTATATCCATGACCGCCTCGTTGTCAGTGCGCTTTTTCTTGTGCACGATAAACGCTCCGTCTGCCGCTCCAAGCAGTCCGTTTGTGCCGGAAATCATATCAAAGCTGTCCTCGGATTCCAGCTTGCGTGTGTGATGAACCACCAGCAGGCAGATACCGTATTTGTCGCTGAACGATTTTAACTTTGTCACAATCTCGTAATCGCTGGAATAGCTGTACCTGTCCCCTCCAACCTCACGCACTTTCTGGAGCGTGTCAATGATAATCAGCCTTGCGTCTGTATGCTCTTTCAGAAATTCCTCTAATTGCCTGTCTAAGCCCTCATTCAAGGTTTTTGCCTGTGTCGCAAAGTACAGGTTATCCGCACATTCCACACCGAACATACCGGAGAGCCGCCGCTGAAGCCTTGCGTAATCATCTTCCAGTGCCAGATACAGCACCGTCCCCTTTCGGACGGGATAATCCCACAGGGGAAGCCCCATTGCCACATGATAGGCAAGCTGCCCCATAAAGAACGATTTTCCAACTTTCGGCGCACCCACAAAAAGGTAAGTCCCTCCATAGAGGAATCCATCTACAACCGGCGTTCTCGGCGGGTAGACGGTATCATACAGTTCCGTCATGGAAACGGTTTGAAGCCTGCCGCTCCCGGATTTCTCCGGGATATTTGCGGCTTGCAGATTGATTTGTGCTGTTTCATTTGCTATAATTTCATTGTGATTTTTGATAATCGGCTGCGCCCCATCTGCGCCAACAGATGATACGGGAGCAGTCGTTTTTCTTGTTTCTGTCATTCATCTTCTCCTTTCAAACCGTCTAATGTAATTGCGATTACCTGCAACGTGTAGAGCAGTTCGTCATTGTCCGGGCTTAATGCTTCCAGCCGCTTCAATTCTTCGTGGATAGCTGCCATTTGATTTTTCAGCGCCTTATACACCCTCGGATTGCCCTGTACCACCACGTCCCGGCACAGCAGCCGCCTTGTGATGTAGTCTTGCTTTGTCAATCCCGACAGCGCCACCAAATCGTTAAGCAGCTTCGCTTCCTCGTCTGATACCCGGAACGCTACTGTATGATTGCGCCACCGCCCTTTGTAATCAAGTATTCTTTCCATTTGCGTCCTCCTTTGTCATTCGCTCCATTTCCAATTTTTCCGCCATTTCCGTCTGCACCGTAGGAAACAAGTGGGCGTAGCGGTAAGTGATTTTCTCCGCTTCATGCCCCATGCGCTCCCCAATCGCCAACACCGAAAATCCCATGTCTATTAGCAGGGAAACCGCGCTATGTCGAATATCATGCACGCGAATCTTTTTTACACCCGCCTGTTTCGCCCCTCGCTCCATTTCATGGTTGAGATAGGATTTTGTGACCATAAACAGCCGCTCGTCCGGCTGAATGTCGTAGAGCATTTTGATATATTCCTGCATTTCCTCACAGAGAAATGGCGGCATTTTGATTGTACGGTTACTCTTTTTTGTTTTCGGGCTTGTAATAATGTCCCGCCCTTTAGATCGGTGAAATGTCTTGCTGATTGTGACTGTCTGCTTCTGAAAATCAAAATCAGCCGGAGTGAGCGCCAGCAGTTCGCCGGAGCGGATTCCGCACCAGTAAAGCATTTCAAAGGCATAATAGGAACGTGGCTTATCCATCATGGCTTCGGAGAATTTCAAATATTCCTCTTTCGTCCAGAAGTCCATTTCTTTCGGAACCTCATTTCCCATTGTGCCAGCCCGCCTTGCCGGATTGTAGGGCAGGTTATAGAAGTTCACAGCATGGTTGAAAATCGCTGTAAGCTGGGCGTGTATGGTTTTCAGATAATCCGCCGAATAAGGCTTACCTTTCTCGTCCCGATACGCCATGAGTTCATTCTGCCATGCGATAATATCCTTTGCTTCAATCTCCGCTATCTTCCGATTTCCGAAATATGGTAAAATCTTTGTGCGGATTACATGGCTTTTGGATTCCCATGTGCTTTCCTTGACACGCTGTTTCTTGTCGGCTTCATAAACCTCAAAGAAGCTGGCAAACGTCATATCCAGCTTTGCACTCTGTTTCAGCATGGCTTCATGCTCCCACGCCTGTGCTTCCCGCTTCGTAGCAAATCCCCGTTTCTGGGTCTGCTTCCGCTCCCCTTTCCAGTTCGTGAAACGATAGATTACCCGCCACGTTCCCGTAGCATTGTCTTTGTATACAGCCATTCAAATCATCTCCTTTCCGCTTAATCGCTGTAACAGACCTTTTTATGAAAAAATGTAGCGTTCACACGACCAGCCACCGTCAGATAGCCCTGCTTCTGTAATTCTGCGTTCAGTTCCCGCACAATCTGGTAGGCTTTTGACTTTGACACCCGCAGTTCCGCTGCCACTTCCTCCACAGTCATAAATGATTTTTCTACCATTCCGTTATCCTCCCCTTTCTTAATTTAACTGTTTTTGTTTAAGTTATATCCATAATACTAAATAAATTCCGTTAAGTCAAGTGGTTTGCAAAAAATCTTAACTTTTTTTATTTAAGTTCCTCTTGCTATTCCTATTGCACCATGTTATACTAACTTCAACAGAAATGTTTAAGTCAAGAATGGTTGTATCACTATAACTACAACGGAGGTTTTATTATGGCAATCGGCAAACGAATCCGCTTTTTCCGTAATCGGAAAGGCATGACGCAAAAGCAGTTAGGCGAAATCCTCGGTTTTCTCGGAAAGACCTCTGATGTTCGTATGGCGCAGTATGAATCAGAAGCCAGAACGCCGAAGCAAGATCTTGTAAAAGAAATGGCAAATATCTTTGATGTCAGTACCCATGCCCTCACTGTGCCGGATATTGATACCTATATCGGGCTTATGCACACGCTTTTTGCGCTGGAAGATATGTATGGACTGAAAATCGGAGAGATTGACGGGGAAATCTGCCTGCGTCTTGACAAGTCCGACTATTCCACCTATTCCTCCATGTTCAAAATGTTCCACGCATGGCAGGAACAATCTGCCAAGCTGGAACAGGGCGAGATTAGCAGAGAAGAATACGACCAGTGGCGATACAAGTATCCAGAACTTGACACCTCTGGGCATTGGGTAAGTGTTCCCTCTCAGGCGGTCAGTGATATGCTTGTCAAAGAATTTCAGAAAATCGAGAAAAAAGAAAAGAAAGCGTCTAAAAAGAAAAAGCAGAAATAAGCATAAAAAGACCTTGCCGATGTTCAGTTTCCATATCTGAAAATCAGCAAGGTTTTTCTGTTATTGAAGTATTCTGTTATTCAGTGAGTGATACCCGAAATGTTGCCAAATCGTTGCCAGCACTTAAACAAATTTGCTTGTAACCCGCATAAATAAAGGCTTTTTCAAGTTCATATCATCACTCGAACTCAATCGTCCCCGGCGGCTTAGACGTCAGATCATACATCACCCTGTTAACGCCCTTCACCTCATTAATAATCCTATTCGTCACCTTAAACAGCACCTCATAAGGCAGCTCCGCTGCCTCAGCAGTCATAAAATCTGACGTATTGACAGCCCTTAAGGCCACTGCATAATCATAGGTCCTGAAATCTCCCATGACTCCCACAGACCGCATATTCGTCAAACCTGCAAAATATTGTCCCAATCCCTTATCCAGTCCGGCCTTGGCGATTTCCTCGCGGTAGATCGCGTCGGCATCCTGCACGATGCGGACTTTTTCGGCGGTTACTTCACCGATGATACGGATTCCTAAGCCTGGTCCTGGGAAGGGCTGGCGGTATACCAGGTGCTCTGGGATGCCAAGCTCAAGGCCTACCTTGCGTACCTCGTCCTTGAACAGCATGCGCAGGGGCTCTATGATCTCTTTGAAATCTACTACGCTGGGAAGGCCGCCTACGTTGTGGTGGGACTTGATGACAGCGGACTTGCCCAGGCCGCTTTCGATCACATCCGGATAAATAGTTCCCTGTACCAGGTAGTCTACAGCTCCAATCTTTTTGGCTTCCTCTTCAAATACGCGGATGAATTCCTCGCCAATGATCTTGCGCTTCTGCTCCGGCTCTGTGATGCCTTTTAATTTGGCATAATAGCGCTCCTGAGCGTTGACGCGGATAAAGTTCAGCTCATAGGGGCCTTCGGGGCCGAATACGGCTTCTACCTCATCGCCTTCATTCTTGCGCAGAAGGCCATGGTCTACGAATACGCAGGTCAGCTGCTTTCCGATGGCTTTTGACAGCATAACAGCTGCCACGGAGGAGTCTACGCCGCCGGACAGGGCGCACAGCACCTTGCCGCTTCCGATCTTCTCGCGAAGTGCCTCGATGGTGGTTTCTGCAAGGGAGCTCATTTTCCAGTCTCCGCTGCAGCCGCAGATATCATATACAAAGTTGTGCAGCATCTTGCTGCCTTCCTTTGTGTGCATAACCTCTGGATGGAACTGGGTTGCATACAGCTTTCTGGAGGGGCACTCCATGGCTGCGATGGGGCATACCGGGGTACTGCCTGTAGCCTTGAAGCCTTCAGGGAGCCCGGCTATATAGTCGGTGTGGCTCATCCATGTGATGGTGTTGCCTTCCACGCCTTTAAAGAGCACTGATTCTGTATCCACCTGGACCTCTGTGCGTCCATATTCGCTGACAGGGGCAGTCTCTACGCGCCCGCCCAGGCTGTAAGCCATGAGCTGTGAGCCGTAGCAGATTCCCAGAATGGGAATACCCAGCTCAAAAATGCCTCCCTCATAATGAGGAGAGGTTTCATCGTAAACGCTGTTAGGGCCTCCGGTGAAAATGATTCCCTTTGGATTCATTTCCCGGATCTTCTCCAGGCTCAGCGTGTAGGGGTGTACTTCGCAGTAAACGTTGCACTCCCGGACACGGCGTGCAATCAGCTGATTGTACTGTCCGCCGAAATCCAAAACAATAATCATCTCTCTGTTCATGAGATCGTTTCCTCCATGCTTTTGCAATTACTTCTTGTAACAGTTTACCAGGCGAAGAACTTTCCCCTTATAAACTGAGAGAGATTGCACCCTAAAGCACAACCTCTCTTTTATCTTTTGCATATGTCCATTATAGGGGATGAAGCCGTAAATGGCAAGTGGTTTTCTTAAATTTTTTGATAAGATTCGACAGGAAATTACTCTCAGACGTCAGAAAACACCTGCTTCCCCGTCTCAAGCCTTTACATCCCCCTCCATCCCTACATTACATCCCCCTCCATCCCTACATAAAACCATTTGACAACCCTCCATTTCTGCGTTATACTCACAGCAAATCACATACCAACACGCTAGGGGAGCCTTGGGCTGAGATTGACTTGTGTCTGACCCTCACTACTTGAACCGGATAATACCGGCGTAAGGAAGCTGATTTTTACTTCTCAGTAGTCCCCTCCTGTGCATGCAAAGGAGGTTTTTTTATGTCTATTGTTACACCTGATGGCGGTCTTACCGCCCTGGGCTATGCCCTCTGCGGCATTGCCGCTCTGGCCCTTCTTCTGGCAGCTGCGGTTCTTGCAAAAAGAAGCCGTTCCGGTAAACGTCTTTCCACGAAACAGCTGGTATTCTGTGCCGCTGCCATGGCACTATCCTTTATCACCTCTTATATGAAGATCTGGACCATGCCTTATGGAGGTTCTGTCACCCTGTTCAGTATGCTGTTTATCTGTCTCATCGGCTACTGGTATGGGCCCCGGACAGGCATTCTCACCGGATTGGCCTATGGGATCCTGCAGTTTCTCCAGGAGCCTTATGTGCTCTCCCTGTTCCAGGTCTGCTGCGATTACGTGCTGGCATTTGCAGGACTGGGGCTGGCAGGAGTGTTCCACAAGTCTAAGCACGGGCTGGTAAAGGGATATATACTGGGCATCCTTGTCCGGGGCGCTTTTCATGCCTTGGGTGGATATCTGTACTGGATGGATTACATGCCTGAGAGCTTCCCGCAGACTCTGGCATCCCTGTATCCGATCATCTACAACTACTCCTATATTCTGGCAGAGGGCGTGATAACTGTTATCGTCATCTCCCTGCCGCCTGTCGCAAAAGCATTGGCACAGGTAAAGAAAAATGCTCTGGAGTAGTCAAACGCTCTGCAGCAGGCTGACGTGGTATCCCGCAGGCTGACGTGGTATCCCGCAGGCTGACGCTGTATCAAGCTTGCCGTTCAGTAAATCTACAGAGCATTTGGTTACAATATTTGCACCTCGCGGCAGGTCTACGTTTCACTTCGTTCGGTGCTAAACGTGTGCCACCGGCACACAGCACCGCCAACTATCCGTGCAGGCACGGCTGCTTGGCTCATTGCTTCGCGGGAATAAACTCATGGCGGAAGCGTATATACCATATGCTCCCGCCTTTTCTTTGCTTTGCTCCTCTGCCCGTACTTATTCCTGCTCTGCCTTCTCAGCGTCGTCCAAATACTTCTTCACATACATCCCCGTATAGGAAGCAGGATTCTCCGCCACTTCCTCCGGCGTTCCCTTTGCGATCACAGTGCCGCCCTTGTCTCCGCCCTCCGGGCCGATATCGATGATGTAATCAGCTGTTTTGATCACATCCAGATTGTGCTCGATCACGACTACGGTATTGCCGCCCTCGGAGAGCCTGCGCAGGATCTCGATCAGCTTATGGACATCTGCAAAATGCAGACCTGTGGTAGGCTCGTCCAGAATGTAGATCGTCTTTCCGGTGCCCCGTTTGGAAAGCTCTGTGGCAAGCTTGATGCGCTGGGCTTCGCCTCCTGACAGCTGGGTGGAGGGCTGTCCCAGGCGGATATATCCCAATCCCACGTCATAGAGCGTCTGTATCTTTCTCGTAATGGAGGGCACATTTTCGAAAAATTTCAGGGCATCCTCCACAGTCATATCCAGTACATCGTAAATGCTCTTTCCCTTATACTTGACATCCAGAGTCTCCCTGTTGTAGCGTTTGCCTTTGCAGACCTCGCAGGGCACATACACATCAGGAAGGAAATGCATCTCGATCTTGATAATTCCGTCGCCAGCGCAGGCTTCGCAGCGTCCGCCTTTTACATTGAAGCTGAAGCGCCCCTTGGTGTAGCCCTTCGCCTTTGCATCCACTGTGGAGGCAAACAGGTCACGTATCAGGTCAAACACCCCTGTATAGGTGGCAGGATTGGACCTGGGGGTGCGCCCTATGGGCGACTGGTCAATGGCAATGATCTTATCCAGCTGCTCTACGCCTTCAATGGTCTTGTGCTTTCCCGGAATGGTCCTGGCGCGGTTCAGCTTCTTAGCCAGAGCCTTGTACACGATCTCATTGATCAGAGAGCTCTTTCCTGAGCCGGACACTCCCGTCACGCAGGTCATAACGCCCAGCGGGATGGACACATCAATATTTTTCAGATTATTCTCTGCTGCCTTGCGCACTGTGATCCAGCCTGTGGGCTGCCTGCGCTGGCCGGGAACCGGGATCCTCATCCTGCCGCTTAAGTAAGCTCCTGTAATGGAATCCGGATTGTTCATAATTTCCTCTGCTGTTCCCACAGCCACTACATTACCGCCGTGCTCTCCGGCTCCCGGCCCGATGTCTACAATATAGTCAGCAGCCCGCATGGTATCCTCATCATGCTCTACCACCAGCACGCTGTTGCCTAGGTCTCTCAGATGGAGCAGGGTCCTTAGCAGCTTGTCATTGTCCCTCTGGTGAAGTCCGATGCTGGGCTCATCCAGAATATAGGCCACTCCCACCAGTCCGGAGCCGATCTGGGTTGCCAGACGGATACGCTGGGCTTCTCCGCCGGACAGAGTTCCTGTAGCCCTGGACATGGACAGGTAATCCAGCCCCACATCAATGAGGAAGCATATCCTCGCTCTGATCTCCTTTAAGATCGATGCCCCAATGGTCTGCTGCATGGTGGTCAGCTGCAGGCCGTCTATAAATTCCCTGAATTTCACAATAGACATATTGGTAGCTTCGTAAATGTTCAAATCTCCCACTGTAACAGCCAGGGACTCCTTTTTCAGCCTCTGGCCCTTGCAGGCAGGACAGGGGGTAATGCGCATGTAGGTCTCATACTCTGCCTTTGATGTCTCGGAAAAGGTTTCCTTATAGCGGCGGTTCACATTTTCGACCAGGCCCTCAAAGGCAACATCATAGACTCCCTCTCCCCGCTGGCTCTTATAGTGCACCTTTACCTCATGTCCCTTTGTGCCATAGATAAGAATGTCATGGATCTCCTTCGGATAATCCTGAAATGGCGTATCCAGGCTGAACTTGTACTCAGCAGACAACGCCTCCAGGATTGCCCTGGTAAAGCTTCCCTTGTCCGTACAGGACTGCCAGCCCAGCACTACGATGGCTCCCTGGTCAATAGAAAGCGACTTGTCCGGGATCATCAGATCCTCATCAAACTCCATCTTATATCCCAATCCGTAGCACTCCGGGCAGGCGCCGAAGGGATTGTTGAAGGAGAAGCTTCTGGGCTCCACCTCATCAATGCTGATACCGCAGTCGGGGCAGGAAAAGCTCTGGCTGAAATTCACCGGTTCGCCATCAATGACATCTACTGCCATAAGTCCATTGCTCAAAGCCATGACTGTCTCAATGGAGTCTGTCAGACGTTTTTCAATGCCCTCCTTTACCACAAGGCGGTCCACTACGATCTCGATATTATGCTTGATGTTCTTTTCCAGCTTGATCTCCTCTGAAAGCTCGTAGAGATTGCCATCGATCCGCACCCTCACATAGCCGCTCTTCCTGGCCTGATCCAGGATCTTTACATGCTCGCCCTTGCGCCCGCGGACCACAGGGGCTAACAGCTGTATCCTGGTCCGCTCCGGCATGGACATGATCTGATCCACCATCTGGTCAATGGTCTGCTTGTGGATGGCCTTACCGCACTTCGGACAGTGAGGGATACCGATCCTGGCATATAGAAGCCTCATGTAATCGTAGATCTCTGTGACCGTACCCACGGTAGAACGCGGATTGCGGTTGGTGGATTTCTGGTCAATGGAAATGGCAGGGGAAAGGCCCTCGATGCTCTCCACATCCGGCTTCTCCATCTGGCCTAAAAACTGCCGGGCATAGGAGGACAGAGACTCCATGTAACGTCTCTGTCCTTCTGCATAAACGGTATCAAATGCCAGGGATGATTTGCCTGATCCTGAAAGCCCCGTAAGGACTACCAGTTCATTCCTCGGTATGTCCAGGGAAATATTTTTTAAATTGTGCTCATTGGCCCCGCGGATTTTAATGTACTGCTTTGCCATGTGAAACTGCTCCTTATCTGTCATTGTAATATGCCGGCCGGATGGGTTGGCTCAAAATTCGGGAAACCCCGGTCATATAGTAGCTTTCCCCAGTTTCCATGGTTCATCCACTTCTCCGGCATCCGAAATATACGCAAGCCGCAAAAACGTGCCAATGGCGCATTCTGCTGTATACTCTGCAATTTGAGTTGTAATTCGATGGAAAACGGAATTTAAAAATGCATTTGTTTCATACGATGATGCCCTAAGTATATCACAACTCCTGCTGTATTGCAAACATTTGTTCGATTAATTTGCATAAAGTCTCCGGAACCTCATAAAACAGACTGGGAGCATATACGCGCTCTGAACGCTGGTGGAAGTCCCTTCCATAGGGGCCAAATAAAAGGGAAGGCACCTGGAATGCATTCAGGGTATTTTCATCCATATGATAGGAAGCCCGGCACATGGGCGCATTAGCCGCAAAGGCGGACAGCTCTTGTTTTTCTGCTCCTCCGCAGTAGCTCAGATCGGATATGCCGCAGAAATAGTTCCTTTTCTCCAATTTCAGCCCTGCCGCCTTCCCCGCTGCATCCGCCAGCATTTCGTAAAAACGGCTTCCATTTTCCCCATATGTTTTCAGGCGGTCACTGTGGTACGCAGGATAGTAGGGCGGCGCATAGGCAATGACGACGGCCGGGGAGGTAATGCCGGAATAAGTGAGGAGAGCATCCATCACTTCGATGGTGGCCTGGGGATAATTCCATATGCCTTCCTTAATCTTCTCCCCTGCTTCCCTGCACAGGTTTCCATACCATGTCTCAAAATTTTCCCGGACATTCCCCTGCTTTCCACTCTCTGCCTGTGCCTCCCAGGCCTCCTTGCTCTTGCTCCTGCACACCGCTTCCAGCTCCTCACAGGAAAATACCTGGTACTCTCCTGTCTTCTCCGGCTTGCCGCCCATTGCCGGGAAAATTTCCCTTTTCTGCATTTTCATGCGGGCATAATACTGCTCAAAGGAACTCTTTCCGATCTCCTTCAGGCGCTCCATCAGGGACTGGGCTGTTTTGGAAAAGCCCAGCACGCTCATATAGCCTGCTGCCCGGTCAGGCACAGAGACGTCATAGCTCTCCTTCCGGTCCCTGAACTGCAGCCAGGTGGGCGGCGGGCACACCTCCTCCCCAAAACTTTCCGAAAATTCAGGAGCCAGCTCTGTCTGCCGGAAATATTCCCCCAGCACACCGATGGCGCTCATACCCTCAAAGCAGTCTACCACATGAGCCTTCCTGCCCTGCACCAAAATGGTTGGAAGAAGCTTACCAACGGAGCCTATGTACACTGGCTGGCATCCCTGCTGCCGGGTGGAGGGCTCTAAGTCGATCAGGCATTCCCAGGAAAGCCCATACCTCTGCCTCAGCTCCTGAAAGAAAGCAGCGCCCTCCCGCATTCCGGCCGAATAAGCCTCCTCGTCTGCCACTGCTGCAAACAGCAGGTTTCCAGGGAGCTCAGGGCAGCGGAGCATCCATTTTCCATACCAGTCCAGCACAGCCATCCCGACAGCCAGGCCGCCCTTCATATCATTCACGCCCCGTCCGAATATCCATTCTCCTGATTGGAAATCCTCCCTGGCCTCAGGGGGCAGCATGGAAAGAAACTCCTTCAGCTCTCCTTTATCTGCCTGCATGAATGCCTCCATATCATAGGCCCAGGACTCAAAACGGCCATATTCCTTTGTGTCTACCACATCATAGTGGCCTGTCAGGATCAGCGTCCTTTCTCCCCGGCCCTTTACAAGGCCATAGGCCACGCCGCGCCCCCTGATCTCCGTCCGCTCTGTGCCCCAGTTGCCTGTCTGATCCGGATGCTCCTTAAAATATGCCTGCTCTGCCAGACAGTCTGCAATATATTCTGCCGCCCGTCCTTCCTCCCGTGTATTAGATACGCTTGGAATACTCACAAGACCCTTCAGATAATCATAAATCTGTTCTTTCCATTCCATTTTTGCATGCTCCTCCTGTTATCCGTCTCGTATGAAGCGAGATGCTTATCCCCTTAAGGATAGCAGTTTGATAAGTTTTGTCAAGCCTTGCCCTCCATCCTCCATTCATGTATAATGTATATGACATTACATTAATTGAAAGGAGTCCTGCCCAATGATCCTGTTTTTGACAAGCAGCCCCTGCAGCAATGACCTGCCTGAGGGCCTTGATATCCCCTGTATATTAAATGAAGCCAATGGCTTTGTGGAGCTTCTGTCCCAGTGCTGGAAGCCAGATTCCCAGTGCCTGATCGTAAGCTCTGATCCCGATAATTATGAGATGAATGATGAAATGGCGGAAACCTTTGGCGCTGCCTTCTCCTTCCACGGCCTAACACTCTCCGACCTGGCTGTGTGCGATTCCAGAAATGAGGAGGACGCCTCCTTTTTCGTTGGCTCCAGCGATGTGATCATCCTGGCGGGCGGTCATGTGCCCACGGAAAATGCCTTTTTCCACCGCATCCATCTGAAAGAACTGCTCCAGGATTTCCCAGGTATTGTTATTGGGATCAGCGCCGGGACCATGAACTGCGCCGGGGTAGTCTATGCGCAGCCGGAGCTGGAGGGCGAATCCATTGACCCTGATTATGAGCGTTTCCTGCCTGGGCTGGGACTCACCGGAATCAACGTTCTTCCACACTACCAGCAGGTAAAGGACTATTATCTGGACGGAAAGCCCCTTTTTGAGTCCATCACCTATCCGGACAGCTTTGGCAGGCAGTTCCTTGCCCTGGTAGACGGAAGCTTTGTCCTGGAATGCGATGGGCATGCAGAGCTCTATGGGGAAGCCTATCTCATAGAGGATGGACAGCTTTCCCAGATCTGCCGGGAGGGGGAGCACACAAATCTTTACTGATGAACCACGCTCCATGGCAGGATATTTTTATGAAACAAAAATCCGGGCCGCCCGCATGTTCAGCCACAGGAAGCCTTATGCTTCCCGCTGAACATACCGCTGCCCGGATCTTCTTTTTGTCACGCTTTCGCTCAAAGGCTCCGTCCTTTATCACGGTTCCGTCCAAACGATATTCCCATATTTTGTCGTTCTATCTACTACCGCTCTTCCCGGAAATACGCCAATCCCAGACTTGCCGGAGGCTGATACTCCCTCTTCTTTCTCAGGCTGGTGAACACCAAAACCACGATAGTCACCACATAAGGCAGAGCCTTGAAAATCTCCTGGGCGCCTCTGTCCAACCCTGGTATATACAGGTAGAGAATGTACAGACCGCCAAACAGAATGGAGCCCCAGATCGCATTGACCGGCTTCCACAGTGCGAAGATAACCAGCGCAATGGCCAGCCAGCCTCTGTCTCCAAAACCGTTGTTGGTCCAGGTTCCGCCGGAATATTCCATTACAAAGTACAGACCGCCCAGACCGCTGATACCGCCGCCCAGGCAGGTTGCCAGATACTTATAGGCCGTCACATTGATGCCTGCTGCGTCCGCCGTGGCCGGGCTCTCTCCCACAGCCCTTAAGTTCAGGCCCTTTCTTGTCTTTGCCAGGAAAAAGGACAGGGCAAGAGCAAGGGCGATCGCCAGATAGGTCAGAAAGCCATAGGAAAACAGAAGCTGTCCTACCACTCCCAGCTTAGAAAGTCCTGGGATAGGTTTCTTGTAGGCAGCGCCGGTAGTTGCAACGGAGATCTGTCCCACGCCTCCTGCCAGCTTTGCCAGAGAGCCGCCGAAAAAGTTGCCGAAGCCCACGCCAAAGGTAGTCAGGGCCAGGCCGGTCACGTTCTGGTTTGCCCTCAGGGTAATGGTGAGAATACTGTACACCAGCCCTCCCAGTGCCGCGCAAATAAAGGCGCACACAAAGGAGATCAGAAGCCCCACAAAGCCACTGGGGGACGCTGCAGAATTTTCATAGAGAAAAGCACCTATCAGTCCGGCAATGCCTCCCATATACATCATTCCCGGAATGCCCAGGTTCAGGTTTCCGGACTTCTCTGTCATGATCTCGCCTAAGGCCCCATACAGGATGCCGATTCCCTGTCCGATGGCCTTCTGGATAAAAATTACTAAAAATCCCATATCTTCACCCCCCTAATTGCCGCTGTCCTTATGCCCATGGCGGATCCCCACCTTATAATTGATGAAGAACTCGCAGCCCAGGATAAAGAACAGGATGATGCCGGTTATGATGTCGGATGCATTTTCATTCAGATTGAACTGGGAAGCGATCTGTCCCGCGCCCTTCTGCATAAACACCAGGAAAAAGGAGACAAGTATCATCACAAAGGTGTTGAACTTGCTGAGCCAGGACACGATGATGGCGGTAAAGCCCCTGCCTCCTGCTGTGCTTGTGGATATCGTATGGCTGGCCCCGCAGACAATGATGAAGCCTGCGATTCCGCAGATGGCGCCTGACAGTGCCATGGTGCGCAGGATCACCTTCTTTACGTTAATACCCGCGTATCTGGCCGTATTCTCGCTCTCGCCCACAACTGCGATCTCATAGCCCTGCTTGCTGTATTTCAGGTAAATGAACATGGCTGCAGTCAGAGCCAGCACGATCACCAGATTCCAGCCGTAGTCAAGGCCGAACAGCTTGGGGATCCAGCCGCCCTGGGTGGAGGAATTGATGGTGCCCACGGAGTTGGAGCCCTTCGGATTCTCCCAGAAAATAATGCAGTATGTGATCACCTGGGTGGCAACATAGTTCATCATCAATGTGAATAAGGTCTCATTTGTATTCCAGTATGCCTTGAAAAATGCAGGGATCACGCCCCATACCATAGCCGCCAGGGCGCTTCCCGCAAACATCAGCGGAAACAGCACAAAGGGCGGCAGGGAATTGCCCAGATAGATCATCATAGCCGCAGAGGCAACGCCTCCGATCAGCACCTGCCCTTCCGCTCCGATATTCCAGAACCGCATCTTGAAGGCGGGAGTAATGCCGATGGCAATGCACAGAAGCACCAGGGTATCCCGGATGGTCATCCACATACGGCGCTTTGTTCCCACTGCTCCGTCAAAGATTCCCTTGTAAACCTCCATGGGATTTAAACCTGTCAGCGCCACGATCACCACGGCGCAGACAGCAAGGGATAAGAGAACAGCGATCATGCGGATGGCCCAGGCCTTCCATGTCTCTATGCCGTCGCGCTTTGAAATGTGCATCAAAGGCTCTCTGCCCAAAACAGCCGTTATTTCTTTACTCATCCTGCCCGCCTCCTGTCCTTGTCATCATAAGTCCCACTTCTTCCTTTGTGGTCTTTCTGCCGTCCACGATGCCGCTGATCCTGCCGCCGCAGAGCACCAGGATACGGTCACACAGCTCCAGCAGAACATCCAGATCTTCGCCCACACAGATCACGGCAGCACCCTGCTTTTTCTGCTCATTGAGCAGATGATAGATGGTGTAGGAAGAATTGATGTCCAGTCCGCGCACCGGGTATGCCACCATGAGCACCTTTGGATCAGAAGAAATCTCCCTTCCCACCAGCACCTTCTGCACATTGCCTCCTGAAAGCTTGCGCACAGGGGTGCTGACGCCCGGAGTAACTACCTCCAGCTCCTCTATGATCCTCTCTGCCAGAGCCTTCGGCTTCTTTCTGTCAGCAAAGAAAGGGCGGCCCTTTTTATAGCCCCGGAGCATCATATTGTCCGTCATGCCCATAGCGCCTACCAGGCCCATGCCCAGTCTGTCCTCAGGCACAAAGGAGAGCTTTACTCCCAGCTTGCTGATAGCCGCTGCGGTCATTCCGGAGAGCTCCTTCTCCCCGCCCTCCGGGGGATAATAGGTAATGGAGCCTGCCTCCATGGGCTGCAGCCCCGCAATGGCTTCCAAGAGCTCCTTCTGTCCGCTTCCCGCGATACCGGCCACTCCCAATATCTCCCCGCTGTAGGCGGTAAAGGAGGCATTGTCCAGGGTCTTTACCCCCTCCTTATCCACACAGGTGATCCCCTTCACTACAAGCCGCTCCCGGGGATCCACCGGATCAGGCCGCTCAATGTTCAGGCTTACCTTTTTGCCCACCATCATCTCTGTGAGAGAGCTCTCAGTGGCCTCAGCAGTCTGCACCGTGCCTATGTACTGTCCCTTTCTCAGCACGGATACGCGGTCAGACAGGGCAAGAACCTCGTGAAGCTTGTGGGTAATGATGATAATGGAATGCCCGGCCTCCCTCATATTCCGCAGGACGGCAAACAGCTTATCTGTCTCCTGGGGAGTCAGCACAGCCGTCGGCTCATCCAGGATCAGGATGTCCACGCCGCGGTAGAGGAGCTTTACGATCTCCACGGTCTGCTTCTGGGATACGGACATGGTGTAGATCTTCTGATCCGGGTCCAGGTCAAAACCGTATTTGGCTGTAAGCTCCCTGATCTTTGCAGACACAGCCTTCATGTCCAGAATCTCGCTGCCGGATAAGCCCAGAATAATATTTTCTGCAGCAGTCAGCACATCTACCAGCTTGAAATGCTGGTGGATCATACCGATTCCCAGGGCAAAGGAATCCTTTGGTGAACGGATGGAAACCTCCTTTCCATTCACAAATATCTGCCCCTCATCCGGGTAATAGATACCGGAAATCATGTTCATAAGAGTGGTCTTTCCGCTTCCATTCTCACCCAGAACAGACAATATCTCTCCCCGCTTTACAGAAAGACATACCTTGTCATTGGCAGTTACCTTGCCGAACCGCTTTGTGATATTTTTTAGTTCAATTGCATATTCTTCCCTCACCCGGCAGACCTCCGTTTTCTTATAGGATACGTTTGCATAATAGTTGTAAAGCGGAGCCAAAATCTATATGGCTCCGCCTTTACAGCCGAATCGTTTTCTATTGTTTTTCGTGTAACTGCTATTCCTTAGTTATCGATTGTGGTGATACCATCGATCAGGATATCAAAGGCCGGAGCAGAAGCAAATTCAGACTCATGGAAATATCCGTCGGAGATATACTCAATGCCGTTCTTCTCATAGGTCTCCAGGGTCTCGCCGTTTACTGTCCATGTGGATGTATCAAATACATGGAGAGTGCCGGCTGTCAGCGCATCCTCAACCTCTTTTACCTTCTCTGCAGTTCCCGGAGCAACGACAGCGTCATTTAACTCTGTGATCTGTACAGCGCCCTCTGCAAAGCCCTTGCACCAGTCAACCGGGATCTCGGTTCCATCCAGCATACACTGAACGGCATATGTCACATAAGCTGCCCAGTTGTTGGTAGAGGAGGTCAGTGCTGCATTTGGAGCAGTTGCGATCATGGAAATGTTGTAGCCTACGCATGGAACGCCGGCTGCCTCGCAGGCAGTAGGAGCTCCGGTAGTATCTGCATGCTGGCTGATCAGTACACAGCCATCAGAGATCAGAGCGTCTGCTGCTTCCTTCTCAAGGTCAAAGCTTGCCCAGCTGTTGGTGTATTTTACTTCCATGGTAGCATCCGGGCATACGGAGCGCACACCTAAGAAGAAGGAGGTATATCCGCTGATAACCTCTGCGTATGGATAAGCGCCTACATAGCCGATCTTGCAGGCATCCTTTGCAACGGTTCCATCCTCGATCATCTGGTTCAGCTTCATTCCTGCAACAACGCCGGATACATAGCGTGCCTCATAGATGGATGTGAAATAGTTGTGCATGTTGGCAAGGCCGCTGGAAGCTGCCTGGAAGCCGGTAGCGTGGCAGAACTGTACCTCAGGGTACTCCTTTGCTGCCTCGATGATGTAAGACTCATGTCCAAAGCTGTTTGCAAATACGATCTGGCAGCCCTGATCTGCAAGGTCCATGGCTGCATCCTTACAGGTCTCATCCTCAGGGATATTCCACTTGATGATGATCTGGTCATCAGAAAGTCCCAGGGCCTCCTTCATCTTCATAGCGCCCTCATAGTGAGCTGCCGTGTAGCCCTCGTTCTCATCGCCGATGTAAACAAAGCCTACCTTTAAATCATCCTTTGCAATCCCACCGGTTGCCTCTGCTGCTGCCTCAGTCTCCTCGGAAGCTGCCTCGGATGCTGCTGCAGTGGTCTCTGCTGCCGGAGCTGCTGTTGTTGCAGGTGCAGAAGAATTTCCTCCGCAGGCTGCCAGTGACAGGGTCATTACGCCTGCCAGTGCTACGCTGGCTAACTTTCTCAGTTTCATAATGTTCTCCTCCATAATTGTGGGACAGAACGGAAGAAAATACGCCAGGTTCTGTTATCTACTCGCCCTGACGTAACATCGTTGTCCTATCCGATTAATATGTAACACAAATACGTAGTTAAGTATAACATATTTTCCATCATTGTCAATATTAACCAGGAATCTTGTCCTATTTTTACACAATATGGACGTTTTTTGTCCATTTTGTCCATAATTTATAACAGTTCAGAGGGCGGGAAAGCCTGCCTGAGAATCTGCGTCAAGCTTGCTTGTAAGCAGATTCTCAGGCAGGCTTTCCCATCGGATGGACATCCGATGCTTCTTGTGCGGCCACAGGCCGTGCAAGAAGATACACATCCCCCCACCCAAAAAACCAACATATCCTCCCAAAAAACAAAATCACCCTGCCGCTTCCCGGTCCGCCCCTCCAAAGACTTCACACATAATGGCCGCCCCGATGCGGAAGCCATCGCAGAAGGTCTGTGTCTTCTCCATATAGGTCAGCTCCAGATAATGCTCCATCAAAGCCTCAAATTCCTTCTGTGTTTCCTCATCCAGCTTTTCTGTAAACTCCTCGATTTCCCTCAGGGACTGCCTGCACAGGGCATCATACTCCCGGCTGCCCTTTATCCTGTTTTCTGCCGGAAGCAGATCTCCCGCATATAATTTCGCTAACATACTTTCCATCCTCTCTGCCTGCCTTTCTCTCCTGCATTTTCATCTTCGGATAAATGCCCCCGCCTATCCATTATTTAAAGAATAACACAGCCCCGGCCCAAATGCAATCGAACAAAATCTTACGATTACACCTGTTCCGAGGCTGATTCTCTGCCACGCCTTTCCTACTGCTTTGCAGTGCTTGCAGGCTGCTCCTCTTCCCTTTGGAAGATCTCCATAAACTCCTCTCCGGTAATGGTCTCCTTTTCCAGCAGATAGGCCGATATCTCGTGAAGCTTCTTTTCATTTTCCCTTAAGATGGATAATGCCTTCTCATGCTGCTCTCTCACGATCCGCACTACCTGCTCATCGATCATGCGGGCTGTCTCAGGAGAACAGGACAGAGAGGTATCTCCTCCCAGATACTGGTTATTTACAGTCTCCATGGCCACCATGTCAAATTCTTCTGTCATGCCGTAGCGTGTTACCATGGCTCTGGCGATCTTGGTGGCCTGCTCAATATCATTGGAGGCTCCTGTGGTGATGGAGTGGAAGATCAGCTCCTCCGCCGCTCTTCCGCCTGTATAGGTAGCGATCTTGTTCAGCGCCTCCTCCTTGCTCATAAGGTAGCGCTCACCCTCATCTACCTGCATGGTATAGCCCAGGGCTCCGGAGGTTCTGGGAATGATGGTGATCTTCTGTACTGGGGCAGAATGGCTCTGGCAGGCCGCCACCAGGGCATGTCCCACCTCATGGTAGGCTACGATCTTTCTCTCCTTCGGAGGGATCACCGCGTTCTTCTTCTGGTAGCCTGCAATGACCACCTCCACGCTCTCCTGTAAGTCCTCCTGCACCACAGCCTTTCTGCCAAACCGCACAGCTCTCAGGGCTGCCTCGTTGATAATGTTTGCCAGCTCCGCACCGCTGGCTCCTGCTGTGGCTCTGGCAATGGCATTATAATCCACGTCCTCTGACATTTTCACTTTACGTCCGTGGACGCCCAGGATGGCCTCCCTGCCCTTCAGGTCCGGCAGCTCCACCGGCACCCGGCGGTCAAAGCGTCCGGGACGGAGCAGGGCCGGATCCAGGGATTCCGGGCGGTTGGTGGCGGCCAGGATCACCACGCCCTTTTTGCCGTCAAAGCCGTCCATCTCTGTCAGAAGCTGATTCAGGGTCTGCTCCCTCTCATCGTTTCCGCCCATTCCACCGCCGTCTCTCTTCTTTCCTATGGTATCGATCTCGTCAATGAAAACAATGCAGGGAGCCTTCTCATTTGCCTGCTTAAACAGGTCTCTCACCTTTGCTGCGCCCATACCTACGAACATTTCCACAAACTCAGAGCCGGAGATAGAAAAGAATGGCACATGGGCCTCTCCTGCCACTGCCTTTGCCAAAAGAGTCTTACCTGTTCCAGGCGGGCCCACAAGGAGGGCGCCCTTTGGCAGATTGGCGCCGATATCGGCGTACTTTTCCGGGTTGTGAAGGAAATCCACGATCTCCTTTAAGGCATCCTTTGCCTCCTCCTCGCCGGCCACATCCGCAAAGGTGACACCGGTTTCATTTTCTGCATAGATCTTCGCATTGGACTTGCCAAAGGTCATGGCATTGCCGCCGCCCATTTTCTTAGAAACCATCCGTCCCATGATCTGACCGATAATGACAAACATAAGGATGGGAGCCACCCAGGTCATAAGGAAGCTTAACAGAGGGGAAGCCTGAGTGGGGATCTCCTTCTGGTAGTTCTCCACCCCCGCCTGATCCAGACGGGATACAAGCTCTGCTCCTGTCACCATGCTTCCTGTCTTGTAGGTGACAGGCCACTGCTGGTCTTTCAGCGTATACTGTATCTCCATATAGCTGCTGTCAACGTATACATCCTTCACATTTCCTGCATCCAGCTGCGCGGTGAACTCATTATACGGCACCTCGATGGAGCGCTCCAGAACAGATGGGAACACCAGGGCATTTAACACCATCACGATCAGCAGGACCAGGAAGTAGTAATAGAGGAAGGGCTTCTTGTTGTTC
Source organism: Lacrimispora sp. 210928-DFI.3.58 (assembly GCF_020554865.1). Lineage (GTDB taxonomy): Bacteria > Bacillota > Clostridia > Lachnospirales > Lachnospiraceae > Enterocloster. Next base: position 47,994 of record NZ_JAJCIC010000020.1, read on the forward strand.
AGGTCCTTTCTTCCTCCGTTATCCTTTAAACCCATATTCGAATCTCCTTTTCATTTTTCATTTTATAGTTATAAGCACTTAACGCCTGTCCTTTGGGCATTGGCACAAAGTTCCTTGAGCGTTGCTGTTTTTATACCTATAAAATACTCTCTGCTTTTACATTTGTCAATAATTAATTGTAAATTTTTATTTACTTTTAATAAATATTGACATTTTCCTTTTCTTATGTTAAAACGGATAATAGATCACAGTCAAACACATAGTTACTGAACAGGAGGTATTTCGTCATGGAACACACACCGGATGCCTTGTCCGTGGGAACTCATTTTTTGGAATTTTCCATCGGATTTCTCAATTTAGCCAAATGCCAGTACCAGCAGCAAAACGAAATCAAAGCAGGCACTCTGGGCTTTCACACCCTGGTGCTGTTAAGCCTGCCCGGCCATCCATCGCCCACCATGTCAGAGCTGGCGGCCGACTTAGGGATCCCAAAGCAGCAGCTAACGAAACTGGTAAACCTCATGGAGGAAAAGGAATTTGTCAAACGCCGCCACAGCGACAAAAACCGGCGCCTTGTCCACCTTGAGATCACCCCCCTGGGGCTGGATATCCTGAACCAGTTAAAACAGGACATGCTTTCCTCCACCGTGGATGCCTTTTCCAGGTATACGCAGGAGGAGCTTATGGAGCTGGACGACTGTCTTTCCAGGATGGCGGTGCTTTTGGGGAAGCTGGCAGCTTTCGCCTCCCCTAACTGCCAGGAGAACTCCAGGTTTTCTTCTACTGCAGAAAAATTTCAGTAACATAAGCAATCTCACTAGCCGGAATCTTGATTCCGAAAATATTCTCCGCATACTCCAGCTTATGCTCCACCGTATGCATGATCTCATAATTTTCATTTGTAAAATTATTCAGGCGGGAATAGTTCCAGTTTTCCTGCCGGATCGTCCGTTCCAGCATATTACAGCAGTGGCACAGGTACTTGGCTGCAATCTCATTGGAATATGGCCTTCCCAGCTCCAAAAGCGTAGCTCTCAGACATTTTTCCAGCACACTGACAGCCTTTCCCGTGTCAATGAATACTGTTGTCTTGGAGATTACCTTGTCAATCAGATTTAAGATAAATTCTTCCTGAGCACCCATGTGCTCCGATCTTCTGCCGTGAGACTGGCAGAAGTAGGAAAGCCTTCCATAATCTAACTGGTTGGATATCACCTGGCGGATGGTCTCCAGCAGAAGGGGAAGCGTAACAGGATATAGGATATGGGCATCTATTCCCGTTTTCTGGGTCACGTATTCATTCACCGTTGTGAGAGGCTCCATATCTGTCAGTATCAAGACTCCTGAACCACGGTTCAGGCGCCGTGCCTTTTCTGCCGCCAGATCCAGACAGTCCTTCAGGTTCACGGCAGAGGATACATTGATATAATCAATAATATAATCATCACAAATCGTCTTAAGAGCATACCCCACCATGTCGGACGCAATGTTCTCCCCATGGCAGATTACCAGGATCCCCGGATTCACTGTGCTGATCCAATTGGAAAAAATTGCGAAATAGGAGGCCAGATAGTCAATTTCCCTGTTTGAAAAACGGAAGGAGTAAATCTGGGTCAGGCTTTCCATAATGTCCAAAGCCATCTGGTATTCCTCCGGGAAGCTTTCCTTTGAGGCAGCCAAAGCCTCCACCTCTGTCTGAGGATCGGAAGCATCTCCACGCTTCAGCATATTGGTAATGTGGAGGAGAACCCCGTACAGCAAATGGAGATGGCTCTGATACGCTTCCAGCTTTCCCCTTTTTTGCAGCTCAGCCGTCACTACCTGAAGTACGATCGGAAAAATATTTTTTCTGATCTCACGGACTTCCGTACTTTTACAGTTTGAAAGGCTGGAAATATTGGCAACTGCCGTCTGGTAAATATTGTCAATTGCCTTTCCTCCGGCCGCTAATTTCAAAACCTCCTGTGTCTTGTCTGTAAAGAAGCAGGACTCCGACTCCAACTCTGAAAAATATTTTGACAGGCTGTTTTCATTCAGCTCTATATACTGGTCCGGTACCTTCTCCAGAATGTGGCGGATCGTTTCCTGTCTGGGGCCGGACTCAGAGAACGCCAGTATATCCTGAGACAGGTTGTGCAGGCGGATATATACCGTTTTATATTGGTTTGTCATACTGTCCAGGAGCGCACGGGCACAGATCGCTTTTATCTCATTAGAAAGCTGCAGTATCTGCTTGCTGTATATAATAGAGGCAAGGCAGGCAATCACATCCTTGGATATCCTTACCGGATACTGAAAGGTCTGAGTCTCCTCTGAAAATAACTGAAGGATCAGCCATATTTTTTCCTCGGTTCCCCTCTCCTCCAGATCCGGTATCCGTATTGTCACAGGAAGGCGCTCTGTCAAAATTCGTGTGGCCTCTGATGGCTCCCTGCAGGTGGAAGCGATGATCATACATTCTATAGGCCTTGGTTCTATATCACCAATCCGGCTATAGTTGTTTCTTGAGATAACACTGCCCAGAAGATGGAGGGAACCAATGGGAAGATATTCAATTTCCTCGAAAAACAGGATTCCCCTTCTTGCTGCATCTAAGAATCCGCGGACTGATTTTCCGGAAGCAGTGCTCCTTGCAAGGCCCAAAAGCCGTTGGGCAAACAGCTTGGGGTTATCTGAAAAAGTATAACAGGGAACTGCGATGAAGGGGATGTCTGAGGACACATCCATGCTCTTTCTGTACTGGTGGATGCAGGCGGCAAATTCCTTTTTTCCCACACCGGCTGGTCCTTTTAACAGTACATGAAGGCCGCAAGGAGGATAAGAGGCGGCCGCTTTTGCCTGTGCAATGGCATCCTTTAAACTTCCGCGGGCCCCGATCAGCTGCTCCAGGGAATACTTTGGCTTCTCCTCTGGTGCTTCCTTTGAAGCTTCGATCAGGCCTGACAGGCTTTCCCCTTTAGCAACTGTCTGAGGGATAAATGCTCCCGGATAATACTCTGAGACCAGCTTTCGGTCCATAAAAAGGGTCGGCTTCCCCTGAAACTTGATCAAAAGCCCTTCTCTCCACATTTTGTTCAGTGTTCTCGATACATTGGATCTGTCCTGCTTCAGATCAATGGACAGTGTGTATGCGTCCACCCCCTTATTATCAATTTCATTGCTGTCCAGGATCAAGCGTGTCTGCCTTCGGATATTCTTTAAAAGTCCATCATTCTGAGCCATAAAGGTCCCCTTCCATTATTATTATAAACTTTAAGCGTCCGCGGCTATAAAAAATGCGTGCATCAACAAAGAAAATTCTAACACACATTTTTGCATTTAACAAGAAAGTGTAAATATGTGTGTAAATAGTGAAGGACTTATTCTCCCATTTTGGGGAGGGGTTTTATTTTTTCCTCAATAAAACTTTCCTATTCCACAGTGAACAAGGGGATACACACCTCAACCGCAAATCTGTGATGCAGAATCATGCATCCTCTTGTTCACTGGGGTGAAGAATATAAAATGCATAAATACAGATGGAAAAAGTGTAAAAAATTCATCATACTTTACAAAATCGCTCTCCGCGCTTATAATGAATGCAGAAAACATGACAAGGAGGTTTGAAATGAGCAGAGCGCTTCTTTTAAGCCATGGAGAGCTGGCAAAAGAGATCCTGGCCACAACCAGATTAGTGCTGGGAGAAATATCAGGAGTAGATTTTCTTACATTGCCCTCAGGAGTAGACCTTTCTCAATATGAGCAGGATATACGCAGGCGGGTAGAGGAAGCATCAGACGGGATTCTGATACTGACGGATATTTTTGGGGGTACGCCTTTTATAACCGCTTCCCGTGTATATGCATCGTTGGAAAACAAAGACCTGATGGAAGTTGTAACAGGAATGAATTTGGCCATGGTGCTTCAGGTATGCGGCTCTCTTGGTAGCATGACGGTCGGGGAATTGAAAAAAGAAGTCATGGCGGCCGGAGCAGAGGGGATTATTGATCTGAAGGACAAGGTGTGAAAACAGGCAAAGGAGGAAATGGGGAATGAGCGTAAAAATGATTCGTATTGATGACCGCTTGATACACGGGCAGATCGTAGCGGCATGGGTAAAAAGCCTCTCCATCAATAGAATATGGATTGTGGACGACGGAGTTGCAGGGGATACTTTTATCACAAATGTGATGAAGATGGTAGCTCCACCGGATGCAGAGCTGATAATTACCGGAACAGACGGAATTGCTTCAAGGATTAAGGAATTTGACACGGCTGATAAAAATACGTTGATCCTTGTGAAATTCCCAAAGGTCGCAAAGCTCATCTTCGATGCAGGCGTAGGCTTAAAGGAGCTGAATGTAGGAGGTATGGGAGCAAATGCTGACCGAAAAAAGCTGTTCAAAAACATCTCCGCCAGCGAAAGCGAGCTTGCTGATTTAAGGGCAATGAAGGAAATGGGGCTTAAAGTCTATTTTCAGGTAACGCCGAACGAAAAGCAGACACTATTTGAAGGATAATTAATAAAAAAGGGGGTTTTCACATGTTAATTCAATCACTCATTGTAGCCTTTTGGGCCTGGTTCAATGGTATGGTCGTGTCAGAATATCTGGTATGGATCGTCAGAGGCGCTCCATTAGTAAGCGGCACTATCACCGGCATCCTTATGGGCGATTGGCGCGCAGGAGCCATGATCGGTGCATCTATCCAGCTGCTTTATATGGGTCAGGTAACCGTAGGCGGAATTTCTTCCTACGATAAATGCTACGCCGGAATCATAGCCACCGCCGTTACCATTGCTTCTCATCAGACTCCGGAAATTGGCATTACCTTGGCAGTAGCCCTGGGAACACTGGGCCTGATCGCAAGTAATGTTTACATGACCGTATGTGTGGCCTTTGTCCATATGGCCGACAAATATGTAGAGGAAGGAAAAACAAACCGCATTTGGATATACAACTGGCTGCTTCCCAATCTCCTTGGTATATTGCTCTATGGCGTTCCCGCATTCCTGGCAGTATACTTCGGCGCTTCTTATCTGGAGGCTTTCATGAATCAGATCCCGCCCTTCGTATCCACTGCCCTTACTACTGTGGGTACCGTTCTTCCTGCCTTAGGAATTGCAATGATGTTCAAAGCCGTATTCAGTCCCAAATTTGCGCCCTTTGCCGTATTCGGATATCTCGGCGTTGCATATCTCCATATGGATATCATTTCCTGCGCATTGTTAGGCATTGCCTGCGCTGTTCTTTACTGGACCCTTAACCTTGACAAGCTGGTAGAAGGAGGAAACTAAGATGAGTGAGCATACAGCTGAAATAACAAATAACAATGAAAGAAAATTAAGGAAATCGGATCTGCTCCGCTGCTTTTTAATCTGGGAAACAACCTCTGAGTCCTGCTTAAGCTATGAGCGTCTGATGTCTCTGGGTTTCTGCCATGCCATGGCCCCTATCATCAACCGGCTTTATAAAACAAAGGAAGAACGGGCCGCTGCATTAAAGAGACATCTGGTATTTTTCAATACAGAAAATAACTGGGGCGCATTTATCCCAGGTATCGTCAGCTCCATGGAGGAGGAGCGGGCAAACGGCGCTCCTATCAGTGATGAAATGATAAATGGTGTTAAGATTGGTCTTATGGGACCCTTGGCGGGCATTGGTGATACAGTGACACAGGGGCTGCTGAAGACTGTGCTTCTGGCAATCTTTGTAGATATGACTTTGAAAGGCAATATCGTGGCTCCTCTGATCTACGCAGTCGTCTTTGGAATTTACATTGCAGCAATGGGATATTTCACCTTTTTTACAGGCTACCGTCTGGGACAGAATGTATTAAGCAAAATTACGGACCGCTCTATTATGCGTAAGATCACCAACAGCTTGTCTATCCTGGGTCTGGTGGTTGCAGGTGCAATGATGGTAAACAACGTAGCTATTACCACCCCTCTTGTCATTGCCTTTGGACAGACCTCGGTTGTGATCCAGGAGCTTTTAGATTCCATTCTTCCGGGAATGTTAAGCGTTATCTTTGTACTGGGCTGCTTTGGCATGATGAAGAAGAATATCAGTGTTTTTAAGATCATGATCATCCTGTTTGCCATTGCAGTTGTAGCTGCTTTTTTCGGAATTCTATAATTCATTTATTTACAAAGGAGAATAAAAATGGTTAGAAAAACATGGTTATCCGATATAATCGGGACAGAAAAGGCAGCTTTTGGCCTGGTACATTTTCTCGCCCTTCCAGGAGATCCCTTATATGATCCCGAGGGAGGACTGGAAAAGATCTTTGAGGCAGCCCTAAAGGATGTGGAAGCTCTCCAGGAGGGCGGCATTGATGCCCTGCATTTTTCCAATGAGTTCAGCTTTCCGTATCAAAAGAACCCGCCTAAGGAGATTATGTCCACCATGGCCTATCTCATCGGCCGCTTAAAGCCCCATATCGACGTACCCTACGGCGCTAATGTCATCAGCAATCCCAGTGACAGCGTAGCTCTGTGTGCCTCTGTGGGAGCTAAATTTACAAGAGGCACCTTTTCCGGTGTTTATTCCGGAAATATGGGACTTTATGACACTGCTATCGGTGATTATGTGCGTCTCCGCCACAATCTTCATGCAGACAATGTTAAAATGATCCATTATGTTGTGCCGGAGTCCAGCGTTGATATCGGCGGACGAGATCCTCTGGCCTCTGCAAAGGCAGCCAGATTTATGAATATGCCGGATGGCTTTGCTGTTCCTGGGGCAACTGCCGGCCAGTCAGCTGATATGTCACTGCTCCACCAACTGCGTGAGACAATGCCGGATATGGTTTTAGTCGCGTCTACAGGAGTAAAATATGAGACTGTTGAAGAAGTATTTTCTATCTGTGATGCCGCATTCATCGCCACTAGCTTAAAGAAGGACGGAATCTTTGAGAATCCGGTAGATCAAGCCAGAGTAAAACGCTTCATGGACAAGCTGAAGGATTTCCGCAGCTCATTATAAAAGGAGTCCTATGATAAAAGCAGTATTATTTGACTGTGACGGAGTGCTGTTAAATAGCGAGAAAATTTATTTGGAAAGTGTCTGCTGTTACTTAAAGAACCTTGGCAGGGAGACGCAGTGGGAAACGCTTGCTTACCTTGTGGGGGCCGATATACAGGCTATTACCGTACAGCTCAAAAAAGATTTCCAGTTGGAGGAGCTGTCCGATGAAGAAGTGATCAAGGGGCAGCGGCAGATATTCAATGAGCGTTTCTACGGCTCACCTCTTACGCCTATGGAAGGGCTGGTTCCCCTTCTGGAAACGCTCCGGGACAGCGGGATAACCCTGGGCGTGGTATCTTCTTCCGGGCAGGATTATGTGGAATATGTATTGAAGCAGCTGAATATAGGGGAGTATTTTCAGCTATACATAGGGCGGGAAGCAGCGGAACGCTCGAAGCCGTGTCCCGACCTGTATCTGGAAGCCCTGAGGCGGCTGGGACTGACGCCTGCTGAGGCAGTGATCGTCGAGGATTCCTTTAACGGGATCAAAGCCGGAAAGGCGGCCGGCTGCCATGTCATCGCCTACACAGGTTCCGGGATCAGACAGGATATAACAGGAGCTGATCAGGTCATTGACTCCTACGGAGATTTCCCTGTGGAAGAACTGATAAAAAAGTAAGATAGTATGAAGGCAGGTACAAGAACTCACGATATGGTCTTTTGTACCTGCCATTCTTTTTTGATGATAATAGAGGCATTTTAGATAGCAGCGTCTCTTCTCCGTCCAAAATAATACCTTGCCTGGAAATATCCCCTATTCATACAAAAACCGAACATAATCATACACTTCCTGAAAATCAATCTCACAGTCCCCATCCCATATATTTACAGGGATCTTTGCGTCGAATCCGTAGATCATGAGATAATTGTCATGCTCGAAATCGTATACAATGACATTTCTCTTGTCCGGATCGACCATCCAGTATTCCCGGACTCCGGCATTCATATATTTATTCAGCTTAATGACCATATCCTTCTTCCGGGTAGAGGGGGACAATATCTCTATCACAAGATCCGGCGCTCCGTAAATGCAGCGCTTGATCACCTTATCCCTGTCGCACACAACAACAATGTCCGGCTGTACCATGGTACGGTCATCGCAGTCCAGCTGAACATCAACAGGAGATACAATGGGAAGGCAGCGGCCTTTCTCTGCAGTGACATATGCCAGCAGCTTGGCATAAAGCAGACCGATAAGCAGCTGATGGACAGAGGCGGGGGCTGACATGTCATAGATAACGCCATCGATCAGTTCCACCCTCCGTTCATCCGGAATCTGATCGTAATCCTCCAGCGTATACTCCCCCTGGCGCTTGGTGGTATAAACAGGCTTGCCTTCTTCCGCACGGGCATGCTCTGTCTTTTCAAAAATACGTTCCAGCGCAATCAGCGTATCGTACCGGGGCGCAGAAGTGACCCCGCTGAAAATTTTCTGGACCGTTCCCAGGGGAACGCCTGACAAATGGGAAATCTGCTCGTATGTATACCCCAATTCCTTCTTCCTGGCTTTCATTTCCTCTAATGTCATAAAAGCTTCCTTCCTTCATTTCTTCTGCTCTTATATTCTGCTCTTATACTACAGCAAAAAGTGTCGGAGGTCAACCGTTTTTATTCCATTTATGGAAATATAGCGGTTATTTTCATCAGGACTGCGAAACCCGTTTTTGGTCTTTTCAGTATATTTAGCAAAATAAAAGGGCTGCCAAAAAACGGCAGCCCTGATATGGTCTGTATAGGATCTGTATTCTTCTACAACACCTTACTGAGAAATGTCTTAAGCCTCTCATTCTTCGGATTTCCAAAAAACTCCTCCGGAGCAGCCTCCTCCATAAAGTAGCCCTCATCCATGAACATCACCCTGGTAGCCACTTCCTTTGCAAAGCCCATCTCGTGGGTGACGACCACCATGGTCATCTTTTCCTCTGCCAGGTCGCGCATAACGCTTAACACCTCACCTACCATCTCCGGGTCAAGGGCGGAGGTGGGCTCGTCAAAGAGCATCACGTCCGGCTTCATGCACAAGGCACGGACAATGGCGATTCGCTGCTTCTGGCCGCCGGAGAGCTGGCTGGGATAGGCGTGGGCCCTGTCTGCAAGGCCTACTCTCTCCAGGAGGGCCATTGCCTGGGCTTTGGCCTCCTCCTGGCTCTTTCCCTGGAGCTTCACTGGGGCGATCGTCAGGTTCTTTAAGATATCCATGTGGGGAAACAGGTTAAACTGCTGGAACACCATGCCCATTTTCTGGCGGTGCTTATCAATATCTGTCTTCTTGTCCGTGATATCGATGCCCTCAAAGAAAATATGTCCCTCCGTGGGCTCCTCCAGACGGTTTAGGCAGCGCAGGAAGGTACTCTTTCCTGAGCCGGAGGGTCCTACCACAAATACGACATCTCCCTTGTAGATATCCACGTCAATGCCCTTTAACACATGAACATTTCCAAAGCTTTTTCCCAGGCCCTGGACATGGATCAAGGGCTCCTCATGTAAATTACCGCTCATTCTGCCTCAGCCTCCTCTCCAGAATCTGTATCAGCTTTGTAAATACCATAACGATCACAAGATAGATCAGCGCCACCGCGATGAGCGGCATAAATGCGCTGTAGGTCCTGCTTCGGATAATGTCTCCGCCCTTTGTCAGATCCTGTATGGCTATGTAACCGGATACGGAGGTTTCCTTTAACAGGGAAATGAACTCATTGCACAGGGTCGGCAGTACGGTCTTAAATGCCTGTGGCATGATGATGTACCACATGGTCTGTGTATAGTTAAAGCCCAGGCTCCGTCCGGCCTCCATTTGTCCCGGATCAATGGACATGATGCCGCTTCGGAAGATCTCCGCCACATAAGCACCGGAGTTGATTCCAAAGGCCATGGTCGCCACAAGCACCTTGTCGATCCTGGCGCTTCCAAATACGACAAAGTAGATAATAAGAAGCTGTACCACCACGGGTGTACCGCGGATAACCGTAAGGTATACCTGACAGATCGCATTTAATATCTTCAGTTTACCGGTTTTGTCGTGGGTAGAACGCACCATGCCCACCAAAAAGCCCAGGACAATACCCATGAGCCCGGCAAACAAGGTGATGGTCAAAGTCGTCTTCAACCCTTCCGTCAGATAACGCCAGCGGTTGTCAGACACAAAATTCAGATAAAGTGCATCTGTAAAGGTAGTCCACATACTTATTATCCTCTGCTCTTTCTTAAAAATACAGCTGCCCAGGTGCAGGAACAGTCGATCCCTATTTCTGCAGCCTGCGGCAGCTCATTGTGACGCTGTACCAGGGGCGGTACAGCAGCTCCTGTTTACTCAGCCTTGATGTACTTTGCTACGATCTCGTCCAGAGTTCCATTCTCATCTAAGGTCTTTAATGCAGCGTTGATCTTATCTAACAGCTCAGTATTGCCCTTCTTTACTGCAATCGCATATTCCTCCTCAGTAAATGCCTCGTCAAGGAGCTTGATGCCCTCTGTCTCGGAAACAAAGGTCTTAGCCGGCTCGCCGTCGATCACAACAGCATCGATCTTGCCCTGGCTTAATGCCTGAACAGCCTCAAAGCCCTTGTTGTAACGCTCAACAGTGGTTCCCTCTGCCTCCAGGTCAGATACATAGATATCGCCTGTGGTGCCCAGCTGTACGCCTACTATAACGCCTGCCAGATCATCCGGGCCTGCGATCTCGCTGTCTTCCTTTACAATGATCATCTGAGAAGCCTTTGCATAGGTATCAGAGAAATCAACAGACTGCTTGCGGTCCTCTGTCACTGTCATACCGGCCAGACCCATATCTGCCTTTCCGGAAACGATCTCAGGGATAATGGAATCAAATGCGATATCTTCGATCTCCAGCTCCATGCCCAGCTCCTCTGCGATCGCTGCAGCGATCTCAGCATCAATACCTACAATGCTGTCTCCGTCATGATACTCATAAGGCGGGAACTCTGCATTGGTAGCCATGATCAGAACGCCGCCTGCGGCCTCTGTCTCTGCTGCTTCTGTCTCCTCAGCCTCTGTGCTTGTGTCCTCCGCACTTTCAGCTGCCTCTGTTGCCGCTGCCTCTGTCTGTGCCGCTGTGGTCTCCTTAGAAGAACCGCCGCAGGCTGTCAGGGAAGCTGCCATCATTGCTGCCATTGCGAATGCCAATGCTTTCTTTTTCATGATTTCCTCCATTCTGTGCGCGCCCTTTGACGTATCGCACACTTACTCTCCTCTTTTCTTTTATGCATTTTAATGCATAACTATAAAAATTAGTAACGCTTAATATTATAAAGCATTTTTCACTTTTCGCAAGAGGAAATTAGGGGAATCCGCCTCATTTTTTGTATTTCCGGCGGATTCCCCTAAAAAAGCAGGCAGCAGAACGCATTTTTATGAAATATTATCCCCTGCTCCGCAATGCTGCCTGCACCAGATGCTTTGCCAGCACAGCGGTGGTAACAGCTCCCACTCCCCCTGGAACAGGGGTGGCCATAGCGGCAGTTTCCTCAATGGAAGCAAAATCTACATCCCCGCACAGCTTTCCATTCTCGTCCACATTGATGCCCACATCAATGACAACGGCATCCTTGCCCACATATTCTGCGTCCAGCATTTTTGCCCGTCCGGCCGCTGCCACCAGGATCTCTGCATGCCGGCAGGTCCCCTTCAGATCCGCTGTCCTCGTATGGCAGATGGTGACAGTAGCATTTTCCCCCAAAAGCAGCATGGACAAGGGCCTGCCCACCACCATGCTGCGGCCCACGATGGATACCCTCTTTCCGGTAATGGGGATATCATAGGCCTTTAACACCTCTACCACGGCCTCCGCCGTGCAGGGCGCAAAGCCCGTCTTGTCTCCTGCAAAGACCTTGGCGATATTGACCGGTGAAATGCCGTCCAGATCCTTTTCAGGATGGATCATGGTCTCAATATCCTTCTCACAGATCTGCTTTGGCAGGGGACGCAGAAGCAGGATTCCCGCCACCTCCTCATCATCGTTGATAGCGGAAAATGCCTCCTTAAAGGCAGCGTCTCCGATGTCCTCCGGAAATACATAGGACTGGACGCGCAGCCCAAAGCTCTCCATCTTTTTTACTGCCCCGCGCTCATAGGACAGGTCGTCAGGCCGCTCTCCCACCCGGACGATCGCCAGCTTCGGTGCCGGGCCCTCAAACCCTGCCAGCATTTCCTCCACCTGTGCCTTGATTGCCGCCGACACTGCGGCTCCCTTTAAACTCTCCATATTCTCTTCCTTTCCCTTTCATGCCAAACATGCTCTGTCTCCGATTATACACCGGATCTCCCCATATATCCAGAATATCCTTCCGAAACCCAAAACAGGCAGGCGAAAAAAACGCCTGCCTGCAGATCGATCCTATCAATTGTGCGCTTAGAACTCCAGTCCGTACTCTTCCTTCACAAACTTCTCCAGTACCGGGAAGCTGCGCAGAACCTTCTCTGTGTCAATGCAGTATGCCATACGGAAGTAGCCAGGGCAGCCAAAGTTGTCGCCCGGTACCAGGATCAGGTCATACTTCTTTGCCTTCATGCAGAATGCATTGGCATCCTCCTCCAGAGCCTTCGGGAAGATGTAGAAGGTGCCTCCGGGTTTTACTACCGTGAAGCCGATCTTCTTTAACTCATCGTAGATCAGGTTCATGTTTGTCTCGTAAACAGACAGGTCGCTGGTCTTATCCAGCACCTTTGCCACTGCTAACTGGATGCTGGAGGCCGGGCAGTTATGACCTGTACCGCGGCTGATCTGGCCGCACATAACAGCGATGATGTCAGCGTCCGTGCACTTCGGATTCACAGCAATATAGCCGATACGCTCACCGGGAAGGCTTAAGCTCTTTGAGAAGGAGTAGCAGGAAATACTGTTGTCATAATATTTTGTCACGTAAGGCGCATCTGCTCCTTTGAATACGATCTCACGGTATGGCTCGTCACTGATCAGGAAAATATCGTGGCCGTACTCCTCCTGTTTCTTTCTCATGATATCTGCCATCTTCTTAACTGTCTCTGTTGTCAGAGCAATGCCGGATGGGTTGTTTGGCGTATTTACCAGAACAGCTGCCACCTTGTCTGTGAGCATCTCCTCAAATGCCTCCACATTGATCTGGAAGTTCTCTGTGTTGGCAGGGACCACCTTCAGCACAGCGCCTGTCAGGTCGATGTATGGATGGTATTCCGGGAAGAACGGAGCGAAGGTAAGGATCTCATCGCCAGGCTTAGACACGCAGCGCACCGCATGTGCAATGGCGCCTGCCGCACCGCTTGTCATGAAGATGTGCTTTGTCTCATAATTCATGCCGAAACGCTTATTTAAGCTCTCTGCAACCGCTGTGCGGACGCTCTCGATACCCAGGGACGGGCTGTAGCCGTGGATCGCCACCGGATTCTCTGTCTGCAGCATGGAGATCAGCTCCTCTGTGAACTCCGGAGCACATGGAACACTGGGATTGCCCAGAGTATAGTCAAATACGTTCTCGTATCCGATCTCCTTGCCTCTTGCCGTAGCATATTCGCTTAATTCGCGGATGATGGACTTTCCGCCCAGCATGCCCTTGTATAATTCGTTGATCATTTGCCTTTTCTCCTTTTCTTTACTATGAAAGTCCTGCCGCCGACAGGCGGCATGTATTCAGGTATGCCAAATGCGCCCACCAGACTTTTATGGTGTAGTAGTGCGTCCGCTGCTGGGCGCATGTAGGTTTACTATGAAAGTCCCGCCGCCGAATAGGCGGCTTGTATTCAGGTATGCCCCATGCGCCCTTCAGGTTTTCATGATGTGATGGCGCGTCCGCTGCCAGGCGTATATGGGTTTTGTCTTAAAACTCTGTTCTGACAGGGGGCATAACGGTTCAGTGACTCACATTACCAGGGATTTACAATGTGTTCCGGCTTTTCCCCTGCTGCCACCTTTGCAAAGTCAGACCAAACCATCTCGTAGCCTCTGCGGAAGGAGGATGCCGTAATACCGCCGATGTGGCAGCTCAGTATGAACTTATCTGCGCCCTCGCCCATTGCCTGAAGCAGTTCATTGTCCTTCTGTACGGGCTCGCCTGCAATGGTGTCCAGGCCCGCACCTGCCAGTTTTCCGCTCTTTACAGCCTCTGCCAGAGCGGCACTGTCTACCAGCTCCCCTCTCGATGTATTTACAAGATAAGCTCCCTGCTTCATTTTGTCAAGGAATTCTTTTCCAACCATATTAGCTGTCTGCGGGGTAACGGGAAGATGGAGGCTCACAATGTCGCTGACAGCCAGAAGTTCATCCATCGGCTTATACTCTGCCCCGTATTCCTTCTCCTTTTCTTCGGAGGCTCTGAAAATATCATAGTAGTAGGTCTTTGCCCCAAAGGCCTTTAACAGCCTCGCTGTTTCCTTTGCAATGTCTCCAAAGCCCAGCAGGCCTACCGTGCAGTCACCGATCTCCTTTAAGCTGCCGGCCTTCATGTAGCCCTCCTTCACCTCGATCTGGCTGCCTTCGCGGACGCTGCGGTCACCGTAGCATACCTGGCGCAGAAGACCCAGCATCAGAAGGATGGCCTGCTCTGCCACTGCCAGAGCGTTCATCCCCTTGCAGTTGCACACATAGATGTGCTTTTCCTTTGCGGCCTCCACATCGATGAAGTTAAAGCCGACTCCCTCAGAGTGGATGATCTTTAAGTTCGGCATGCCCTCCATCACAGTTCTGGACACGCCCGACATAGCGTCCACTAAGATCATTTCTGCATCAGCTGCCACCTTTAAGATCTCCTCGTCCGGTGTTCCCGGCATCACGCGGACAACCTCGGTATTGCGGTACAGTTCTGTATCCGGTGAGTATTTTTCCAGACGGCCCGGACGGCCAATTACTAAAAGCTTCATGTTATTTCCCCTCCTATTATTCAAACTCAAATACATTATGCTCTGCTGTAAGGAAGTCAAATTCTGCCTTGCAGCCAAATTCCTTCTCAATGAATTTTGCCAGCTCATCCCTGGCAGCCAGGATCTTTCCGTCATTCTTTCCTAAAAAGCCGTCAATGGGGAAAAATACGTCCTTTGTGTCCTCCGTGATCTTCCCGTCATCGCTCTGCCGCCAGATCCAGCGCCTTGTCTTTACTGTGTGACTGCTCACATACACTAACTCCCCGGCTCCCGGCTTTTCTGCCTCTGTCTCTCCCAGCGGAAGGAAGGTGTCCTCCTCCACGGAGAAACGTACTTCCAGGTCCCCATCCAGCTTTCCGATGTCATGGGCTCCCATGGGAAGGACATATTTTAAGGAAAATGCATTTCCCAGGTCCACAATGCTGTTGATCTCCGGCAGTGCATGGCCCTTCTGGACACGTTTTCCCAGAGCCTCAATGGAGCACATGAATTTATTCGGATTCATGCCCAGCGTATAAAAGGCCTCCCTGTAAGGCAGGATGTCTCCGTCCTCCTTTAAATTCACCTCTGCCTTGCGTGCCTTAAAGGACTCCTCCTGCTCCCTCAGCATCTGAGTGATGCTCTCTGCCCTGCGGCTGTTGTCGATCCCTCTTGCCGCTACGATTCCAAAACAGGCATCCGGCAGTTTTTCAAATACCTGACTGTCAATGATAAATCTTACCATGCTTCTCATCCTTTCCATACGGTCTATTCCAGTGTTACTACTTTTTATTACTTTAAAGCATAAACTCTCCAGTAACTGGAGAGTCAACAGAAAATATTGCTTTTTAAAGGTCTTCTGTTTTACCGTACGGAATCTGGATCTCTGTGATGTACTGTGATACATCATTTGTCATGCCGGAATCGATCATGGTGATCTCCATGGAATCTCCCGCTGCCCGGTAGCCCTTTTCCTCCATGTAGGTTAAAAGCTGCATATAGTATTTTCCTGCTTCCCGGTGGGTGCCTCTGAACCGGATGGTGACATAATCCCCGCCCGGCAGCATGGTGATCCCCTTTTCTCCGGTCTCATCTGCCTCCAGAAGAATGAAAATGCTGAGAAACGTATCGAATTTCCGGGCTTCAATGTCCTCTCTTGCAATGGAGACCCCTACCTTTCCCAGAAAGATCACGGAATTTAAGTGGCTGGACTGCTCCAGCTCCCGGATGGAATACTCCAGGTCATCCCCCACAGGTATCTGCTTTCGCAGGATCGCCAGGGTCCTGGGCGGCAGCTTTTTCTCCTCAATATGGCCGCATTCTGTCCGCAGGGCGTCCTCGATCTGTGACAGCCTGCTCTCGATCTTCTTCTCGATCATCTCCAGCAGCTGCCTCTGCCGCCCGATCACCCGCTTATGCTCATGGAGGATGTCCACCATTTTCTCCGCATCCCTGTTCTCAAAAAATTCCTGTATCTTCGCAAGGGGCATGTCCAGAGCACGCAGGTATTTGATGGTGTTGAGGCGATCGAACTGCTTTGTGCTGTAATAGCGGTAGCCCGTCTCAGGATTTGTGATCTCCGGCTTCATAAGGCCGATCTCATCGTAATAACGCAGCGTCCTGATATTAATGTTGAAAAGCCTGGCGATCTCGCCAATAGAAAATAAATCCTGCATTTTTCCTATTCTGACATTCTCCCTAAATCAGGACTCTGCATCAATCCGGCAAAGCACTAGAATTTCACGATTCCGATTCCGCTGAGGAAAACGATCAGAATGATCAGTGGATCCACAACAGTCATAAGGATCTTAAACATCTTCTGCCAGGAGAAGGTCAGCTTCCCTTCATTTGTTATTTCTTTGATCGCATTATCGGTCTTCCATACATATCCAATAAAGATACACATGAAGAAGGCGCCAAATGGCATGATCAGAGTGTTCACCAGCCAGTCTAACGTATCCTGGATATTTCTTCCGCCGATAAGAATGCTTCCCAGAATATCCGTATTGGACAGAGAGCAGATCGTTGCACCGATCGCAACAGCGATACCGACTCCTATGGTGGCTTTCTTTCTGTCAACCTTTTTGAACTCATTTATGTAGCTCACAGACACTGTCAGCATAGCGCAGGTGGAGGTCAACGCTGCAAATACAACCAGAAGGAACATGAGGAATGCAAGGATCGTGCCAAAGGCGGGACCAAAGGCCACATTTAATGACTGGGGCAGGGCATACATGAGCATACCCGGTCCTGTCTGGGAGGCAGGATCGATCCCCGTGATCGTGCTTACTGCAAATACAGCAGGAAGTGTCACTAATCCCGCTAAAAGAGCCACACCTGTGTCAAGAGCCGGAATCGCATATGTCTCTGTTAAAAGGTTGGAATTCTTCTTTAAATAAGATCCAAACGTGATGATCTGTCCAACGCCAAGGCTTAAGGAGAAGAAGCACTGTCCCATAGCAGCCAGGGCTACAGCTCCCAGGCCTCCTGCCGCTTTCACGTACTCCATGTTGGGAACCACCATGAACTTAACACCCTCTATGCCGCCCTTCAGTGAAAGGCTGCACACTGCACAGATGATCAGAAGGATGATCAGGAGAGGCATCAGGACCTTCGCTGCCTTCTCAAGTCCTCCCTCAATGCCTTTTACATCAATCATAACTGTCACTGCCACAAAAATCAAGGCGAAAATCGTTGGAGTCACAGGAGTGGAGATCGAGCCTCCGAACAGCGCCATATCCATGGTTCCAATAGGGGTGGTAAATACCTTAAAACAATACTGCAGGATCCAGCCTGCTATAACGCTGTAAAAAGATAAGACAAATAAGTTTGCAAGCGCTCCCGTAAATCCCAGGAAAGTCCAGAACTTTGTAGCTGTCTTTCCCTGCCCGCAGGCAATCGCAATATTCCTATACGCATCCGTAGGCCCTGCCTGGGCATGGCGCCCTATGGTCGCCTCACCTAACAGAAGGGGGATACCCAGCACCAATACAAAGACAAGATAGCAAAGGATGAACACACCTCCTCCATTCTGTCCCGCCAATGTAGGAAATTTCCAGATATTTCCAAGTCCAACTGCACTTCCTGCTGCCGCCATCACGTAACCGATATTGCTGAATCGTTCTCTCTTCATACTCGCACTCTCCTTACCTGTATATGATGTTGTTGGGGACAAAAGGTATTTTGACCCCTTTGATACCGAATTGCTACGCACTGCGTGCTCCCGCAATTCTGAAAAACATTCATAATCCGCTCATTTTTCTGCGAAAAATGGCTGCTTATTCACATTTTTGACGGGTCCCAAGGCCAAAACTCCTCTTGCAGGCAAGCTTGCATCGGATTTCCTGCCTTTTGCCCCTGGTATCATATGATAGGTATTAGGTTCATAGATAATGCCGGCTTATCCATTGTAATACAACGACAAAGAGGCCTGACAGAATTTCTTCTGTTAGACCTCTTTGTCGCTTTACAGTATAAACTCTCCAGTGACCGGAGAGTCAAGGCTTTTTGAAAAATTTTTCACACATTCTGCAATCAGCTGTTTTTATTTCAGGCAGGCAAGGACCACTCCGTAAATGCTGTCCGCCCTTTTTGTCCCCTCTGCCACAAGAGCCTCTGCCTCCTGGTTGATCTCCTCTGCCTTTTCCCGGTTCTTCATGGCCTTTGTATTGATATACACATTCATGACTGCGCCTAAGAGCGCTGTTCTTATAAACTGCACTCCAACGCCCACATCGCTGACTGCCAGGCGGCTTCCCTTCTGCGCCAGCACTTCCAGGATATCCAGCATTTCTACGGCTCTCTTCATGATATCAAGAGGTACATAGCTGGCATCCAGAAGACGCGCCTCCATGACCCGGGCCTTTTTTGCCTTCTCCTCCTCTGTGCCTGAAGGCATGCTGTAGCACTGGGCTAAGGGTGCAAAGACCTCTGCGTCCCTGTCTGCAAGACGGATAAACTCTGCCTGAAGGCCCTCCATGGTCTCAAGGAGCCCCTTGATCTCCTCCTCCACCTCTGCATACTTTTTCTTTCCAATGGTAAGGTTGGCCACCATCTGGCCCAATGCATTTCCCAATGCGCCTGCCAGGGCAGAGGCTCCGCCGCCTCCCGGCACAGGTGCCTTAGAAGAAAGTACTGCTAAAAAATCCCTGATCGTGCTCTGTTCTGTCATATGTCATCCCTCATTTCTTTTTAGACTGCTCTCTGTTACACGATTTTAATTCCCATAAGCTTTGCCAGCTCCGCTGCCTGGAACATATTGACCTTTAGTCCTGCCAGTTCCCTATAGCTGTCCGATACTGTGATATGCTCCAGGATAGAGTCCGAAAGATCCAGCCCCTTTAAGGAGGTCATAAAAAAATCAGCTCCCGTGAAATCCGCTTTTGAAAACCTGGTCTTTTTCAGGCGGACCTCCGACAGGAAGGCATCCTGAAAGCTGCACTCCTCTGCCTCACAGAACTCCCAGAGAGTCTGGGAAAAATTCCCATATCCAAGCTGGCTCTGCTTCAAGCTCACCCATTTGAACACGGCATTGGAAAATATACTGCCCTCGGCCTTGCAGTCGGACACTTTTACATTTTTCCAATATCCGTTCTGAAACTTACAGCCTGCGAAAAGGCAGTTTTTCAATTCTACATTTACAAAAGATACCCCTGTAAAATCGCAGTTTTCAAACCGGCAGCCCGTAAATACCACGGTGTCGAACTCCGCTCCTCTCGCGTCCGTTTCCTTCACCTCTTCATTTTCAAATGTACGGCTGAAAATAAGCCCTTCCTCTTCCCTCGCCTTTTTGATCTCCTCTGTCAGCATCCCTTTAAGCCTGCTCCTTCCGGCAGCGATCATGCCTTTTCCTTTGCACTCATCTCCGTTACATCCAGCCGCAGGACTGCTGTATGCCTGACGGCTGCCTCAGGATACTCCCAGCCGTCCCTTCCCGTCATCTGCTTCATGATGCAGTCAAAGCCATGGCGCTTTTCCTCCGGATCCTCCAATATGCGGATGGCTCCCTCGCCAATGACGCTCTGGTAGCGGAAGCTGTATTCACAGGCTTTCTCTTCCTCCAGCAGTTCATGGTTTTTGTCCAGCTCAAACCCGGCATAGCCATTCTGGCGTATGAGATCGATCTTTCTGCCCTCCTGCGCCCCGTGGAAGTAAAATGCGTTCTGCTCCCTGTCATATCCGAAATTCAGCGGCACGATATAGGCGCTTTTTCCGGTGGAAAATGCCAGCCTGCAGCAGTCGCAGCCTGCGATGATCTGGTATATCCTTTCCTTATCCGTAATCTCTCTGTCTTTTCTTCTCATGATTCTTCTCCTTTTATATTTGTATCCTGGCAGAGCTTCCCCCGCTCCTGTCCTTTGTCACTATGATCTGGCGTTCTATCCGGCCTTTCAGCTCCTGAACATGGGAAATGATACCCACCAGGCGTTTTCCCTCTGCCAGGTCTGCCAGGGCCTTCACCGCAAGGTTTAAGGTATCCTCATCCAATGAGCCAAAGCCCTCATCCACAAACATGGTGTCCAGACGGATACCCCCGGCGGCAGCCTGTATCTCATCGGAAAGCCCCAGGGCAAGGCACAAAGAGGCCTGGAAGGATTCTCCTCCCGACAATGTTCTTACGCTGCGCTCTGTCCCGTTGTAATGGTCGATCACAGAAAGCCCCAGCCCGCTTTTTCCCCGGTTGTCATCCTCACTGCAGCGCTTCAGCTCATACTGTCCTCCGCTCATCACCATAAACCTGGTATTGGCCCTGGCGATGATGCGCTCAAAATAGGCCATCTGTACATAAGTCTCAAAGGTGATCCTCTCTTTTCCTCCCACCTCGCCGGAAACAGTATCTGAGAGGGATTTTACCCATCTCCACTGCTCCTCCAGCTTCTCCATGTTCTTAAGGACCTCAAGGATATTCGCCCTGGCTGTCCTGTTAGTCAGAAGGCGGTGATGGATGCGGCCCCATTCCTTCTCCAGGACGGAAAGGCGGGTCTGGAGTTCTGCCTGGGCTGCAGAAAGGCGGATTAAACTCTCCTCCAGCTGCCGGGACTCCGGCGCAGTTTCATTGGCCTCCTCTGACTGCGGCCGGCCTGGTACTGGTTTCTCAAGCGCTCCTGTCTCTTTCCGGCCTGCCCCCGCTGCCTTAAGCTCTTCCAGCTGCCTGCGAAAAGCCCCCGCCCGCGTCTCTGCCTCCGACACCTGGCGGCTTAAGCTCCCATACTGCTCTTCGGCTGTCCGAAAAGCTTTTTCCATGGCGGCAAGCTCCTTCTTCCTGGCCTCCACCTGCTTTTTGGCATTCTCCAGGCTTCCCAGAGCCAGCTTTTCCCGTATTTCTGCAAGCTGTCTCCGGATCTCCTTTTGACGTGCAAGCTCCCCTGTACGGCCATTTAACGCCTCCTGCAGCCTTCCGGAGACCGCTTCCAGCTGTTTTTGGCAGCTGCCCCTGCGGCCCTCCAATTCTCTTTTACGGCAGATGGCTTTCTCCAGCCTCAAAACCTCCCCTGCAGCCTCTTCCTCCCGGACCCGCAGGGCTTCTCCCAACACCTCCAGCATATTCCCCCAGGCCTCCAGAAAATCCTGCCTCCAGCGGCTAAGGGGGGAATCTGCCTCCTCTCCGGCATGTTCCCTGCCGGGAAGCTTCTCCTGCCAGGAGGCCTTCCAGGTGCTGACCTCAGCTTCGATCTGCCGGACCATGGCCCGGAATCTGGTATCCAGGGCTCCCGCCTGACGCCCGGCTCTAAGGCTGGCCTCCGTGGCTGACTGGTTCTTTTTTTCCAGTATGTTCCCTTCCCGGTCCACCTGCTCCTTTGTCACCTGCTTATCCCGGCTTTTCGCAGCAGCCAAAGCCGGATGGTTGAGAGAACCGCACACAGGACACGGCTTTCCCTCTGTGAGCTCGGCGGCGAGAAGGCCTGCCTGGTTGTCCAGAAATGCCTGGTAAAGGCGGTCATATACCTCCTTTTCCCTTCTCCACTCTGCGCCTGCCCTCCTGTATTCCTCCTGGGCTGCCTCAAGCTTCTTCTGCTCCTTCCTGTAATCCTCCAGATCACGGACAAAGCCCTCTACGCGGCTGCGGTACTCCTTCTGCTTCTCAGCCTTCCCCAAGGCTGCCTGGTAGCTGCCCTCCAGCTCTCCGAAGGCCTCCAGCTCCTTCCCATCCGCCTCTATCTGCTCCCGCCACTGTGCGGCCTCCTTCTCCGCCTTTTCAGCCTCCAATGCATAAGCCCCGGCCCTGCGGGTGCATTCCTCACCGGCAGAAGACAGCGCATCATACTGAGCATAAAAGGCCATGTTTTCCTCCATCCTTGCGATCTCACCCACAAGGCCGTTTTTCTCTGCCTGCCTGTCCTTCTCCCGCTCATAGGCCCTGACAGCGGCTCCCAGGGCAGGCCGCAGCTCCTCTGCCAATGCTGCGGCCTTTTCAAGCTCCTCCATGGCCTTCTTTGCGCTCTTTTGCCTCTCCAGCTCTGCCCCCAGGGACAGAAGTCTCTCCCTGGCCTTTCCGGCTGCAGAGGAGGTCTTTGCCTCCTTCTCCTCATCGGACTCAATGAGCTGCCTTAAAACCTCCGCCATGGCTTCCCAGGAACCTTCCCGTGCTTCCTGCCAGCGGATAGCGGCCTCCTTCTGCTCCTCCTCTATCAGCACGCCCTCCGCATACTGGAGGATCCGCTTTCTGCTGTCGGCATACTGTCCGTAAAGGTTCTTTGCCCTATCCTTCATCTTCTCCTGGAATACCTGATAGGGCCTGGTGCCGAATATCTCCCGAAACACGGCTCCCCTGTCCTCTGTCCTGCCGGAAAGCAGTCTTGAAAAGCTGCCCTGGGCCAGCATGGCGATCTGTGAAAACTGCTCCCTGTTCAATCCCACCAGCTTTTCGATCTCCGCCGTGACGGCCCGCTCCCCTGTGATGACGCTGCCATCCGGCCTGTGAAGCTCTGCATCCGGCTTTTCCCTGGTCTCTCCCTCGCCCTTCTGCTTTGCCCTGATATATTCCGGATTTCTGCGGATGCGGTACTCCTCATTATGATAGAGAAATGTCATCTCCACATAGGTCCTGGCAGAGGGATCCGCATACTTGCTGCGCAGCATCCTGGGCTTGCGGCTGTCGCCGCTGGCATTGCCGTACAGGGCAAATGCAATCGCGTCAAATATGGTCGTCTTCCCCGCCCCGGTGTCTCCTGTGATCAGGTATAGCCCCCTGTCTCCAAAGGCTGCCAGGGAAAGCTTTGTCTCCCCCGCATAAGGCCCAAAGGCAGATATGGTCAATTCTGTAGGTCTCAATGGCTGTCCTCCTGTAGCTTCTATATGCCGCGGCCTGTCAGGCCCATGTCCCAAAAACGCTCCAAACGATCACCAGATATCCCTCATGATCTCCTCCGCCAGCTTCACCTGCTCCGGGCTCATGGGCTGGTTGTTCTGCATCTCATAGAGCTGCTCCAGCATTTCCAGCGGAGACCTGCGCTCCTCTTTTACCGCCTCCAGCCTTCCGCCCTCCCTGGTCCTGCGGTTGTCATAATCCAGCTTCATGATATTGGGATAGATCGAGCGGAGCTTTCCCAGAGCGTCCAGGATGTCCTCCTCGTCTGTCAGAGTAATGCGCAGATAGTCATCCACCCTGGTCCCCCTGTAGCTGTCAAGCCTTGTCAGCTCCTCATAGGTCCCCCTTATCTCCCTCAGATCGCGAAGAGGCGTAAGCTCCCGCAGCCTCACCTGCACCTTCCCCTTCTCCAGCATGTCCACCACAGCCACTGATTTTCTATGGCCTGCCTCAGAAAAGGAATATTTGAGGGGCGTACCGCTGTAGCGCATGGTATCCCGTCCGATCTTCTGCGGACCATGGAGATGCCCCAATGCCACATAGTCAAACTCCCGGAAAATGTCCGCACTCACCGAATCCAGCCCGCCGATGGAAAGCTCCTCCGAATCACAGCAGGAAGCCCCGGCCACGAACTGGTGGGCCACGATCACATTGCGGGCTGACGGATCGAGAGGCGCCTGGCCTCCGTCACCCTTCACAATATGCCCCACCGCACACCGCAGGGCGGCGTCAAAATCAGGGATTTCCTCCTCCGGCCAGCATTTCCGCACCATGGCAGGCTTTATAAAGGGAAGCATGTACACAAACAGGCTCCCGTACTCGTCCTTTAGCTCCACCGGCTCCACGAAACCGTCATACACCGGAGCCATATACACCTGCCTGCCCCGCATGAGGCGGTTTCCAAAGGCAATGCGCTCCTGGCTGTCATGGTTCCCGCTGATGACAAACACAGGGATCTGATGCCCTGCAAGCTCTGTCAGAAAGCTGTCAAATACCTGGACAGCCTCCGCCGGGGGCACAGGCTTGTCGTACACATCCCCGGCGATCACCACCGCCCCGGCCTTCTCCTCCTCCACAATACGGAGGATCTCTTTTAATATATAGATCTGGTCCTCCAGCATAGGAAATTCATTCACTCTTTTTCCCAGATGGAGGTCTGATGTATGGATGAATCTCAATGGCTGTCTCCTCCGTTTTTTCGTGCTGTTTCGTTTCCCGTTATTATATCAGTTCCAGGGAGCGTTTTCAACTGAAGATCGCTTCCGCTTCCGCAGCCTTCCGCAATTTATACCGCAGCTGCTCTGGCATTTTATACATGATTATGTTATATTACAGTTTGAGGTGAACGCAAATGAATCCAATGAATCTATTACAGCTAAAGCCTGCCTGGAGCATTTTCAGATCAAACCATCCGAAGCTGATCTCTTTTGTAAAAGCAGCCTCAAAGGAAAGCTTTCTGGACGAGGGCAGTCTGATCGAGATCAATGTTACCAACAGCTCCGGGAAGGCCATCTCCTCCAACATCCGCGTGAAGCAGGAGGACCTGGAGTTTCTGGGCGGCTTAAAGAGGGCCCTGGAGGACTAGTGGCCTCAGAGTATTGACAAAGCCGCCACTCTGCTGGAATTCATGGCTGCGCCATAAATCCCAGATGCTAATGCAAAAAATGCAGATCCGGCAATAGAGAAAACCTCTGCCCGGCAGGAGCTTGCGCGTTTCCTGCCTGTCAGAGGTTTTTTCTATTTCACTGTCTTTATTTTCTTCGTTCTGCCGTTTTCACCGCTCTGCGCTTCAATCCAAACGCTCACTGCGCCTTCAGCAGCGCATTGATGATCCCACGGACTGACCTCTCCTCCACCAAAAGCGTCAGGTCCGGCTCGTTGATATGCTCCAGATAATGAGCATCCGAATTGCTGATAATACGGCAGCCATTGAGATAGGGATGGTCCTTCTTCAGCTGGTGGAGCTTCTTTAGATCCTTTACCTCTGCTGTCTGAAACCGGCTGTCCGGCGGGATAAAGCCCAAATTGGCGATCAGGCTGTTGGCCGTCTTATCCACATGGGCCGGGAACATCACGCCGTCATAAGAGCGCACCAGCTCCCACAGCCCGTCAAAGGAAATATCTGTTGCATTGATGAGAAGGTTGGGCTCAATGCCGCAGATCTCATCCTGTGCATTATATATCTGCTGTTTTCCGAAGATCGCTTCATTATTAGGAAATTTCATAAGCCTGTCATACACATAGCGGTCAAACTCCATGGCTGCCTGAAGCTCCGGAAACAGGCACACGGCATGGACCTCCTCTGAGGTATTGATCTCCATGCCCGGCACGGCTAAAAGGCCGTACTCCTCCGCCATAGCCAGGAAGGCGGGACAGTTCTTGCAGGAATTGTGGTCTGTCAGCGCCACTGCCTCCAGCCCCTTTAGTGCAGCCATGCCTGCAATGTTGGCCGGCGTCATATCATCATCCCCGCAGGGCGATAAGCAGGAATGAAGATGCAGATCATATGTAAGACCGGTCATTGCAGCATCCCATAGATCTTAAGAGCCGCCTCAAAGATGGGCTCCTCTGTTTTTAAAACCGTGATCTCCTGGACTGCTGCCTTTTTCGCAGCCGCCTCGTCAAGCAGCGCCCCCTCTGCCAGGATCACACAGGCCGCGTCTGTCAGCGCAGCCACAGCCAGGGTATTCATATTCCCCATCACAGTCACCCAAGCACAGCCCGCAGGAGCACGGCTCATGGCAATGCTCAGGAGATCGCAGCAAAAAAGCTTTGTGATCTCACGGTCCAGCCCGTCTCCCAGGTTCACCACTCCAAAAATGCCTGTATCTACCAATGCCTGTACGGTCATTTTCCATCTCCTCCGTCTTCTTCCTCCTGCTTATCCAACAGGGACATTTCACTGGAAATCCTATGTATATATTCTTTTAAGATCCTGAGAGTCTCCTGGCCTCCCTTATCGCCGTCATGGAGGTCGTCAGCCAATATGGACACCTCCTCGGACAGCCGGTGGAGATTCTCCCGCAGATAGTACACACAGTCCGTCTCACTGGCCCCTCCCCGGACAATGTCCTCCGCCAGGGCCTTACAGGTAGGCGCACCGCAGGAGCCGCAGTCCAGTCCCGGAAACTTTTTCATAAGCCGCTCCACCTGGTTCAGCCTGGAAAAGCTCTCCAGCATGTTGTTGCCCAGTCGGAATACGGGCTCATACTGGACCTCTGTTGTCCAGCGGATATGGCCCTCCTCGCTGTCATGGATATGGCTTCTTGCCACAGGCATATATTTGCGCAGCCTCTTAAGCTTCACCTCAGCCACATAGGGATTCTCCACTGTCAGGACGCCTCCCACGCAGCCCCCGTTGCAGGCATTCAGCTCTACAAAACGCAGGTTGGTGAATTTCTGGTCCTCCATATCCTCCAACACCCGGATCACATTCTCGATGCCGTCTGCTGCCAGATAATTCTCTGTAAACAGTCCGCTTGCCTCTCCTCCGCTGTGACCCCAGCTGATCCCGATCTTCCCTGAGGTGCCTATGACAGGATAATCCTCTCCGGCCACTGCTTTCATGCAGGCCAAAAGCTTCGGATACACATCCTTGATGGCAAGGACGTGGTCCACCTGGCTCTTCTCGGTTCCCAAGGGTGCCTTCACATAAGTCACCTTGGACGGGCAGGGCGAAATGAACATGATCCCGATCTTCTCCCTGGGAAGCCCGGTGTCCTTTAGAGCCTTCTCTGCCGCCAGGATCGCCGCCACCTCAATGGGCGGGTTAAGAGGCAGCAGATGGGGGATCAGGTTTGGAAAACGCACCCGGATCAAACGCACCACAGAGGGACAGGCTGTGCTGATAAACGGCTGCTGGCTCTCATGCTCCGATATATACTGCCTGGTGGCCTCACTCACCAGCTCTGCCGCGGCACTCACCTCAAACACATCGTCAAAGCCCATGCGTATCAGGGCATTCAGTACAATATTCACATCGTCCAAGTTGTTGAACTGGCTGTAGAGGGACGGAGCTGGAAGAGCTACGGTGTATTCGTATTGCTTCATCACATCCAGCTTGTCATAGGTCGCAAGCTTCGCGTGATGGGGACAGACTCTGATACATTCGCCGCAGTCAATACAGAATTTGTTGTTGATGCTGGCCTTTTTGCCCCGCACGCGGATGGCCTCCGTGGGACACCGCTTGATACAGTTGATGCAGCCCTTGCACAGGGATTCGTCCAGTCTCACAGAATGATAAAACTTATCCATAACTTCTCTCCATTTCGGCTTTCCTACATTTTCACCACCATCGTGATGGTCGTTCCCTCTCCGATCCTGGTATCAATATCCATCTCATCCGTATAATTTTTCATATTTGGAAGCCCCATCCCGGCTCCAAAACCCAGGGAGCGGATCTCATCCGGCGCAGTGGAATATCCTGCCTGCATTGCCAGCTCCACATTCGGGATACCAGGCCCCACATCCGCCAGGATCATCTTGATCCGTTCCGGCGTGATCTCCACAGTGATCAGCCCCCCTTTGGCATGGATCACCATATTGATCTCTCCCTCATACATGGCAATGGCCACCTTCCTGATGGCCTCAGGGCTCACGCCCATCTGCTTTAATTTTCTCTTCACATCGCTGCTCGCCTCACCTGCTCTGGTGAAATCATCAGCCGATATGTCATAGGTTAAAACAATTGCGTCCTCCATAATTTGTTCCCTTCATTTAAAATATCGATTACTTTCTAGATCGCCCCTCCATGAAGGCCGGCCTCATACAGCATACCGCAGGCGGAAAACATACGGTGTCCTGTCTCCATGATGACTAAGCCCCGCTCCTTTGCCATCTCTAACATAGCGGCGTCCGGTTTCTTCCCCCTTACAAAGATCACACAGACAATATCAAGCATCTCCGCCGTCCTTATGACCTGGGGATTGCACAGACCAGTAAGCAGAATGGAGTGGTCTTTTGAAAATGCCAGCACATCGCTCATCATATCAGAGCCGCAGGCAGATCTTGCTTCCCTGTCCAGAAATTCTTCCCCCGTAAGCACCCTGGCTCCTAAAATATCCCTTGCATCCCTAACCGTCATACCCGAACCTCTCCTCACTTAAATTTGATTTCATGGGAATTCCCATGGTTATTTCAGATTGTACTGAACCTGATACACTTAGAATACCATTCATTTTGTGGAATTTCAATAATATTTCCTGTTTTCCGTCCAGATTTCGTCGTTAGTTTTTTCACTTATAGTAGCTTTTTTTTCAGTTACGTGCTAAAATATTGATACATTGCACAATGTACAACTAG
The DNA here is from genome assembly GCF_020554865.1 of Lacrimispora sp. 210928-DFI.3.58. Lineage (GTDB taxonomy): Bacteria > Bacillota > Clostridia > Lachnospirales > Lachnospiraceae > Enterocloster. Next base: position 76,437 of record NZ_JAJCIC010000020.1, read on the forward strand.
TGAGGAGGTAATAATAAGATGGCTTGCAAAAAACAAACAGTTCCTTTTATGGGAACTCCTGAGCAGGAAGCAGCACTCAAAGAAGTCATTGCTGAGCTCAAAAATCAGCCTGGATCTTTGATGCCTGTGATGCAGAAGGCTCAGGATATTTATGGGTATCTTCCTATCGAAGTGCAGACCATGATATCTGATGAAATGGGTATTCCGCTGGAAAAGGTCTACGGGGTAGCTACATTCTATGCCCAGTTCGCCTTACAGCCAAAGGGTAAATATAAGATATCTGTCTGTCTCGGTACTGCATGTTACGTAAAGGGGTCCGGTGAGATCTTCAAAAAGCTGGAAGAGCTGCTGGGCATTACCAACGGCGAGTGCACACCAGATGGCAAATTCTCTTTGGATTCCTGCCGGTGCGTCGGCGCCTGCGGACTTGCTCCCGTCATGATGATCAACGGCGAGGTATACGGAAGGCTTACCGTTGACGATATCCCAGGTATTTTAGCAAGGTACAATTAAGCCTATGATGACAGAGATTTCCTTAAATGTATTAGATGTATCGGAGAATTCCACCAGGGCCGGCGCTTCCCTTGTCACCATTGAGGTGAAGGCCGACACAGCAGCTGACCGATTGACCATCGTCATTGCCGATGACGGCTGCGGGATGACAAGCGAACAGGTAGAACATGTCACAGATCCCTTTTTTACAACCAGGACCACCAGAAAGGTGGGATTAGGTATCCCCTTTTTCAAATATGCTGCTGAAAGTACCGGCGGCAGCTTTCACATTGAATCGGAGCCGGGCAGGGGAACTACTGTTACCGCTGTATTTGGCCTGTCACACATTGACAGGATGCCCCTGGGCAATATGAACGCCACCATACACAACCTGATCGTGTACCACCCTGATACGGATTTCTGCTACACATATAGATATAATGAAGCTTCCTTTACACTGGACACCCGCCAGATGCGGGAAATACTGGGAGGGATCCCTCTCAATGCCCCTGAGGTGTCGGATTACATAATGGAATATCTGAGAGAAAATCAAAATGAAACTGACGGAGGGGCCCAGATCTAGGCAGATCAGGGTTCCGGATCAAACTAGGAGGATATGATCGCATGAAAACTCTCGCTGAATTAAAGGCAATCAGAGAAAAAATGCAGAGCCAGGTCAATCTGCGTGCCGAAGACCACAACCACACCCGCGTTGTAGTCGGCATGGCTACCTGCGGTATCGCAGCAGGGGCAAGGCCTGTTCTGAATACACTGGCCCAGGAAGTACAGTCAAGAGGGCTGACAGACAAGATCTCCGTTACACAGACAGGCTGCATCGGCTTATGCCAGTATGAGCCCATTGTGGAGGTCATGGAACCAGGAAAAGAAAAGATTACATATGTAAAGATGAACCCGGAAAAAGCACTTGAAGTCATCGAGCGCCACCTGATCGGCGGACATCCCGTTGACAAGTACACCATGGGCGCTTCAGGACTGAAATAAAAGGAGGAAAACATCATGTATCGTTCACACGTGTTGGTCTGCGGCGGCACCGGATGTACTTCCTCCGGAAGTCCCCAGATAATGGAAGCATTACAGAATGAGATCAAGCGCCAGGGCTTAGAGGAGGAGGTTGCCATTGTAGAGACAGGCTGCCACGGCCTCTGTGCATTAGGCCCTATCATGATCGTATACCCGGAGGCTACCTTCTATTCCATGGTACAGCCGGATGATATCCCTGAGATCGTGTCAGAGCACCTGTTAAAGGGCCGTGTGGTAACACGCCTTCTGTACCAGGAGACCGTAAGCCCCACAGGCGGCATCAAGGCCTTAAGCGACACGGATTTCTACAAGAAGCAGCACCGTATCGCCCTGCGCAACTGCGGTGTTATCAACCCGGAGAACATTGAGGAGTACATCGGAACCGGCGGCTACATGGCACTGGGCAAGGTCTTAACAGAGATGACACCTGACGATGTGATCCAGACCCTTCTGGATGCCGGTCTTCGCGGCCGCGGCGGCGCAGGCTTCCCTACAGGCCTTAAGTGGAAGCTCTGTAAGCAGAATGACGCTGACCAGAAGTACGTCTGCTGTAACGCTGACGAGGGCGACCCAGGTGCATTCATGGACCGTTCCGTACTGGAAGGCGATCCTCATGCAGTGCTGGAGGCAATGGCCATTGCCGGCTATGCCATCGGTGCAAACCAGGGCTATATCTATGTCCGCGCTGAGTATCCCATCGCAGTAGACCGTCTCCGCATTGCTATTGACCAGGCCCGTGAGATGGAGCTTCTCGGCAAGAACATTTTCGGCACTGGCTTTGATTTTGACATTGACCTGCGCCTGGGTGCAGGAGCCTTCGTATGCGGCGAGGAGACCGCTCTTATGACCTCCATTGAGGGCAAGCGCGGCGAGCCAAGGCCAAGGCCTCCGTTCCCGGCTCAGAAGGGCTTATTCGGAAAGCCCAGCATTTTGAATAACGTAGAGACCTATGCCAACATCCCGCAGATCATCTTAAACGGCCCGGAGTGGTTCGCATCCATGGGTACGGAGAAGTCAAAGGGAACAAAGGTATTCGCCTTAGGCGGCAAGATCAACAACACAGGTCTGGTAGAGGTTCCTATGGGAACCACCCTCCGCACGGTCATCGAAGAGATCGGCGGCGGCATTCCCAATGGCAAGAAGTTTAAGGCAGCTCAGACAGGCGGTCCTTCCGGCGGATGTATCCCTGCAGAGCATTTTGATATCCCCATCGACTATGACAACCTCATCTCCATCGGCTCCATGATGGGTTCCGGCGGTCTGATCGTCATGGACGAGGATGACTGTATGGTAGACATTGCCAAATTCTTCCTGGAATTCACCGTAGAGGAGTCCTGCGGCAAATGTACTGCCTGCCGTATCGGCACTAAGAGAATGCTTGAGATCCTGACAAAGATCACAAAGGGTCAGGCCACCATGGAGGACCTTGAGAAGTTAGAGGAACTCTGCTACTACGTAAAGAACAATTCCCTGTGCGGTCTTGGACAGACAGCACCGAACCCCGTGCTCTCCACACTGCGCTATTTCCGCGATGAGTACGAGGCCCATATCAAGGAAAAACGCTGTCCTGCCGGCGTATGTAAAGCCCTTCTGTCCTACAACATTGACCGTGACAAGTGCCGCGGATGTACCCTGTGCGCACGCACCTGTCCTGCCGGAGCGATCGTGGGCTCTGTCAAGAACCCCCATATCATCGACCAGACAAAGTGTATCAAGTGCGGCGCATGTATGGAAAAATGTAAATTCGGCGCGATCTATAAGAAATAAGGGAGGAGGGAACATACTATGGAGACAATTAAACTTAAAATCAACGGCATCGAAGTCACTGCCCCCAAAGGCTCAACCATCCTGGAGGCAGCAAGACTGGCGCATATTGAGATTCCTACCCTGTGTTTCTTAAAGGAAATCAACGAAATCGGCGCCTGCCGTGTCTGTATCGTAGAATTAAAGAATGGAAAACTGGTGACATCCTGCGTATATCCTGCTGAGGACGGCATGGAGGTATTTACCAACACACCAAAGGTTATGGATTCCAGGAAGAAGACCATCCAGCTTCTGTTATCCAACCACAACCGCTCCTGCTTATCCTGTGTGCGCAGCGGACACTGCGAGCTCCAGGAGCTGGCACATGAGCTGGGCGTAGACGATGAAGGCTACTATGACGGCGAGAAATCCGCCACAGAGATCGATGATTCCGCAGCCCACATGATCCGTGACAACAGCAAATGCATCCTCTGCCGCCGCTGCGTAGCAGTCTGTGAGCATGTACAGGGCATCGGTGTCATCGGAGCGAACAACCGCGGCTTTGCAACAGACATCGGTTCTGCCTTTGAGATGGGCTTAGGAGAGACCTCCTGCGTATCCTGCGGACAGTGTATCGCTGTATGCCCCACAGGCGCATTGCAGGAGAAGGATTCCACAGCTGCTGTATTTGCAGCAATTGCAGATCCGAAAAAGCATGTGATCGTTCAGACCGCCCCCGCTGTCCGCGCAGGACTGGGCGAGGAGTTCGGCCTTCCTATCGGCACCAACGTTGAGGGCAAGATGGCTGCAGCCCTGCGCCGCTTAGGCTTTGATAAAGTATTTGATACGGATTTCTCCGCTGATCTCACCATCATGGAAGAGGCTCATGAGTTCCTTGACCGCGTGCAGAACGGCGGCGTGCTTCCTCTCATCACCTCCTGCTCCCCAGGCTGGGTGAAATACTGCGAGCACTACTTCCCGGATATGACAGAGAACCTGTCCTCCTGTAAGTCTCCTCAGCAGATGTTCGGCGCCATCGCAAAGTCCTATTATGCTGAGAAGATGGGCATTGATCCAAAGGATATCGTAAGTGTGAGCGTGATGCCGTGTACGGCAAAGAAGTTTGAGATCGGACGTGACGATCAGGATGCCAACGGCGTACCGGATGTGGACATTTCCATCACCACAAGAGAACTGGCAAGAATGATCAAGAAAGCGCGTATCCGCTTCCTGGAACTGCCGGATGAGAAGTTTGACGAGCCTTTAGGCCTTGGAACAGGCGCAGGCGTGATCTTTGGCGCTACAGGCGGCGTTATGGAGGCCGCTCTCCGTACTGCTGTTGAGACCCTGACAGGCGAGGAGCTTCCAAAGCTGGATTTCGTAGAGGTCCGCGGCACTCAGGGCATCAAAGAGGCTACCTATCACGTGGCCGGTATGGATGTAAAGGTTGCCGTTGCTTCCGGCCTCGGCAATGCCAGAGAGCTTCTTAACAAGGTAAAATCCGGTGAGGCAGACTACCACTTCATCGAGATCATGGGATGCCCCGGCGGCTGCGTTAACGGTGGCGGCCAGCCTCAGCAGCCTGGCTATGTGCGCAACACAGTTGACATCCGCGGCCTGCGGGCTAAAGTGCTCTATGACAGCGACGTGGCCAACCCGCTGCGCAAATCCCATGAGAATCCCGCCATCAAGGAGCTTTACGCTACCTACCTTGGCGAGCCGGGCAGCGAAAAGGCACATCACCTGCTTCATACAACTTATGTGAAGAGGACCATCAATCAGCATTGATCAGCTGCTGAAATATAAAACTATAAGTAAGCTCATTATGACAGCAGACCTGCTTTCGGGCGGGCCTGCTGTTTTTCTCATAATCCCTCATCTTTCCGAAACTCTCTAAGAAACAGCTTCACCATCGCATTCTGCTAAGACAATTCTTTCTTTTTTCTGTATCTTTCTGACAAATTTATAAATCATATTCTCACTTATTCCAGTATATGGTAAAATGTATGCATCTTAAACAGTAACATTTTCTTAACAGAAAGGAGCTCCCATGTTAGAACTTCTCTTTGCATTCCTGCCGATCATACTGGCAATCGTCCTTATTATTATCATCATCACCCAGGGCTATGTGAAGGCCCCGCCGGATCACGCCTATATCATATCCGGTCTCAGGAAGGAGCCGCGGGTGCTCATAGGCCGGGCCGGGCTTAAGATCCCCTTCTTTGAGCAGCTGGACAAATTGTATTTGGGACAGATCACTGTGGACATCAAGACGGACGAGTACATCCCTACGAATGATTTTATCAACGTTATGGTGGATGCCGTGGCAAAGGTCCGGGTAGCGGATAACCATGATCAGATGAAGCTGGCTATGAGGAACTTCTTAAATAAGCCCTCTGCCAAGATCGCCGCTGATCTCCAGGATTCCTTACAGGGAAATATGCGTGAGATCATCGGCACTCTGACCCTCCGCGCCATCAATACGGACCGTGATTCCTTCTCCGACCAGGTGATGGCAAAGGCCTCCAAGGACATGGAAAAGCTGGGGATCGAGATCCTTTCCTGCAACATCCAGAACGTCACAGACGAACACGGCCTGATCCAGGATCTGGGTATGGACAATACCTCCAAGATCCGCAAGGACGCCTCCATCGCCAAGGCGGAGGCAGAGCGTGACATTGCCATCGCCCAGGCTGCTGCCGACAAGGCCTCCAACGATGCCCGCGTCCAGGCAGAGACAGAGATCGCCCAGAAGAACAACGAGCTCGCTATCAAGAAGGCGGAGCTCCAGAAGGCCTCCGACACAAAGAAGGCAGAGGCGGACGCTGCCTACGAGATCCAGAAGCAGGAGCAGCAAAAGACGATCCAAACAGCCACGGTCAATGCCCAGATCGCAAAGGCGGAGAGAGAAGCCGAGCTGCGCAAGCAGGAAGTTGCCGTACAGCAGCAGGCCCTGGAGGCTGAGATCAACAAGAAGGCAGATGCTGACCGCTATGCCATTGAACAGGCCGCTGCCGCTGATCTGACAAAGCGTCAGAGAGAGGCAGAAGCAAAGAAATACGAGCAGGAAAAGGCCGCAGAGGCAAAGAAGGCACAGGCAGATGCCGACCGCTACGCCATGCTCCAGGAGGCCGAGGGTATCCGGGCCAGAGGTGAGGCAGAGGCTGCCGCCATCCAGGCAAAGGCCCTTGCAGAGGCAGAAGGTATGGAGAAAAAGGCCCAGGCCTACCAGAAGTACAACAAGGCCGCTATGGCGGAAATGATGATCAAAGTCCTTCCTGAGATCGCAGGCAAGATTGCCGAACCTCTTTCCCAGATCGACAGGATCACCATTATCGGCGGCGGAAGCGATGGCGACAATGGTGTAGGCGCTGTGGCCGGAAATGTACCTGTCGTCATGGCAAAGCTCTTTGAATCCATGAAGGAAGCCACTGGTGTCGATCTCTCAGAGATCATGAAGGCCGATACATACGATGCAAAAGTCACCAGGAACGTAAACCTCACCGGAGCACCGGAGATTGTGATCGGCAGTCAAAGCTCCATGAGCCATGAGCCTGAGGATATTCCTCCTAAAACTCCATAGAAAAACAGCGGGCCGGTATATCCATACCGGCCTCAGACTGTAGACAAAGTTGGTGCTGGTTGATTACGCCCAGCACCACTTTTCTTTTTCCTGTATCATTCGGAGTAAATTGA
>NZ_JAJCIC010000021.1 GCF_020554865.1 Lacrimispora sp. 210928-DFI.3.58
CAATTATCTCGAATTATCGAGTTGAAGGAAAGTCGACGAGTTATATACCATTTACTTTTTCTCTCCGCCCTCTGTTATTATAAACATACACCAAAATCGAAGCCGCAGCCACCAGGGCTCCTCCTGCTATGGAGGACATTTTTACTGGTTCTCCCAGAATCACAAAACCCAACAGGAGGCTGAACAATATCCCGGTGTAGTTGTAGATGCTGATCTCAGAAGCCGGAGCAAAGCGATAGGCGTAGGTGATAAAGGCCTGGCCCAAGGAGCCGAAGACGCCGATGAGCAGCAGAAGCAAAAGCTGGCGCAGGTCAGGCATCACAAAGCTGCCCAGCATAAATGGCAGGGAGCACACTGCACTGAAGGTGGAGAAATGCATGATGACGGTCATCCCGTCCACCTTATCCTTGAAATAGCCGAGAAACGTATACGCGATCCCTGAGGAGACAGCAGATAAAAATGCCATAATAAGGGGCAGCGGGTTGGACTGAAAGCTGGGCTGAAATACAATGCAGGCTCCCAGGATCGACAGGATAAGCGCCGGAATCTGTACAGGTGACATTTTCTCCTTCAGCCAAAATACAGCCAGCAGTGTCACGCAAACAGGTGACAGCTTATTGATGATGGTGACATCCCCCTGGGCAGCATGGCTGGATGCGTAAAACAGGGTGATAAGGCTCAGAAAGCCAAAGAGGGAGCGGCCAAACAATCCAGCCTGGTACTTTCTCTCCCCGAACAAGGAGCCCTTATTGCGGCGTATGATGACAAATGCGGCAATAAGTACAAACAGATTACGCACAAATATCTGTTCCATTGTGGGGATCTCCTTTGTCAGACGCACTACTACCTGCATAATTGCAAAGGACAGTGCGGAAAGGATCATATACAAGATCCCCTTTTGTTTCTGCGTCATTCTGTATTACCTCTTCGCCGGAACGATCTCGATCCAATAGCCGTCAGGATCTGTGATAAAGTAAATGCCCATGGATGGGTTCTCATAGCAGATGCAGCCCATCTCTTCATGGTGCTTGTGAAGCCCCTCATAGTCGTCTACATGGAAGGCCAGATGGAACTCGCATTCTCCCAGATTATAGGGCTCCTTCCTGTCCCGCAGCCAGGTAAGCTCCAGTGAAAAGCCGGTCTCGCCGTCACCTAAATATACCAGCTTAAAGGAGCCGTCAGAGGCCACCTTCTCTCTCACTACCTGCAGATTCAATGCCTTTTTATAGAAATCCAGGCTCTTTTCTAAATCCAGCACATTAAAATTAAAATGGTTAAATATGATCATTGCATTCTTCCTTTCTCTTATCTGATAGAACCAGAAGCCCGGCCGCTGCCGGGTTTCTGATATGCTTTGTAAATCCGGTAAAACCCGTCACCTGCGCATTTTACTGGATATTTATAGAAACCGGCCTGCGCATTCGTCTGCAGGCCGGTCCTTTCTGTCTTCTTCGTATGTTGTCTCTATTACTTCTTTGGAATCATAACTTCCATTCCGCCCATGTAAGGACGCAGAACCTCCGGAATCCTTACGCTGCCGTCGGCCTGAAGGTTATTCTCCAGGAAAGCGATCAGCATACGCGGCGGAGCGACTACGGTGTTGTTCAGTGTGTGGGCAAGGTACTTGCTGCCGTCCTCTCCCTGGACGCGGATCTTTAAGCGGCGTGCCTGGGCATCTCCTAAGTTAGAGCAGCTTCCCACCTCAAAGTACTTCTTCTGTCTGGGAGACCATGCCTCCACGTCGCAGGACTTCACCTTCAGGTCAGCCAGGTCCCCGGAGCAGCACTCTAATGTACGTACCGGGATATCTAAGGAACGGAACAGGTCAACGGTATTCTGCCACAGCTTATCGTACCACATTGGGCTCTCCTCCGGCTTGCAGACTACGATCATCTCCTGCTTCTCAAACTGGTGGATGCGGTATACGCCTCTCTCCTCAATGCCGTGAGCACCCTTCTCCTTGCGGAAGCATGGGGAATAGCTGGTCAGCGTCTTCGGAAGCTGTTCCTCCGGGGTAATGGTATCGATAAATTTGCCGATCATGGAGTGCTCGCTGGTGCCGATCAGGTATAAGTCCTCGCCCTCGATCTTGTACATCATGGCATCCATCTCAGCAAAGCTCATAACGCCTGTCACCACGTTGCTGCGGATCATAAACGGCGGCACGCAGTAGGTAAAGCCACGGTCGATCATGAAATCTCTTGCATAGGAGATCACAGAGGAGTGAAGCCTTGCAATATCGCCCATCAGGTAGTAAAAGCCGTTGCCTGCTACCTTTCCTGCAGCATCCAGATCAATGCCGTCAAAGGTCTTCATGATATCGGTATGATAAGGGATCTCAAAATCAGGAACCACCGGCTCACCGAACTTCTCGATCTCCACATTCTCGCTGTCATCCTTGCCGATAGGCACGCTGGGATCAATGATATTAGGGATCGTCATCATGATCTTTAAGATCCTCTCAGACAGCTCCCCTTCCTTTGCCTCTAACTCAGCCAGTCTGGCAGAATTGGCATTTACCTGCTGCTTGACAGCCTCTGCCTCCTCCTTCTTGCCCTGGCCCATCAGCTTTCCGATCTCCTTGGAAAGCTTGTTGCGGCTGGCACGCAGGTCATCTGCCTCCTTCTGGGTAGCGCGGCTCTCTGCGTCAAGGGCGATCACCTCGTCCACCAGGGGCAGCTTGCTGTCCTGGAATTTATTCTTGATATTCTGTTTTACAATATCTGGATTTTCTCTCACAAACCTTAAGTCTAACATGGTCTCCTCCTGGATTTCCTTAAAATAATGCCTGAAATAGACAGGCATACGTAGCTGTTAAAGAGTATATACCATTTTTCCTGGAAAAGAAAGCCCTTTTTGTATTTTTCCTGGTGTTTTTCCCGGCTTTTGGTAACAGTTCAGGCGGCTGCTAGGAGGGCGGCCGGAGCGACTTTGCAGGACATTAGAAGCACTTAGTCAACTGGCTTTTCGGAAAAATCAGGTGTCTTAGTGCTTCTTATGTCCGAAACCGGAGCGCCAGACGCCCTCCCGCCAGCCGCCTGAACTGTTACGGCTTTTGCCGGATCAGAACGCCTCTTCACAGCGGCGCACCGCCCTGATCAGTTGGTCCAATATTTCCTCAAAGCACACGCCGTTTGCAACCGGGATGTCCATCTTCTCTGATATGCGGATGCATTCCTTCACAAAATCAGCTGCCAGGCCCACAGCAGAGGTCAGATCCCAGCCTCTGACGTAGGCTCCTGCCACCACAGAGGAGAATACATCACCTGTACCCGGCCTCTCCCTGCCTACGCGTTTGCGCTTTAAGAGTACGAGCTCCTTCCCCCCGGCGGCCACTGCATTTACAAGATACTGTCCCTGGCTGATCCCTGTGATCACCACAGAGTCCGGCCCCAGGGCCCGGATCTCCTCTGCCAGCCCAGCAAGCTCCTTACGGCTCCAGCCCTCTTTCTTGTAAGGCCTTCCTGTGAGGATACAGGCCTCTGTCAGATTTGGCGTGACAATATCGCCCATGGAGACCAGCTCTCCCATGCGCCTGCACATTTGCGGCGTATAGGTCGCATAGGGGGAACCATTGTCGCCCATAATCGGGTCTATAATGACCTTTGTCCCCTCTGTGCTGAGATCTTTTATCATCTCCATTACCAGCTCGATCTGCTCCTCGGATCCCAGAAAGCCTGTGGCAATGCCGTCAAAGGTCAGTCCCAGCTCCTTCCACTTTTCTACATAAGGCTTCATCTTCTCCGTATAATCATCGAAAAAATATACGGGAAACCCTGTGTGATTCGACAGAATGGAGGTCGGCACAGGACAGCACTGGAGCTTCATGGCCGAAAGCACAGGAAGGGCCACTGTCAGAGAACAGCGGCCATATCCCGATAAATCATTGATCATTGCAATCTTTTTCTGCATGTTATCATTCCTTTATTCCTGCCCGTTTACTGCAAAAGTACCGCCGCCGCAAGGCGGCATGTATTCAGGGATGCCAAATGCGCCCGCCAGGCTTTCGTGGTGCTTCAGTTTTCCGGTCATAAAATCCGAATCTGGTCGATGCCAAATGCGCCCGCCAGGCTTTCGTGGTGCGGTGGCACGTCCGCCAGCCGGGCGCATGTCGGTTTACTTTAACTGCTCAAATAGACCGGACCTCTTTAAGGCACTGCGCAGGGGCATATAGATGATGACAGAGGCAATGGTGGAGGTAACGGCATTGATGGAGGTGGAAGCCACATTCCATGCCAGTACCAGCTCTGCCGCAGGCTTGCCCATGATCAGGAGCTTGTAGTAATATCCTACCAGCGGGTCAAATATCACATTGAATAACAGCCCGCAGATGGCAGCAGCCAGGGCAAAACGGAATACGTGGTTCTTGTCATTGCTCTCATTGATTTTTCCGATCTTGTGGGCTACAAAGCCGGCGATCAGACCGATACAGAGCTTCAGAATGAAGGTCTTCGGCGCATATGCCACGTATACCGGATCAAAGAGGTCGCCGATGGTCATACCAATGGCCCCGCCCAGGCCGCCGTAAAATCCGCCTAATACAAGTGCTCCCAGAACACAGACTGCGTTTCCCAGATGAATGGAGGTAGCGTCTCCGCCCGGAAGGGTGATCTTTACCTGAAGAAAGGTAAATACCACATAGGACAATGCTGCAAAGAGGCCTGTCAAAGCAATTTTGTAGATCTGGCTGCTGGCAGAGGCCCTGTTTGCCGCAGCTGCTGCATGATTCGTTTTCATAATGATCATTCCACTCCTTTTTCAATATCGTTTACGACCCATATAGTAGCACCGGAGTGGAGTGTTATAAATATCCAGTTCGTTGTATTTTAACCAGTCCAGTTGTGCGTTTTTCCGTAACTACTCAGTGTAGGTCTTTGCATTTACTGCAAAGACCGTAAGAACGAGTTACGGGCGAGAAGAATCCGGCTCCTTCACCGTAGGTGAACTTAAAATGAGCCGGATTCCGTAACTACACAGCCGCAGGCTGAGTAGTTACGTTTTTCCTGAAAAAGCTCAGTCGTGGGACTCCACCACCATCAGGACTCCCTCCAAAAAGGTGATGGTCCCCTCCTCCTCTGCCAGCTCGTTGCTGATGCACAGGCTGGTCCCGATCTCAATATCCTTATCCGTCAGAGGATACTTAAAGCCGGTGAGGGTGATGCCTCTTACCTCCTCTGTGAGAGGCAGGAAGGAAATATAGTTTCCCCACAGCTCATCTCTCCTGAAATGCCGCTCCCCGTCTATGAGGTACAGCTTGTTCTGCGGGTCCACAATACAGGCCTCCATGCCCTTTTGCAGGCAGGGATACAAAAGATGGAGGTTACCCAGCATGTGATCCAGCCTTCCCCCTGTCGCACCTAAGAGCACGGTCTCATCGCAGCCCATGGCAAGAGCCCTCTTAATAGCCAGCTCCGTGTCCGTATCATCCTTTTCCGGGTTGTGGACATCCCATATGATATGCTCTTTTTTCCGGAAAAAGGCCAGGATCTCCGGCTCCACCGTGTCAAAATCTCCCACAATGATATCCGGCATAAGGGAAAGCTCCTTTGCCGCCTTCAGCCCTCCGTCCACAGCGATCACCCTTGCAAAGGACTCCCCCTTAAGAAAGTCCCTGGCAAAGGACAGATCCAGCCTTCCGCCGGTAAGGATCAGACACCGCTTCATTTCTCGTATTCCTTAAAGAGCTCTACAAATTCTCTTGTCCGTGCAGCCGGATCTGTGCCGAACACCGCAGAGCCTGCCACAAATATATTGGCTCCGGCCTCCAGGATCTCCCTTACATTGGCAATGCTGACGCCGCCGTCTACCTGGATATCCGTCTTAAGGCCTCTCTCCTTCACGGTCTGGCGCAGGGCGCGCACCTTATTTAAGGTGTATGGGATGAACTTCTGTCCTCCAAAGCCAGGGTTTACGGTCATGATGAGTACCATATCCAGCTGGTCCAGGATACAGTCCAGCACAGACACAGGAGTGGCGGGATTTAAGGCCACGCCTGCCCGGCAGCCAGTCTCCTTGATCTGGTTTACCACACGGTCCAGATGGGTGCAGGCCTCTGCATGGACAGTGATAATGTCAGCGCCGGATTTTTTGATATCCTCCACATAGCGCCCCGGCTCCTCCACCATCATGTGAACGTCAAATACAATATCGGAAGCCTTTCTCAAGCTCTTTAATACAGGCATTCCAAAGGAAATGCTGGGCACAAAGGCACCGTCCATCACATCCAGATGGATATACTCTGCGCCTGCCTCCCTTACCTCCTGGACCTGGCTTCCCAGCCTTGTAAAATCAGCCGCCAACAGAGACGGCGCTACCTTGTAGTACATGTCAATATTTCCTCCTGTCCTTTAATTCCTTGTACATCGTAAGATAATTGGCGTAGCGGCTGCTGCTTATAAGCCCCTTTTCCAGGGCGTCCTTCACGCCGCACACCCGCTCCCCCACATGGACACAGCCTAAGAAGCGGCAGTCCTCCTCAAAGGGAGCAAATTCCGGAAAGCAATCCTTCAGCTCTCCGGCCTCTATTTCCGGTGTGAAAATAGAACTGAAGCCCGGCGTGTCCATCATATAGGTATCCTTTTCAATATAAAACAGCTCTGAATGGCGGGTGGTATGCTTTCCCCGCTCGATCTTTCTGCTGATATCGCCTGTCTCCATGAAAGCCTCAGGCTGGATGCAGTTGGTCAGGGAGGATTTGCCCACTCCTGAGGGTCCGGCCAGGACCGTTGTCTTCCCTTTTAGGAGCTCCCGCACTGCCCTCTGCTCCTTGTCCTCATAGGTGCTGATGAACAATACCTGGTAGCCTGCCCTCTCATAGATGGAGCGGTACTCCCCGATCTTCTCCGCCTCCCCCAGCTCTGCCTTGTTAAAGCAGATGATGACGGGAACCTTTTGAAGCTCCATCATCACCAGGAAACGGTCTAAGAGATGAAAATTCGGCTCCGGATGGGAGACGGCAAATACCACCATGGCCTGATCCACATTTGCCACCGCAGGCCTTATGAGGGCGTTCTTTCTTGGAAGGATGGCATCGATGTTTCCCTCCATCTCCGCCTCATCCAGAATGGAAAATTCCACATTGTCCCCCACCAGGGGCTTGATCTTTTTGTTGCGGAATACGCCCTTTGCCTTGCACTCATACAGATTGCCGGTGCCGTCATTCACATAGTAAAAACCGGCAATCCCCTTCATTATCTTTCCTGTCATATATTCCTCTTATCCTGCCGGGAAAAAGGTCACCGGGTAGGAGCTGATAACGGTCAAGGTATCTGCATCCACCACCTCCACGGTGCCGCTGTCAACGCCGTAGGCCCCCTTGATCCTGGGGATCACCACAGGCACGTCCTGGGCTCCTACCACCAGCCTTGCACTGACCAGATTGGTATACAGGTCAACGCCGTCCACGGTCTGTTTCAGCCTGATCAGCACCCGGACACTGCTGGTCTTGGATGCGGGTCCGATGTAGTTGCTCAAAGAGCAGGTGGTGTCGATGGAACCGATATAATACCTGCCGTCATCTGCCTGTCCGCTCTCCGGCGATTTTCCGCTTATCACATAATCCACCGCTGTCTGGGGAGCAAGGATGGTCCCCGGCTCCGCAGACTGTCCGATGATCAGGCCCTCCGCCACCGTATCGCTGGTATCATAGGATACGTGTCCCACTGTCAGTCCTGCTCCTGCCAGCAATGCGTCTGCCGTGGTCTGGTCCACGCCTAAGAGGGACGGCACCTGGCCCGGCACATTCTGGGGGCCGCTGCTCACAAACAATGTCACGCTCTCCCCCACCTTTGCGTTGTCCGGAGTAAAGCGTATCACATTTCCCTTGGGCACAGCGGCATTGTTCTCATCACGGCGCTGTACGGTCAGGCCCTTTTCCTCCAGCAGAGCTTTGGCCTGGTCTCCTGTGAGCTGCAAAAGCCCCAGGGCGCTTAGATCCACCTTGTCGCTTCCCTTGCTGACAGTGACTCCCACGGTGCTCCACTTTTCCACCGCATCTCCGGAATTGATATCCTGCCGCATGATCTGGCCCTCCGCATAGTTATCGGAGAACTCACTGGCTGTCACGCTCATCACCAGCGTATTTTCCTTCAGCTTGGCCTCTGCCATATCCTGAGGCAGTCCCAGCACATCCGGCATATAGGTCTGGTTGTCAGAGAGCGTGACCTCCATCTCCTGGGGAGGCGCCTCTGAGGTGACTGCCACAGACTCCCTGCCCGCCAGGCTTCCCGCGCTGAAAAGCCCTGTAAGGCGTGAAAATACAAACAGCACCACTGCCACGATCAGAATCGCTGCCACAATGCCTGCCGCCGTAAGGATCTTCTCAAACTGGGTGGCAACATCCTCCTGTTCCTTTTCTTCACTCTTCTCTCTGCTGCTCTTCCTGGGCCTGCTTTGCCGCCTGGGCTTTTCCGGCTTTGGCTCTGCCTCATCCCTGGCAGGGGATATCTCCTCTTCCTTAAAGCTCTTTCTCCCCTCCTGGATGCTGACAAGCTCCTCCCTGGAAATGGGGCGGGTCTTGGAAAGCTCATCCTCCCCGCTGCTCTCACTGGCATAGATATCGGTCTGCGGATTCACGAGCACCCTGCGCAGGTCTGCGATCACATCTGTCATCTTTTCATAGCGCCTTTCCGGGCGCTTCTGGGTACATTTGATGATGATCTGCTGGAGGCCGTCACAGATGTCGGGGTTGTATTCCTTTGGCGGTATCACCGGCTCCTCCAGATGAGCCAGGGCCACTGCCACCGTGTTGTCTCCCTCAAAGGGGACGCGGCCCGTTGCCATCTCATACAGGGTAATGCCAAAGGAATAGATATCGCTGCGCTCATCGCAGTAGCCTCCTCTGGCCTGCTCCGGTGAAATGTAGTGGACAGAGCCCACTGCCGTGGCATTGATCGTCTGGGTGGACACGGCTCTTGCAATGCCGAAATCTGCCACCTTTACCTTGCCGTCCCTGGAGATGATCATATTTTGAGGCTTGATATCTCTGTGGATGATATGCTGCTCATGGGCAGCCGCAATGCCCGAAGCCACCTGGATGGCAATGCCGATAGCCTCCTTATTTTCTAAAAATCCCTTTTTCTCAATATAGCTCTTTAAGGTAATGCCCTCTATGAGCTCCATGACAATGTAGTGGAGCATGCCCTCCTCCACAACATCGTATACGCTGACAATATTGGGGTGGGAAAGCCTTGCCGCTGACTGGGCCTCCATCTTAAATTTGCCCACAAAGGTCTCGTCAAATACAAATTCTTCCTTTAATACCTTGATGGCAACAAGGCGGTTTAAGGTATGGCACTGGGCCTTGTAGACCACAGACATGCCGCCTGAGCCAATGCGCTCTAAGATCTCATAGCGGTTCTGAAGATACATTCCGGGGTTTAACATGGCTCATCCCCCTTTCCTAAAGGCTTTACAAGGACAACTGCAATGTTGTCGGCGCCTCCGCGGCCATTGGCCTCATCGATCAGCCTGACTGCCTTCTCCTTTAGGCTGCCCCCGCCTGTGATGATGCGGCAGATGGTCTCATCGTCCACCATATTGCTGAGCCCGTCTGAGCACAGCAGGAAATAATCCCCATTTTCCAGCTCTGCTTCAAAGAAATCCGGCTCCACATTTCTTCCAATGCCCAGAGCCCTTGTGATGATATTTTTATGGCTGTTGTAATCTGCGCTGCCGCGGCGCATCTGGCCCATGGCCACCATCTCCTCCACATAGGAGTGGTCCTTCGTGACCTGGCGGATGCTGCCGCCCTGTATGAGATAAAGACGGCTGTCACCGATATTGGCCACATAGAGGGTATTGTCCTCCACCACGGCCGCTACCAGGGTGCAGCCCATGCCTCTTAGCTCCTCCCTGCTGCGTGACTCCTCAAAAAGTCCCTCATTGACCTGGCGGATGCCATCCTTTAACTGTATCACAGGACCGCCCTGGCAGGAGCGGTTTAAGTAGACCACCAGGTTCTCTACCGCATATCTGGACGCGTAATCTCCTGCCTTATGGCCTCCCATGCCGTCTGCCACCAGAAAGAGGTTTGGCAGGGAGCCGACCTTTTCCGGCGAGGAATAGATATAATCCTGATTCATGTTTCTGACCCTTCCGGTGTCAGTAAGCGCGTATGCTTCCATGTCATCCCTCTCCTTCCATATAGCTTTTCCGAAGCTGGCCGCAGGCTCCGCCGATGTCACGGCCCATTTCCCTTCTCACGGTTGCGTTGATGCCTCTTTTCTCCAGAAGGTTCTTAAAATCCTGGATGGCCTTCTGTCCTGACTGGACGTAATCCCGCTCCTTGATGGGATTGACCGGGATCAGGTTCACGTGGCCCTTCTGATCTGCTATCAGAGAGGCCAGGGCCTCTGCCTCCTTGAGATTGTCATTGACTCCCCTCACAAGGCTGTATTCAAAGGTCAGCCTCCGCCCTGTTTTCTGGAAATATTCATGGCAGGCCTTCAGCACATCTGCAAGCTTGTAGCTGTTTGCAATGGGCATCAGCGTCTTTCTCACCTCATCGTTTGGCGCATGGAGGGACAGTGCCAAGGTGATCTGGAGCCCCTCCTCTGCAAGGCGCCTGATACCGGGAACAATGCCGCAGGTGGAGAGCGTGATATTTCTCTGGCTGATATGTAATCCCCTCTCATGGGAGAGAAGGCGGATAAAGCGGATCACATTATCATAATTGTCCATGGGCTCTCCGGAGCCCATGATGACCACATTGGACACCCGCTCCCCTGTAATGGTCTGTATCCGGTATATCTGATCCAGCATCTCTGAGGGCCGCAGATTCCGCTCCAAGCCGTCCAGAGTGGAAGCGCAGAACCGGCAGCCCATGCGACAGCCCACCTGGGAAGAAATGCACACAGAATTGCCGTGGTGGTACTGCATCCACACACTCTCGATCACGTTGCCGTCTTCTAAGCCGAACAAATATTTTCTTGTGCCGTCGATCTTCGAAATGCGCTCTCCCACTGTCTTTAAGGCAGTCAGGCTGCAGGTATCCTCAAGCTTTTTCCGCAGCTCCTTTGACAGGCTGCTCATCTGGCCGAAATCGGTGACCAGCTTGACGTGGAGCCAGTCGTACACCTGCTTTGCCCGGAAGGGCTTTTCCCCCAGGGCGGAAAGCTCTGCTTCCAGCTCCTCAAAGGTCAGGGATTTGATGTCTTTTTTGCCTTTATGGTCTGTTATATCCAACATAAATACGTTTGTACTCCTGCAATCTATCAATATCTTAACCCAGTCCTTACTGTCTCCGGAACAGGCTGATAAAAAAGCCGTCAAAGGGAAGGATGCCCGGAAGGAACTGGATGCAGCCCGGCAGAGCCTGCTCTGATCCGGCCAATATTTCCGGACCGCCCTGCAGCCGTCCTTCAAGGTCCACCGGTTCAAGGGGGAATTTGGAGGCAAGCCAGGCGGCATTCTCCTCATTTTCCAGGCGGTCTATGGTACAGGTGCTGTACACCAGCAGGCCTCCGGGCTTTACATACTGCCAAACCACAGAGAGGATCTCCCGCTGCAGGGCCGCCAGCTCTCTGAGCTTTTCCTCTGTCATATTGTACTTGATATCCGGCTTTTTGCCCAGGATGCCCAGACCGGAACAGGGAAGGTCGGCGATCACGATATCAGCCTTTGCCTCAGCGGACGGGTCATACACCAGGGCATCCCACTGGACGGCGCCCATGTTGGACGCCTGGCAGCGGACGATATTTTCCTCGATCAGCGCTACCTTCTGAGGTGTCAGATCCCTTGCCTCCACAAAGCCTGTGCCGGAAAGCTTGTCTGCCAGATGGAGACTCTTTCCTCCGGGGGCTGCGCACACATCGATGATGTAGTCCCCCTGCTTTGGGGCCGCAAGCTCCCCTACAAAGGCGGAGCTTACATCCTGAGCCTGTATCCACCCCTCCCGGAAGGCCTCCAGGCTGTCCAGATAGTCATAGCCGGAGATGGATATCATGGTCTCCATTCCCTTCAGGGGTGTCACAACCACGCCCTGTCCCTCCAGGGATGTCCTGATCTCCTCCATGGATGCGCGGCTCACATTGCAGCGGACCCAGGTGGGGCTCTCCCTTAAAAAGGAGGCTGCGATCCTGCCGGCCCCCTCCTCCCCGTACTCACGGCTCCACATATCATACATCCATTGTGGAATGCTGTACCGAAGGGAAGGAGAATCGAATACCAGCTTTCCCTTCTCCCTGGATATGGTCCTTAAAACACCGTTCACAAAGCCCTTTAAGCCCTGGAACTTCCGCTTTACCGCCAGCTTCACTGCCTCGTTGCACACAGCGGAATCCGGCACACGGTCCATGTATAAAAGCTGGTAAACGCTCATCCGCAGGAGATTGCGGATAAAGGGCTTCATCTTCCCTGTCTTTGTTTTTGAGAACTGGTCGATCACATAGTCCAGCTGTATCAGATATTCCAGGGTTCCCTCTGTCACGCGGGTGATGAAGGCCCTGTCGGATTTATCCAGATATTGGTATTTATATAAGGCCTGGCTTAACACAAGATGGACGAAGCTGCCCTTTTCGAGCACCTCCGTCAAGATGTCAAGTATGATCTCCCTGTTTTCTAAGCCTCTGTCTGTCATCTTTGCCATGAACTGCTGTCCTTCCTTCCAATGCCCATTTTCGGGCTGGTCCGTTCGCTAATCACGCCTGCGGTTGCCGAATAAAAGCACCAGACGGAGAAGCTGAAGGAGAGAGGCCGCTGCCGCCGCCACATAGGTCAGGGCTGCTGCATTTAAAACGCTCCTTGTCTGCCCTACCTCCTGTCCTACCAGGATGCCTGTGGAGTCCAGAAGCTTCACTGCCCTGCTTGATGCATTATACTCAACCGGCAGGGTAACGATCTGGAACAGCACAGCCAGGGAGAATAACAGGATCCCCAGGCTTACAAGGGAGCCGCCGCCTAACAGAATACCGATGATGATAAGGGGCCATGAGAGCTGGGCGCCGAAATTTGCCACAGGCACCAGAGCCGCCCGGATGCGAAGGGGCGCATAATCCCCTGCATCCTGCATGGCATGGCCGCATTCGTGGGCTGCCACGCCGATGGCTGCAATGGAGGTGGAGCCGTAGACGGTGTCAGACAGGTTCACTGTCTTTGTCCTGGGGTCATAGTGGTCCGTCAGCCTGCCGGAAACACGGCGTACCTGGACATCGTAGATACCCTGGGACATCAAAAGCCGTCTCGCGGCCTCCTCTCCCGTCATGCCGCAGCGGCTTCTCACAGCCGAATACCTCTGATAGGTGGCGTTCAGCTTTGCCGAAGCAGCCATGGAGATCAATACGCCTATCAGGATGAGAAAATAGGTCGGGTCAAAATAGTACATTGGGTAAAACATCGTTCATCACTCACTTTCTAATACCTACTTGCGCCCAGCAGGCGGACGCGCCTCCGCACCGCGAAAGTCTGGTGGACGCATTTGGCATACCTGAATACATGCCGCCTCACGGCGGCGGGACTTTCATAGTAAACCTACATGCGCCCAGCAGGCGGACGCGCCTCCGCACCGCGAAGCTCTGGTGGACGCGGACTTTTACCGGAAACGCTCCCCGGCTGCCATCGGATATCCCCGCAGAAAGGCCGGGGTATCCATGCGCTTCTTGCCCTGGAGCTGAAGCTCACGGATGGACAGGATGCCGTCTCCTGTGGCCACTGCCAGCGTATTCTTATCGCAGCAGACGATCTCTCCCGGCTGGCAGTCTCTCTCCCCGCCAAAGGCGTCCTCCTTCAGCACATCCGCCGCCCATATCTTTATTGTCTTCTCTTTCCAGGAGGTATATGCACTGGGCCAGGGATTTAACCCTCTGATCAGCCGCTCAATGGAGGCTGCAGGCATGGTCCAATCAATATTTCCCAGGGATTTTGTCAGCATTTTGGCGTAGCAGGTGCCCTCCTCTGTCTGGGGTGTCCTGACTATGGTGCCCTCCTCCAGCTTCTTTAGGGTGGACAGGATCAGACTTCCCCCTGCCATGCTCAGCTTGTCGTGGAGGCTGCCGCCTGTCTCCTTTTCTCCAATGGGGATGACTGTCTTTTCCAGCATATCTCCGGTATCAAGGCCAACATCCATCATCATGGTCGTGACCCCGGTCTCCTTTTCCCCGTCAATGACGCACCACTGGATGGGGGCTGCTCCCCTGTATTTTGGAAGAAGGGAGGCGTGGATGTTGACACACCCGTATTTGGGGATCTCCAGAATCGCCTTTGGAAGTATCTGGCCGAAGGCGATCACTACGATGGCTTCCGGTGAAAGCTCTCTGATCAGCTCAATGGTCTCCGGCTCCCTTACCTTTGCGGGCTGATATACGGGAATACCGTATTCCAGGGCCTGAAGCTTCACAGGCGTCATCTGGACCTCTTTTCCCCTGCCCTTTGGCTTATCCGGCTGGGTGAAGACAGCCGCCACCTCATGGCCTGCCTCTACCAGTGCTTTTAATGCCGGAACGGAAAAATCCGGCGTTCCCATAAATACAATACGCATAGCTGCTGTTCCTTTCTTCTGTCTTACTATAAAAGTCCCGCCGCCGGACAGGCGGCATGTAAGAGCCTACTCCTCTTCCTCCAGCTCCTCCTCTTCGCCTACATCCACCAGCTCACCCTCTACCAGCTCCACATACAGCTGGCCATCCAGGTGGGCGCACTCATGGCAGATGGCTCTGGCAAGAAGTCCCTCTCCCTCCAGTTCGTAGGGCTCCATCTTTTCATTGAAGGCCTTGACCTTCACATGGTTGGGACGGGTGACAATGCCGGATTTGCCAGGCACGCTCAGACAGCCCTCGTATCCGGTCTGCTCTCCCTCCTCCAAAACGATCTCAGGGTTGATCAGTACATACTGGTTGCCGTCTTCCACGTCAATGGTGACGATCCTCTTTAAAATGCCCACCTGAGGAGCAGCAAGGCCTACGCCGTTTGCCTGGTACATGGTCTCAAACATGTCCTCGATCAGCTCTAAGTTCCTCTCTGTCATCTCCTTTACAGGCTTGCATTTCTTTGTTAAAATCTCATCACCCATTACTCTTATCTGACGAACTGCCATTGTTTTCTCTATCTCCTTTTCCATACTCAGCGCCTTACCGATCACGTCAGATCGTAGTAGGAGGCCACATGCTCACATCCTGCAAGCTCCTTTAAGCGCTGTTCTGCCATTTTCCTAATCTGTATCAGTATATCATAATTTTCATGCTTTATATATAAAATTTTTCTGTAAATATCATTAACTTTGTAAATGGGAGCATTTACAGGTCCGATAAAGGCCGGGGCCTCTTCCCCCTTTTCCTTAAGGCTCTCAAGGCTTGCAAAGAGCATGTCCGCTGCCCCCGCCAGGGCGTCCTCCCTGGGGCTCTGGAGCTGTATGGTGAGAAGTCCCATGGCAGGCGGATAGCCCAGCATCCTCCGGAAGGCCATTTCCTGGCTGTAGAATGCTTCGTAGTCCTGCTTTGCCGCAGTAAGGATGCTGTAATGGTCCGGCTGGTAGGTCTGGATCACCATGGTGCCTAAGCGGTCTCCTCTTCCTGCCCTGCCTGCAGCCTGGGTCAGGAGGGCAAAGGTTTCCTCGCTGCAGCGGTAGTCGGAGGCATAGAGGGAGAGATCTGCCGCCAGGGCACTCACCAGAGTTACCTTTGGAAAGTCGTGGCCCTTTACGATCATCTGGGTTCCGATCAGGATATCCGCCTCTCCCCGTCCAAAGGAGGAAAGGATCTCCTGGTGCCCGCCTTTTTTTGATGTAGTGTCCATATCCATGCGAAGGACTCTGGCCTGGGGGAACATTTTCACTGCCAGCTCCTCGATCTTCTGTGTCCCTGTCCCAAAGGGGGCAATATAGGGTGATCCGCAGGAGGGGCACCGCTTTGGCTGGGGCGCCGTATGTCCGCAGTAATGGCATCTCATCTGCCCGTCCCTGTGCAGAGTCAGGGTGACATCGCAGTGGGGGCATTTGAGCGCCTCCCCGCAGGAGCGGCAGGATACAAAGCTGGCATAACCCCTTCGGTTGATAAAGAGCATGGTCTGCTCCCCCTTTGAAAGCCTGTCCTCTATAAGTTCCTTCAGGCGGCGGCTGAAAATGGAACGGTTTCCTGACTTCAGCTCCTCCCTCAGATCCACCACCTCTGCCTTCGGAAGGCTGGCCTGGGCTTTGGCGCGCTCCTTTAAGGTAAGCAGCCTGTACTCTCCCTTTAACGCCTTTGTATAGCTCTCCAGGGAAGGGGTAGCGGAGCCCAGCACCAGGCTGGCGCCGCTTATTTTCGCCCGCATGGCGGCCGCCTCCCTGGCATCGTAGCGCGGGGAGAGCTCGCTTTTGTAGGAATTTTCATGCTCCTCATCAATGATGATAAGGCCCAGACGCTCAAAAGGTGCAAACAGGGCAGAGCGGGGACCGATGATCATGTCGATATCCCCCGTCCTTGCCCTCTCATACTGGTCATAGCGCTCTCCCGCCGACATTCTGGAGTTCAGCACGGAGACACGGTTCCCAAAACGCCGGTAAAACCGCATTACTGTCTGCCAGGTAAGGGAGATCTCCGGTATCAGGACGATCACCTGCTTCCCTGCCCCTACCACATGGGAGATGAACTCCATGTAGACCTCTGTCTTTCCGCTGCCTGTAATACCGTGGATGAGGTAGGTCCCCCGTATGCCCCGGCTGTACTCTCCCGTCATGGTATCCGCAGCCATCCTCTGGGCTGCTGTCAGCTGGATGGCAGCTCCTGTTCCGATGCCCTCTCCCAGAGGCTGCATCCCTGCCAATGGATTGCGGTAGCGCTCTGCCACCTCCACAGAAATGGCCCCTGCTTCCTCCAGAGGCTTGATGGAGGAGGCAGTAAGTCCCAGGCGGCTCATGGCTTCCTCGTAGTGGATCGATCCCTGTCCTCTGAAAGCCGTAAGGAGCCGCAGGCGGGCTTTGTATTTTTTCCGTTCTGCCTCCTTTACAGCTTCCTCCAGGGCTTCCGGTGAGAGAAGACAGCGGATGCGCCGCTTGGGAGACTCCTTTATTTTCTGCTTGACCGGAAGGACCGTCTTTAAGGCCTGGTTCATGGTGGAACCGTATCGCTCCTTCATCCACCAGGCCAGCCAGATCAGCTGGGACTGGGCGGTAACGCTGCCCTTTACGATCCCGGCCACATCCTTGATCTTTGACTCCTCATACTGGACCTCGTCGGTCAGCTCCACCACATAGCCCTTTCTCTGGCGGCTTCCGGCCCCAAAGGGGATATAGACCTGCTTTCCCGCCTCGATCTCCCCTTCCAGCTCCCGCGGGACCCGGTACTGGAACACGCGGTCCACGCTCTCATGGGAAATGTCAATGATGATATTGGCATACATATGGTTCTCTTACCTGTCCTTTCTGTGATGCTGCGGCTAAGCTGGAGCCGGAACCGGCACCAAGATCACCCGTTACTGTTCACAGCCCGGCTAAAAAACAGCCGTTCTGTGAACAGTAACAATCACCCCACAGAGGCCGCCCTCTTTTCAAATCCCCAGAACCGCCATACAAAGACTGCTGCCCGGAAGATCCAGTCAATGAACATACCGTACCAGACGCCGATCACCCCTGTCTGGAATATGTACACGAACAGGTAGGCAAAGCCGATGCGGAAGACCCACATGGAGAACACGGAGATCGTCATGGTAAACCTGGCATCCAGGGATGCCCTCAGAGAGTGGGGAATGGTAAATGCCAGCGGCCATATGATCATAGCGGCACTGTGGGCCATGATCATCTCCTTTGCCATGACGGCTGCCTGGGGAGACAGGTTGTAGATCGCCACAAGCTGGCTCGATCCCACAAACATGGCTGTGCTGACCACTGCCAGGATACCATAGTTCACCGCGATCAGGGCCTTTGAATACTGCTTTGCCTCCCCGATCCGTCCCGCGCCCACGCACTGGCCTACAATGGTGATCAGTCCCAGTCCCAGGGCATTGCCCGGCAGATACAGAACTGTCACCAGATTGCAGGCAACGGCATAGCTGGCAATGGAGGCTGTCCCCAAAGAGGATACCAGGCTCTGGAGAAATATTTTTCCAAACTGGAACATCCCGCTCTCCAGGCCTCCCGGAATACCGATGGAGAGAATGCTCTTTATCAGACGGATATCCGGTATCAGAACCTTTAAGCTGTTAAGCCTGATGGTATTGTGCCTGTTCTGGATCAGCACCATCATCATGGCGGCCGCGATCACACGGCTTATGAGGGTGGGCAGGGCCACGCCCGCCACGCCCATTTTGAGGCCGAAGACGCAGATGGCATTTCCAATGATATTGATCCCATTCATGACAAAGGAGGTAAACATGGATACTTTTGAGTTGCCCATGGAGCGGAACAGGGCCGCGCATGCATTGTAGAGGCCCAGAAAGGGGTAGGACAGGGCCGTGATCCAAAAATAGGTCTGGGCATTATCCATAACAGACTGCTCCACTGCTCCAAATATCCCCCTCAACAGATGGCGGTTTCCCACCAGGGCGACCACGGTAACAGTCAGAGCCATGAGCAAGGTCACAAGCACCAGCTGGCCGGCTGCCCTCCCAGCCTCCTTTGAATCTTCCTTTCCTAGATATTGGGAACAGACCACAGCGCCTCCCGTTGCCATGGCGCCCATGATCTGAATGATCAGGATGCTGATGGAATCCACCAGGGAAACGCCTGACACGGCAGCCTCCCCGACAGCGGCTACCATCACCACATCCACCATTCCTACCAGCACCGTCATGATCTGCTCTATGATCAGCGGCGCCAGAAGTTTTATCAGCTGTTTTCTGGAAAACATGTATGTATCCTTCTTTCCTTTCATTGATGAGGTAACCCCCGTACCATGTTCAGGGCCGGAGTCTCCGGCCGCTCTATCCTCTGCCCCCGATCTCATAGCTTCCCCCGCCCACAGCCTTCACGGCAGAGCTGAAAAACTCTTTTGCCACTGCGATCAGGTAACAGGTATCATAGATCCCTGCTGTCTCATAGGGTGAATGCATGGCCAGCTGGGGCAGGCCGATGTCCACGGCGTTGACCGCCACATGGCGGCTGGAAAGATTCCCCAGGGTAGAGCCGCCTGCAATATCAGAGCGGTTGGTGTAGATCTGCCAGGGAGCCCCCGCCCTGCGGCAGAACGACTTAAACACGGCAGCCGACACAGCGTCTGTGGTGTATTTCTGGCCTCCGTGGTATTTGATGACGATCCCCTTATTGATATACGGACGGTTCACCGGATCCGCCATATCTGCACGGTTGGGATGGACTGCATGGGCATTGTCGCCGGAGATCATAAAGCTGGATGCCAGGGCTCTGTAGTAGTCCTCCTCTGTCCTGCCTGCCCCACGGTTGATCCGCCGCAGCACATCCTCCAGGAAGGTGGAATCCGCACCCTGCTTTGTGCTGCTTCCCACCTCCTCATTGTCAAACACAGCATGGACCGGAACGCTGTCCCCGCATTCTCCCTTTAAGAAGCCCTTCAGGGAGGAAAATGCGCACTGCAGATCGTCCAGCCTGCCGCAGGATACAAATTCCCCGGAGGCTCCCCAGATGCTTCCCTTTACCCTGTTATACAAAAACAAATCATGGCCCAGGATCGCTTTCTCACATACACCAGCGCTCTCCGCCACAGTCTTCATAAAGGTCCCCTCTGCATCAGCGCCTCCATAGAGAGGCAGCATGTCGACCTGGGCATTGTATTTATAGCCGTCATTGACCTCGCGGTTCATGTGGATCGCCAGATTGGGGATCAGCACCAGATCGCGGTCCACCTTCACCAGCTTTGTCACAAGACGGCCCTTCTCCTCCACCACCAGGCGGCCTGCCACGGAAAGAGGACGGTCAAACCAGGGGGCGCAGAGCATGCCGCCGTACTTTTCCACATTCAGCTTCACATACTGGCCTGCGTGCATCTCCGGGTTTTCCTTGATCTTAAAAGTGGGGGAATCGCTGTGGCTCGCCATAATGTGAAAGCCGGAAAAATCCTTTCCCGGTATCTGAAAAGCGATGAGGGAGGAGGCGTTTCTCGTCACATAGTAGCGTCCCCTCTCCTTTAACTCCCAGGACTCCTCCTCCTTCAGCTCTTTAAAGCCTTCTGCCTTCAGCATTTCAGCCATATTTTCCACTGCATGAAAGCAGGTGGGGCTTTTTTCCAGAAAATCGATCAATTCCTCTGCCGTTTTACGGCAGTCCTCTTTTTTCCATTCCATATTTTTCGTATCTCCTTGTATTTATATCAATGATCTCTCCTGCATTTTCATATACTGGTCCCTTCCGGGTTCCAAATGGCAAGGCGGCTTTCAGGATATTACGCACCGTCTGCTTCCCGTGAGGCCATCCAGGGCAGAAGGAAGCCCAGTCCCACCAGCACAAAAGGCGTCACAATATTCAGTATCAGCTGAAACCTGTCCTCGGAATAGATCCCTGTCAGGCAGGCAAAGGCCGTCAGGGCAAAACACCAGCCCCCTATGAGGATCCCCGCCAGCCTTCCCCTGACAAAGCAGTATTCTCCGTGAAAGGCCTCCCCTGCCTTTTTGAGCCCGATGTAGGCTGCAAACACCCACAGATAGCGTAGGGGCATGCAGACAGAGTTCACCTTTATGAGCCACCTTACCAGCACGTCCACATTTTTGATTCCAAAGGCCGGGACCAGGATCAGGATGCTCACGATCACCAGCACCAGCCTGTGGCCCTTTGCGTATACGCCGTACCGATTCTTCTCACACATCGCCTGGGGGATATACCGCCTGTCTGCGCTGTCAAGGAGCATCCTGAGTGGCGCGTCCACGGAAAGCACCATGACGGAAAACTGCCCCACCAGATTCGTCAGCGCATAGGCGATCACAAACAGATTGCCTGCATGGTAATACTCCCCCAGCCGCTGGAAGGCATAGTAGGCCCCGTTTGTCATCAGATCCTCCGGTATCGCATCGGAGTCAAACATCATCCCCAGGGCAATGGTCCCTAAAATGGCAGTCAGGGCGACCATCACAGCCAGGGCGATCATCCCCTTTGAGAAATCCCTGGCGGGATCCTGCATTTTGTTTACATAGGGGGATATCTTTTCACAGCCTCCCACCGCAAAGACCAGAATGGAAAGCCCCGTGAAAAAGCCCGGATCAAACTGCGGCATAAAGGCGGCCGGCCTCCAGGAAATGTCCAGAAGCTCCTCTCCGGTCAGCGCAGGGGCCGCTAACATCATGAGGATGAACAGCATGGACATGAGAAACATGGCAGAGCCTGCCAGGGCGGAGAGCTGCTTTAAGACCCGGATCCCCCTGCCTGCCAGATACATGGCAAAAAAGAAGATCACCAGACACATAAGCTGCATGACCCTGGTATCCATGCTGCTGGCCCTCTTGTCCTGAAACAAGGCCCAGCTGGCCGCGATCACTGTGGAATTCGGCTTCTGGGAAATGTAGGGCATGTGCACCACCCAGTAGGTCCAGCCCGCGTAGTAGGCCATGCGGGGGCCGATGGTCTCATGGATCCAGGAGCTCACTCCGCCTCCGGCCTCCTGAAAGGTGGAGCCCAGCTCCCCCACCATGAGGGCGTAGGGCACAAAATACACTGCAAATATCAGGATCCAGGACACAATGGCCTTTAAGCCTCCGTACTCGGAAAACCCGTTGATCACATTGCCAAAGCTCCACACCGTTGAAAAGGCCATGAGGGCCAGTGTATGCCATAAAATATTCCTGCTGTCCTTCTGATTCTCCATTGTCCGTTCTCCTTGTCTGAAAAACGTTACTGTTCACACCCCGGCTAAAAAGCAGCCGTTCTGTGAACAATAACACGCTCCGCAATGCACACAAACCGCAAAAAACGCGGTTTGGCGCCGCAACCCTCGGGTTTTCTGTGACTTCCGCTGCGCTTCACTCACAAAAAACACCTCGCGGGATATCGGCTGTGAACAGTAACTGAAAAGCTGCTGCCTGCAAAGGACAGGCAGCTTTGCCATACTAGTCTTTCCAGAACAGAAGAACCCTATTCATGGGTGGCCCGATCATAACCATAACCGTTCAGAGGCCTGCCGGGAGGGCAGCTGGAGCGACTTTGCAGGACATTAGAAGCACTTAGTCAGCTGGTTTTTCCGTTCAGAGCAGCATCAATGATTGTTTGAGCGCAGCGAGTTGCGTTGATGCTGCTCTGGCTTTTCGGAAAAATCAGGTGTCTTAGTGCTTCTTATGTCCGAAACCGGAGCGCCAGACGCCATCCCGGCTGCCCTCTGAACGGTTATGTCCGATCCCTATTTTTCCTTCAGATAAGCCACTGCCTTAGAAAGCCCCATGCTGTTGGAGCCCTTAAACAGAATACAGTCCCCTTCCTTTATATTCTCATCCAGCCACTCCTTTACCTCATCTAAGCTTCCGCAGTATGTAATCCCGCAGCCTGCAGCTTTCTCCTTTATTCCCTTCCCTATCTCACAGGAAAGCTCTCCTAAGAGAACCACACAGTCAATGGGATGGCCGGCAATGTAGGCTCCTATCTCCCGGTGGAACCTGGGTGCCTCCGGGCCCAGCTCCTTCATATCTCCCAGGACAGCGACCTTCCTGCGGCCTTCCCCGGCAGCACGCAGCACTTCCAGGCCTGCCTTCATGGATACGGGGCTGGCATTGTAGCTGTCATCAATGACACGTATACCCTTGTGTTCAAAAATCTGCTGGCGGCCCTTATAGCCCTCAAAGGACTCCAAGGCCTTCGCCGCCTTCTCCATGGGGATGCCGTAGTTTGCGGCAACTGCCAGGGCCGCAAGAGCATTGCTCACCATATGGCTTCCCATGACCTTCAGACGCACCTGGGCGCTTTCCCCTCCATGGACAGCCGTAAACACGGGATAACCGTTTTCCAAATGGAGGTTTTCTCCCCTGAAATCACAGTTTTCTCCCATTCCGTAAAAGCAGGCTCTTCTTCCGCCTTCCGGCGTTACTTTGCTTAAAAGAGGGTCATCTCCGTTTAAGAACAGGCAGCCGTCCTCTCTCATGCCATCCTGGATATGGAGCTTTTCCTTTAAGATATTTTCCTGGGAGCCCAGCTGCTCAATGTGGCTGACCCCGATATTTGTCATCACTGCACAGTCCACCCTGGCGATCCCGGCGATCCTTGTCATCTCCCCCGGCTCGCTCATGCCCAGCTCGATCACGCCGATTCCGGCCTCCTCCGGGATCTCCGACAGGGTGATTGGAACGCCCACCTGGCTGTTGCTGTTTCCCGGCGTTTTATACACCGTAAAGCCTGCGCTTAAGGCCGCTGCCACCATCTCCCTGGTGGTAGTCTTTCCCACACTGCCTGTCACACCGACTAAGGGGATGGTGATCCGGCTTCTCAAAAAGCTTCCAAAGGCCTGGAGGGCAGCTTTCGTATCCTCCACCTGGATCCAGGCAGCCTTCCTGGCTGCCTCTGCCGCCTCCCCGCTTTTACCGGCCTGCTCCTCTATGGCGGCCTCCGCCTCCTGCCTGCTCTTATGACGGCTGGTAAATACAGCTGCCGCCCCTGCCTGCATTGCCTGGCACAGGAAGCGGTGGGCATCCACTCTTTCCCCAATGATGGGAACGAACAGATCGTTGCCCCTCATTGTCCTGGAATCCAGGCTGATGTGTTCTATTTCCTGGCTGCCGTCTCCCAGAAGGAGACGCCCTCCTGTGGCTTTTACGATATCTGATACGGTTATATTTCTCATCTTAAGCCTTATCCCCCAATGCTGCTACTACTTCTTCGATCACTTCCCTGTCCAGAAAATGATGGCGCACACCATTGATCTCCTGGTAATCCTCATGTCCCTTTCCGATCACTGCCACCATGTCTCCCGGTTCTGCGTGAACGATGCTGTATTCAATGGCTTCCCTGCGGTCCGGGATCTCGATGAAGGCTCCGCCTGTCTTCTCGATGCTTCCTCTGATGTCGGCCAGGATATCCTCCACCTTCTCATACCTGGAATTGTCCGCTGTAAGGATGCAGAAGTCCGCCATCCTCCCGCCGATATCGCCCATGGTATAGCGCCTGTCCTTTGAGCGGTTTCCGCCGCAGCCGAACACGCAAACAAGGCGCTTCGGATGGTACTGCCTTAAGGTGGACAAAAGGCTTTCCATACTCACCGCATTATGGGCATAGTCCACAATGACCGTGCACCTGGCAGAGGTGTGGAC
Source organism: Lacrimispora sp. 210928-DFI.3.58 (assembly GCF_020554865.1). Classification (GTDB taxonomy): domain Bacteria; phylum Bacillota; class Clostridia; order Lachnospirales; family Lachnospiraceae; genus Enterocloster. Next base: position 24,100 of record NZ_JAJCIC010000021.1, read on the forward strand.
GATCTCCATACGCCCGTTTACCCTGATATGCTCCAGGCCATGGCTTACCTGCTCCTTTGGAAGGGCCAGGAAGCTGCAGAGGCTTACTGCCGCCAAGGCATTTTCCACGTTAAAGCGCCCTGGAATGCCTAAGCGCACATCCATCTCGTATCTGCCGTGAAGGTCAAACTCCGTTCCCACAAAATCCGGCTCTGAGACATAACGGACATTGGAGGCCAGAAAATCCGCCGGGAGGGCCTGGCCTGCGCTCTGATCCTTCCTGGCTGCCTCCCCGTCCCGGAGGCTGTAGGTGTAAAGCTCACAGGAAGCTCCATCCACAATTTTCTCAAAATGGCTGTCATTTCTGTTTACCAGGCCGACCCTGCACATGGACAGAAGACGCGATTTATAATATAGGTATTCCTCGAAATCCGCATGTTCATCCGGTCCAATGTGGTCCGGGGAAATGTTGGTGAAAATGCCGTAATCAAAGCAGATTCCGTCCACACGGTGCATCTTGATGCCCTGGGAGGACACCTCCATGATGGCATAACCGCAGCCGGCCTTTACCATCTGATCAAAGGCCTGATGAAGGGAATAGGACTCCGGTGTGGTGTTCACCGTAGGCGTGACCTTGTCTCCGATCACCGTGCCTGTGGTCCCGATCATGCCTACCTTTTTGCCTGCTGCCTCCAGAATGGCCTTTATCATATGGGTGGTGGTAGTCTTTCCCTTTGTTCCTGTGACTCCGATCATGGTCATCTTCTTCGCAGGATACCCGAATCTGGCAGCTGACAGCAGGGCCAGGCCATGCCTTCCGTCTGCTGTCTTAAGTACGGTAACAGAAGACAGCTCCTCCTCATCCAGGCCGGAAGCCTTCAGTTCCTCACGGATATCCCGTTCTGCCAGGATCACCCGCACTCCGGCCTTCAACACATCGGGTACAAAGCGGTGGGAATCCACTCTGGTTCCCGCCATGCACACAAATACTGCACCCGGCGCAGCCTTTCTCGAATCGTAGATGACCTCCTCCACCTGTACCTCCAGGCTTCCCCTAAGAAGCTCATAATCCAGTTCCTTTACCCAGTCCTTTAATATCATAGCGCCTGCCTCCCTTCCATCTCTATGCACTCTCCTGATCTTTCCTGCGCCAGCCATAGGCTGGCCAGCTTCGGAAGTCTTCCGCAAGGAGTGCTGCCCAGAGGAAGCATCCCCTGGGCAGCACTCCTGGAACGCAGTCATCAGAACAGCCCTGTGATACGGCCGTTTTTGTCCACGTCAATATTCTCTGCCGCCGGCTTCTTTGGAAGTCCCGGCATTGTCATAATGGAGCCTGTGAGGGCTACCACAAAGCCTGCACCGGCAGACACATAGGCATCCCTTACATTGATGGTAAAGCCAGCAGGACGCCCCAGCTTTGTCTGGTCGTCAGACAGGGAGTACTGTGTCTTTGCCATACAGACAGGAAGGTCTCCAAAGCCCATCTCCTCGATCCTCTTTAAGGCCTTTGATGCAGCCGGAGAGTAGGATACATCATCTGCCCCGTAGATCTCCGTGGCAACGGTCTTGATCTTATCCTTTAAGCCCATCTCATCCGGATAAAGCACACGGAAATCTCCCGGCTTGTTCTCCAGTGTGTTCAGGACTCTTTCTGCCAGGGCCAAGCCGCCCTCTCCGCCCTTTGCCCATACCTCTGACAGGGCAAAATCACAGCCTCTCTCCTCGCAGAAGCGCTTAATATAAGCATATTCTGCCTCGGTATCTGTTATGAAGGAATTCAGAGTTACCACAACCGGTACATGATATTTCTGGATGTTTTCAATATGCTTTTCCAGATTCACAATGCCTCTCTTTAAGGCATCCAGATTCTCCTCTGCCAATCTGTCCTTCGGAACGCCGCCATTGTACTTTAAGGCCCTTACGGTAGCCACCAGCACCACTGCATCCGGCTTCAGTCCTGCCATACGGCATTTGATGTCCAAGAACTTCTCTGCACCCAGATCAGCGCCAAAGCCAGCCTCTGTCACCACAATGTCACAGAGCTTTAAGGCCGTGCGGGTTGCTCTCACGCTGTTGCAGCCATGGGCAATATTAGCGAAGGGGCCGCCGTGTACCAGGGCTCCTGTGTGCTCCAGGGTCTGGATGAGATTTGGCTTTAAGGCATCCTTTAAGAGGGCTGCCATGGAACCGGTAGCGTGAAGGTCATCTGCTGTCACAGGCTCTCCTGCAAAATTGTAAGCCACAATGATCCTTCCCAAACGCGCCTTTAAATCCTCCATATTGTCTGCAAGACAGAGGATCGCCATGATCTCTGATGCAACGGTGATGACAAAATGGTCTTCTCTTACCATGCCGTCAGCCTTTGCTCCCAGGCCGATGACAATATTTCTCAAAGCTCTGTCATTCATGTCCTCACAGCGCTTCCAGAGCACCTGCCTGGGATCGATCCCCAGGGCGTTGCCCTGCTGGATATGGTTGTCAAGAAGGGCTGCCAGCAGGTTGTTCGCTGAAGTAATCGCGTGGAAATCACCTGTGAAATGCAGGTTCAGGTCCTCCATCGGCACAACCTGGGCATAGCCGCCGCCTGCTGCGCCGCCTTTGATGCCAAAGCAGGGGCCCAGTGATGGCTCGCGAAGGGCAATGATGGCGTTCTTGCCCATTCTTCCAAAGGCCTCTCCCAGACCAACGGTAGTCGTGGTCTTTCCTTCGCCTGCCGGAGTGGGATTGATCGCTGTCACAAGCACCAGCTTGCCGTCCGGCCTGTCCTTGATCTTCTCCCACAGCTCATCTGTGAGCTTTGCCTTATATTTTCCATAAAGCTCTAAATCATCCTCCGCGATCCCGTAAGCCGCTGCCACCTCTTTGATCGGTTTCATTACCGCCTCCTGGGCGATTTCAATGTCTGATTTCATTTGTTTGTCCTCCTGGTATTTTTCTTACATATCCTCTGGGCTTTCTATTCGAAGCGGGCCTATCATCAGCCCCCCTGCTCCAGCATTTCCTCAAACTGCTCAGCACTCATGAGAACCTTTCTGGGCTTTGTGCCTTCTTCCTCGCCTACCACTCCGGCCTCCGCCAGCTGGTCCATGATCCTGGCAGCACGGTTAAAGCCGATCTTGAACATTCTCTGGAGCATACCAATGGATGCCTTGTCCTTTTCAATGATGAACTGGCCTGCCCGCACAAAGTACTCATCCCTGCCTGATGAGCCGCCGCCCGCTGCTGCGGATGGTGAAGATATCTGGTTTGCCACCTCTGTACTGTAGTCCGCTGTCATGCCCTGCTCTGTCAAAAACTCTACCACACGGCCCACTTCCTCATCCGACACAAAGGCACCCTGGACGCGCTGGGGCTTTGGGAAGCCAGCCGGATAAAAGAGCATGTCGCCCTTTCCCAGCAGCTTTTCCGCGCCGTTCATATCAATGATGGTCCTGGAATCCACGCCTGAGGACACGGCAAAGGCGATCCTGGAAGGCACATTGGCCTTGATCAGCCCTGTGATAACATTGACAGACGGCCTCTGGGTAGCGATCACAAGGTGGATGCCTGCTGCACGGGCCAGCTGTGCCAGGCGGCAGATGGAATCCTCCACCTCGCCGGGAGCCACCATCATAAGGTCTGCCAGCTCGTCGATGATGATAATGATCTGCGGAAGCTTTACCGGCTTCTTTTCATCCTCAATGTCCGCCAGCTTCGCCACTCTGTCATTGTAGCCCTTTAAATCCCTGACATTGCATTCTGCGAATTTCTTGTAACGGTCGTCCATCTCTGCCACAGCCCAGTTCAGGGCACCGGAAGCCTTCTTCGGGTCTGTGACAACAGGGATCAGAAGATGAGGAATGCCGTTGTAAACACTCAGCTCCACTACCTTCGGGTCCACCATGATCAGACGCACGTCCTCCGGCTTTGACTTATAGATAATGCTCATGATCAGCGTATTGATGCACACGGATTTACCGGAGCCCGTAGCGCCTGCGATCAGAAGGTGGGGCATCTTCCCAATGTCCGTCACCACTACCTGGCCGCCGATGTCCTTGCCCACTGCAAAGGCAAGTCTTGACTTGTGCTGTATAAAGGCGTCTGCCTCCAAAAGGTCACGCAGGTAAACCATCTTATTTTCCTTGTTGGGGACCTCGATGCCCACTGCGGACTTTCCTGGGATAGGTGCTTCAATACGGATGTCCGTAGCTGCAAGGCTCAGCTTGATATCGTCTGTCAGCCCCACAATACGGCTCACCTTCACTCCCTGCTCCGGAAGGAGCTCATACCTTGTCACGGCAGGGCCGCAGCTGATATTGGTGACCGTCACCCCAACGCCGAAATTGCGCAGGGTCTGCTGGAGCTTTGCCGCCGTTGCCCGGTACTCGTTTTCGGAAATATTGCCTGAGGAGCGGGCTCCCTTTTTCAAAAGAGTGGTAGGCGGGAAAATGTATTCCTTCTTTACCTCCTCCTCTTTTTTCTGGATTTCCTCAGCCACAGCAGCATTGGCATCCGCAATGGCAGCCTCCTCCCGCTTTTTCTCGATCTTTTTCTGTAAAAGTTCGGTCTCTGTCTCGATCACCTTGCCCGATGAGGTGACAACGCGCTTTGGCTCCTCTGCCACAAATATGCTGTCATAGTTGATGCCCTGCTCTGACTTGTCCTCACTGTATGTATCCTGTCCGCCGGAAACGGAGATATCCTCCTTCGGGAACTGGGGCACGTAGGATGACGGGATATCCTCTTTTTCCTGGGCTCGAACCGGAATCTTCTGTATCCACGGGACCCCATCTTCCTCTTTTTCAGGCTTCCGGGGCTGCCAGCTCTCCTCCTCTGGTTCCGTGGAAAGGCCGGAAATCCTTTGCTCCGAAAGCTCCTGTCCAAAAGCCGCCTGTTCTGTCTGTCCCGGAAGCTCCCGTCCAAAAGCCGCTTTCTCCGGACCATCTGTATCCCAGGGCACATCCTCCTTCTCCCCGCGGATGCCCTGGACGGGCACATCCCGGAGGTCATCCATGAAGTTCACCGGATGGCTGGCAATATCCATCTCCTCCAATGTCCTGGAGTCTTTTCGCACACGGATGGTCTCCCAGGCAGGCTCCTCATGGACGCCTGTTTCATCCTCCACCTTAAGGCCTGTGATCACAGGCACCTGCTCTGTCCTGGGCTCAGGACGGCTGTGCTTTTCGATCTCACGGGCAAGAGCAGACGGGCTGTCCTCCTCTGCCCTTGAAGCAGCCGCCGGTACAGGAGAAGGCATTTCCTCCAATTCAGCACCATATTCCCGGTCAAATTCTTCCTCGTCCCAGTCATCGGGCTCCTCCAGCTTTGTGGCATCTAAGTTCACACCGCGCACCCGCTGTTCCTCACGGATGCGCCTGCGCTCCTCCGTCCTCTGAGCATGGTTCTCCCTGCGGCGGTCCATATCCTCTCTTGCATACTGGTAAGCCTTCCCTCCGCCCCGCTTTACCACAGACACAAAGGAGCGCTCGGTAATGCACACCATGCAGATGATAAACAGCACAATCAGCACCAGATAGGCACCTGCCCGTCCCACACCGATGATCAAAAGGGAGGTCACTGCTCCTCCGGCCAATCCTCCTCCTGCACCGTTTATGGAGGACTGCTTATAATATTCCGTCAATGCCGCTCCCTCCGGCACTGTGCCAAAGAGCAGCTGGAACAGACTGCACAGGGTGAGAAAGGCAGCGATCACTGCCGCCAGCTTCACCGCCGCATGGATATTGCCCTGATTGGACAGATGGAAGCAGGTGCCCACAAACAAAAGCACCGGAAGCACATAGCCCAGGATCCCAAACATCCCCAGCTGGACTCCCCGCAGGAACTCTCCCACCACGCCGCACAGCCTGAAATTACTCAAAAACAGCAGAATGGCAACAGCAAAAGAGCAGATAATGACAACCTCTGCTCTCATGAATCCTGTATCCTCTTCCTCATATGCCGTTTTCCGGGCAGAGCTGCGGCCCTTGGCCTGGGAGTTCCCAGCGCTCTGGGTACTTTTTCCGCCCTTTTTGCCCTGTGTACTGTTGGTACTGCCCTTCGGCCTTCCCGGTTTTCTTGTCTCCGTCTGCTGTTTTCTATTTGTATCAGCCACGCATACAGCCTCCCGTCACATTCCCTGATGCACTTTCTCGCCTCCCGGCAGATAAGCGTAATTATACATATTATACAAAATCTTTCCCGGAATTGCAACGATATGACTATTTTATTTTCTTTCTCTCATCGATCATGGCATAGAGCTTTGCCAGCGCCTCCTTGATGCCGCCCACATAGTTGATCAGTCCTGCATCCACGGCCTCCTTTCCCACCAGCACTGTTCCCAGATCCCTGGTGAGCATCTTTGTGTTGTGCATCAGGTCGCGGAGCTGGTCATAGGCAATGTCCGCATGGGTGGACACAAAGGTCAGTATCCGGTCCTGTATCATCTCAAAATACTCATAGGTCTGGGAGGTTCCTATGATCATGCCCGTCATCCGCACAGGATGGATCATCATGGTGCCGGAGGGCACAATAAAGGAAACATCGGTGGACACCGCCAGCGGTACTCCGATGGAATGGCTTCCCCCCAGCACCAGGGATACCGTAGGCAGGCTTAAGGATGCGATCATCTCTGCAATGGCAAGGCCCGCGTCCACATCTCCCCCTGAGGTATTAAGGAGTACAAGAAGGCCCTCCACGCTGTCGTCATCCTCGATCTTTGCCAAAGTCGGCAGTACATGGTCATATTTTGTGGTCTTACTGGCGCCGGAGGAATTTTCATGGCCTTCCACCTCACCGATGATGGTGAGAAGATGGATCTTGCGGTGGCGTCCATTCTCCTCCAGGGTCATCTGGCCATACTCCTCCAGCTTATTGTCCTCCTTCTCCTCGATCTCTTTTTCCAGCCTCTGGCTCTCCTTATCCTCCTGGGCCTTTCCGCCTCCACTCATCGGCTGCCCGTTTTTCTTTTTATTTTTATTCTGTCCCATTGTCCTGGCCTCCTCTTCACTGTTCTCAGATCCGCAAAAATAAGCTACCCTATCAGTTTTGGCCGGAACTGCAAAAATATACATAAAGGTCACGACATCTCTGCCGTGACCTTCTGCATCGCTATTTTCTTCTTCTCTGCACTAATCCCCCAGCACATTCCGGATCGCCACCGGCGTACGGTAATTCCAGGTGGATATTTTGATACCGCTCTTGCGGCTGGCTGCATGGACTACCTGGCCGTTGCCGATGTACATGGCAACGTGGTTGATGGTGCCGCCGCTGCCTGCGTAGAAGATCAGATCTCCCGGTTTCATGTTGGCGGATGTCACCTTTTTGCCCATTTTGGCCTGGGCGCCTGAATAATGAGGCAGGGATACGCCGAACTGCTGCATGACCTTCATGGTAAAGCCGGAGCAGTCAACGCCCTTTGTCAGGCTGGTTCCTCCCCATACGTAAGGATTGCCTACAAACTGGAGAGCGTAGTTTACCACCTTTGAACGGCGTGAAGCCGCATTGCTGGCAGCGATCTCTGCAGGCGAGAACTTGATGGCCTCATTCAATGCATACCGTACCTCTACGTTATTATCCCTTGTGGAAATATAGGCCTTATCTACTGTGCTTCCGTCCTCTTCGTCTACCGAGTCCAGATCGATCTCAACCCAGCCGTCCAGCTGGCTCACCACCTGGTAGCGCTCGTCCTTTACGATCTGGGTCCATATCTTTGAATCCGTATTGGGCTCCGTGCGGACATTGAGTACATCTGTCTTGATAATGGCCTTTAAGGTAGCGGTCTCCATGGCAATGTCCTTTGCCTCCTGGCCCGTTGCCGTATACTGGGGATCGGAGGAGATATATCCCACGATAGGACCGGACTGTATCTTGTACCAGCCGTCCAGCGTTTCCAGGATCTCTCCTGCAGCCTTACTTGTCATCTTTCCGATGATCTTGCCGTCTGATTTTGGCTCTGCGCGTACATTCAGATAATTATTTACTTTGGAGATCACCAGATTATCATACTGATTGATCGCCATGGCCTTCATATCCAGCTTTCTTCCCTCATCCAGAGAATAGGCCACCTCTGCATAATCTCCTGAAATATAGCCTCCCTCGATCTGTATCCAATTATCCTCCATCTGGCTCAGCACCACATAGCGCTCATTTTTCAGGGCCTGTCCCACAATATTAGCCGGATCAATGACGGGCGCGCTGCGGATATTCAGACTGTCTGCCGTCACTGTGGCGCGGAGGGTCACAAGATCTCTGGCCTTCTGCTTTGCCTCCTCCCCGGTCAGCAGATATTGGTTATTGATATATCCCTCCACACCGCCGGAGGTGATATGGGACCACTCTCCCTCTGTGTCAAGGATCTCACAGGCGCCATCCCCGGAAAGCTTTCCGATGATCTTGCCGTCTGTTCCCGGTGTTTCACGGATATTTAAGTACCCGGACACCTGGACGATGCCCAGGTTTTGGTAGGAGTTCACAACAGCCTCCTTTGCCCTGGCTTCCTCCAGAGCAGCCTCCTCCTCAGGAGAAGGGGTAATGTCCACAGGCTCTGGCTCCGCCGAAGAACCGGTGCTCTCCACCGTGGGCTCTGCCGCCCGTCCGGATACAGGCTTTTTATATGTTTTCACTCCTACGATCACAATTCCTGCCAGAATAAGCCCAGCCAAAAGAAGGAGCAGATACCGCGGATCCAGCTTCTGGTTTCTCTTTCTCCTCGCCTTGTTCAGGCTGGATATATAATCCTTATGTTCAAGCATGTTTCCATCGTCTCCAGAATCTTATTTGGGCGGCAGCCTGTCACTCTGCTGAGGCAAGCCGCAGTATGGCCCATACGGACAAAGTATATCATATATCAATGGTCGAAAATGTGAAAAATTTCTTAAATTTTGCCGGCCCCCTAAGCGGCCGGCAGCAACTCTACCATATATAGACTTTATTTCGACAGCATCATACGGTCATTGGCGAACTGTCCGCCGCTGGCCTCTGCGAATTTCTTTAACAGATCATCCACGGTCAGGTGCTTCTTCTCCTCCCCTGACACATCATAGATGATCTGTCCGTCATTCATCATGATCAAGCGGTTGCCGATATGGATGGCATCGTTCATATTGTGGGTCACCATAAGGGCTGTAAGGCCCTGCTCCGTCACCATCTCATTTGTCAGCTCCAGCACCTTCCTGGCTGTCTGCGGATCCAGGGCTGCTGTGTGCTCATCTAACAGGAGCAGCTTTGGCTTTTTTAAGGTCGCCATGAGAAGGGTCAGCGCCTGCCTCTGTCCTCCGGAGAGAAGTCCCACCTTTGAGGTCAGGCGCTCCTCCAGCCCCAGCCCCAGCCTAACAAGAAGATCGCGGTACAGCTTGCGCTCATTTTTCATGATCCCAGGCTTTAAGGTACGGTGGCTGCCGCGGCGCAGGGCCAGCGCCAGGTTCTCCTCAATGCCCATGGTTGCGGCAGTACCGTTCATAGGATCCTGAAACACGCGGCCCAGAAATGCCGCACGCTTATACTCCGGCAGCTTTGTCACATCCTTGCCATCGATCAGGATCTGTCCCTCATCTACAGGCCATACGCCTGCGATGGCATTCAGCATGGTGGATTTGCCTGCACCGTTTCCTCCGATGACTGTGACGAAATCCCCCTCCTTTAAGTGGAGGCTTAAGCCCTTTAAGGCCTTTTTTTCATTGACCGTTCCTGCATTGAAGGTCTTTTCAATCTGTTTGATCTCCAGCATCTCACTTACCTCCTTTTCACTGCCTTAGAAAAATATCTGCTCTTCCAGGTAGGTATTGCGAGGAAGACTGCCACTACGGAGGCGGACAGAAGCTTCAGCAGATCCGTATCGATCCCTCTCCAGATCACCACCTGGAGCACCAGGTAATAGATAATGGAGCCAAGGACAACGCCCAGCAGGCGGAAGCCAAAATTGCGGAAAATGCGCCCAAAGACCGCCTCGCCGATGATCACTGCGGCCAGGCCGATGACAATGGCACCGCGGCCCATATTGATATCAGCAAAGCCCTGATACTGTGACAGCAGGGCACCCGCAAGAGCTACCAGCCCATTGGAGATCATAAGTCCCAGTACACGGTTAAGGTCTGTATTGATGCCCTGGGCCCTTGCCATCTTATCATTGCAGCCGGTCGCCCGGAGGGAGCAGCCCAGCTCAGTGCCAAAGAACCAGTACAGCACCAGGATCAGTGCCAGGATGATCAGTGCTACCACGAGGATTGTATTTTTAAAGAAAGGCACGTTCTTGATAAAACGCAGAGAAACCAGCAGGTCATACTTGTCCACATTGATGGCCTGGTTTGCCTTTCCCATTGTTTTCATATTAATCGAGTACAGCCCAAGCTGTGTCAGGATCCCGGCAAGGATCGCCGGTATTCCCATAAATGTATGCAAAAGGCCCGTTGCCAGCCCTGCTGCCATACCTGCAAGGAGGGCACAAAACATTGCCACCCACACATTCTGGCCTGAGAGCATCAGCATAATGCAGACTGCACCTCCTGTACAGAGTGAGCCATCCACTGTCAGATCTGCAATATCCAGGATGCGGAAGGTAATATAGACACCGATCGCCATGATCCCCCAGACTAAGCCCTGGGCTGTTGCGCCTGGAAGAGCATTCACCAAATTCATAATATTCATTGTTTCACCTCAGCCTGCTGCCCGCTGCCTGCGGGTTTTCCTTTTTTTGTAAAAGTGCAGCGAGAAAGGAAGTTTCCCCTCTCGCTGCTCTCAAAATCTCATATCATGTATGCGGGTCCGTTATTATTCAGCAGCAATTGCCTCGTAGCCCTCAGGAACAGTTACGCCCAGAGCCTCGCAGATTGCGGCATTGTACTTCTTTGTGAACTGTGGAGCATACTCGATCGGCATTTCTGAGATGTTAGCCTCGCCTGTCAGGATCTTTGCAGCCATCTTGCCGGTGGCAACGCCCAGGTCATAGTAGCTGATGGACAGGGTAGCTACGCCGCAGCCGGAGCAGATGCCCTCCTCGCCTGCGATAACAGGTACGCCTGCCGGCTGGCAGATGTTGTTTACGATCTCGGTGTTTGCTGCAACAGTGTTGTCAGTCGGAACATAGATCACATCGCTGTTGGAAGCAGCGTTGGTAGCAATGGTAGCTAAGTCGTTGGAATCAGAGAAGGAATAGTATTCACAGGTGTAGCCCAGCTCCTCCAGGGCTGCCTTTACCGTGTCAACCTGGTACTGGGAGTTTGCCTCTGCGGAGCAGTAAAGAAGGCCTACCTTCTGGGCATCCGGGAACAGCTCCTTTAACATAGCTGCCTGCTCGTCCAGTGGAGCCAGATCGGATGTACCGGAAATGTTGCCGCCTACGGTTCCGTCAAAATCACTGATGCCAAGAGCCACGCCGTACTCTGTAACGGAGGTGCCCAGAACAGGGATCTCGTTTGTGCCTGCCTGTGCTGCCTGAAGGGCAGGTGTTGCATTTGCAAGGATCAGGTCAACGTTGCTGGATACAAAGCTGTTGATAATGGTAGAGCAGGTGTTGGAATCACCCTGTGCATTCTGCTCATCAAAGGTAACTGCATCGCCTAAGGCTTCTGTCAGCGCATCCTTAAAGCCCTGGGTCGCTGCATCCAGTGCATCGTGCTGTACCAGCTGGCAGATACCTACCGTATAGGAAGCGTCTCCTGTTGCTTCAGCTGCTGCCTCTGTTGTGGTCTCCTCTGCTGCTTCAGCCGCTGTGGTTGCTGCTTCTGTTGCTGCTGCGGAGGTCTCTGCCGGCTTGCTGGAGCATGCAGTCATTGACAGGGCCATTGCGCCTGCCAGTACAAGAGACATGATCTTCGATGTTTTTCTCATAATATTTCCCTCTTTCAAACAGTAATTTCATCCCATCCGGGACTTTTATTATCATACTACAAAAAAATGCCTCCGTCAATTTTGAAGCTTTAAATTCACATGATTTTAAAGCGATAAAGTGTATTTTTTTTCGTACAATCTACTGTCTGATAGGAATTTTTACAAAAAATTCCGTTCCCTTATCCAGCTCTGAGGTGACGTCAATACTGCCGTGATAAAACTGGACAATGTGCTTTACAATGGAAAGGCCCAGGCCTGTGCCCCCCTGCTTTCTGCTCCGCCCTTTATCCACCCGGTAAAAGCGTTCAAAAATATGCTCTAAGCTGTCCTCCGGGATCCCGACGCCGTTATCCTTCACCTTGATCGTCATGGCTTTGTCCGTCTCCCTCACGTTGATCCACACCTGGCCTCCCGGACGGTTGTACTTGATTGCATTGCTGATCAGATTGGAAAGGAGCTCCTTCATCTGCTGCAGGTTGGCCTTGATGCACAGGGGCTGGCAGTCTGAATGGACAAATACCTGGCTGGAAGCCGCCAGGGGCTTTAAGCTGTCCAGGATCTCCTCCAGAAGCACACTGATACGCACATCGGACAGGACGACCTCGGCATCCTTCGCCTCCAGCCTGGAGATCATGAGGATATCGTTGATAAGGCCGGTCATATTCTCCGCCTCTTTTTTTATCCTCTTTACAAAATCCTGTTTCATGGCTTCATCCTGCACCATGCCGCTTTCCAGAAGCTCCGCATAGCCATGGATGGAGGTGATGGGTGTTTTCAATTCATGGGAGGCATTGCTGAAAAATTCCTGGCGTATCTGCTTTTCCTTTTCGATCCTGTTCAGATACTCCTTCACATTCTGGGACATTTTCATGGTAGTCTCCGCTATGATGTCGATCTCAGGATACCTGCTCCGCTCCACCTTGAGTTCGCCGTAGTCCCCCTTCACCTTCAGCATTTCCTTTGAGATATCCCGCAAGGGCTTTGTGACAGAGGACACAAACCGACGTGTCACCACCAGGGAGCAGGCCATGGCGATCAGGAAGCTCACCGCCTCTGCCGGAAACAGCATGGGCAGGAAATCCCTCATGCCGGAATAAGGCACAGCCAGACGCAGGACCATCGGAGCATGCCCGGAACGGCAGGCTACATACAGCATGGTCTTCCCCAAGGTCTCCGAATGGCGCATGGTATAGCCTGATCCCTGGTTTAAAGCCTCCTGAACCTCCTTCCGTCCCAGATGGTTGTCAAGAAGCGCTGCCTCTGCGTCCGAATCCGCCGCCACGCTGCCATTTTCATTGATCAGGGTAAGACGGCTGCTACCTGAGTCCAAAAATCCCTTCAGCTTTCCCATCTGTCCCGGAATATCCCCCTCATAATCCAGGATGCTGTCCAGCACACGGAGGGTATAGCTCATATCCTCCCTGGTATTCTTTAATATGATACGGCTGCTGGCAAAATAAAAGATGACGCTGTTGATACACAGCGCCGCCAGCAGCACAAGAATAAATTTTTGAAGTATTGCTTTGCGCATGGAACCTCCTTCTGTTATGATCCACAGCCCATACCCGCCAAAAGCCCACTCCCTACGCCTCTGACTTTATCATGCGGTATCCAACACCGCGGATGGTCTTGATACAGGATCCGCCCTCTTCGCCCAGCTTCTGCCTGAGGGTGCGGATATGCATATCCAGGGTGCGCGTTTCACCGTCATATTCATAGCCCCATATCTGGTTTAAAAGCTCGTCCCTGGTAACGACTCTGGCCTGGTTTTCCAGGAGATAGGCAAGAAGCTCAAATTCCTTTAAGGTCAGCTCTACCTTCCTGCCGCTGCTCGTAACCTCTCTTGTCTTCTTATTCACCGAAATCCCCTGATAGCTTAAGGAATCTCCTCCGTTCTTCCTCCTTGCCCTTCGCAGCAGGCTGCGGATGCGGGCCGACAGCTCCAGCACACCAAAGGGCTTTACCATGTAATCATCCGCACCGCAGTCCAGGCCCACCACCTTGTCAAGCTCCTTTTCCTTTGCAGTCAGGAGCATGATGGGAAGCTCACCCATGCCCTCTGTCTGCCGGATCAGCCGGATGGCCTCCACACCGTCCATGCCCGGAAGCATCCAGTCAAAGATCGCCAGGGAGGGGAGCTCCTCCTTCATCCTGGCTAATCCCTCCTCCGCCGTCTCAAAGCCCTCTGCCTCATATCCGAAGCCCTCCAGGGCAATCGTGAGCAGATTCCTGATATTCTCATCATCCTCAATGACATATATTCTGTCCATGCCTGCTTCCGCCTTTCCGGCTCTTTGCCTTTTCTATATAGAGCATATCAAATTCAAGTAAAATCTGCTCCAGCTCTATGTAAAATCCAGGTAAAATTTACTATAAAAGTCCTGCCGCCGGACAGGCGGCATGTATTCAGGTATGCCAAATGCGTCCACCAGACTTTCGCGGTGCGGTGGCGCGTCCGCCCGCTGGACGCATGTAGGTTTACTGTGAACGTATTGCCAAGCAGCTGTGCGGACTGTGTGCGAGCACACAAGGACGTACAGACATTTGGCAACCAAGCCGATATGAGGAAGTAGGCCGATAGGCCGGATTCCGAATACTGGCGGCAGCTGCGGGAGCGCAAAGCGCGGAGCAGCTGACTTTCATGATTGGTGATGCCGCCGTCAGGCGGCATGTCCGTTTACTGCAGCACTTCCTTATATACCCGCAGCACATTCCGGTAAAATACAGCCTCGATCTCAGACTGGGTGAAGCCGGCCTTTTCCATGGCATCGGACAGCTTTGGAAGCTCAGAGGCATTTTCCATCTCCAGAGGGCAGTCCACACCGTCAAAATCAGAGCCCAGGCCGATACACTGGATGCCACCCACATTTTTGATATGCTTCATATGCCCGATCATGCGGTCAATGGAGCTGGTTTCCATGGTACCAGGCTCTATATAGGAAAGGAAGGGCGCATAGTAATTGATCCCCATGACGCCTCCCCGCTCTGACAGGCTCTTTATCATCTCGTCTGTCAGGTTCCTGGGATGAGGAGCCAGCGCCCTTGCATTGGAGTGGCTTGCCACAAAGGGCTTTTTCGTGTAGCGGAACACATCCCATATGCCTGCGTCATTCAGATGGGAAATGTCGATGATCATTCCCAGCCTCTCCATCTCCTCCACAAACCGGATGCCTGTTTCCGTAAGGCCGTTTACCTCGTCTGCCTCATAGGCCGCCAGCCCTCCCGGAAGCTCCACCCTCTTATTGGGAAATGCCAGCTCATTTTTAAAATTCCATGTAAGCGTCATCATTCTGGCGCCCAGGCGGTAAAAATTTCTCAAAAACTCCAGCCTGCCCTGGCAGACGCCGCCCTCCTCAATGGTAAGAAGAGCCGACATCCTCCCGGCCTTCCTGTTCTCCTCAATATCATGATAGGAGGTAACAATGCCGATCATATCCTTATGAGCCTCCAGTTCCTGGTAAAAGGTATCCAGAAGCTCCATGCAATACTCAAAAGGCCTGTCTCCGTCCCTCTCCAGATTCACATACAGCGCAAAATTCTGAAGCAGATAATCTCCGGCAGCCATCTTTTTCAGATCCACCATCAAGCCATTCTCCAGTATGGTCCCTTCCATACCTTTTATGCGGTTCTTATATAATTCCGAAATCGTATCGCAGTGCATATCAGCAACCTTCATTGCTATCCTCGTCTTTCCGCGCCTTTTCCGGCGCATCCTCTGTAGTAACACTCTATTCCATAAAAATGAAATCTATGATGTCCTTCTCCAGTCTATAATGATTCACGGATTCTGTCAATAAAAGGACATTTTGGAACGACAATGTTTTAACAATAATTGGAATTTTCTTGAAAGCACAGATAACGGATGGTATACTTGTTTATAGTTTTTATCGTTTTTTTAACACAGGGGATTGGGGATTGGTACATATGAAAACACAGCGCTACAGCAACAGTCAGATCATCAACGGGATAGCTCTCTGCTTTTCCGTTTTCTTTTTATTTTCCGCCTTTGTGGCAGCCCACTATACCGGAGAATGGGGTTATGTCTTTTACAACTGGTATCTGATCATGATCTCTCCCTGTCCGCTGGTAACAGACTACTTCGCTGTGGGCGGCCTGGCCAGCGCCCTGCTCAACGCGGGAGCCTGCGGCATGACCTGCTTCCTTTTCATGGTCTGTCTAAAAGGAGAATCCCATGCAAATACCATGGCCGGTTACTTTCTGGTAGTGGCCCACTGCTTCTATGGCCTGAATTTCTTCAATATGTGGCCCTGCCTCCTTGCTCCTTTCATCTATCTGCACCACAAAAGGCTTGATTTTAAGAGCAACCTCCATGTCTGTATGTTTGCTACCTCCTTTGCCCCCTTTATCAGTGAATTTCTCTTCCGCTACACCCAGCGCAGCCACTTTATCTTCGGACAGGCAAACCTGACGCGTTCCGGCGTGGCCCTGGCCTTCCTCTTCAGCCTCATGCTGGGCTATGTGATCCCAGCCATTTTGCCGGGAGCAAAGGCCTGGCACAAGGGCTATAACCTGTACAACGGCGGTCTGGCCTTCGGGCTCTTCGGCTTTTTCGTCTACAACTTCATGTACAAGACCATGGGCATAGAATCCCCCGGCGGCCTGGCCCTTGACAACCATATCTATGTCCAGTTCGGCCATTCCTACCGCCTGTACGCCACCTTGTTCTTCCTTGCCATCTTTCTCGCCTGCATCCTTACAGGCTATCTCCTTAACGGCAAAACCTTTGACGGCTACCACCGCCTGTTAAAGGACACCGGCTATGCCAGCAATTTCGCAGAAAAATACGGAATGCCCCTCTGCCTCGTCAACACAGGCTGCTGCGGCCTCCTGTTTCTGTCCTACCTTCACCTGATCATCTACTTTACGGAGGGAGCCGGCTTTACAGGACCTACCATGGGAGTGATCCTGGCCGCTCTCACCTTCACTGCCATGGGCCAGCATCCAAAGAACATCTGGCCCATCCTTGTAGGCTATCAGCTCCTCTACTTTGTCACTATCTTCTTCTGCCATGCCAACGGCCGTGAGCTGACCTGGTCCATCTCCACCCAGGGCTATATCAACGGCGTAGCCTTTGCCACAGGCCTGTGCCCTATCGTAGGACGCTACGGTGTCCGCGCCGGGCTGGCCGCCGGTTTCATGTGCGCCTCCATGTGTACAGCCACCAGCGCCCTCCACGGCGGCTTTGTGCTCTACAACGGCGGCTTCACCACAGGCATCACCGCCATAATCCTCCTGCCCATCCTGGAGCACTACTGCCCAGTCACAAGAACCGAGATCAAGCGCCTGACCATCAACATGCAGGACATGATCTCCCTGGTGGAGACGATCTCATCCAACAGCAGAAATCACTCCCAATAGCTCCAATATTTCCCGGCGCGGCCTGTCCGCATCCGCCTGGAACACCGCAACATGGGTCAGGTCGCTGCTCCTGTCCGTAAATGCAGGAAACAAAAACCCGCACACCGGATCCCCAGGCTCATACTCTCCCAACAGAGGGCAGAGCGCACAGATCATATATTCATAAACCTCCTCCGACTCCCACAGCCTTTCATTGTCAGAGGCCTTCGCCGGAACATCATAGCGTCCATGGAAGACCAGGATCGCATACTCCGAATCCAGCCCGCATGTTTCCATCATAACATCATAAAACGTATCCATCAGAGCATCGTTCTTCAGGCCGCACTCATTCATAGCCATAAGCAGCTGCCACATGCTTCCGGCCTTCCGCTTATCCGCTGGAAATTCATACCCTTTCAGATTCACATTCGTATCCGAAAAAGGGATCACCTTTGCCAGCTTCAGCTTCTTCGTTCTCTCCTGCACAGACAGCTTCAAGAAATTCGTATTAAAGCTCCCCTCAAAATCTCCATCCCTATCAACATAACACCCAGCGATCCTGGCGATCGAATTCCGAGTCAGTGTCATCCGCCTGGTCAGCTCCAGCATATCCTCTCTGTTTATCATATTCTGTCATTGCCTTTCTGTCATTTTCACTATTTTAACGGCATTCTATCATACAATTCACTCTGCTGTCCACATCAACCCGCTTAAGCTCCCTCATACCGGGCTGCGGCCGGGGCGGGAGCTTGCGCAAGCAGGCGGCACGCCCCGCCTTCCGGAACACACCGCCTGCAAAAAAATTACTTCATATTCTCTTCATACTCCCTAAGCGCCGCCACAGCCTCACCCGACATCGGAATCAGCGCGATCATATTAAAGATCGTCATCAGCCCCACGCCAATATCCCCCAGATCCCACACAAACGTATAAGCCGCCAATCCTCCGATAAAAAGCATCACCAGATCAAGGATCTTATAAACCGTCTGCGAAACCCAGTTATCACCAAACAAATACGCCACATTAGAGCGTGCATAAAATAAAATTCCAATAAACGTAGAAAAACTGAACAGCCACAGGATCACAGCAACAAATACCGTTCCAAAGCTCCCAAAATGAAACTCCATCGCCGTCTGCAGCAGATCCATGCCCTCAAGCCCCGAAAGCATGTCCTCCGGTGCCAAAAGCATGATCATAGCAGAGCAGCTGCATATCACGATCGTGTCAATAAACACGCCCACTGCCTGCAAAAGCCCTGCCTTCGCCGGATGGCTCACATCCGCTGCCGCTGCCGCGCAGGGAGCCGAGCCGGAGCCAGCCTCATTAGAAAACAAACCTCTTTTCGCACCGTTCATCAGCACTGCCCCGAAGCCGCCTGCCACAGCCTGCCGCAGTCCAAAGGCCTCTGAAAATATCCTGGCGAACACTCCCGGCAGCTGCCCCGCATTTTTCACAATAATAAAGATCGTGAGCAGAAAATAAATCCCCGCCATAAACGGCACGATCACATCCAGCACCTTCACAGTAGCATTTTTCCGAAGCACGATCACCGCTGCCACCAGGACCAGGACGATTGTCGTATAAATAGGCGGTATATGAAAGGCGTTCTGAAAGGCAGAGGACACGGAATTTCCGATCACCTGGCTGATGCCGCACCAGCACAGCAGCCCTGATAAGGCAAACAAAACCGCGACCACAGAATACCTGCGGTTGTCTCCCTTCTTCACAAAAAAGTGATGGATATAGTACGCCGGACCTCCCCGCCAGCCGCCGTAAAGAGGATCCCTCTCCTTATAAAGCTGGGCCAGAGTCGCCTCTGCAAAGGCTGTGGAGGAGCCCAAAAGGGCAATGGCCCACATCCAGAAAACAGCTCCTGCCCCTCCCGCAGAGATCGCTGCCACAACGCCAACCAAATTTCCCATGCCTACCCTGGTAGCCGTGGACACGATCAGGGCCTGGATGCCGGATATGGAATCCCTTCTGGCCGACTCCTGTCTTTCCGTCACCACACGGAGCATTTCCGGGAACAGCCGAAAGGGCAGGAAGCGGGTGCGCAGGGTAAAATAAATACCTGAGGGGATCAGGATCAATACCAGCAGAGAAAGCCCGGCAGAGCTTCCTCCGGGCAATGGCACTGTGATCAGATCTCCCCACAAAAACTGGTATACCGTCTGGATCACTCCTATCATTCTTTTTCACTCCCCTTTCTCCTGCAGCCTTCCAGGATCCCAAGAGAGCGGTTGAGCCTGGCTGTCTCCTCCTCTGTCAGGTGGTAGGTCACAAGCTCCTTCACTCCCTGGCTGTTTAACACCGCAGGAATGCCTGCATAGATTCCCTCAAAACCATATTCGCCGTGAAGCATACAGGAAACAGGGATCACCTTATTTTCATCAAACAGGATCGCCCGGACGATCTGTCCCGAAACAGACGCAATGCCGTAGCAGGTGGCGCCCTTTGACCGCACCACCTCGTAGGCAATGCCCGTGATCTCTTTTAACACGTCATCGAGAGACAGACCTCCCAGCCGGTTTGGATCATCCTTTAAAATATGGTGAAAGGATTTTCCTCCCACTGTCACCTGGCTCCATGGGATCATCTGGGAGTCTCCGTGCTCTCCCATGCACAGGGCGTCCACACTTCTGGGATCCACGTCCATAAGGTCGGCCAGATACATTCTCAAACGGGCGGAATCCAGGGAGGTCCCGGTGCCGATCACCTTGCGGTCCGGAAGGCCGGAAAGCTTCTGCACATACTGTGTGATCAGATCCACCGGGTTTGTGATCACCAGAAAAATACCCTCAAAGCCGCTCTCCATCACAGGCGGGATGATGGAATCCATAATACTGCAGGCCTTTTCATACATATCCAGCCGCGTCATGCCGTCCCTGTAGGGCGCTGCCACTGCCAGAATCACCACATCTGCGTCACCGCAGTCCCCATAGCTGCCGCTCTCGATCTGCACCTTGCTGTTGCTGTAGCCCAGGGAATGCCTGAGGTCCGTTGCCTCGGCCCAGGCCTTTTTTTCATTCAGATCAATGAGGAGCAGCTTATTGCAGATGCGGTTGCTTGCCAGATAATAGCTGAGCGTAGAACCCACAAGACCGCATCCGATCACAGCCACCTTTGTTTTTCCAATCGCCATATACTTGCCTCGCATATTCCTATCTTGAATTTCCACATGCTGCACCGCGGCTGCCGGGAGGACGGCTGGAGCGACTTTGCAGGACATTAGAAGCACTTAGGCAATTGGTTTTTCCGTTCAGAGCAGCATCAATGATTGTTTGAGCGCAGCGAGTTGCATTGATGCTGCTCTGGTTCTTAGGAAAAATCAAGTGTCTTAGAGCTTCTTATGTCCGAAACCGGAGCGATAGCCGTCCTCCCGGCAGCCGCGGCGCAGCATGTGGAAACTCAAGATATTTCTTTGATTTTTATAATATCCAGTATATAATAGAATGTACAATCTGTCTAATTGATGGTTATAATGTTTTTAATCTAATTTTTCGATGGAGGAAATAGAATGGATATCAGAAATCTGATGACCTTTATACAGGTAGCAGAGCTGAACAGCTTCACCAGGGCGGCTGAAAAGCTGGGGTATTCCCAGTCAACGGTGTCCTTCCAGATCAAGCAGCTGGAGGGTGAG
This sequence comes from Lacrimispora sp. 210928-DFI.3.58, assembly GCF_020554865.1. GTDB lineage: Bacteria > Bacillota > Clostridia > Lachnospirales > Lachnospiraceae > Enterocloster. The sequence goes on from NZ_JAJCIC010000021.1 coordinate 44,882, forward strand.
CTGGATTCCCAGCTCTTTGAGAGGATCAATCACACCATTGCCCTGACAGAGGATGGCAGGGAGCTTCTGGGCTATGCCCATCAGATCAGCAAGCTCACCACAGAGCTTAAGGATTCCATGCAGAAGGAAAAAAACATACAGGGACATATCCGCCTTGCAATGGCTGATTCCCTGTGCCCGGTATTGTTGGGGGAAAATTTTGCAGACTTCAGGAAACAGTATCCCGGCATTACCTTAAAGATCATTGCAGCCGGAACAGAGGAAATGTTCCGGCTGCTGAATCACAATGAGGCCGATGCCATACTGACCTTAGATCATCATTTTTATAATACGGATTACGTGATCGTCCGCGAGGAAAAGGTGGGGGTCCACTTTGTGGCTGGGGCAGCTTCCCCTTTAGGACAGACCGGAGAGCTTTCCATACAGAAACTGGCCTGCCATCCCTTTATCCTGACGGAAAAAGGAATGAGCTACCGGCGGCTTATGGATGAACGGCTGGCGGAGCTGTCCCTGGAGATCAAGCCCGTCCTGGAAATCGGAAGCGCAGACCTGATCGCCTCTCTGGTAGAGCAGGGAACCGGGGTCTCCTTCCTGCCCGACTATGTGACGGAAAGCAAGGTAAAGGCCGGGACCATGGTACGCCTGCAGATAAAGGACTTTGAGATCGGGATCTGGAAGCAGCTTCTGTATCACAGGGATAAATGGGTATCCCGGCAAATGGATTCCGTACTGGACTATTGTGCCGGGAAGGTATTCAATCGCTCCTGAGGGCATCGATGGGATTCAGATTCGCCGCCCGGTTAGCCGGCATATAGCCGAAGATCAGGCCGATCCCCACTGAAACGCTGAAGGACACGATCACTGCAACGGGTGTCGGCGTGGCTGTGATCCCCATGGCGGCTCCCACCGCTGCGGTGGCCGCCCCGCCTATGATGATGCCGATGATCCCGCCCAACGAGCTGGTCACGGCCGCCTCTATGACAAACTGCTGCATGATAACGCCCTTATTTGCTCCCAGGGACTTTCGGATACCGATCTCTCTGGTTCGCTCCGTGACAGACACCAGCATGATGTTCATGACGCCCACGCCCGCCACCAGAAGGGAGATCCCTGCGATTCCACCCAGCATGGCGCTCATCATAGCGATCTGTTCGTTTAAGGAATCCAAAAGGGAGCTCATGGCCGTCACCCGGTAGTAGTCATCGCTCTTGAAGGTCTCATAGAGAAAATCCTTGATGGCCTGGGTGCAGTCCTCTGTCAGGTCCGTATCCCTGGAGGCAAAGGTATAGCTGCTGATCACGGCATTTCTGGACATTTTCACCGCCACACTGTAGGGCAGCCACACAAAATCGTCTGTGCCTCCATCGTCAAAATCACTCTCATCCTGGGCTTCTACGATCCCCACCACCTTGAAGGAATAGCCGCCGATCTTGATGGTCTGGTTTAAGGCAGAGGCAGTGCTGCCGTAAAGCTCCTGGGCTACGTAGGCGCCGATGATGCAGACCTTTTGCCTGGACATGATATCCGCATAGGAGAGATTCCTTCCTGCCTCCAGCTCATAGCTCATAAGCTCCAGATACTCCTCACCGTAGCCCGCCACCGTGGTGGAATCCATCTCATCCGTCCCATTCTTGACAGAGGTGGAGACATTGACCGTAGGGCTCATCTGGGCAAAGAGAGCGCTGTTCTCCTCATAAAATGCGTACATATCATCCACATCCAGGGAACGGGAGGCCAGGTTGGTGACATTTACCGTGATCCGGTTTACGCCCATACTGGTAAAATTTTCCACCATGCTTCCCATATATCCGTTCACAATGCTCACCAGGATGATCACAGCCGCAACGCCTATGATAATACCCAGCATGGTCAGAAAGGAGCGCATCTTGTTGCCCCAAATGCTTTTAAGGGCGAGCTTGAATGATTGCAGCATAGTCTTTTACATCTCCGTCAAAATTTATTTTCCCGTCTGCGATACGCACCACACGCTTTGCCTCCACAGCAATGGAATTGTCGTGGGTAATCATGACAATGGTGTTGCCCTCCTCGTTCAGCTGCTTTAGGAAATTCAGCACATCACGGCTGGTTCTGGAATCCAGGGCTCCCGTTGGCTCATCTGCCAGGATCAGGGAGGGGGAGCCTGCCAATGCCCTGGCGATGGACACTCTCTGCTGCTGGCCGCCGGAGAGCTGATTTGGAAAATTTCTCCATTTATCCTTCAAACCCACCTTTTCTAAGGAGGCCATAGCCCGTTCCCGGCGTTCTGCGCTGCCGGTCCCGGCATAAAGGAGGGGAAGCTCCACATTTTCCAGGATATTCAGCTTGGGCAGGAGGTTATACTGCTGGAAAATGAAGCCGATCATGCGGTTTCTCACTGCTGCCAGCTGCTTATCCGGCATATCGCTGACATCCTCGCCCCCCAGGTAATATTCTCCTTCTGTGGGTACATCCAGAGCTCCGATAATGTTCATAAGGGTGGACTTTCCGCTTCCCGATTTTCCCACAATGGCTACGAACTCCCCGCGGCAGATGGTCAGGCTCACATCATCGTTGGCCCTGACCTCTTCACCTCCCAGGCGGTAGATCTTGTAAATGTGCTTTAGCTCGATCAGCACCCGGCCCTGCTTCGCCTCTACGGCAACGGGAGGACGGGAATCCGCCTCTGCGGCTGTCTCTGCCACAGTCTCCGAAACGTTGTTTGCTTTCCAATGCAGCCATCTCATAGAAATCTCCGTTCCGCCGCCCATCAGACGGCACAAATCGTAATCAATCTTCCGGCTTTTTTCTCCGAACGAATATTTTGGGGGCTTGGCCGCGGTCAGCCGCCTATCTTTGACCGCCTCCGCGGTTTCCTCCGCCTTGGCTGCCTCCACGGTTTCCTCCGCCCTGGCCGCCTCCGCCGCCGGGACCTCCGCCTGGCATTCCTCCTCCGGAAGTCTGACCCATACCTCCTGGCATCATGCCGCCCATCATGTTCATACCTGTGTTCACAGAGGAGGCTGCTACATAGACCTCATCGCCCTCCGACAGGCCGCTCCTGATCTCCACATAGGAATCGCTGACTACGCCGGTCTCAACCTCCACAGCTCTGAAGCCTGCAGGCACTGCGCCCTTCTGCTCTGTCACCGTATCATCCTTCACATAGACCTGGCTGCCTCTCATCAGGGCATCGGATGGAACTGCCAGGGCATCTGCAGCCTCCTCCAGAGTGATCACGCCGTCCACATTCATGCCGGGAAGCAGATCACCCACCTCATCCATGGTTACTGTGACGGGATAGGTGGTTACGCCGTTGGAATAGCTGCTCTCCAGGCTGATCTTCGTCACCTTGCCCGTAAAGGTCTGGCCCTCCAGGGCATCGGCCGTCACCTTCACCTTCTGCCCCACCTGGACCGACAGAATATCCAGCTCATCAATGGACATTTCAAAGGTCAGCTCCGAGAGGTCATAGATGGTAGCAACGGTGGTGCTGCTGTTGCTGTTCCGCTCAATGGTATCTCCCACCTTATAATTCTTTGTGATCACCTGGCCTGAGATGGGAGCCGTGATGGTGTAGTTGTCGTAATTATCCTGGGTGGTATCCAGGCTGTTCTGGGCGGATTCCAGCCTCTCCTGGGCATTGTCCATGGAATCCTTGTAATTCTTGATCAGGTCCTCCGCCGTGTCCGTGGTCATTGCAAACACCGGCGTTCCCTTTGTGACGTAATCGCCTTCGTGCACCAGGAGGCTTGCCACCTCCACACCCACTGCCAGCTCAGCGCTCATGGTCTTATCAATGGTTGCCGCAAAAACGCCGTCTTCACTGCCCACAAACTCCCCGATCTGGGCCGTAGCTGCAGTGGAGGTGGTAAGACCGCCCGGATTGGCCACCTCAATGGTTACATAGCGCACAATACGGCCTCCGGTCAAAGTCACCTCCTGAGCAGCCACCGCTGTCACTATGCCAGCTATCTGCTCTGCCGTATCCGTCAGAGTCAGGACAACTCCCATGCCCGCTCCGATGGCCGCCGCCTCGCCGGACAGGAAGGGGATCCGTATTTTCATCACATCATCACTATAAAGGCTTGCGATATTGGTCCCGTTGCTGACCCGGTCTCCGGCGCTGATCTTTAATTCATTGATATAGCCTGTCTCCGTGGCCCTATAGACATTGCCGCTGTAGTCGCTTAAGGCCTGATTATAGTCCTCTGCCGCGTCATCATAGGTGGTCTGGGCCCTGGACAGGGAATTGACAGCGCTTGTTAAGGAGGATTCCATGCTGCTCCTGTCGATCTCATAGAGGACCTGGCCCTTTTCCACCTCATCCCCCTCCTCAAAATCAGCAGCGATCACATCGCCCTCCACCAGTGAGGAGATGCTGTAGGTATCCTTGGCCGCCAGAGTCCCGGTGGAGCTTAGCTCCGAGGAAATATCCCTTCTGGTTACAGTGGCCGTGTTGATGGTGGCAGCCCTGGCAGCCGCCTCCTTTGCCTTTTTGTTCCGGTAGGTAAGGATTGCCACAAGTGCAATGGCGATCACCAGGAGGACTGCTGTAATGCGCTTCCAGAGAGGGGAGCTTTTCCTTTTCTTTTTCTTTGCCCCGTTGCCCGGTGCCTCTAAGGTACCGCCGCTGTCCTTTGCCGCCTCTTCCTTTCTATTCTTTCTAAGCGCGAATATTCCCCCGGAAATCTTTTTCTGCTCTTCCATACGTCACCTCTGCCTGCAATGATTTTTTATTACGCTCGTCCCTCGCTTCATAAAAAACATACGGGAACCGCGAACTCCGCTTCGCTTCGTTTGCGCAGCAAATAGTTTCGCGCTCCGGCGCTCAACTATTTTTTATTACGCTCGTCCCCTCGCTTCATAAAAGCTTTAACTGTTCAGTGCCCTCACAGTTACGATTTCTTCTAATATTCAATGGCATCAATCGCCGTATAGGTGCCGCTGCTGTAATTGCACACAAGCACCACCTCGTCTCCCACCTCCAAGGTGCCGTAGATGGAGAACAGATACTGCAGCTCCGAGGAATCCAGCCCGATGGTCAGATAGCCCTCATCGTCCAGCTCTGCATTTTCATAAAAATCATCGTCTGAATTGGTGGTGTCGATCTCCAGGCGGACAGAGGTGGGCGTTATCACATCAGAGGATTTATAATAGATATTTTTGATCTCACCCTTCAGGAGAACATATGTACTGGTGCCCGAATGATCATCCGTATCCCAGCCAGTGGTGGTATAGGCCCAGATAGTCTTTGACTTTACGTTGTAGTAGATCACGGCAAAGCCGGAAGCCTTCTGAGAGAGCTTTACAGCCTCCAGAGTGCTGGCCACGCCGTTTAAGAATACATTGGCATCATCCGAGCTAAAGGGCACGGAATCGATCACGCTGAAGCTCTTGTGCACCAGGATCGGTCCTTTTCTCTCATCCTCCAGAATGCTGACAGGATTGATCTCGCCGTCAGAGTTGAGTTCACAGTCAAGGACAGCTCCGTAAATGGTATTGCTGTCCTTTGGATTTGCCTTCAGCAGGTTATAGAACAGATTCATGCAGTCTGTCTGGTTCAGATTATCTGCAATACCGCAGGTCATATTTTCATTCAGCTCAAGGTAATTAAATTTGGATATCCGTGAGGAAGTCAGGTCCCCGGTGAAATCCCCGTCCGTATATCCCAGCATTGTGAGGACCGCCTTCACCCCGTCCCGGTAGGTCACAGGCTCATCCGGCTTAAACACTCCGCCCAGAAATCCCGTCATCCAGCCCTGAGAGGCCGCGATCCTGATATAGACGGCATTTGGATGAGCGGCCGGCACATCGGCAAAAACGGAAACGCTGGAGGTGGGAAGATTTTCCCGGAAGCTGGAGGCATTTACCAGCATTTTTGCAAAATCTCCTCTTGTGACCTCTTCGCGGAAGCTGGTCACCTCCATGATCCCGGTCAGCTTCACAACCTGCTGCCTCATATCAAAATTTGCGGAAGACACATTTGCCAGTACGGTCATCGGGGCAGCTGACGATACAGCCGTCACGGCTGCCAGGGAACCGAAGAGGTAACGGCAGGCGGAATTTACTCTTTTCATATCTTAGGGCTCCTCTCACTGTCTATAGGAATTACTATGAAAGTATTGCCGAGCAGCTGTGCGGACTGCGTGCGAGCACGCAAGGACGTACAGACATTTGGCAATCAAGCCGGTATGAGGAAGTAGGCCGATCGGCCGGATTCCGAATACTGGCGGCAGCTGCGGGAGTGCAAAGCGCGGAGCAGCTGACTTTCATGATTGGTAATGCCGCCGCCGGATAGGCGGCTTGGTAGGTTAACTGTGAATAACTATATCAGCGGAATGTGTTCATTTTGTGTTCATGCTGTGATTTTTCCGCAAAAATAGCCCCGCCTGAAAGGCGGAGCCATGTATTCTCTTTAAGAGTGGTTCAGATAGGCTGTCAGCTTCGGCAGCATATCCACTGCCGTCTGCCTGCCCTCCTCATAAAGGGCCATAAGCTTCCCACGGTCACGCTCAAACCGCGATACGGTAACGGGAACCGGAGGACGGATGACAAAGAGCTTTCCAGCTGCCTCCAGCTCATCGATCTCCTCCTGCATCCTGTTGTAACGGTCCGGAATCTCCTTCACGGCCTCCAAAAGCTCAGGAAGAGGTCCCAGATATTTCTCATAGATTTTCCTCTTCACATCCTTCATGGGCCCCTTCCGGTAGCCATGGTGCCTTGTGAGAACAAGGACTACCTTCTCATATCCATCCTCCATGGCCTTTTTGTAGGGAATAGGCATGGAAAGGCCTCCGTCCAGATACTTCTTCCCCTCCACCGTTATCATATGGGATACAATGGGCAGGCTGCAGGAGGCAGATACCGCCGCCATCATATCACTGCACACGCCCTTTTCAAAGTACTCCGGCTTTCCTGTCCGGCATCTGGTGGCCGTTGCCAGGAAACGCTGCCCGGATGCCTCAAAGGCCTCCTTATCAAAGGGAACCAGGTCATCGCTCAGCTCCCCAAAAATAAAATCAAAGTCAAACAGCGCTCTCTTCCTGAACATATTCCCCAGGCTGATATACCGCTTGTCATGGACATAGTTCAGATTGATATCACGTGTCCGTCCGATCTGTCCGCTGACATAGCTCATGCCGCACATAGAACCTGCAGACACGCCATTCACATAGGAAAATCGTAACCCCTGCTCCATGAATACATCCAGCACGCCGCTGGTGAACAGGCACCGCAAAGAGCCTCCCTCCAGTACCAAAGCGCCTTCTGTCATGCCATTTTTCTCCAATTCTATCTGACTTCCTTTCTTCCTAAAAATCTCCTCCGCCGGTTTTCTCCGCTACATAAGGGGTGCGATCAGCCTCAGCATCCTTCCGGCTGCCCGCCCTGCCCAGTTGTATTTTCTGCAGCTTTCCATGGTGATAAGGCTGCATTTCTCCAGAGTCTCCTCGTAATCTCTTTCAATATCCTTTACCACCCGGTTTCTGTACATATAGGCCGCACATTCAAAATGAAGGTACAGGCTTCTGAAATCCAGGTTAATGGTACCCACTACCGCCTTCTCATCATCGCTTACAAACACCTTTGCATGGACAAAGCCCGGTGTATATTCGTATATTTTCACTCCTGCTGCGATAAGCTCCGGATAATAGGTGCGCGCCAGCAGGTAAGCGTACTTTTTATCTGGTATATGGGGCATGATGATCCTGACGTCAACTCCCCGTTTGGCTGCATAGCAGAGGGCATTTTCCATCTCGTCATCCAGTATCAGATAGGGCGTCATGATGTGAACGTAATTTTCAGCCCTGTCCAATATATCCAGATACACCTGCTTTCCCACCTGCTCCCTGTCCATCGGGCTGTCTCCGTAGGGAAGCACAAAGCCGGATGGCTCCTCCCCAGGGGCAAACCTGTATGCTTCCGCCGGAAGATAGGCAGCATAGTCCTCCTTCTTCCGCTCTGTCACATTCCACATCTGCAAAAACATCATGGTAAAGCTCTTAACGCCGTCTCCCTTGAGCATAATGGCCGTGTCCTTCCAGTGGCCGAAGCGCTCCTTCCTGTTAATATACTCATCCGCCAGGTTAACGCCTCCGGTAAACGCCGTATGGCCGTCGATCACCACGATCTTCCTGTGGTCTCTGTTGTTCTGGTGGGTGGATAAGGTGGGCTTTATGGGGGAGAACATTTTACAGCGGATCCCCCGCTTTTCAAGTTCTCTGGGGTAATGATAGGGAAGGAGCATCAGGCAGCACATACCATCGTACATGACCCTGACCTCTACTCCCTGCCTTGCCTTTTTCTCCAGCACGTTCAAAATACTGTCCCACATGTATCCGCGTTCTACGATAAAGTATTCCAGGAATATAAAATGCTCTGCTTTTTCAAGCTCCCTCAGAAGAGCCTGAAATTTGTCTTCTCCTAAAGGGAAATATTCCACATAAGTATTGCCGTAAACAGGGAAGCCTGCATAATTTCTCATGTAGTCTGCCAGGCGGCTGCCTGCCATACTGCCAGCTGCCAGTTTCTCTTTCACCGGCTTCTCCTGCTCCAGATAGGGAGCGGTCTCCCCTATGGTCTTCTTAAGCCGTTTTGTCAGCAGCTTTGTCTGAGGCTGCAGCTGGACAAAAATGTAGAGCAGGACACCAAAAACAGGTATCACAAGAACAGGCACGATCCAGGCCAGCTTGAAACTGGAATTAATCGGCTCATTAAATATATAGATGATGGCAAATGCACTCAGAAGGATAAATACCACATACATCGTATGCATATCCAGCCACCGGAAGGCGCTGAAAAGTATTCCTATCTGGATCGCCAGGAACAGGATGACAAATGCCGTCCTGCCGAAAATGAGCCGGAATAGTCCTCTTAGTTTCTTCATCTGATCGTTGTACTTCCTTTCATGGTTAAAAACTATTTGGCGCACTGCATGCTCTCATACAGCTGCAGAGCCAAAGGCAGCAGCTTAAGATTGATTCAGCTTTCCATCCATTGTCTGTTTAATAATGCTGCGCATCATGTCTTCGCTCAGCTGTCCGCTGATATATCCGAATACATTTCCTTCACGGTCGATCATGAAGGTGGTTGGGTAGGCGGATATGCCGTATTTCATGGTAAGCTCCCCTGAGGCGTCCATGAGAACGGGATAGGTATAGCCGTTTTCTTCCATGAACTGGGCTACGCCTTCCTCCGTTGTCTCATTTCCGATTCCGGGTGTAGCTACCCCCAGGATGATAAGGGCCTCTTCCCCCTCTGTGGAGTATTCTTCATAAAGCTTCTGGATATCAGGCATCTCCGCCCTGCATGGCGGACACCAGGTGGCCCAGAAGTTCAGGAAAATCGTCTTCCCCCTGTAGTCCTCCAGAGTATGTGTATTGCCGAACTGATCCGTAAGCTCAAAATCAGGAGCCGGTATTGCGGGAGGCTTTACAGACTTCTCCTCTCCGGTCTCTGCCTGGACGGCTCCATCTTCTGCCTGTGAATCTTTGCTTTCCGGCTGAACAGCTTCATTTTCTCCCTGACTGGCTTTGCCTTCTGCCTGACCGGCTTCGTCTCCTGCCTGACCGACCTTGTTTTCTTCTGTCCCGGATTCCTCTGCAGCTCCTTCTGTCGTCCCCATAAAGGCTTCATTCTGGGAAATTTTAGAAAGATACCCGGTGAATGCATTCATTTTCCCGGTAAACATCAAAACACCCATGAGGATCATAAGGACCCCGCCGATCTTCACCGTATAATTCACCACATTCATATGGGTCTTAAAAAACTCCAGCAGCGATGTGGTAAAAAATCCCACTGCCAGAAACGGCAGCACAAAGCCCAGCGTATATACACCGATCAGTCCAAAGGCCATGGTCTTTGTAGCCGAGGAGGCTGCCATGAGCAGAACGCTTGTCATAGCCGGTCCCACACAGGGCGTCCAGGCAAAGCTGAAGGTAAAGCCCATGATAAGGGCTGTAAGCGGCGACATTGCAAGGGCGTCAAGCTTGAAAGGCAGCCTTCGCTCCCGCCCCAGCACATTAGATTTTCCAAAAATCCCCAGCTGATATAAGCCAAATCCCATCACCAGGATCCCTCCAATGCTGGCAAAGAGGCGCTGCCTGGACTGAAAGAAAGTCCCCAGTGCCGAGGCTCCCAGCCCCAGCAGGAAAAAAGCAAAGCTGACGCCCGCCACAAAGCAGACCGTGTGGAGCATCACCCTTCTCTGGTCATAGTGGATACGCCCATCCTCCCCCTTCTTGCCCGTACCGCCTGATAAATAGCCGACATACAGAGGAATAAGTGGAAGAACGCAGGGCGAAAAGAAGCTTAAAAGCCCCTGAACAAATACTGTCAGCACAGGGACGCTGACATCCAGTGAAAATCCCATCGTACTCTCCTTTACTCTAAAAGTTCTGCCGCCAAATAGGCGGCATGTATTCAAATACGCCTGCCAAATTTTCATGGTGTGGCGGCGCATTCGCCAGCCGGGCGCATGAAGATTTAACAAAATCATAGTATTTGTAACTATAACAGCTTCCGCCGGACATGTCAAATAAAACAGACCTTGCGTTTTTGCATCTTGCACCGCGGCTGCCGGGAGGACGGCTGAAGCGACTTTGCAGGACATTAGAAGCATTTGGGCAGCTGGTTTTTCCGTTCAGAGCAGCATCAATGATTGTTTGAGCGCAGCGAGTTGCATTGATGCTGCTCTGGCTCTTAGGAAAAATCAGCTGTCTTAGTGCTTCTTATGTCCGAAACCGGAGCGCCAGACGTTCTCCCGGCAGCCGCGGTGCAAGATGCAGAAACGCAAGAAACTGCCGCTCAAAAAAGGCAGGCAGGAACAATCGCCCTCCAAAGAGACGGCTGCTCCTGCCTCTGCACCCATTTTCTATCACATGTTCCCCAAACGATCTCTTACTCCAGTGCCTGGCGGATATCCTCGATGATGTCCTCCACATCCTCGATGCCCACGCTGAAACGGATCATGGAGGGATCTACTCCTGCCTCCACCAGCTGCTCATCTGTCAGCTGCCTGTGGGTATGGCTGGCCGGGTGAAGGACTGCTGTCCTGGAATCTGCCACATGGGTCTCAATGGAACAGAGCTTCAGCTTATCCATGAACTCAGCTGCCCCCTTACGCCCGCTCTTTAAGCCAAAGGAGATCACGCCGCAGGTACCATTTGGCATGTATTTCCGGGCCAGCTCATAATATTTATCCCCTGGAAGCCCCGGATAATTCACCCAGGCCACATCCTCTCTGGATTTTAAATATTCTGCCACTCTCAGGGCATTTTCGCAATGCCTCGGAACGCGCAGGTGGAGGGTCTCCAGACCTACGTTGATCAGGAAAGCATTCTGCGGGGACTGGATGGAGCCTAAGTCTCTCATGAGCTGGGAGGTCGCCTTTGTGATATAGGCCAGCTTTCCAAACTTCTGGGTATAGATGATGCCATGGTAGGACTCATCCGGCTCTGTAAGGCCCTTGAACTTGTCATGATGAGCCTCCCAGTCAAAATTGCCGCTGTCCACGATCACGCCGCCCACTGTCATGGCATGCCCGTCTATGTACTTTGTGGTACTGTGGATGACAATGTCAGCGCCCCACTCGATGGGACGGCAGTTGATCGGTGTCGCAAAGGTATTGTCTACAATCAGGGGAACACCATGGCTGTGGGCCAGCCTTGCAAACTTTTCAAAATCCAGCACAGTCAGAGCCGGATTGGCAATGGACTCAGCAAACACGGCCTTTGTGTTGGGACGGAAGGCCTTTGCAAGCTCCTCCTCATCTGCATCCGGGTTCACCAGAGTGCACTCCACCCCCATTTTCGGGAAGGTCACGGTAAACAGGTTGCTGGTTCCGCCGTAAATGGTGGAAGAACTGACAATGTGGTCTCCTGCCTGACAGATATTGAGAATGGCATAAAAGGTAGCTGCCTGACCGGAGGAGGTGAGCATAGCCCCTACGCCGCCCTCCAGCTCACAGATCTTCGCTGCCACAGCGTCATTCGTCGGATTGGCAAGCCTTGTGTAGAAGTAACCGCTTTCCTCCAGATCAAACAGACGGCCCATCTGCTCGCTGGTAGTGTATTTGAAGGTTGTGCTCTGATAGATCGGAAGCTGGCGCGGCTCGCCGTTTTTCGGCTCCCAGCCTCCCTGGATACAGATTGTGTCCAATGAACGTTTCTTTGTCATGTTGCTTATGTCCTCCTTGTAATGTTTTTCAATCAGATGGTGATCAGATGATATTCCTTATTGCCCAGCCCCAGCTTTACTGCATGGTCAATGCAGCTTTCCCAGTTGGTATCCGGGTGCGTATCCGTGAAATGATCGTGGTGGCAGTGCTCCTGCTCGGAGAGAAAGCTTCCCGCCATCACCGGCTGGCGGTTTACTGCGTCCACACAGGCCATATCCAGGGCAACCGGGTCAAAGGATGCGAACATGCCCACATTCGGCACAATGGGCGCATCATTTTCCGCATGGCAGTCACAGTTCGGGGACACGTCCACCACAAGGCTTACGTGGAAGCTGGGGCGTCCCTTCAGGATTGCCAGGGTGTACTCTGCGATCTTCTTATTTAAGATATCATTTGCCTCATCATACAGGGTGTTTACCGCATCCACAGGACAGGCACCGATACAGCGGCCGCAGCCAACACATTTGTTCGTATCAATGGAGGCCTTGCGGTCTGTGATGGTGATGGCGCTGTGGGCGCAGTTCCTCTGGCAGGAGCCGCAGCCAACGCAGGTCTCCCGGACTACAAAGGGCTTGCCGGAATTGTGCATTTCCATCTTGCCTGCCCTGGAGCCGCCTCCCATACCGATGTTCTTTAATGCGCCGCCAAAGCCGGTGGCCTCGTGGCCTTTAAAATGTGTCAGAGAGATCAGAATATCCGCATCCATAAGGGCGCGTCCGATCTTTGCTTCCTTTACATACTCTCCATCAATGGGCACCAGAGCCTCGTCTGTGCCCTTTAAGCCGTCTGCGATGATCACGTGACAGCCTGTGGCAAAGGGGTTATATCCATTTTCATAAGCTGCATCCAGGTGGTCTAAAGCATTTTTCCTGCGTCCCACATACAGGGTGTTGCAGTCGGTCAGAAATGGCTTTCCTCCCTGGGCCTTGATCAGATCTGCCAGCACCTTGGAATAGTTTGGCCGCAGATAGGCCAGGTTCCCAGGTTCTCCGAAATGGATCTTGATCGCAGCAAATTTGTTGTTGAAATCAATGTCCAGCATGCCGGCCTTCTTCACCAGCCGCTCCAGCTTCTGCAGGAGATTTTCTGTCAATGTGGTTCTCATATTGGTGTAGTAAACATTCGATACTGCCATGATATCCTCCTTTGGAAATCTTTATGAAGTACATTATACTTCAATTTCTGCACAGATTCAACGAAAATGACCGGCTAAAGAGCAGCCAGGTTCTTACGCCTTCCCCAGAAGATATCTGTCAACGGCCTCCGCACACCCTCCGCTGTCATTGTCCGAGACCACTGCGCCGCACATTTCCTTGATATGCGGAAGGGCATTTCCCATGGCAACGGATAAGCCCGCAGCCTCCATGGCCTCGGCATCATTATCCGCATCCCCTACAATAACCGTCCGTTCAAGGGGGATACCCAGATATCCGCAGAGCCACCGAAGCCCGCTTGCCTTGCTGATATGGAGAGGCGTCATCTCCAGGGAGGTCTCCTCTGCATAGGCAAATGCCAGCGGCAGGGACTTGACATTTTCATAGATCCTCTCCCGGATCTCCTCAGAGGCGGAAAACAGATTCAGCTTTTCCATTGGGAATGGATTTTTGCGGTACTGGGCTATCATATCATCCATCTGGCACACGACCCGGTCCATCATATCCTGATAGATCCCCATATGAAAATGCGCCAGATCCGCTATATGCCGGCGGTCAGCAAAGGACTCGCCGCTGCTTATGATATATGGCATCGTATCCTCCGCCGAAGCTACATCCAGGATCCTCATCACCACATCCTGGGCCAGTGTTTCCGAATGAAGGATCTTCCTCTCCTTTGAATCATAGATCAGTGCACCGCTCTCACAGACGTAATAGCGCACCTGGGCCAGCTGGCCCGCAAACTCCTCCAGCTCGTTGATGCTGCGTCCGGTAGACAGGATAACGGTTTTCCCCGCAGCCACTGCCCTGCCGATCGCTTCCACAGTGCTGGGAAGGATCGACTTCCTGCTGTCTAAAAGAGTTCCATCCATATCAAAACCGATCAAATCATAGGTATTCATACTGTAATTCTCCTTCCTGTCAGATAATACCATTGATAGAACGGTTTTTCAACTATTTATATCCTTAAGTTTCCCCTACAGCAAAGGCCCCGGATTCCGGGGAATCCAGGGCCTGTCACTATCATTTTCAATATTTTACAGCATCTTCTTCATCTCATCTGCCACAAACTGTACCTTTGTACCGATGATGACCTGTACGGATGTCTTGCTTGGACGCATAACACCTGCAACGCCTGCGGATTTGATCTTCTTCTCATCCACTAAGGTGTAGTCCTTTACTTCCATTCTCAGCCTGGTGATGCAGTTGTCTAAGGAGGCAACGTTCTCCTTGCCGCCTAAGCCCTCTAATACAATGGCTGCAACCTTTGTGAAGTCGTCATTTGCCAGAACAGCTGCCATTTCAGCATTCAGATCCTCCTCCTCACGTCCCGGAGTCGGCAGATTGAATTTTACGATAACAGCGCGGAATACCACATAGTAAATAACGGCAAATACAACGCCCTCTACCAGCAGCATAAACGGCTGGTTTGCCATGGGAAGGCGGCAGCTGAAGATAAAGTCTGTCACGCCTGCGCTGAAGCAGAAGCCTGCTGTCCAATGGAAGGCAGCAGCTATGGCAACAGAGATACCTGTGAGCACTGCATGAACAACATACAGTCCGGGAGCCAGGAACATGAAAGCAAATTCCAGAGGCTCTGTTACGCCTGATACAAAAGAGGCAACTGCACCTGCAACCAGGATTCCTGCTGCATACTGCTTTTTGCCCGGCTTTGCTGTGTGATACATGGCCAGTGCTGCTGCAGGAAGACCGAACATCATCACAGGGAAGAAGCCTGCCTGGTACATACCGGTAACGCCCTTGACTCCGCCCTCTGCAAAGCCCCAGAACTTATTGATATCGGCAATACCTGCAATGTCAAACCAGAATACCGCATTCAATGCATGGTGAAGTCCGGTTGGAATCAGCAGACGGTTTGCAAATGCATAGATGCCTGCTCCCAGCGGTCCCATATTCATGATCCCCTTGCCCAGTGAAACCAGTGCATTGAACAGAAGAGGCCATATAAAATAAAGCACAACGGATTCTGCTACCATCACAAAGGAGGTCACAATAGGAACACAGCGCTTGCCGGAGAAGAAGGCCAGAGCTGTGGGAAGCTGCGCTTTGCTGTATTTGTTATAGCAGGCAGCAGCCGTGATACCTGAGAGAATACCGATAAAGGCATTGTTGATCTTGGAAAATGCCAGAGGTGCTTCTTCTGCACCCATGATGGTGGCAACTACACTACTGTTTAACACAGTGGTAACGGTAAGGAAAGCCACAAGGCCGGCCAGTCCTGCTGCACCGTGCTGGTCCTTTGACAGTCCGATGGCAACACCTACTGCAAACAGCATGGGCAGATAGTCAATAACGGCTGCTCCGATCTTTACCAGAGCAAATCCAACGATCTGCACAAAACCGGTCACATCGCCGCCCTGCATGGTGGACGGGCACAGGAAGTAGCCAATGCCCATCATGATCGCTGCAACCGGAAGAACGGCAACCGGGAGCATAATGGCTTTTCCTAGTTTCTGTAAATACTTCATAGATAAGTCCCCTTTCTTTTCTTAGAGCTTCCCATTTCTATTTTTCCTGTGGGAAAACTCAGATTTTAGTATGGAAATAACATCTATTTAAACCCTATGGGGTTCAAATTCCTGCTTTTACAATATCCTCCAGGCGGCTCTAGACCATTTTCATAAGCTCCTCCACCTTTTCCATGGCCTCCCTCTCCTGGGGGCCATGGACGGTAAACGTGACTTCATCGCCCGCCCTGGCCTCAAGGTCCATCATGCCCATAATGTCCCTTCCGTCTGTGCATTTGCCGCCAAAGGCAATCTCCACCTTAGCGTCCATATGGAGAAGCGCCATCATAAGGGCTGCTGCCGGACGTGCATGAAGTCCCATTTTATCGTGTAACACAAAACGCTTTGTTATCAAAATCCTTTGCCTTCCCTAAAGCCTACAGCTTTATGATCTCCGTCTCACCTGCAACGGCATCCATGCCGCTTATGCACTCCATGCCGGGAAATTCCGGGGTATTGCAGACGATCACCGGAGTCGTGACATCATAGCCCTCCTCCTTGATCTTATCCAGTTCAAACTCCATCAGCAGGTCTCCCCGCTTTACCTTTTTCCCTTCTTCCACATAGGCTTTAAAGTACTGTCCCTTTAACTGCACGGTATCAAGGCCAATATGGATGATCAGCTCTGCGCCGCTGTCCGTCTTCAGGCTCAGTGCATGCTTTGTCTCAAAAACCATAGTGACAACACCATCTGCCGGGGCTACCACCCGTCCGTCTGCAGGCACCACCGCTGTGCCCTTTCCCAATATCTCCTGGCTGAAGGTGGGGTCTGCCACCTGGCTCATGGGGATCGCTCTTCCATTTACAGGAGAGGTGATCGCCTTTCTCCCCTTTTCTTCCCCGCCAAACAATTTCTTTAATGACCCAAACATACGCTATCTCCTTTCTTTGTCCTGCTGATTTCTGATACGTCCAATGTGAAGGGCTAAAAAAGCAACCTCCTCCTCTACTACCTGATGGCCGTACTGGTATTTGATCAATGCCTGTATCTTCTGGCTGCAGGCATATTCCTCCGGATAAAGCCGGTCAATGACCTCCTGAAATTCCAGATTGTCGAGCTCTAAGTGCTCTCCTGCAAAGACCCGCTGAGCCAGAAACCTTAAGTGGGTAATAAACCGCTCATAATTCAGTGACGTTTCATCAATCTCTATTTGAAAATATTCCCTTACCACATCCATGACCTGCTGTATCAGGTTGGTAATGCGGATGGTATCCCTCATGGGCCCGTTGTACTCTGCATTGACAATATGTAAGGCCACCGAAGCCGCCTCATCTGCCGGAAGCCTGATCCCCAGCTTCCTCTCGATCATGGCAACTGCGTACTCTCCGATCAGATACTCCTCGTGATAGAAGCTGCGCACCTCCCGGATCAGAGGGTTCGTAAACATCATTTTCTGCTCATAACGCTTCAAGGCAAAATTAATATGGTCTGTCAGCGTAATATAAATATTGGGGTTTAGCGGTTTTTCCAGCACGCTTTTGGCGTAGGCAATGATCTCAGCCGATATCTGTATGTGCTCCATAGGCAGCCCAACCAAAAGCTCCTTGAACTGGTCCATGGTATTCTGACTTTCCAGGCGGAATATCTTCTCCACCCTCCCGTCTTCCAGGCTGTCTCCCTCTTTGGCCTTAAAGCCCAGGCCTCTTCCCATGGCAATGATCTCTCTGCCCTTATCGTCCACGGCACTGACTACATTGTTGTTGATTACTTTTTTTATTATCATTATTGCTCCTGAGAAAACAAAAAAACCACATCCGCTAAAGAGAATCCCATATGAAAATGAACCTGCAAAGGTTCTAAAATCCATCTCCCTAGCAAACCTGGTTTTGCCTGCCGAACAGTAACAATCCGTATCTACTATTGCTTATATTCACTTCTGTAACAGCATAATAGCAAATTTTTACAAATAAGTCAATTATATTTTATACTTTTTTTATTTTCTTTATTTTTTATCTTTGTTATACTTAGAAAAAGGAGGTCGGAATATGAAGAAACCATCACTACAAAAGAGAGCCGCACTGCTGGCACTGGCATTTTCAGCCCTGACCGCGTTCCCGGCTTTTGCAAAGGAGGAGCGTGAGCCCGTAGGCCGCATCACCCTGACCATTTCGGCAGATGTCCAGGCCGGGGATTCCACGGGTTATATCGATGTGTCGGTGGATGAGGGAGACTGTTCTGTGGACAGCGCAGACTTTGTCAATGAAAAGGAATATTGGGTAGGAGGAGACAAGCCAAAGGTGGAGATCTGGCTGTCCGCTGACAATGACTGCTACTTTAACAAGTCAGGCAGAAGCGCCTTCACCTTTAAGGGCGACAAGGTAAAATACGTATCCAGCTCCACCAAATACGACAAGGAGGCTCTGGTACTGACCGTGACCCTAGAGAAGCTGGATGAGGATGATGAAGATCTGGATGTGTCAGGACTTTCCTGGGATGAGGACAATGGCATCGCCCACTGGGACCATCTGAATATCGCCAAATGCTACCGGGTACGCCTCTGCCGCTACAGCACCGGAGAGGATGGTATCGGCTCCACCTACACAGTAACGGAGAACAGCTTCAATTTCTCCAACAAGTTTCCAAAGGCGGGAAGCTATTATTTTAAGGTAAAGGCCGTTGATTCGAAAAACAATGCAGGAGAATGGCAGGATTCCTCCTATATCGAGGTGACAAAGGAGGATCTGGAGGCCTGGAAGGGACACTGGGTATCTGGAGAAAAGGGCTGGTGGTATTCCTACTCCAACGGCTCCTACCCCAGGGACGGCTGGCAGTACATTGATTCCAAGTGGTACTACTTTGACCAGGAGGGGTATATGAAGACGGGCTGGATCGAGTGGGAAGGAAAGCTTTATTTCTGTGATGAGTCAGGTGCCATGTTGAGCTCCACCGTAACGCCGGACGGCTTTACGGTAGGGGAAGACGGGGCAAGGCAGTAAATGGCCTGATCTTTTATATAACACCAAAGTCCGGCTGAAGGATCATTTATCCCATGATCCCAGCCGGACTCTTTTATGCTTAAAATCTCTGAAACCTGCTGATTTATGCCTTCATCAGGATTTCACATAGACATAGATCCCCACTGTCACCGCAAGATAAAACCAGGTGGCCGGGTTGGAGAACCAGGTAGTGAAAAAGGACAGCATCATGTACATGGCGATCTGAGCGTAGATCACGTGGCCTGCAGGACAGGTGGATTTGCGCCTGCGGCGCACCAGATAATAGCAGGCCCCGCCCAGCAGGGCGCCAAACAGCACCACTCCCACTGCTCCAAAATCATAAAAGGCATCGTAGAACAGGGTCACTGTGGTCAGCTCCTCCTTTGTCACATACAGAGGAAAATTCACCAGGGAAGGAACGAAAAATTTGAGCCCGGTAAAGGCCCATAACGGAAACAGCATCCGAAGGCCAAAGGCGTGCCTTGGAAGTTCCTCCACCAGGCAGTTGAAATTGTCATAGTTGTTGGCAATGTACATATAGGGCTGGGTGATGAAAATAGGCATATGGCTGTTCTTCATCTCAAATATCCCATTCAGATACTCTACGCTGTGGCTGCGCATCACTGTCAGGACCAGATAGACCGGGATCAGGAACGCAAACAGAGCGATCCCATAGGAGAGCCGGAAGGAGCCTATCATGGAAATATAGGTGAACACTGCCATTCCCACGGCCAGGATCAGCTGGAACCTGGACACACACAGCACAGGAAGGAAAAGGGCAAGCACAGTAAAGAGAAGGCCCAGGAAAAAGCCTCCGTCCCTGAAAAGCCCTCTGCCCCTTCTCACGATCATCAGGCTATACACCACAAACAGGCTGGGCACCAGCACACAGGACACGGTAAAATAATGGACTCCTGTCACATGGAAGTAGGAATAGGCGTGAGGCACTCCGTAAGAAAAGAGGGGCACAAAGCCCAGCCGAAAGGCCTCAAAGAAAAAGGCCAGATAGGACACCACTGTCACAGCTCCCATTGCCTTTAAAAGCCTCTTTGCCTGAAGAGGGGATTCCGGGGAGGCGAACCAGCGGTACACAGACTGCATATCAGCAGCTGTCCAGCCGTCATACATTCTTGTAAGCACCTCAAACACCACCCAGAAGGCCGCCACAGCCAGAGCCAGGCAGATCCAGGTTTCCAGGCACCAGTCAGTCTGAAGCCTGGAGAGTTTGAAACAGGATATTCCCTGTCCTCCCACAAAAAAGAGGCAGAACAGCCCCCTTAAGTGAATAAGATTTCCGGTTTTTACGTAGTCCCTTCCGTACAGCCACACTGCCGCAGCCATTAAGACCAGCCCAGACAGCATGTAAACATGCTGCCTGGCCAGTACAAAACTTATGACATAACAAATCAGATAAACTGCCATTAACCTGTAACCTTCCCGTAACTGTTACGTATCCTCACAGTTACCTCTTCTCTACAAATTCTCTCATGTACTGCTCTACCTCTGCTGTTGTGGCAAAGCTCATAGCCTTATCAGCGACAGCCTTCAGCTCCTCTACGCTGTACTCCGTCACCATCTTTCTTGCCTTCAGGATAGCAGATGCACTCATACTGAACTCATTTAAGCCAAATGCCAGAAGCAGCGGGATCATCATAGGATCGCTGGCTGCCTCACCGCACATGCCGACCATGATCCCCTCCGCACGTCCGCAGGCGATGATATGGCGGATGCTGCGCAGCACTGCCGGGTTAAAGGTGGAATAGAGATAGGATATCTTCTTATTTCCTCTGTCAACAGACATGGTATACTGCGTCAGATCGTTGGTGCCGATGCTGAAGAAGTCTGCTTCCTTTGCAAAGATATCAGCGATCAGAGAAGCGGCGGCTGTCTCCACCATGATACCTACCTGGATATCCTTTTTGTAGGCAATGCCCTTTCCATCTAACTCTGCCTTTAACTCCTCCACAAGAGCCCTAGCCTCCCTGTACTCATCAATACAGGTAACGAGAGGGATCATGATGCGGATATTTCCAAAGGCGCTGGCACGCAGCAGGGCGCGCAGCTGCGGCTTATAGATATCCTCCTTGCGGTCTAAGCAGAAGCGGATCGCCCTGTAGCCCAAGAAGGGGTTCTCATCCTTTTCAAGGCCCATGTATGGGATCTCCTTGTCGCCGCCGATATCCAGGGTACGGATGATAACGGGCTTTCCGTTCATGGCAACTGCCACCTTCTTGTAAGCCTCAAACTGCTCCTCCTCGGTGGGCATCGCATTTCTGTCCATGAACAGGAACTCTGTGCGGAACAGGCCGATTCCCTCGCCGTCATACTGGAGCACCTTATCTACGTCCTCCGGCTTTCCGATATTGGCTACGATCTCAACCTGAACTCCGTCCTTTGTGACAGATGGCTTTCCAATGTACTGCTCCAGTTCCTTTTTCTCCTTTAAGAACTGCTCTCTCTTCTCCTCGTACTGGGCCTTTACTGCCGCCTCAGGATTGACAAATACCTCTCCTGTGGTGCCATCCAGCACAATGCTGTCCCCATCCTTCACGTTATCCATAACTCCGCCCACTGCAACAACAGCCGGGATCTCCAGAGCCCTTGCCAGGATCGCACTGTGGGATGTCCTGCCGCCCAGTTCTGTCACAATACCTGTCACATTGGCAGGGTTGATCCCTGCCGTCATGGAAGGTGTGAGATCCTTTGCCACGATGATGCTTCCCTCAGGAAGGGCAGAAATATCCACAGACTGGATGCCCATGAGGATCTTCTGCATCCTGGTCTTGATATCGCGCATATCGGTAGCTCTCTGCTGCATCAGCTCATCGCCCATGGATGCAAACATGTCCGCATACATATTGCAGACATTTTCAATGGCAAACTCACTGTTGACCTTCTCGTTCTTAATGGCGTTCTCAATTTCTCCTGTGAGCATGGGGTCGCCCAGAAGCATCATATGTCCCTGCATGATCTCTGCTTCCTTCTCCCCTACTCTTGTTGCTAAATCTTCTGCCAGCCGCTCTGTATCCAGTATAGCCTGATCCAGTGCTCCCTTAAAACGCTGAACCTCGCTGCCAGTATCTGCGACCTCCTGCCTTGTGATGACTAACTGCACATCCTCAACGATCACTGCCTTTCCAATGCCGATTCCTGAAGAAGCGCCTGTTCCATTGTACATACTCCTGTACCTCCTTAATTCCTTACTATTTATACTCACAACCTTTGGTTGCCGTCATTTCCTTTACTCTCCCAAACCGTCCTCCACGATCTTTACCATGGCAGCCAGGGCTTCCTGCTCGTCTGGGCCATTGCACACAAACTCGATCTCATCCCCGCTTTTCACACAGGCTCCCAAGACGCTCAACACACTCTTTGCATTTGCCGTGGTTGCGCCATGGACCTTAAAGGACACCTTTGATTTGAATTTCAATGCCTCCTTGCAGAGGACACCTGCCGGCCTCAAATGCAGGCCGGATGGATTTTTGATAACTGTTGCTGCACTTACCATATACCTTCACTCCTTACGGGCCGCAGAGTTGCTGCGGCCAATCATTCTATTACTCTGTTTCGTTGCCTTCTGTCTCCTTCTGGCTGCTTCCGGCGTGATCCCCCGATTCACTCCGGCCCTCATCTCCAGAAGAGCTTCCACTATTTCTGTCATGAACGATCATCTGCGGGCTCTCACAGCTTACAAGCTCATAGGCTGCTCCCAGTTCAAAGAGCACTTCTCCCTGGTGTACGCCAGCCTCCATGTCGCTCACGTCAAGCTCGGCCTTCAGCGTTTCCTCGCTCAACTGATCTAAGTCCTCCTTGAGTCCCCGTATCACTACCTTGATAGAATCCCTGTCAAACTGATAGCTGTACTGGCTGGATGCGCCCACCTGCCTGATCTGGCTGGTGGAGAGATTGAAGGTCCTGTTCTCCAAAGGCTCCACCTTGATAACAACCTGAATCTGGCTGTCATCC
Source organism: Lacrimispora sp. 210928-DFI.3.58 (assembly GCF_020554865.1). Taxonomy (GTDB): domain Bacteria; phylum Bacillota; class Clostridia; order Lachnospirales; family Lachnospiraceae; genus Enterocloster. The sequence goes on from NZ_JAJCIC010000021.1 coordinate 67,621, forward strand.
TCCGCCAGCTCCAGACCCTCCGGCAGATATTTGCTGATGTCGATGGTTACCTCCTTGTCAGCGGTAGCTCCATCCATGTTCAGCTCCGAGCTGGGGATATTGATGGCGTTTACCCCTGCCAAGTCTGATTTCAATCCCATAACGGAAACGGAATTTTTGCTTGACTCAATGCCCGTATAGCGGTAGCCGTCGGCCACCACGCCCTCTGTCTCAAAATTCAGCGTCAGGGATTTTACCTTCAATATGGGCAGGGTAAAGTCGATCTCCGTGCGGCTGAGCTTCACCCGCTCGTCCAGCTGCGTGATCTCATTGTCATTGGAGTCAAAGCACTTCACAGGAGCAGAGCCGGACAGATCCGCATTCGCCCCCTCTATACCGATTACAATACCTACCTTATTGATCTGGCCCACAATGGAGATCGGGCCTGTCACATAAATATAGCTGGGTGAAATGGAGGCCCTTCCCTCCTGGTAGCCGCCCTCTGTCTCTCCGTCCAGATAGACTGTCAGCGGGAACCGCTTGCGCTGGATATCCTCTGTATCCACACGAACCACACCGGGCTTCGGCGTTGCAGAATCCACCCGGTTATTCTTTACCTCAATCTTTACAGGCACAGCACCTGTTGGCTCGTACATCTCAGCCAGATCGATATATGCCCTGAAATCGGAAGCCGTGACGCTCCCCGCATCCAGGGTACGCACCTTGTAGGCAACAGTCACGGTGTCCTTATCTCCCAAAAGCTCATATGTCTTGCCGCTGGCCTCCAGGACCCGCTCATTCAGTATCTCCAGAGGCACTTCCTTGCTCCCCTGGATCTCCGGATTGGAAATGTTCACCACCGCCAGCCATATGAAAAATGCCAGGAAGATCGAGATCAGCTTAAGGCCCAGATTATTCGTCAGCTTTCTTTCCATTCTTTAGCCTCCCCTTCCATATCTTAAACCGGTTGGTGGAAACCGTCTCTTCCTTTACACCTGCAAGGACCGTCTTCAGCCCTTCCGCATCTATGATCCTTGTGAGGGAACCGCCCTCTGCCACTGACACCCGTCCGGTCTCTTCTGATACTACAATCGTAAGGCTGTCCGATGTCTCGCTGATCCCAACAGCAGCCCTGTGCCGCGTGCCCAGATCCTTGCTGATCGTCATATTATCCGACAGGGGCAGATAACAGGTCGCTGCCGCGATCCTGTTTCCCCGTATCACCACGGCTCCATCATGAAGAGGCGTGTTGTGCTCAAAAATATTGATCAGAAGCTGGCTGGTGACAAGGCCGTTGATCTCAATGCCTGTGCGCTCGATCTCCTTAAGGGAGGTTCCGCGCTCGATCACCATAAGGGCCCCCGTCTTTACCTTTGCCATCTCAAAGGTAGCGCGGGTCAGTTCATTGATGGTCTTGTCGTTAAAGCCCATATTCTCCTTGCCATCGTCAAAGGAAAGGATGTTTGACAGCAGGTTCTTGCTTCCCAGCTGCTCCAATGCCTTTCTCAGCTCCGGCTGGAACACCACCAGAAGAGCCGTGACCGCAATAGTGGTAAAATTCCGTATGATCCACAGGATCGTGCTAAGCCGCAGCACAGCTGCTGCAACGGCAAAGGCCAGAATGACCAAAAGGCCCTTTAGCAGATTCCAAGCCCTGGTATTCTTGATCCAGACCAGGATCTCATATACCAAAAGTGAAATGATCACGATTTCCCAAATATTTCTAAGAGAAATTCTCGGAAGCAGGGACAGCCAGGAGGATGCCTTTGCCAGCACATCCGGCACGATATCCATTGTCATGATATCCATCTTGCTTCCACCTCCTTGTTTCTAAACCTATATGCGCCCGGCTGGCCGATGCGCTTCCGCTCCATGAAAATCTGGCGGGCGCACTTGGCATACCTGAATACAGGCTGCCAATCCGGCAGCAGGACTTTCAAAGTAAACTGTTTCATGATTCTGTATTACGCTCCCTTGTACTGCGCTTGCGGGCACTGATCTTCTGCACCTTTACATCTGTTGTGCTCACTGTCATCTTCGGTACTGCCTTTACGTAGTAATAGTAGTCCTCATCCTCAAACTGCACATACTCTGTGCGGGTATAATCCACAGAAAAGATGAAGAAATTATATACAGCCGCCAGAGCCGCTGCCAGCAAAAGCCCGACTGTCAGCTGGCCCACTGCCACTGTCACGCCGAACACGAACTCTCCCACAAATACCACTGCAAGCTCTGCCACAGAGCCTGCCACGATCGCAGCTACCCAGGAATAATCCATGGAGAGCCTGCGGACTAAGTACACAATGATGATCCCCACTGCGAAGGTCGCCATCATCACCATCATATTCTGATTAAAGAGAACTGACCGGAGGATCTGTCCGTAGCGCTGTACCAGCTCCACCGAAGCCTCACTGATGAGCGCTCCCGCATTCTGCTTTACGTACAGCAGAAGAAAGTATAAAAAGACTCCGCAGCTCACCGGTATCACAGAAGCCAGGCTGCCTCCCAGGCCTGCTAAGAGAGGTATCACATAGGGCACCTTGAGGAAAAATGCCAGGGGAGTCAGGACCAGCAGAACACTGTCTCCCGGCTTAAAGCCATAATAGATCACAGCCACCACCAGAATAAGGACCAGGGTGATCATCGCCATCTCCATGGAGACAGCATACACATGAGCGATCATAAAGCAGCCTGCCAGAAACACGATCGCACCATAGGGAAGCAGGGCGCTCACCGCACAAACCGGCAGGATCACAAGAGGACTCTTTAACTTCACCATGTATCCGATGTTCGTATTCAGGCTGGCAAATGTACACAGCGCAAACAAGAAATGGATGACCGGCTGAATGCCGTAGCTGTATTTATTGTAAAAACCTTTCAGGTGCTCTTTCACCAGCAGAAGACTCGTCATCGGCCCTTCCCTCCTCTGTTCTCCTTTGTCCGCTCCGGCCTCTCCTTGCCATAGCGCTTTACCAGGTGCTTCAGCTTTGATGCATACATATTCTGTGACCTGGAGGCGTATTCATACCGTTTGGAATAAACAATGCAGGTTATGAGCAGGTAGACTGCCAGACCTGCGATATAGGCGATCCCCCATTTTCTGCCCCACTCTATCAGCTCCTCCAGTGTCGTTCCATCCATAAAATTATCCAGCTCATAGAGTACCCACATAGCCAGAAACAGCAGATAGCAGAAGCTGTACCCAAAAAAGGAGCGGAACATATGCCCACCTACGTAATCTGTTTTAAAATAACGGTTGATAGGGAATATTTTCCTCCCCTCATTTTTCTCAAATATGGCCAGCTCTGTCATGTACCTGACCTTTTCTTCGTTCAGCATACAGGCACTCCTTACAATTCTCATAACATATCAATTTAGTATACCACATCTTTTTCTGTTTTGCGACACTTAATCAGAATTTTTATATTTTTCCCGTAACAGTTCAGCTGACTGCCGGAAGGGCGTCTGGCAGCCGGCTGAACTGTTACTTTTTCCCATACAGATCCCCACCAGGGTCCTCGCACTCTCTGACAGGAATTTATTCTTATGGTAGATCACAGAGAACCTGCGGCTCACTGCCACATCCTTTACCTGGAACCGGGACAGGCCTCCTTTTTCCAAGCCTTCCTTTACCAGAAAAAGGGGAAGCATGGAGATCCCCATTCCCTCCTTCACCCCCTGGACAATGGCCTGGTTGCTGGCACTCTCCCACAGGGGATGAAGGGCAAGCTCATTGGCCGCCAGGATGCCGTTTAGGATCTCCCTGCTGGCGCTGCCATTTTCCCTCACAATAAATTCCTGGTCCTTAAGAAGCTCTAAGGACTCCAGGCACCGGCCCGAAAATGGATGGTCCGGCGGACAGATAAAGACCATCTCATCCCCCTCAAAACTTTCACTCACAATGAAGGAGCTGTGCACTGCCCCCTCGATGATCCCCATATCGATCTTATTTTCCAGTATCTGCTGCTCGATCTTGCCGGAATTGCCAATGACTGCTTCCACATGGAGAGTGGGGAACCTGTCCTTTAAGCACTTGATATATCCGGGAAGCAGGTAGGTACCGATGGTAATGCTTGTCCCGACCCTCAGACGTCCCACCGTATCTGCATTTTTCATGCCCTGCTCCATCTCGTCCATCAGGTCAATGATGTGCCTGGCGTATTGCAGGGCCCGGCGGCCGCTGTCTGTCAGATACAGCTTCCTGGATATCCGGTCAAAGAGCTTCACCCCATAGTACTCCTCCATCTCCGAGATTGCCAGGCTGATGGAAGGCTGGGCAATAAAAAGCCTCTCTGAAGCAGCCGTCATGCTTCCGGTCTCGCACACCGCTGTGAAAATCCGCAAATGGCGCAGTGTCATATATGGTCCCCTCCCCATTTATCTATCAGATTTTTATTATAAATATTATTTAATTATAGTATTTTACATATGGATTTTCAAGAGATATAGTAGAGAAAGAAAAATTGACAGAAGCAGCCGTAAGACTGTTCTGAGATGAAAATAGAAAGGAAATCCTATGACCGTCCATACAATACCTAAAAAGAGCCGCCTTTTAGGGACCCTTTTTCTCTCCACCTTATATTTAAGCGCCTTTACCTTTGGCGGAGGCTATGTCATCGTCACTTTGATGAAAAAGAAGTTCGTGGACGGCCTCCACTGGATCGATGAACAGGAAATGCTGGATCTGGTCGCCATTGCCCAGTCTTCTCCGGGAGCCATCGCAGTGAATGGGGCGATCGTGGTGGGCTACAAGCTGGCCGGCATGGCCGGCGTCCTTACCTCGGTGCTGGCAACGGTCATACCCCCGTTCCTCATCCTCTCTGCCATCTCCCTCTGCTACACAGCCTTCCGCTCCAACCTTGTGGTGGGCTGGATGTTAAATGGAATGCAGGCCGGCGTGGGCGCTGTGATCATGCAGGTAGTGTGGGAAATGTCCTCCGGTATTGTGAAGGAAAAACAGTGGCTCTCCGTTTTGATCATGATAGCTGCCTTTACAGCGAACTATGTATATGGCGTCAACGTTGTGTTTATCATCCTGATCTGTGCATTTTTCGGAGTGGTGCGTACCTTATATGCCCAAAACCATGCAGAGCAGCGCAAGGGCGCACAGTAACATGTGGTCCGCCTGAGGCTTCGCAGCCCAGATACAAACTGCGGCATCTTAAGAAATTCATTTAGAAAAAAGAGGAAAGGTCGTATTCTTATGATATATTTACAGCTCTTTTTCAGCTTCCTTCAGATCGGCGCCTTCAGCTTCGGCGGAGGCTACGCCGCCATGCCCCTTATCCAAAGCCAGGTAGTCACTCTCCACGGCTGGCTCACTGCCTCCGAGTTCACCGATCTCATTACCATCTCCCAGATGACCCCCGGTCCCATTGCCATCAATTCCGCCACTTTCGTAGGCACCAGGATCGCCGGCCCCTTAGGAGCCCTGACTGCCACTGCCGGCTGCATCCTCCCCTCCTGTATCCTCGTCACCCTCCTGGCCCGCATCTATCTGCGCTACCGGAACCTGACTCTCATACAGGGCGTGCTGAAATCCCTGCGGCCCGCAGTGATCGCCATGATCGGGGCCGCCGGGGTTAGTATTCTGGTGACGGCATTCTGGGGAGACGGAGCTGTTTTGATAAATACAGTGAACCTCCGGGCAGTCTGCATTTTTGCCGCATCTCTGCTGCTTCTTATGCGGTTTAAAATGAATCCCATACAGGTGATGGTTTTGGCAGGACTGGCGGAGGTGGTCTGCCGGTGGCTTTCATATCTTCCAGTTACCGGGCCGTGGATTCCTTTGCTCTAAATGCTTCCTCACTAACTTAAACCGCGCGTCTGAAGCTGCGCGTTTTTTTACTTCTCTAAAATAACTTTGCAATCTCCTGGGCAATCACAGGAAATGCTGTCGCAATGGTCGCAATATTAGCCGTATCTGTCAGAAAATCGCGTATCTTCGTCCACACACTTTCCCTGCTCCCTTTACTGTGGAGGATCTCCACCAATTCCAGGTGCTTTTTTACAGGAAGCCCCTGCTGCTCGATCATCTTTTCCAGCAGTCCGATCAATTTCTCGTAGCTTCTCTCTGAGATCGCTTCCATCTGCTTTGCCTGTTCCATCTTTGCCTTGTATACAGAATCCTGGACAGTCAACTGGTTATTATCCCCAATCGAAATATTGGAACCATAAATATTTCCATAATTATTAAATGTACCGCTCATTCCCTGTTCCCGCCTTCCTCTTTCATTGATCTGTTCTTTGGTATAAATTTCATTCAGCAATATCCCCGGCGCAATATAGGTGTCCGAATCAGGAAGGTAAATTTTCTGGATTCCCCTTAAATATGGCTTCCAAACCCTTGAGTAGGGCTCCTCCCCGCTGATTCCATTTTCAAGCTGATAGCAGATCACTTCCTCATAATTATCAAGATTGAGCTCTGTAATAATGTTCAGAAGATTATCACGTATAATGTTCAGATATTCCTTCTCAACGGATCTCTCTTTTGACAGGATATAAATATCCAGACGATATCTTGAATCATACCGCAATTCTACCAAAGCCTTTGCCTGCATGTCACGATTATACAAAGAGGCACCATTTCTCCAGATATTTTTAAAATCCACCTCTTGAATGCGTCCAATGATCAGCTTATGGATAATGCTGTTTGGAAGATAATCCCCCTTTATGGCAAAGTGCAGAATGTTCTTTGCTTTTCTATTGATCATTCCCACCGCTGGAGGAGGAGAATTATCCAGCTTCATAGGTATCAGTTCCTCCTGGCCCAATGCAAGAGAAAGCCCCTTCTGCCTCATGATCTCCAAAATAAACTTTACCTCCCGCCTGGTATATAGAAACTCCGGGCTGATATCATCCTCATAGGAATGCTCCATTACTTTATATATAGCCTCATGGCTGATACGTCCATTATGCGTCCTTGTCCGAAGGATCAGGCGGTAAATTCCATTGGTCACCCACTCTGGATTCAAAACATTGATCTCATCTGGTTCGGATATAAAATCAAAATCAGAATAATGGTAGGAAACCCCCAGATCGCCGAACCAGCGCAGCAGGCTTGCCTGAAGCTTTGTGTCCGTAATCCCATGCTCCAGGCACATGGAAACGTATTCCCTGTTAGATATATAAAAGGCATTCATGCTTTCCAGCTCTTCCTTCAGCCTAAACCATTTTTTATTAAAAATGACGGAATAGGAGGAATGATTCTTGATCGAATATGCAATCAATTTTTTCAGGCTGTCAATATTTGTGCCATCGAAAGCAGACGTCCGCACACAATCCACCAGCTGCGGAAAGCTCTCCTTCAAAGAGGCCAGATTGAGCATGGCCATCGGATTCATATCACATTTATTCAAAGCAAGTATCACCGGGCTATTGGGAGCAAAGGTTTTCACAGTCTGAAGCCAATCGATCGCCAGCTTCTCCAGATACTGGTCCTGCCGGCTGTCCAACACGATCACATATGCTGTCCTGGCAGTAAGGAAGCAAAGATGCATGGTATGCATGATCTCCTGCCCGCCAAAATCCCAAAAGCGTACTCTTACCTCCTTTCCGTCGATGACGGTCTGCCATTTTCTAATGCTGATCCCATTGGTAACAGAGCGGTTGATCTGAAAGCTGCCGCCTATAATACGGTCAATAAGGGAAGACTTTCCCACATTTCCATCCCCAAGGAATATTACCTTGCATTCATTCAGACGGACCAGCTCATCTGCATAAAAGGAATCTATCACATCGCGAGAACACTCAAACAGTGTGGGCTCCTGGTTTATGATCTGTTCCCGGCTCAGAGAAGCAGTGTCCGAATAAAAGAAACCGTGCCGGCTTGTTTTCAGTATCAGCTTTGCCAGTCCTTTTGACACATAATCCAGTTTTATCCCTTGCATCCAAAGCTGCTGAAATTCCGTTGAAATAAATTTTTCTACGCTGTCAGGTATATAATCGATCTGCGTTTCAGAAATATCCAGCTGGACCAAACCTGATAACTCCCCAATGGCAGAAGGAAGTGCTTTCACCCTGCTTTTTGAAAGAGACAGCCTTTGTAATCTTTTAAGGGAACAAATTTCCTCCGGCAGAATTTCTATCCTGGTTCCATCTAACGTCAATTCCTTCAGATTTTTCAGCTTTCCAACAGATGCCGGAAGCGTTCTGATTCCCGTGCCTCCCAGGTGCAGATACTCCAGGCTCTCCAGCACCCCGATCTCCTCCGGCAGAAATGCAAGGGAACTGCCCGTCATATTCAATACTTTCAGGTTTTTCCATCCCTTCATGATCTCAGGCAGCCTTTGGATCCTGGTTTTCATAAGCATCAGGCTCTTAAGCCCGCTCATTTCAGAAATATCATTTGGAAGCTGTCTAATCTGCGTATTGGATAGATCCAGCTGATCAATTTTCTTCAGACGTCCTATTCCCTCCGGCAGCTGCTCCAGAGCAGGAGCGACCTGTATTTTCTTTAAACTGCTCATAAGACCAATACTCTCCGGCAGACAGGCGACTTTGGTTTTCCGCAGATCCAGACATTCAATTTTTGTGAGCTGTCCAATATTTCCAGGCAATTTTTCTAATCCTGCAGGCAGATCAAGGGATTCCAGACCTTCCAATCCGCATATCTCCTCCGGGAGAACAGGCATTTCTGTTCTTCTCAGATCCAGCTCTGTGATCCTGCGCAGTCTTCCTATGGAATGCGGAAGGCTGCGCAGGCAGCCCGGAACGGTAAGCCTCTCGATCTGTTCCAGCTCCCCAATACTCTCCGGCAGTTCTTTCAGCCTCGTATCCTCCAAAAGCAGCCCGCATAAACGTTTTAAGCCGCCGATGGTATCAGGAAGCACCTCCAATCCGGGAGGAAAAACCAGCCGTATGAGTCCTGTCAGGCTTCCTATTCCCTTTGGCAGCTCCCTTATCTTTGTTTTCGACAAGTCCATCTCCTGCACTCCCTGCAACCCGCCAATCGATTCCGGGAGCTCACATAGGGTATCAGGAAAGGTAATGCTGGCAAGCTGTGACATCTGTCCAACACTCTCCGGAATTCTCTCTATCTCCGTCCTTTTTAAATCCAGATATGACAGCTTCTTAAGATTGCCAATGGTTTCCGGCAGGAATTTTAATCCCTTGGGAAAAAGAAGTGTCCTCATATTTACCATATCGCCCAAGGATTCAGGCAGCCTTTCTATTCTCGTATGCCTTAGATCCAACGCCTGTATATTCTGAAGATTACCAATAGAATCCGGAAGTGACTCCAATGTTCCCGGCACAGTAAGCCGATACAGGCGCTGCAGCCTTCCCACGCTTTCCGGCAGCTGCCGAAGCTCTGTTGTTCTCAGATTCAATTCCGTCAGCCTGCTAAGACTGCCGATCCTTAAGGGCAGCTCTATAAGCTTTGCCGGAAACGATATCTCTTCCAGATCCGTACATGCCGTCACTTCTTCCGGCAAAGTCTTTATCTCTGTTCCCTTTAATAAGAGGCTGCGAAGTTCCTTAAGCTCCCTGATCTTTGGCGAAAGTTCTTCTATGGGCACAGCCTCCAGATTCAGGCGCCGTAATTTTTTCAGCTTAAAAAGAGACTGGGGTAAATGTTTCAGGGCAGTGCCGGCCAGATTTACTTCCTGCAATTTCCTATTCTCATTAAAATAATTATCCGGTAATTCACCAGGATCACTATCTCCCAGATCAAGCTTTTCCAGCTCCCTCAGCCTATAGATCTGATATCTGCCAAAGGTATTCACCAATGACAGCTCCTTTAGACTGGCCATATTTCCAGACCATCCCGTAACTCCCTCCCAGTTTGGACAGAAAATATTTAGTTTTGTCAGCTTTGGCAGTCTCCAGATGCTTTCGGAAAACCGGATCCCTACCGTACAGATGTCCAGATGCTGCAGATCTGTCAAGTCTCCTATTTCATCCGACATCCGAGTAATATCAAAAAGCTCGTTTAAACTATGTGCGTTTCTCATAGAGTACAGAATACCGGGATAGGACACACACAGGATGCGCATCTTTTTTATACGCCCATCCTCTATGAGTACAGATATCCGGCGGATCCTGTCATCCTGAAGGAGATGCTCCATAAGAAACGCCTGAGCCCAGTCCGCATAAGTTTTATACGGATAGATCTCCTCTGAAAATTTGTCATCCACTGTACAATACATCTGCTGGGCAATGCCTTCCAGTATCTCTTCCTGTGTTCTGTACTCTTTTGTCTCCATATTCTTTGCCGTTCATCCTCAATCACAGGCTTTCCCCGCTCCTCCATGAGACTCCCCAGAAAAATGCGTCACGAAAGCATTTTGCCGGATATTCCGCAATAAAAAGCCTCAATGGCTGCTGTCCTGCTTACTATTTTTATCAGACTGGGAAAGAAGCCACCGAGGCCGGTGTGATCCACTATTTAATTTTATACGGCAGCTTCAGCCAGTACCATGTCTTTGCACTGTTTTTATCATTTTATCATGCCGGTGCTTTTTTATCAAGTGTCAAAGCTCCCCCTTCCTTCTATCCTATAACATTCCTAAACACTCGCAGTACATTTTTATAAAATATTTTCTCTATCTCATCAGGCTTGTAGCCATTATCACTGAGAGCTGCAGCAAGCTTTTGCATTTCTCCTGCTCCATTGATCTGCAGCCTGCCGCTGATACCATCAAAATCTGTACCTAAAGCCACGGATTCGATACCGCCTATCTTCTTTATATAGTCGATATGTCTGATGATATCCTCTATCGAACTGTCATACTGCCTATCTTCATCTGCACCTTCATCCCGCAGAAGTTAATTCCGGCCACACCGCCGTGCTCCCCGATAAGACGTATCATGCTGTCGCTCAGATTGCGCGCTATGCCGCACAGTCCTCTTGCATTCGAATGGCTGGCTATAACCGGCGTATCTGCTTTTACAATAGAGAATACGCCACCCCCCACCACAATCGTTCAGATGAGACAGATCAATGACGATTCCCATCTCCTCCATGGCCTGAACAAATTCCTTCCCAATATTGGTCAGCCCATGCTCCCTGTCATACCTGTATATGATCCTGCCGCCATTTTCAGCCGCCGGCGGATTCGGGTATGCGAGGTCATTTACATAATTCCAAGTCAGGGTTGACATCCGCACACCCTTATCATAAAAAAGCTTCAGATTTTCAATTTTGCCCTCATAAACTGCACCCTCTTCTACATACTTCAGTGCTGACATATAGCCTGCATTATAATTTCGGACAATCTCCTCTGCACTCCGTACAGGCCTTATGAGATCGGCGTTGACAAAAATCTTCTTATCAAAAATATCTGACAGCTGCAGGGCGTATTCCAGCGGACGAAACCCCATCTTTGCAGCCCGTTCCATATTCGTGTACAGTGCAAATACCTGGCACATATATCCGGATTGAACACTGCTTTTGTATTTTACCCAGACAGGCCCCTTTGCCGAAGCAAGCCATATCTGGCTTTACTTCTGCAAAGGGATACATTCTTTCTAAACTATTTGCACCAATAGTCCTATCGGTATTGAGCCAACCTGTTGACTTTATTGCCCTTTTTCGTTATAATAATCTCAAAAACAAAGAAACCAAGAAACAAGGAATAGTATAGAACATTTTCGCATAGAATAACGAGGAGGTATTGAATATGCCCACAACAGTAGCAGAAAGAGGTGGCACTAAGATGAGCAGGAAAGTTGTTAGTATTTCATCTAAGAGACAGATCACGATTCCGCAGAAGTTTTTCCAGCTTTTAGGATTTGCGGATGAAGCCGAGTGTATAATGCGTGCCAATGAGCTGGTTATCCGTCCTGTAAAAACCGTTTCTGGCGGTGAGTTTGCAGAACAAATTCTTGCAGAACTGATTGCAGAAGGATTTTCAGGGGAAACATTGCTATCTGAATTCAAGGCCAGGCAGGCACAGATTAGACCGGCGGTAGAGGCTATGCTCTCAGAGGCTGAAAATGTAGCAGGGGGAAAAGGCAGCTTTGCAAGTTATGATGATGTCTTTGGAACGGAGGATTAATATATGCTACAAGTACGATTCCTTCCTCCGGCTGCAAAGTTTATCAAAAAGCTAAAGGACAAGAAGCTGAAAAATCTATACAAGAAAGCGATTGATGAAATCTGTGAAGACTACACGGTAGGAGAAGAGAAAACCGGCGATCTGAATGGTGTTTACGGATACGATATTTATTATAATAAGACAAACTATGAATTAGCATACACAGTTGAGCGTATGGGCGAAGAAATCATCGTTGTGATTATGGCAGGAACGCGGGAAAATTTTTATGATCAGCTGAAACGGTATCTGAAGGGATGAAACGGTAGAGGCGTTGATAGTCAAAAGAGTAACATGAAGAGACCGTTTCAAAGTGGACCTGTTGACAAACTCATTTTTAGGGTCTATTTTTGCATAGTTTCTTCTGAAATGAGAGTATGAAAGGTTGGTAAATCTGGTTATTTACAACGCTTTTACCAGCCTTTTGAGATTTAATGCCGTTGCTGATAAGAGGCATTCTTTCAAAATAGCAGAAATCGATTTCACAATATCCAGCTAATAGTACTCTTTTTTGAATTCATTCCACTCCTTAAGCCACATTCACAGCTTTACATTTTGAATTTTATTTTTTGCCCTCAGTAAATCTTTCCTAAAGAAAATTACCACAATGGCAAGGTATAGCAATGCACTGATACACATTCCTGCCATCTCCAGTAATCTTGTTTTCAGAATGTTTCTAAGCACACAGTAAGACACCAATATGCTCAGTGATGCAATCACAGGATAAGTCATATTTCTTATTAGCCTAAGAATATTAAACTTAAATGTCACTTTTAAAAATATCAAACTCATCAAGACCTGCTCTAACACACACAAACATCTAATATAAACAAATGGCCAGAATCCCATTTTGACACTGAGCAAGCAAACCGGAATAAGAAAAATCAAATATGTACACTGAAATAAAAACAGTATCCTCGGTATCCCTTTTGATTTATATAATTCTGCGGAAAAGCTGTAAAAAATAACACTGCACATCATCATCAGTCCCCATGCACCAACTATATTAGCTGCTTCATCCCATTTGCTACCAAACAGAATATAAGTAATAGTTTTTCTATAACAAAACAACCCTGTTCCCATTGGAATAATCAGATATAGCATAATTCTCTGAATATCCAAAAATAAATCATAATACTTTCCAGAATCATCTTTTACCCTGGATAAAACAGATAACAATACCGGGCTCATCGACGCAGAGATCATACCCATTATCGACATAACCATATTTGCCGAATTTTTATATATTCCTGTATAGTATTCTGAATATGCATTCGTTACCATAAACGTATCTACCCAGAAAATTGTCCAATTTGCCAAGCCCTCCAATAACGACCAAAAGCTAAAGCTAAACATTTCTTTTAATATACTAAAAGAATAAAAAAGATGTGGTTTCCATGAAGACATAACAGTTAAAACCATTGAACTGACAAAAGCACCTGCCAAATTTCCAATTATCAAAGCCCAATACGACCGCATTGCAAGTGCCAGTGGAACCGCCACAACCAACGGTGTAATTGCCACCGCTAGTCTTGTAATAAATAATTTTTTAAAATCAAATTGTCTTCTAAATAAACCTGTCTGAATACTGGACAATGAAGTAAACACAAGTTGTATACTTGCCACTGATATTACCGTTGAATATTCCGTATTACCCAATAGCCCGGCTATTTTAGTTCTGTTCAATATGATTAGCAAAAACAACGCAACTGATATCGTAAGATTAGACCAAAAAGCCACATCCGCATAAGCATGCTTTTCCTGATCATCATTGAAATCATGCTGAACCAAATATTTTCCAAATCCCGCATCTGTAATAATATCCACAAAACTTACCAACATGTTACAAATGGCAAGTACTCCAAACGCATTCGGATTCAAAATTCTTGCTAACAGCATATTGGTGACAGGCGTCACGAATTTAGCTGCAATTTCAGAAAATAGTGACCATCCCATAGATTTTTGGATAACGCTCGTATTACTATTCATAAAAAATCATCCTTAATTTATCGATCTCTGTAAACTTTCAGTTTAATCTTTATGTCTGGCTTTGATCAAATTCGCAATACCATAAATGCAGACAAAGCAAATGATAGTTGACGGTGCCAGCAAATTAGAAATAAATCCCGTATAGCTCCCTCTCGGAGCCCACAAAATTTGTGTTATAATGTAGAACCTTACACTCATCCAAAAGATTCTTTGTCTTCCCTTGAATTGATTTATTCTGGCAATAATCAGCGAATAGAAGATGTTTCCAAAAAAGATTCCAATATAACTAAAATCCTGATACAGTTCTGCAATGTAAGAAGATCCTGTACCTTTTCCAACCAGATAAGTTGCTCCAAGCACAACATAACCTAACGAATGTGTGAAACTTCCCCCGTATAGAGCATGCTCTACTGTATTTCCATGATATACGGTAATTCCTAAAAGTCTGGCTAAAATACCGCTATGTAAAAATTCTAAAATATAAATCTGATCCGCAGGAATTCTATCTTGATACATATAGGCTCGTTTAACAATATTAATAGATACTCCCTGGTCATATAAAAAATCTTCAATTCCTGAAATAAATGTCATTTCACTTGCTACCTCTCCTGTTCTCCAAACAGAATACCAGGAAAAAAATGCTGCCAAAAATGGAATTGAAAGAATACGTATATGGTAAATAACCAGTCCTCCGGACAAAATAATGCCAGCCCAAAGGCTGGC